>JAKSDO010000026.1 GCA_022360055.1 Cytophagales bacterium | reverse complement strand
TTCCTCAAATCTTTTTCCGGAATCCCTCTACCATTATCAGTTACGGTAAATTTGATCGAATGAGATTTATAACTGACACTTTCCGCTGTTAAAACTATTTCACCATTTTCATCGGTGAATTTGAATGCGTTGGACAACAGATTCTGTAGAACTATATCAATGATTTTTTTATCAAACCAGCCCTCATTTTTTACCATATTTTTTTTCAATACGTATTTTATTTTCTTTTTCTCGGAGAGGGTTATAAATCTTGAGAAAATAGGTTATCAAACACATAAACAGCATCAGGTCCAACAATCCAATATTTCCCATTTTCAGCTTGAAGAATTCCCGCAATGGCTATGTTTTGCAATACTTCATTTATATGGTCTCTAATGTAACAAGTCAATTAACAACCACATCCTTCTCACGTGAAGCCGGTGTTACCCTGAGCGACTCGATTTCTCCATTAACAACCTGTCCTTCAATTACAGTATTATAAGGTGCATGTAGTTTAAATTCAGCATTCCAATCTTTAGGCCAAGCAGGTGTCAGGTATATCTTTTTCGAATAGGGATCGGCCTGCATCAGCATCGATTGAAATGTTTTCATCATAACGCCGCCATGATCCTGATCAGGCACCCAATCATAGTTAGGCCCCCAAAACACCGGGAAGCGTGAATTTTCATCGTAGTTTTTAGCCCTACCCACCAGGTACTCCCTGGCTTGTTCGGTTAATCCCATGTAAGCCATAAAAATATCATCCTGACGCCATCCGAAGTTACCTTTATCCCAACGGTGCGCTAATGCATTTTTCCCAAAATCAATATTAGGTTGTCCAACACCGTAAAGCCTGAATGGGAATACTGCATACAATTCGGGATTTTCAACATTATGCTTTTTTTCGAACCGCGTCGCCGGCGCAAGAGCCTTACCTGATGGTGTTTCACGAAGCGGGATATCCGGCAATTTATCGCTGATAGTTGCCCAAAACTGTCTGTCCTGTTCACTGGTTAAAGCATCTGGCATTGCTAATAAGCGTTTCGTAATACTATGCAAACCGGCCAACTCAGGCATTGGATTGGTACAATCCCACCAGGTTTCGCATGCCATTGACGGGTACATCACCAGCTCGCCTTGCTCATTTGTACTATAATAGTTGTCAAAAAACTTCATAACATCATTGGCCAGCGGAATGATTTTATTTTTAAGAAAATCCTGATCCTGTGTGTAGTCATAATAATCGAGCATCATAAAAACCAGCTCGGGGCCTGCCACCCATTCCCATTTGTGCCAGGGACTTTCTTGCAGAGGATCGTCCCGTTCTTCATAGGGTGTCCAGCCATAAGTAGCGGTAAATACGGAGCCCCAGAAATACATCACTTCAGGAATATATGCCCCGTCAAATCCAAAATACTTATTGGTTCTTTTTTTACTCAACTCGTAAATTTCATCAACATACATTTTAAAAAGGGGTTGCATCAGGTCATAATCACCGGCTGCACACATACTTAAATATGGCAACCGGGTGTTTTGCCACCAATAGCCGGGTCCCCACCTACGGTAATCAGCATCCCCCGGCTTTCCTTCGGCTGGTACTGTAAAAATTGACCCGTTAAACTTAATAGGGTGTTTTCCCCTTCCGGCGGAGGCATCAATAAAGCGCTGCAAAGTATATGCCCTGGTTACGATAAAAGCATCACTATCTACTGATTGCTGATCATCTGCCGGGGTAACATAAATCCAGCTGCGGTTCCAAAAATCGTCCCACCATTTTTCATGGGCTTTCTGTTGCTGTTTAACAGAATTTACCTCAAGCTGCTCCATAAGTTTCTCTATATTTGCTTGCCATTCATCGGGTAGCGCAGGATGCCGGGTTGATACATATACCTTGAGGCTACTTTTTTTGGCTCCTGCAGTTTTCAAGGTTTTATCGTTAATTCGCTCACTGTCTGTACCTGTTATTACAGCTCCAAAGGTGCGATGCAGAATCGGGTCCTCCTCATAAAATTCAGTTAAGCCTTGTAATTTATTATTAAGATCGAAACCAACGGACTTGGCATTATGATGATACCACCCGATATAGTTTTTTGGGGTTTTAACAAAATGGTCGGGTTCAACAATCACCTCCTTATATAAGCTACCTGGTTTAGAGCGATCTTCCAGCAAATCGCTGACGTTGATTTCAGGAAGTGACACGGGTTCAGTCCGCCATAGTTCAATATTGGCACTCATTTGTAAAGGTACCGTACTTTTATGGTCAAGGTGTATCACCGGGTTATTGGCATCAACCCATAACCGAAAATTAAAATCAACCTTCCGATCATCCATTTGTCCAATCGAACTAATTTTGATTGTACCGGTTTTTAAATCCAGCTCCTGTTTAAACTTTGAACCCGAAAAAACAATTGCCGGTTCGGTCTTCACCCTTACCTTTCCAACTTTAAGCAAGCGCCCGTTATCACCCCAGGCATCTGTTTTTCCAATATAAAAGCAGATATCGCCACTCTCCTCAACCCAGCCATTGATGCCAATATCGCCATTACCCAGAGGCATAGAACCATTATGATCTTTACTTGGAGAACTCCAAATCACATTATATTTAGAAATCATTTTATGATCTTTAGAAAATGTGACATCTTTCTTAATTGATCCGGAGATGAGAAAAAACAATAATACAATCAGTAAAGAAATTGCTTTCATTTTCGGCTTTTTATTTATCATGAGAAATACATTGATATTAAATAAATATTCACAGTTCAAGATTTTAATAAATTTTCATCATTCATTGTAAAAAAATATCTTTCTCGTAACAATAGTATCTATAAAGTATGTACTTCAATTGACAAAATCACAAGATAACTCATGATATTTCAATCATAGTTCATTATAGCTTTGACCCTTCAAAGTCATTTATATGAAGTTCAAAATAACTGGTTTAGTTATTATATACTTATCACAATTGTCATACATTATTTACCTCAAATACTAGTCTAAAACCGCAAGTGGGATAATTTTATATAACTGCTGAATCCCAATCACATTGGTCATTTTATGGAAATGTCGCATGCAATACATGACCAATTCCAATATAATCTCAAACCACAAAATAGTTACTAGCTGACTATTGCTAAATTGAATATCCCTTATTCAATGAATTTCCAAATCAAAGATTGAATTAAGTCGATTGAAAAACTCATATTTTTTTAGCCAATTCAACAACTTTCTTTGCAATTAAAAAGTATTTAATTGATTGGCATGAAATTAAGTCTGATTTGTATAAAACTATTACTCTTGTAGGCTATACCAAATTTCCATTGTGATATCGCTAATTTCGGAACATGACCATTTACTAATTTGAGTTATTTAATTTCACAAGACGAACATTTCCGTTGTTAATTGCTGCAAGAATGGCTTTTTCTTTTTTCTCTCCTACTTCAATGAACACTGTTTTCTTAACATTGCCCATAATATACAAGCCACTATTCTGTGCTGTCAGTGAATTGAAATTTCCCTTGCCATCTCCTTTAAGTAATAGTCCTATACCGGAATCCATCCTTGGCGACTCAATTTCCAAATCGTATAAGTTTCCCGCAACTATAATATCATTTATTCCATCACTGTCAATATCCAGCACTTTCATTGTAAGTATCGGTGAAACCTGGGCATAATTAGGAAGCGAGCTCATTGCAAAGTTAAATTCACCAAAATTTTCAATATATGAAGATGCAAAAGTTGCTGCCTGATAATGCAGGGATTCAGCTAATTTTTCATCTCCAAAAATATCAATGAGTGTTGCCTGAGCATAATTATGAAATTTTGGATATTTTTGACGAACAAATGGCATCTGATCTGATATTGATGTTAATCCTCTTACCGGAAATAGTTTGCCCCCCTGATGATACGCTAATATGATATCAGAATTTCCATTGTTATCAAAATCGCCTACATAGACTTCAAAAGGTTCTTCCTTGCTTGCATTGAATTTATAATTTAAACCTAAATTCCCAACTACTAAATCCTGGTCGCCATCATTATCAAAATCAGAATTTGCAATACTTTGCCACCACCCATGAGCATCATTTAGGTTATCGGTTTTGCCGATTTTTTTAAAAACTCCTCCCTCATTATGAAATATTGTTACTGGCATCCATTCGCCAACTACAATGAGGTCGTGGTACGTATCGTTGTTCAAATCACACCAGGTCGCATCTGTAACTAAACCAATATTCAACAATTCCGGGGCGACCTCTGCTGTAACATTGGAGAAAAGTACACGATCACTTTTGCTATCATTTCGCAATATATAGCTGTCTGTCGGAAATGGATATTTCCCGGGTACTATCCTGCCTCCGACAAATAAATCCTGATCTCCATCATTATCATAATCTTGAGAAATTACCATTGATCCACTGATAAGCATTGCAGGTAAGGTTTCGATTGAATATGAAAAATTTCCCTGACCATTGTTAATATACAGACGATCCTGTAACTCTTCAGCCTGTATTTCAAATTCATTTCCACCACTTACAACATACAGGTCCAGATCTCCATCATTTTCTGCATCAAAAAACAACGCTCCAATATCTTCACTTTGTAGATGTTCCCTCCACGGCTGATTCTTTGATTTTACAAAATTGCCATCAGATTTTTGCATGTACAGGCTACCCGGGTACCCCTTGGCTCCGCCAATATAGAAATCTTCCAACCCATCATTGTTTACATCACCTGCTGTCAAGGCAGGCCCCAGACGTGAATATTTGTATGGGAGTAGTCCTTCACGATCATAGTCATCAAATGTGTTTTCTCGATGTGCGTGTTTAATATTAATTTTGGCCGTTACATCAAAAAATAAATTCTTAATTGTTTGCTCTCTCACCTTGATATCGGATTTCTCATAATCTATTTGAATCATCTGATCAGCCTGAATTTTTTCTAATATTTGAACATTTTGGTCTGGCCACTGTATTTCCATGTAATCAACTATTGTATCTTTCCCAAGACCAAAATGAATTCTATTTTCCATAGCCGATTGATAACCCCTCGTAAAAAAGAGTTCCTGCACCTGCATCATACCGTCGTGTTGGATTTTTATCTTCGTTCCAATACCATCAGAATTCCCCTCAACACCAGCAAGTCGGACTTGTAAATAGTGATTATCCATTAGTTCCGAAGTATTGTTTCTGTAAATTAATGCTTCCTTATCCACATTATTCACAATTATATCGAGATCACCATCATTATCAAGATCTGCGTATGCAGCGCCATTCGAATAAGAGGGCCCGCCCATGCCCCAATTGTTGTTTTTATTACTAAATGTCAAATCTCCATTATTTTTGAAAATGTAGTTAATCTTAGCCCTCGTGGGCGTAAGCCTTACCAAATCCAGCATCACCTGATTTAGATTTCTGCTCTTATCATCGATGAACTGTTTTTGTCGTTTTTCTCGATACAGGTTGAAATCATAGTTTATAAAATCCCGTTTAATCCCATTTGAAATAAAAATATCTTTATACCCGTCATTGTCAAAATCGATTAATAATGGGCTCCAACTCCAATCTGTATTTGATACTCCTGCAAGGTGTGCAATCTCTGAAAAAACAGGTGTGGTCAAATTCTCAGGTACACCGCTGTTTAATTGCAGTGTATTAGTTGTGTATTGAAAATAAAGACCATCTGTCACTTGGCTCCAAAAAAGTTTCCGGCTTTTACTACTTATACTTGTTTTAATTCCATAGTGATCTTCGGCAATCATGTCTGGAACAAATATATCTGCCCACCCATCATTATTCAAGTCAGCCATATCCACACCCATGGAAGCATGAGAAAGATGTCCAATAGCTTTCTCAAGAACTTCTGCATACGTACCATCCTGCTGATTCAGGTATAAATAGTCCTTTTCCGAATAATCATTAGTAACATAAATATCAGGCCATCTATCGTTATTCAAATCTCCAATAGATACCCCTAAGCCAAATCCTATTGGATTTCCAATAATTCCTGCAAATGCACTAATATCTTTATAATAACCATTTCCTTCATTGCGAAAAAGTTTATCCCCGATCAAAGGATCTTTCACCAACTTTGCTTTTTTGATTTCAATAGATTGATCTACGTCAATGTTATGATTTAAAAGAAACATATCAAGATCGCCATCTAAGTCATAGTCAAAAAAAGTAGCTTGTGTCGAGAAAGCCGGATCATCTAAACCATAAGAGGATGCATCCTCCTCAAATACCGGAAATGAATTCATTATCCCCTTGTTTATAAATAATTCATTTCTTCGAATATCATCATTTTCAAATCTGCCAGACCTGCACACGTAAATATCCATCAAGCCATCATTATTAATATCGACAACAGTCACTCCTGTTGTCCATCCTTTCTTTCCTCCTACTCTAGCATGCTTTGTTATGTCCTGAAATTGCAGGTTCCCTTTATTTAGGTAAAGTTTGTTCTCATTCAAATTTGAAGTGAAATACACATCCGAGAGTCCGTCATTGTTAACATCGATTATTGCAACACCACCGCCATTATAATAGTACTCATACACCAAACTATTCATTGCAGCACTTTCGGGTAATGTATTCTTAAATTTAATCCCACTTTTTGACGGATCAATTATCGAAAAAAGTTTTTCTTCATTATTGACCAATAAATCATTATTCCTTTTTTCCTGCGACCTTTTCGTACAGGAAAAGAAACTGATTAGTATTAAAACAGAAAATAATACGACTTTACCATTCGTGTGAGTAACACATGAATATATATTCGTTTGATTAGTTTTTACAACTTTACAAAACAATCTAAGCAAAAATTAAGATGGAAATATAAAATGGATGAAATACAACCAAATAGTTGATTATTCGTGTATGATCTACTATACGGTACTTCAACGCATCACAATTTTAAATTATATTAATGCCTCGAAAAGAAAATGGCAAGAGCTGATCATCTTCAAGCAGATTGCGGGCCTTTTTTCCGATGTTATGTTTTATTTTTATTTGTTGGATTTTTCGCTTTTTAAAACTTGGTATATAAGATTGTCGAATTGCCCCACCATGTACTTTAATTAGCTGACCATTTGCCTCAAGCTCTTTAAGATCTCTTATAATAGTATCTACAGAAACATTTAGTATTTTCCTCAATTTATTAACCCTTATGCTATCATGCGATAATAATTCATTAAGAATAAGTCTGTGTCTATTACTTTTTAGCATCCTAAAATAAATAGGAATTAAAGCAGGTAAAATTCAATAGTGTCTTTCTTTTCATGTTTTTGCTATTCCAATAGAGCGTATTTCTATAAAAAAATCTTATAGTGCGTACAATAATCGGGAAGAGTATCAGCATGTATTCAATAGTTGACAAATTTTACCGTTTTTATTAAGTCCCACTGAGAGTCAACAAAGAAAGGTTGATTTTTTTTCTCCATCTTACAGCAAGCTGAAGATCTTCAATTCACATCGCCTAAAACAAAAAAGGAATATGCTGATTTCTTCAGCATATTCCTTTTTTGCTTAAAAATTTATAGACAATGCTATTTTCCATAATTCGGATTCTGCTCCAGAGGTGTCCCCTCGATATCAAACTCCCTGCTAGGAATTGGCCAGAGTGTGTCGCGATCTTCATTGAATTTTCTTGTTCCTCCCGGATCTACAAGTCCATCAATTTCATCCTGTGCAATTCCCCACCTCAGAAGATCTTTATAATGCCAACCTTCAAAAACCAACTCAATTCTCCTTTCATGTCTGATTATCTGTCTCATTTCATCCTGGGTTTTTCCAGGAGGAATAAGCGGCATATCCGCCCTTCTTCGTACTGCATTTATTGCATCATATACTGTTTGATCCGGGCCAACATCTTCATTTTGAGCTTCCGCATACATGAGAAGTATATCTGCATACCTGACTACAATAGCATTTGTTTGGGAACCATTGGGATATGGAATAAAAGGCCGAGGATTTTCATCATATTCGGTATACTTTCTGTAGGCATACCCTGTATAACTTGAGGATGGATCAAAGGGTGTACCACTAATAGTTGTGCCCGGATACCAAAAGGTTCTCTCAAATCTTGGATCACGATCTTTGAATGGATTATCAGGATCATACAACGGTGATTCATCTATTGACAATCCATCAATCATTTCATAATCATCAATTAAATTTTGCATAGGCACCAATGATGACCAACCGTTTGTCGCACCACCCAAAGGAGAAATATACGTGTCCCATGCATGTCCAAACTCTGGGCTTTTAAACTGAACATCAAATATTATTTCTTCATTATTTTCATTTTCCGGTAAGAATAAATCACCATAGTCACCGAAAAGACCATAACCCAAATCCATTACATCCTCAGCTGCTGCTGCAGCTTCAGTCCATTTTTCATCGTATAACAATACTCTTGTCTTCATGCCAATTGCTGCACCCTTGGTTGCCCTACCAACATCACTTCCTGAATATGAGTCTGGTAATTTTGCTGCAGCGGCATCAAGGTCTATAAGGATTTGATTGATAACAGCTTCTTTTGTAGCCCTGGGCTCTGTTCCTTGTTCCAGGTTAGGAGCATCAAGTAATATCGGTACACCGCCATAAAAATCCACCAAATTGATGTAAAATACGGCTCTTAAAAATAAAGCCTCTGCTTTCATTTTCTCACGATGATTATCATCCATATCGACATTGTCAATGTTTGCCAGGAAGGTATTTGCCCGACCTATACCTCTCCAACACGTTGACCATCTTCCGTTAACACAACCCGGTTGATTGGCATCGTGCGTCCCATTTGCTAAAGCGGTATAACCTTCCCAAGGATAATTATTGTATGAGTTATTACTGATTACATCCAGATAGATTTGACCCCCATACAACCAGTAACCACCAAGAATCCGGTAAATTCCATTTAATCCCAATTCTGCATCATTAGTTGTTTTCCAGAAAGTGTCTTGGGAAAGCTGTGTAGAAGGGGAGGTTTCAAGTACATCGTTACAAGCATGCGTACCAATAAGCATGATAATGCCTAATAATATTTTCAATGAATATCTCATGATTTTTTCATTTTATTGTTATCAATAATTAAAATTGAACATTAAGTCCTAATGTGGTTACAACAACATTAGGATAACTCCCTCTTGATTTGAACGGATCTTTTTCAGGATCCAGTCCAATATAATTAGTAAAGGTCAGCAGATTCTGGGCATTAATGTATAACTTAAGGTAACTCATTTTTGCCTTTTTGATCATTTCAGTTGGGAACGTATATGAGAATTGTACGTTTTTTAATCTGAGATACGAAGCATCTTGTACCAAAAATGACGATTGACGCCAATTTGGCTGATAAGTACCTCTTGTTAATCTTGGAAGTTCATTGCTTTTATTTTCTGAGGTCCAGGAATCTAAATACCTTGTAGTGACACCGGCGCCATTGAAGAATGGTTTCATCTCTTCTTCAGTAGAAGAATTTACATTTTTAATTCCCTGGAACATTGCAGAGAGCGCAAATCCTTTGTATCCTGCTCTCAATGAAAATCCATACACAAACTCCGGTATTGACCTTCCAACAACCTGCCTGTCCTCATTATCAATTCTACCATCATCATTAAAGTCCTCAAATTTAATATCCCCAGGCTTGGCATCCGGCTGCACTTTATGCTCGTCGATTTCACCTTGATCCTGGAATACTCCCAACATTTTAATCGCGTAGAAAGAATCCATCATTTCGCCTTCTTGTCGCAGTCTATATCCTTTTTGAGGCACCGGAAGGTCAACAACTTCATTATTTAACAGCCATGTAAAATTGGCATCTGCACCATAGGTCCAATCTCCAACTTCATTTTTATGATTTAATAACATTTCAAACCCATTGTTTTTTACTGAAGCCAAATTAACAAATGGAGGACTAAGTGCCCCAATTACCTGTGAAATGTTAATGGTAGCCAGTATATCTTTGGTTTCTTTCTCGAAATAATCTAATTCCACGCCCAGTTTACCTTTAAAAGCAGCCAGATCCAGACCTATATTTTTCTGAATAGAGGTTTCCCAGGTTATATCCGGGTTTTCAAGCTTTGTCTGGGCAGCACCTCCAACCATTTGTCCATTAAAGGTATAATCCTGACCTAAGCTTATTGTCGGAAGATATTGGAATGGCGTAATTTGATCATTTCCAAGCTGACCGTAAGAAACTCTTAACTTAAGATTGTCTATCCAGTACGAGCTTGCAAGAAAAGCTTCTTCTGATATTATCCAGCCCAATGATGCGGATGGGAAAAATCCCCACCGGTTTTCCTTGGCAAATCTCGATGAACCATCATATCTTAAATTTGCTTCAAATAGATATCTATTATTATAAATATAATTCAACCTACCGAAAAGCGATTTAAGTCCAAGGTCCAAGCTACTTCCTCCTGTAGCCATACTTGTGGATCCTGCATCTAACTCTCTTAGTTGGTTGTTCTCAGGCAATCCATTTATCCCTCCATTAAATTTATCCTCTCTGCTGCTTATTTGATTATATCCTACCATGGCAGAAACATCATGGTTATCCCAGGTCTTTTGATAGGTAAGTGTACTAACCAACTCAATTCGAGTTAAATCTCTATGAGCGTTTTCCATATCCCGCCATGATCTGTTTTCTATCGCACCCGGAGTAAACGTTTTGGGATCGTAAGAAAACTCTTTAGGCGCAAATTTGGAATTCAGACTAGAATATCGCTGAACTCCTGCAACTTGTTTAAATTTCAAACCTTTTACAATTTCCAACTCTGCAAAAATGTTCCCCAATACCTGACCTATTTGATCATTGTTTTCACCATCTGTAGCCATAGATATCGGGTGTTGATAGTTCTTGTTCAGAATACTTAACCATGTATTTCCATATCTTCCGTCCTCAAGAAAAGGAACATGCATAGGGGCAGCACGCATGGCATTGGTAATGGTAGCTCCCGCGCCTCCTGTAGGTTCGTTTATTTCAGTTTGACTTCCCGATAAACTGATTCCCCAATTAAACTTTTCAGATACCTTTGAATCCAGGTTAATTCTAATGTTATATCTTTCTTTATCCGTACCAATAAAAATTCCCTCCTGATTAAGATAACTTAAAGATACAGCATAGTTCACGTTGTCAGTTCCACCTGAAAAAGTCACATTGTGATCCGTAATTTTAGCTGTTCTGAAAGCTAAGTCGTTCCAGTCGGTGTTTGGTGTAACGTACGGATCATACGTATTGAATTCATTAATTTGATCCTGGGTAAATGGAGTCGTAGCAGTAGGATCTTCGTTTAATACTGCCTCATTAAACATTTCCATGTATTGAGAAGAATTTGTAATAACATCTGGTAATGTTGTGGCTTCCTGCCATCCATAGTAGCCGTTATAATTTATACTCATTTTACCCTTTTTGCCTCTTTTGGTTGTCACCAATACCACGCCATTAGCACCACGTACTCCATAAATGGAAGCTGATGCCGCATCCTTCAATACAGATATATTTTCAATATCATTAGGATTTATGTCATTCAGTGATCCCTGAATTCCATCTACAATGATTAGGGCATTATTATTCCCAAGCGTACCAAATCCCCTGATTCTGATCGTGGCTGCATCATTACCCGGTTGGCCGGAGTTCTGGTGAACAAAAACACCGGCTGTAACACCTTGCAAGGCCTGCGTTCCATTCGTAATGGGACGGTTTTCAATTAATTCTTTATCAATTGTTGCAACCGCGCCTGTAATATTAACCTTTCTCTGCTCGCCATAACCAACTACAACTATTTCCTCCAAGGCTTTGATATCAGGAGTTAAGGCTACATCTATAACTGTTTTATTTCCAACAGCTAATTCCTCAACGGCATAACCAACTGAACTAAAAACTAAAATTGCGCTCTCACCTTCAACGTCAATTTTATAGTTTCCTTCAATATCAGTCACTGTACCAATTGAAGTCCCTTTTAAGATCACATTTACTCCAGGCAAACCTGTATTATCTTCATCTGTTGTCACCGTTCCTGTGATCGTTTTCTCTTGCATGTGAGGTTCTGAAATTCCTCCGTTTGCAACCAAGGCAAAATTTGCTAAGAATAGCATTAAAAATACTCCTTTACTCAATAATTTAGCCCCAGGCAAAAATTCCATTGTAAATAGTTTTTTCATTTTTTTTGATACTTTTTTTCACTAAAATAAATTCTCTAATTTTCTTGTTTTTTAACAATGGTTCTTTCCATATGGAATAATTTTGTGGTGAATAATAAATTGTAATGCAGTCGAATAAAAACCTCATTACAACAGTTTTACTATTCAAATTTACTTTCTGTCGAAATCCAAAACTCCTTCTTTTATTGCAACATTATCAACTATTTTTGCCCATTTTTTCGACCCATATTGATTTTGGGCAATTTTGTGATATAAAACCGACCAATCATACTAATGCTATGTGTTTTGATTCGAGCAATACAAAATGCTAATTGTTTAATCCAAAAGGATTTATTTAGCAAATCAAATTTTACGGTTGTGATAAAAATGCCGAGGACGCATTACTATAGCTTGGCACGCATTACTCTAGCTCGGCAATTGTGTCATTCTGACAAAACTAAAATCTATGGATAAAAATACTTTGACATCTCTTATGTATCTCTTGAAAAGCTATTACTTAAGGCATCGCTACAGAACTTAATCAACTGAAAAACAACGAGTAATGGAATTTTATTGAGAAAAAATATACGATTTGTCTTTATTTTAGCAATTAAAAAAACTTGTCTTTATCCCTTTTACTCCTACGTCGGCAATAAAAACATCTCCACTTGATGGATATTTTTCAAGCTCAATTTCGCTTAAACCTGAACGTGCTGTTGTTATGAACAGTTTGTCCAGATTTTTACCTCCAAATACGCAACTGGTTATATTAGGCACAGGAATTTCTATTTTCCTCAGCAATTTTCCAGATTTTGAATCCCAACATCCTACAGCAAAACCTCCCCATAATGCGACCCAGAGATTTCCATTCTCATCAATTGTCATACCGTCCGGAGCTCCATATGACTTCGGGATCAATATTTCAGCATTTGCATGTGTAATGTCTCCAGTGTTTATGTCGTAGTTAAAAATCCGGATTTTTTGTGTTGGTGTATCAATATAATACATTAATGAATGATCAGAAGACCAGGCAATCCCGTTGGAAATGGTAATATTCGATTTTTTTTTAAGTGCTTGATTATCCGGTCCTATACAGTACAATGATCCTGCACCCATTTTCAAATCGACTGACATACTACCAATCCAAAATCTTCCGGCCGGATCACATTTGCCGTCATTATATCTATTCATCGGGAGATGACTTTCAGGATCAGCCAAAGTTTGGTATTTTCCCGTCGCCCTGTCAAATAATTTTATACCACTTTGAAGAGCAACAAGATATTTTGATTGCTCATCAACGGGAACTGCTGCTCCAATCATACTATCCATTTCAAGCACAGTGATATCTCCTGTATCCGTATTACAAAAACATAATAGTTGACATTCAATATCCACCCACAAAAGCTCATTTCGTTTGTGGTCCCAAACAGGTCCTTCTCCTAAACAATTACCAGCACTTATAAATAAATCAGTTTTCATCAATTATCCTGCATCAATGCTGATCTGCCTCCATCGACAAGATATGTTGTCCCAGTCATAAAATTAGCATAATCACTTGCAAGGAAGGCACATAGACCACCGATTTCTTCGGAAGTACCGAGCTTCCCAGTAGGGTGAAGTTGAATTGTTCGATTTCGTTCCTTCTGCGGATCAGAGAAAGAATCAAACCAAAGATCATTACCCGGAGTTTCAATAAATCCTGGAGCAATACCCACAACTCGTATTGCAGGTCCCCACTCAATGGCCAAAGCTCTTACAAGTCCGGTTAATGCCGTCTTTGTAACATTGTATGGAAAACATCCCGGAATGCTGGAATAGGCATGATTCGAAGACATAACCTGGAAAACACCATTCTCCGACCTCTCCAACCATGGCTTGCAAAACTTTGCCAAACGCCAATGGGATGCCAGGTTAAGGTCGATGTTTTGATCCCATTCGATATCAGTGCATTGCTCGGCCCCCTTAAAGAAATTTACACCAGCATTGGAGACAACCAGATCAATTTGTCCAAAATATTCTCCAACACTTTTAACAAATGAATGTATCTGGTCGGGTTGGTTAACATCAACAGACTGATAAAATGCCTGCCGGCCATATTTTTCAATCGAGGCAATAAATGAAATTACCTTGTCATTTGATTTTTCAGTTCGGCTACAGCCACTCACATTGCACCCTGCCTGTGCCAGCACTTTGGCTACACCAGCGCCAATACCGCTTGACACACCAGTTACAATAGCTATTTTATTTTTTAAGTCTATAGGTAACATCACATACTAATTTGAAATTTTCATAAAAATCTGGCCCTGCCATTCATTTTCAGAGGGAATTAACTTCATATAATTTCCCCAAAGTAAACTGTTATAATCCCACATATCATTGATAAATAAGATATTTTCTCCATCAATTTTATCGAATCGGCATGCCGGTTTCCCATTAACAAGCAGCCTGTTTCGATCTAATACTACTTCGCGAAAACCAATATTTTTGGAAATTTTAAATGTTGTTTCTCCATGTTCAATTAAGGATGTAATAACAGTGTATAAATTCGGGTGTTCTGCATCCCATTTCCTTGGATTTTCAATTGGGATTGAAATTTGCCCGGATTGAGATTTAGCCTCTTCCTCCAAGGCCATGACCAGGTTTTTTTTAGCATCCAGTAACTTAATTTTAATTTTTACCGGAGAATTTTGATTCAATTCATAAGCGACTTTCAGTTCGGCGTTTTTATAGTTTTCATCTAAATCGGTTTCAAAATGCAATTTCCTGAAATTCTGTTTTGGAAGCGCAGCCAGTTCTACATCACGTAAAATACCGCCGATCTGGTGTTTGGCATACCCGCTGCCATAAGATATATCATCTGTGCGGTCCACAATTTCAACAGTTAAAATTGCCTTTTCTCCTGCAGAAACAATACCGGTAATATCACAGCTCCGTTTTGTAAATCCGCCAAAATGATCTCTAACAAATTGTCCATTTACCCACACCCGGGCATAGCTATAGACGCCATAAAAATTTAGCAAAATCTGCTGTCCAAGATAATCTGGTGGAACTTGAAATGTTGTTTTGTAAGCGTATGGACGATCATGCTTTATGGCAAATCCCTGCATTTGACATTCTCCAGGGACAAGGATATCAGACCAACGTTGAAAGTCAACGTCGTTTTCCCAGAATTTTTCTGGCGGCACCATAGAAAACTTCCAGGTACCGTTTAGTAGCACAATCGGATTTTCCACACCGAACACTTCAATATTTTTTATTTCTTGCCGATTGCTACAGCCCCACAACAGCATGCCAAATAAATATATGGCTACTTTCTGCTTATTCATATTGTTAAAATTTATTGTGTGACTATTTTATTTTCAATTATACTGTTTGATATATTGCTATTAATCCACGATGAGGTTTGATTAAAACGAGTTTTTGCAATTTCCGACTTCCAATTCCATAATAGTGACAAATTTCACACATACTGGCTGGTGGCGAAATGTTATATTGAGTTAAAATTTATATCTCCTTCATTGAATTAATGTACATGATATAGTAATAATTTTTACCTACAGATATAAATTATAAATCAGATGATTTGTCTATTTATATTCAGTAACCTGATATAAAAGATTAGATTTATAGATCAAACTTACAATTTTGGCAGTATTACTTCTGGCAAATATCCGTAATAGCATAGGATATGTTATACATAAAATCCATCTCGGGCTTCCCTTATTCCAGGGTGTGCTTCCATCTCCTCCTCTACCAAATCAACTCCCAATCCTGGCCGATCGGACAATATAAGTTTACCATCTTCGATTTCAATCGGATGATCAATAACTTTGTCTCTCCATTTAACATCATTGAAAATGAATTCCTGACGGAAAAAATTGGGTACAGATGCGCATACATGACCGCTTGCCAGAGAAGAAAGAGGACCATTCGGATTGTGTGGGGCTAAAAGTACATTATATGTTTCTGCCATAGTGCTCATTCGCTTCATTTCCGAAGGTCCGCCACAACGTGTGATATCAGGCATTATAATGTCGCAAAGATTGTTTTCCAGCACCTCACGTATTCCATACCTGGTATAATGCCTTTCGCCAACGCATATCGTGGTTTTTGGATTGACTCTTTCCCGAAAAGCTTTCAATGTTTTAAAATTTTCAGGTCCTACTGGCTCCTCATACCATGTGATATCAAGCTCTTGCAAGCGATCAGCCATTTTCAAAGCAACCTGAAAATTCAGCATGGCATGAGTCTCGATCATAATATCAACCTCCGGACCAACTGCCTCGCGCACTTTCTTGCTGATATTATATGCCCTGTCTTGTTGTGATGCGGACAGTGAAAGATTGGTATTTAGATCTTCACCATAGAAGTAATTGGTATGTGCGAAAGGATCAAATTTTAATCCCGTAAAGCCCGAAGCTATTACTTCTTTCGCCTGTCTGGCATAATCATCTTGACTATGATCGCCTTTTGTAAACCAATAATTAGCATAGAGCGGAATTTTTGTCCTGAATGCCCCCCCCAATAAATGATAGCACGGTATGCCAAGAGATTTAGCCTTTAAATCCAACAATGCCATATCAATACCACTAATGGCACACATGCTTGCTCCAAATGGTCCAACCCAGTTGAGATCCCTATACAGCTTTGCCCAGATAAAATCTATATTCACGGGATCCATGCCGATTATTCTTTCTCCAATGTGTTTTGTGGCAGCTTCAACTATTGGGCTTCCCGGCCAGTTTGTAGATTCTCCGACACCTGTCACACCTTCATCTGTAAATATCTTTAACAAGGTCCAGTTGTATTTCACTCCTTCAACTAGCCAAACTTTCACATCTGTTATTTTCATATTTCTTTTCTGTTTTTTTAAACGGAAGTTTTAACAATCATGGGCTTACAATCACATGTTTTAATGCACATGAACCGGGTCCTTAAAGTTTGTATCATTTAAACTAATCAATCTCCTAATTAAATGAATTTGCAATCGTAATTGATTTATGAATTTAATAAAGAGAAAAATTAATTTTTCCTTCAATAACATGTCCTTTTTTAATCTCAATTCGTCCCTCTCTATATAATCCTCCATAAAAAGGTTCCGCTCCTCCATTGTTGTAATCAGCAATAAGCAATTGAATGCGCTCATCCTGAAGCCAACATCTTGAAGCCTGATTGTTATCTGACTGCACCAGAACTCCATGCCCCTGGTCATTTTGTAACCGTACCCACTTAATATTTGACCTTGTGGAACGGAAATCTCTGCTCCCCAAATCGTTAGCTTCATCTTTCCAGAGTTTAGCGGGTTTTTCACCGATTGGCTCCACAATTGCCAGGTGTCTTGCATTTAGCAATGAAGTTCCATGATTTCTGCTAATGTCATCATTAGGATAGGTCGAGAACCCCCCTGTCCTTTCCCAGCTTAACTTTTCCATGGATTTTGGCAATTTAAAAATCATTCCATATTGCCGGGGTTCAATTTGATTTTTACCGTAGATTACTTTATAGGCAATTTCTACAACACCATCATTCTTAAACAGGTAAGTCTGCTCACCATGTCCTTCCTTGTAGGTTATGTCCATTTTCACAAAAATTTCCCCATTATCAAATTTTTCAACCGAAAGGTTTTCTGCAAACAGTGTGTAGAAGGGATAGTCTTTTATGATATTAATATTATTTTGATAAGTTGAATTTGCCACGTTTGGCTTACCGCCATTTTCATTGTTCATTGGCACAATTCCAAATACCGGCCCCTGCTCCAACACAAGTTTGTTATCTACAAATGCAGATGTTATGATCCCTGATTCTTTGCTGATAATGAACCGCTGGTTTTCTGAATTAATATGCCAGGCGAGCGTTTTTTCAACCAATATAAATTCTTGTATGCTTTTTGAATTCACTTGTGATTTTTCCTTTTGCAACTGGATACGTTCTTCATCTGCAATAAACCCTCTTGGGTCTATGAATGAGATATAGAGCTCTTTACTATCCTTTGGCACAGGTATTTCCAGGAAACCGCTGCTTCTGGCCTGAATTTTTGTTTTTACTACTTGCTCCTTCCCATCTATTTTAACTATTACTCTAATTTGATCCAGGTTAGTGAAATCGTAGCGGTTTTCGATTTGTAAAAGGACTTTCCCATTTGAAATATGCACCTGATCTTTATTTATAACTTTTACCGGTGAATAAGCCTTTTTCATTCCCCAATACTCAGGTTTAGCACGTCTCCAACCATCAACAGGACCCCATGGGCCATACCCGACGACACGACCATCAGGCATGTGAAATGTATCGTCAATCCCACTCCATATCGCCCCGCCCAGGCAACCTTTGTGGTAGTACACCGAATCGTACATTTGTGAAAGAATAGGTCCATAAGCACTTCGTATACCGGGATCAGTTACAAGTTCTCTACGGTTGTAGCAAGATAAATGATCATATTCTCCAAATAGTGTTGGCCTTTTTGTATTTTCATCGCATTTTGCAGGTCCTAAGGCATTTGGATAATGATATACGGCAATATCTGCTTTACTGCCTGCATTATTAAAACTACCCCAACATTGATCATGAAATGTGGTTGGTCTTGAAGGATCAATTTCTTTCACCACTGTATTAACTCTATCCCACAATGGGCTCCACCTTGATTCGTTCGCGATGGACCAGATGATGACAGACGGATGATTTTTTGAAGCTGAGATTCGTTCAATGTTCGCCTGTAACATGTAGGGAAGATATTGAATATCCTGGTAATTCCATTTGCGCCAGATAGGTGAAGCATGGTGTTGGATCCAATTCAGGTTTGCCTCACTTTCAACGAACAGCCCCAATTCATCAGCAGCATGAAGAAATTCTTCAGAAGGGGGGTAATGTGATGTGCGGATATAATTGCAATTGCCTTCTCGAAATAGCTCAGCATCTTTCCGACAAAGTTCAGGTGAGATGCTTCTCCCTGTCAGTGGATGAACAATATGACGATTAACACCATGTAATTTAATTGGTTTTCCATTCACAAAAACCTGATTGCCATTTATCTGAACTTGCCGAAACCCGATCTTTTGAGTTAACCTTTGGGCTTGTTTCCCATTTATAGACAAATTGGTGGTGAGATTATACAAATATGGATGTTCTGGGTTCCAGTGTTCAGGATTTCGGACGGTGAAAACATCCTCCTTTTTAAACTCTTTGCCAAAATTTACAGCTTGCTCAGGAAAAATTGTTTTGTCCAGAATTACCTTTCCAGTTGCGTCCTGTAGAATATAATTAATCTGAACTGAAGTTTGCTGTTGGGATTCGTTAGCAATAGTAGTTGCCAGATTAAGATTTGAATGTTTGAACTTCGAGTCGAATGTTGTTGTGACATATATATCAGAAATATTTACCTCGGGTAACACAAACAAGGTTACCTTTCTTATTATTCCAGCAACAGTATGTGACGCGTACTGCGATAATGCGGACATCCTGTCGGAAATAGTAAGCGCCTGAACATCAACCTCCAGCATATTTCTCCCATTGAAGTTTACAAAATCGGTAATGTCAAATTCAAAAGGCACAAAGCTTCCTTCATGTTCGCCGACAACATTTCCATTTACCTTTACAATGGCATGAGAACTTACTGCATCGAAACGGATCTTAATCTTTCTCCTATTCCAATCTTCAGAAATAGAAAAACTCTTGCTATATGTTGCAGTTTCACCTTCCTTAACAAAATATCCCTGCATTTCCCACTCACCTGGCACCTGTATAGTCCCGTTTTGTCTCTCCTGAATTGCAAAATTCCAATCTCCATTTAAAGATAGTCTGGGATTTTTTACACCTTCAACTTCTGATGGGATTGGAGATAATCTTGGTATTTGATAGGGGAAATTCTTAGTTTTTTCCAGGATAACATCCTGGCCGAATGTATTGTTAAACAAAAAAAAACTCAGGATTAAGAGGAGTCTAAATCTTGAATTGCAAATCATTTTAATAGTTTCTGTCGTTTTCATGTTAAAAAAATCAGTTACATTATTCCATATTTTCCGAATGCTTCAACAGCGCTCATGCCGTTTTCAATAGCTTTTTTTACTACCTTTTCACCGTTTGCTTTTTCCCAGGATTCAGAAATAATATCCGGCTCATATTCTTGTGGCACTACACAAACGCCATCCAGGTCTCCGAATATGATGTCGCCTGAATGTACTTTCACGCCTCCGATTTCGATGGGAGTTCTGAAATCGATCACCTTACCGCGCGGGGCCTGATCCTGTGCATACCTGCCATAAGAAAATGTTGGAAAATCCAGCTCCAATATTCCTTTGGTATCTCTTGAATATCCATCGACCACTGCTCCTGCAGCCCCAAGGTATTTGATTCTTGTGCTCATAATCTCTCCCCACAAAGCGTATTTTGGAGAGGCGCCAGTGCATAAATAAACTTCATTTTCTTTAATATCGTCCAATGCTTCAAGCATTAAGCCAAATGGCCTGGACATCAGTGGATTTTTGCTGACTTTGGAAATTTCCTCAAAAGTATCAGCTTCAAGCACGGGCATTGCCCGTCCAACTACAACCATATCGTCCCGCAAGGGTTGAATACTTGGAGGCAGAAACTGATGCAACAAACCGTGTTTATCCATGATATCTCCTACAACTGCGGAGAATAGCTCTTTCTTCATCATGTCAAAAAGCTCATTATCGTTTTTCCAAGGTTTCATCCTATCTGTGTGTATTGTATTCTAAAATAATTCTAGTACCTCAAATAATTTCATTCTAATATTTATCTCTGCAATCATTATAGTTTGATCCGTTACCAAAATAATGTATAAATCAATGCCAGGATTATACAAATTCCTAATGATGCTACATTAAAAACCGGTCCGGTATAAAACATCGATTTTTTAATATTAACTGCTTTTGGATGATTACCTTTATTTTCAAAAAGTGAGATAATGATAATTACTGCACAAAGAATCAGAAATGTCAAACCCATTCTGTCTATAAATGGCATTCCAGGAAATATATATTTTTCCAAAACAAAGGAAATTGGAATTGTAACTATTGTGGCCCAAAATGCACCGTTTGCAGTAGCCTTTTTCCAAAATAATCCAAGAATAAATACAGCAACAATGCCCGGGCTAATTAATCCGGTAAAATCCTGAATGAATTGAAAAGCCTGATCGAGCGTAGATAGTGACGGCGCAACAATAACAGCAAGTAACAAAGCTACACTACTCATGATTCTACCAGTTTTTACCTTCTTGATTTCAGAGGCATTTTTATTAATGAATTTTTGATAAATATCCATAGTAAATATCGTTGCTGCGCTATTGGTCATAGAGCTCAACGAGGAAACTACAGCAGCAATCAAAGCAGCAAAAGAAAGCCCCTTTAATCCGGTAGTGACAAAGGTATTCAGCAACCAGGGATAAGCCTCATCAGGTTTAGAAATGTTTGCTTCAAGAACAAATGCAGCTATTCCCGGCAAAACCACGATAGCGGGCATTAGTATTTTTAAATACCCGGCAAACGCCATACCTAGCTGTGCCTCTTTAATACTTTTTGCAGCCAAGGCACGCTGAATGATGTATTGATTGCATCCAAAGTAATTTAAATTAGCCACCCATAACCCCCCAATTAATACTCCGATTCCAGGCAGATACTGGTAAAACTCATGAGATGGATCAAGAATCATATCGAATTTATCCGGTGCTTTATTGATCAGGGTTGTAAGTCCTGCGATAACTCCATCACCAGCTCCGACCGATTCTAGTGCAAGCCAGGTTGAAAACAATCCGCCAAGGATTAAAAAGAAAACCTGAAACACATCAGTCCAGGCAACTGCTTTAAGTCCACCATATATTGTATATGTACCGGAAATGATAGCTAACCCAAAGATCCCATAAAACATTCTTATACCCAGAATTGAATTGAGCGCTAATGCACCTAAGTATAATACCGATGTTAAATTGACGAATATGTACACAAGTATCCAGAAAACAGCAAGGATGGTTCGCACGCGTTTATCAAAGCGCATTTCTAGAAACTGAGGCATTGTGAATATGCCTTTTTTAAGATAAATAGGTAGGAAAAATTTGGCAATAACCAATAATCCAACCG
Organism: Cytophagales bacterium; assembly: GCA_022360055.1. GTDB lineage: Bacteria > Bacteroidota > Bacteroidia > Cytophagales > Cyclobacteriaceae > JAAUQL01. Next base: position 11,006 of record JAKSDO010000026.1, on the reverse strand, counting down.
CTCCAATCCATTCATATGTTGCAATTCCAAGACCTATGGCATAACCCGATCCGGACATACCAATAAATTGCTCAGCTGAAATATTTGAGGCAATTACGGAAGCTCCAATTATCCACCATGGCAAAGATTTTCCTGCGAGAAAATATTCGGTTGAATCTTTGTCCTCCCCTTTTTTGGTCCGGGATTTCCACAAACCAACAGAGATTATAGCAATAATATAAAGGATAAATACGGCTATATCAATAAAGGACAATTTCATTTTATATAAATTCTTTTAACAAAGATTGAAGCATTTTATTCGGATAACTATTACTTATTTTGCAGTTTTGCACACAAAATTTGCTCGATTGAAAAAATATTACACAGAAAGGCAAAGATTTAATCTATGAAACCGGATTATGTAAAGGTAAACAGACCACAATTGACTTCCTTAAGTGTCAGGAAAGACAAACTCCCATATTTCCCAAAAGTCTGGCATTACCATGATGAGCTGGAAATAGTCTATATACTTAAAAGTTCTGGAACAAGATTTATAGGCGATAGTATTGAAGAATTCAACCAGGGTGATTTGGTTCTTGTAGGTCCAAATTTACCGCATTCATGGCAAAATGACCGTATTTATCTCGAAAATACTGATCTTATTGTTGAGGCAATCATACTTCATTTTAAGATGGACTTTCTTGGAGAAAGTTTTTTGAAGGCTCCCGAAATGTCTCACATATACGAGATGCTCAAACTTTCAATGCAAGGATTGAAATTCGGAAATGAATTTTGCGGTCTCATATCTGAGAAAATAAAAAATTTAATTCACCTTAATGGCTACAATCAGTTAATGGAATTTATAAGCATTTTGAACTTGATGGCTGAAACAAAAGATTTTAAGATTTTAGCAAATATTGGATTTATCGAATCCTATAGCAAGATCAATAACCATAAAATAGATAAGGTATATGAATTTATCATCAATAACATCTCGAATGATATATCCCTCGATGATGTGGCAGATATTGCAAATATGAATACAACGGCATTTTGTCGATTTTTCAAAAAAAGGAATAAAAAGACATTCAAACAGTTTTTGAATGAAACAAGGATAGGATATGCATGTAAGCTTCTCATTGATGATGAGTATAACATTACGCAAATTGCTTATGAAAGTGGTTATAAAACCTTATCAAACTTCAATAAACAATTCAAAAGTATCATAAACGACACACCTAAAAACTACCAGAAAAAACACAAATATTATGCTGCATAATAGTTATTCTCAAGATGGTACAAGAATGAATAGTACGATTGAAGAGAATTTCCTAATGTAGTGCATCAATGATGTTGGATTTTGAAATTTAATTATCGTATCAATGTAAAAGCCATTTTATTTATTGAAGCTCAATTAGAATCCCTAATTTCACAAAATTGAATGGCCAATATCAACCTCAATAGCTCATAAAGAATGCAACTGTTGGACATATTGTTGACCGAATAATTGAGCCTATATTATATGATAGAGGAATTGACATATATCAACTCGGTGTAAATATTATACTTACAAACACAATAAATATGGGTCTTCATTTCCGCCAAATCTGTCATGATATATTTTAAGGTCACCTACGATGGTTTCTTGTCTTCTAGGATGGTATATTAAGTAACTATTCAATGTGCTTATATTTGCGGCAAAGGTATATACATTACTGTAAAATTATGTATGAAAACCATCGTCTTTACTAAAATATGGATTGAATTAATCATGTCAGGTATGGGAACAAAAATGGATGTCCAACCACAAATCCAACCACAATTTTTCAGAACACATTAAAAAACCCTCCCCAAATATCTCAGAGAGGGTTTTAAGTAGTCCGTAGGGGAATCGAACCCCTGCTACCAGGATGAAAACCTGGCGTCCTAACCCCTAGACGAACGGACCATTTTTGTTTTGCGAGTGCAAATATAGATAGCTGCTTTTTATTTACAAATAAGAAATCAAATTAATTAACAGAAAATTAACCCCGGTTCATTATTTCATGACATTTATCAGTTGTTTTTTATGAAAACCATACTACTTTTGTGCTCGGTTTTTTGTTTCATTCTAAATCAAAAAGTAAATGATTAAAATTGGTATAAATGGCTTTGGAAGAATAGGTAGATTGGTATTCCGGGCTGCTGCAGACAGATCTAATGTTCAGGTAGTTGGAATTAATGATTTGATCGATGTTGACTATATGGCATACATGCTGAAATATGATTCAACCCATGGTCAATTTGACGGAGAGGTAGAAGTAAAAGACGGTCAGCTCGTGGTAAATGGAAATACTATCCGGGTAACTGCTGAAAAAGATCCCGCAAACCTGAACTGGGGAGCTATCGGAGCCGATTACGTCGTTGAATCGACCGGTTTGTTTCTTACTAAAGAAAAGGCTCAGGGACATATCGCTGCCGGAGCTAAGAAAGTAATCATGTCTGCACCTTCCAAGGACGACACTCCAATGTTTGTTATGGGTGTGAACAATGATTCATACACAAACGATATGGACTTTGTATCCAATGCCTCCTGTACTACAAACTGCCTTGCCCCCATCGCTAAGGTTTTGAATGACAAGTGGGGAATTGAAGAAGGATTGATGACAACCGTACACGCTGCCACAGCCACTCAAAAAACCGTTGACGGTCCGTCTTTGAAAGATTGGAGAGGCGGCAGAGGAGCCGGCCAAAACATCATCCCATCATCTACGGGAGCTGCAAAAGCTGTTGGAAAAGTTATCCCGGAATTGAATGGCAAACTCACAGGTATGGCATTCAGAGTGCCTACACCGGACGTTTCGGTTGTCGACCTTACGGCAAGACTTAAGGGAGAAGCCACTTATGAAGAAATCTGCGCTGCCATGAAAGAAGCCTCCGAAGGCGAATTGAAAGGCGTGCTCGGATATACGGAAGATGCTGTTGTTTCCAATGACTTTATCGGCGATCCAAGAACTTCGATCTTCGATGCAGGTGCGGGCATCCAGCTTAGCCCTACCTTCGTAAAAGTTGTCTCATGGTATGACAATGAAATGGGATACTCACACAAAGTTGTTGATCTTGTTGAATATATCGATTCTGTGAAGTAATTCGGAATCTTAAAAATAAATAAGGATGCCCGGGAGTTTTATTCCGGGCATTTTTTTATAACAATTCCGAAGAATCAAACGGGCGCACTCCTTTGGATACCAACTCATCAATTGATCTTTCAAAATCCCCTTGCTGCAGATTCACGGCTTTGGTGGCATCCGGAACAATAAACGTGCGATATCCCAACTCGACAGCATCAATGGCTGTAAATTTCACGCAGTAGTCGGTGGCCAGCCCGACAACAAATACGACTTCCACATGGTGAGATTTCAGGTAATCGTTTAATCCGGTATCCTTCTTTCTACCATTGTCAAAAAAACCGCTATACGAATCGATCAGAATATCCGTACCTTTCCGCACCACTTTGTCAAACCGGGTGATCTCCAATTTTTCACTGAATTCAGCCCCATGTGTATTTTGAACGCAATGGTCAGGCCATAATATTTGATTCAAACCGTACAATTCGATCTCGTCTCCGGCTTTCCTCCCATTGTGGTTTGATGCAAAACTTCCATGATCCTTCGGGTGCCAATCCTGCGTGGCCACGACCAAATCAAATTTGTGCATCAATTCATTGACCGTCGAAATAATTTGATCTCCATCTTTTACCGCCAATGCCCCTCCGGGCAAAAAATCGTTCTGTATGTCGACAACAATTAAAGCTTTCATAAATTCAACTGATAAGTTTGCGTTGTTCAAGAATGATTCTTAAACGCTTCTCGTACAGGTTTTGTTCCAGTCCGACCACATAGGCGTGCGGATTTACAAACCGCTTAATTCCCGAATGAATCCGCTTCATCTCGGAATGTACGGTGTTGCGAATTTCTTCCAAAGACGGCAGTTCATAAACGGACTTCCCATTCTCAAAAATCGGGACGAGCAGATTTTCAAACTCCAATTTATCAATGTTAATCCTTTTTAGCCTGGTCTGATCATTTGGGTCTACGATCGTAGGCTTTTGAGCATGGCCCAGCTCAGTATCATATATCATATCCGCGACGAACTGCCCATCCTTGTAAAATCTTTTTACCTGCTGAATCCCCGGAATGTTTATCTTGATCGACTGCTCGGAAAGCTTCAACTTGCTTTCCCATTCACCGGTTGAATTCTTAAGGGCAGACAGCTTATAAACACCTCCAAGCGCCGGCTGATCGTAAGCGGTCACCAATTTTGTCCCAACCCCGAGCGCGTCTAACTTGGCGTCCTGTTCATGAAGGCTTTCGAGTATATATTCATCGAGGTCGTTGCTGGCAATTATTTGTGTTTCCTTTAATCCGGCCGCATCCAGCATTTCCCTCGCCATTTGACTCAGGTAGGCCAGATCACCTGAATCTATACGTACTCCAAGTAGTTTTTTGCCGCAAGACTCCAGTGTTTTGCCTACCTCGATTGCATTTAGAATCCCCTGCCTTGTATCGTAAGTATCTACAAGCAGGGTGCAATTGTTTTCCATCGCTTTGGCATATTCCCTGAAAGCCTCCAGTTCATTGCCAAACGACATAACCCAGCTATGGGCATGTGTTCCGCGCACCGGAATCCCAAACAATTTACCGGCCAGCACATTTGAGGTCGCGGCACAACCGCCAATATAGGCCGCCCGGCTTGCCGCCAGACCTCCGTCAAATCCCTGAGCTCTTCGCAGACCAAATTCCATTACAGGAGCACCGCCGGCGGCCTGACAAATTCGAGCTGATTTTGTCGCCACCAAGGTCTGGTAGTTGATGATATTCAGAAGTGCTGTCTCTATCAACTGAGCCTGCAACAAGGGTCCCTTTACCCTGATTATCGGCTCATTTTCAAAAACAAACTTGCCTTCCGGAATCGCATCAATGGAGCATTCGAACCTGATGTCTCCCAGATAACGTACAAATTCCTCGCTGAATAGCGGTTCTTTATCACTTCCTTCTAAAGTTCTTAGATAATTTAGATCAGATGCATCAAATTTAAAATTCAGCAAATAGTCAATAACTAATTCAAGGCCGCAGGAAATTGCGTAACCTCCCTTAAAAGGCTTCTTACGGAAAAACAAATGAAACACTGCCTCCCGGTCTGCCATACCGGATTTCCAATAGGCATATGCCATGGTAATCTGATATAAATCGGTGAGCAGTGTCAATGATGGCTGATAAAGGTCTTTGAGTATGCCCATACGGGGTCGTCGATTGAGCGCTCCGGTTAAATCAGTTCCATTTGAGATTCGGTAATGTCAAGGTTATGAAAAACTTTTTGCACGTCGTCATTATCCTCAAGAGCTTCAATCAGTTTCATAACACTGCTGAAATCCGTGTCATTCAATGTGACCAATGTATTTGGAATGCGTTGCAATTCCGCATTTTCAGATTCTATGCCAAGTTCTTCCAATTTTTTTTGTACATTCCCAAAATCGCTCATTTCACATGTAACATGTAAATAACCGTCTTCGGAAGTCACGTCTTCAGCGCCTCCGTCGATAATTTCCAAAGTAACTTCGTCTTCATCGACGTGTTCATCAAGCTTAATATTGAATACACCCTTGCGTTCGAAAATAAACTCCAATGATCCGTTGGTGCCAAGGCTGCCTCCGTATTTTGTGAATGCAGCGCGTACACTGGAGACTGTCCGGTTCGTATTATCAGTCAGGCATTCAACAAATACGGCTACGCCATGTGATGCATATCCTTCATAAGTCGTTTCATGATACTGGTCGGCATCGCTGCCGGTAGCTTTATTTATTGCCCGTTCAATATTATCCTTGGGCATATTGTTTCCCTTGGCATTGGCAATTGCCAGTCTCAATCTTGGGTTCGCATCAGGATCTCCGCCTCCTTCTCTTGCAGCAATCGATATCTCCTTAATAAGCTTGGTGAATAATTTGCCACGTTTAGCATCCGCAGCTCCCTTCTTTCTTTTTATGGTTGACCATTTACTGTGTCCCGACATAATTCAATCTGATTTTGATAACAAACAAAATTAATATTTTTACCTTATTATCGCCGATACAATTTCCTAATTCGTCAACCTGCCCTTAAAAATATTCTTATCCGCTTTCAATTGGGTATGTTTAAACCAAATATTCAAGACTACCCCCAGGATCGTTAAGATCATCCCGGCATATACCAATAAGTTGAAATGCTCCTCGAAAAATACAAAACCAAAAATAAGCGCATAGACGATTCCGAGGTATCGTAAACTGGCAACTTTGGAAATCTCTTCCGTCTGAAAAGATCGCGTCATAAAATATTGGGCTATTTGAGTGAGAACGCCCACCATCAGCAGGATAAACCAATCCATACCCCGGGGGGTTACCCAATTAAAGATCGACCAGATCCCGGTGATCGGAAGTGTTACCAGGGGGAAATACAAAATGATCACGAGCGGATGCTCCGAGGTATTTAATTTTCTAATGCAGTTGAACGCTACGCCTGAAAATAATGATGAGCTGAATCCCATCAACAAGTAAATCAGACCGATCCGGTGGTCAAAGCCTTTTACCATTACGATTCCGATAAATGAAATGATGAAAAAAAACCATTGTATCGGTCGTACTTCCTCTTTCACGAAAAAGATCCCCAGAATAGAGGCAAAAACGGGCGATAAAAATAGAATCGTCGTAGCGCTGGCCAGCGGGATCTCCTGGATAAGTCTGAAGTAAAGTATTAAAGCCATGGCCCCGGACGCTCCTCTTAAGATCAATAATTTATGGTTCTTCCCCCAGATATTGGTATTGGTCGCCTTTAGAATAACAAAGCTGATGATCAAAGAGACCAAAGAACGAAAAAACACAATTTCCACTGCCGGGATGTGCGGCAACAATTTAACGGCAACATTCATCAATGAAAAAAATAACGTCGCCAGCAACATGAACCAAACGCCTCTAGTCATAACAAAAAGTCAAATGAAGAATCCAAAGCTATTACAAAATTAACAGGTGAGCACACCCGGATCAAATCCTATTTCAGACGTCAATTAGGATTTGAATCCTGATTGACAATCAGGCCGTCTTCAATCTCCAGTGTCCGGTCAGCCATCTGTGCGAGATGTTCATTATGAGTGACGATCACAAAAGTCTGGTTGAGCTCTTTGCGAAGTTGAAAAAACAACTCGTGAAGCTCGTTGGCATTCTTGGAATCAAGATTGCCGCTGGGTTCATCGGCAAATACGATTCCGGGATCATTGATCAGCGCTCTGGCGACCGAGGTGCGCTGCTGCTCTCCTCCAGACAATTCGGAGGGCTTATGATCTTTTCTATCCAGAATACCCAAAAGATCCATCAAACGGACCGCCTTCTTTTCCACTTCGCTTGAATTTCTTTTACCGATATAACCCGGAATGCAAATGTTCTCCATAGCGGAAAATTCGGGGAGCAGATTGTGAAATTGAAATACAAAGCCGATGTTCGAGTTGCGGAATCGGGCCAACTGGTTGCCATTTAGTTTTGTCACATGCTCTCCCTTGATATACAACTCGCCATTATCGGAGTTATCCAGTGTGCCGAGAATATGCAAAAGTGTACTTTTCCCGGCGCCGGAAGCCCCAACAATTGAAACGATTTCACCCTTTTCAATACCGATGTCTATTCCCTTCAAAACCTTTAGGTCACCATACGATTTAAACAGTTGTTTTCCTGCAAGAATCATTAAGTATCTTTTGCTACATTAAAATTAATCCAAACATAAGAAATTCGTGGAAATCTTAATACCTGGCAATCAAAAACCACATTTTTTTTTTAATAAAGAGGTAACCTTTGGTAAATATTTTTAAAACGTATAGTTTAGCCCAAAATATCGCATAATGAATATCCACGAATATCAGGCAAAAAGTGTTCTTAAAAGTTATGGGGTGCATATCCAGGAAGGGATTGTCGCGGACACCCCAGGGAGTGCCGTTGCGGCCGCCAAGAAACTTTCCGAAGAAACCGGGACGAACTGGTGGGTAGTAAAGGCTCAGATTCATGCCGGAGGGAGAGGCAAAGGGGGCGGCGTAAAGCTCGCAAAATCGCTCGATGAAGTCGAAGCATTGTCAAAAAAAATACTTGGTATGCAGTTGGTGACCCATCAGACCGGTCCTGAGGGAAAGAAAGTTCATAAGGTGCTGATTGCTGAGGATGTTTACTATAATGGCGAATCGGAACCCAAGGAATTTTACATAAGCATACTGCTGGATCGCTCCACGAGTACGAATGTGGTAATGGCTTCTACCGAGGGCGGGATGGATATTGAAGAAGTTGCGGCAAAGACCCCGGAGAAAATCATAAAGGAATGGATCGATCCCGGACAGGGCCTCAGGCCATATCAGGCCAGAAAGATTGCTTATAAGCTGGGGTTGGAAGGGGTTGTTGCTCGTGAAATGTCTCGTTTCATCCACGCGTTGTACACCGCTTATATCTCAACGGATGCCTCTCTTTTTGAGATCAACCCGGTATTAAAAACTTCCGACGACAAAATCCTTGCCGTCGATGCAAAGGTAAATATTGACGACAATTCGCTGTACAGGCATCCCGAGATAGCAGATATGCGGGATATAACCGAGGAAGATCCGTTGGAATTGGAAGCCGGTCAGGTAGGCCTGAGCTATGTAAAACTCGATGGAAATGTGGGCTGCATGGTGAACGGCGCCGGTCTGGCGATGGCTACCATGGACATCATCAAGCTTTCCGGAGGCGAGCCTGCTAATTTTCTGGATGTAGGCGGGGGCGCCAACGCCAAAACCGTGGAAGCGGGATTTAGAATAATCCTGAAAGATCCGAACGTAAAAGCGATATTGATCAATGTTTTCGGAGGCATCGTAAGATGTGACCGGGTTGCCCAGGGGGTGGTTGAAGCTTATAAAAATATCGGATCCATTGACATACCGATTATTGTACGGCTTCAGGGAACAAATGCGGAAGAGGGGGCAAAAATCATCGACGAAAGCGGGTTGAAGGTCAAGTCGGCCGTATTGCTGAAAGATGCGGCCGAGCGGGTAAAGGAAGCGCTATCTTAAACAGCGCTTAATTACTTGGACAATTTGGGTTTTTTACCCATATTTGCCGTCCGTTTGCTCAGGCGCCCTTCTGCTCGTCGGACAGGGCTTAAGCGGCAACTAAAAATGCGCCCGTAGTTCAACTGGATAGAATACCGGATTTCGGCTCCGGGGGTTGAGGGTTCGAATCCTTCCGGGCGTACTAACAATAAGTTACAAACCACTGAAAGGGCCATTTTGCAGCATCTGAAAATGGCCCCTTTATATTTTAGTTAGGCAATCAATCTTCCTCCTTTAGTCTTTAAACTTCATATCGGCGTTGATCTCCCGCAATTTCAATTCCACTATGGTACGATTGAAGGCTCCGTAACGCTGCGAAGGTCAAGATACCCTCCCAATTTCAATTCCACTATGGTACGATTGAAGGTCTGATCGAAAGGCAGATCAGCTCTTGGCTCTTCTCATTTCAATTCCACTATGGTACGATTGAAGGATGCCTTGCAATCAGGTGGTATTTACTTGTTGTTAAATTTCAATTCCACTATGGTACGATTAAAGGATTCTATCTTAATCCAATCGCCCAGCTCTACCTGAATTTCAATTCCACTATGGTACGATTAAAGGAAGAATTAAATGTAGCTTTTAGATTAGGTTATATATTTCAATTCCACTATGGTACGATTAAAGGGCTGTTGCATTCTAAAATGATCCGGCTTAAACATCCGATATTTTTGGAAATATCGGATGTTTTTTACTTTTAAAATATACTTTTGATGAGGTAAAGAACCTTTTTTGCTAGCCCTTAAGTAAAAAGTAAAGTGCCATTTTGAACGGAGTGAAAAATCTGTCTTGATTTAGACGATGAATAAGATTTCTCCGAAACGTCGAAATGACAAAGACGTCGTTTTATAATTAATTTAAGGGCTAGTATGCAACAGCCCTGCTTCTCCAAAGGAGAATTAGTCGGATGACAGTAATTCTTTATTAAAATTACCAATATCTAAATCAATAGAATGTAATTGCATCAATTTCTTCTTTAAAGCTCTTCTTCCTGAGTTTCGATCTCATAGTTTTGATATATTCCAAATGACAAATTGTGCATGTCGACTTCACTGAGATATTTTTGGCAATCCGTATGCCAGGGCACTCAGAACTAAACACAGGGCAACACTGCGTCTTGAGAAGAAATCCGAGCGAGATGCTCGAACTAGAAAAGGCGAAACGCTCAAACGAGATGTTTCATATTTAATAAATGCATTTACCCGAAGATATTCAAACTCTGTCATGATCTCCGGATGATCAGAAGTAAAACCTTCATCGTCGTTTTTATTGCCGGCAAGGGGAATCAATTTCCCTGGAGTTGTTCCATCAGTCAAACCATCATAGGCCCAATCGCAAACATCTTCGGTATTTGCACTCGTTCAGTTTTTGCCAATTGATTTCGTTTTCTAAACCTACCGTCACCAAACCATAATCATTTAATCCGAAAAATTCATGGAATTTCTCACCCTCCGGGTCGATACGTTTTGCTTTCCCTGTGTAGACTTGAGCCTCTTTATAGACTTCCTTTAGCGAGGATAATTCTGTAGCAATTGTATATCCTAAGTCTAGGATTTAGGAAAACAGTAATAATAAAAGGAGTGATTTCATGATCCGTTTAACTGTCAATGAAAAAAGTAGAACAGAATTCCGTTATTGAACCAAGTCAATAACCAATACTTCCAAAATTTGAAGATTGTCAACGATGAAATGAATAAAAAATCGAAGTAAAACAATAACAGGATTTATTCAAAAATCCGTATTTGATGACTGGCAAACGCATTTAGAAAATAAATCGGTCTTTAATCCTCCAAGGTTTCGGTTAACTAATTCCAATGCGATTAAAAGCCATCTTTGGAGATAATCTATTGCAAACCTTGGAGGATTGTCATAAAAAACACTTTAAATGCGTTTGCGCT
>JAKSDO010000212.1 GCA_022360055.1 Cytophagales bacterium | reverse complement strand
TTCGATGTGCCTGAATTAATCCGAAAAATTCGCGGAATTTCTCGCCTTCCGGCCGATAAAGCATAAAACACTCAAAATCGGACATAAGCATCCCTTTGTTTACAATGCATCCAATTCGGGATTCTCCAAATTTGGGCTGCTATGTTTTAGGCCTTACCGGGATTAACCCTGCTCTATGGCATTCAAAATCAATGTCTTACAAAGGTGGCTCTGGAGTTTTGACGGATAGAGATGAATGATCCGGGTTAATTTTTTAATTTTTTTTTAAAAGAGAAGGGTAAATTTCTTCCGGGGCCTTCCTTGTACCCAAAGACACCGTTGTTAATTACTTTTAAATGAACTTAGACAATTATAAAGCGAATGATTTCCTCATGGACGAATCCTTTCATAACTGGGTGCGACACTCAGACGAAGATGATTGGAAATTTTGGGAGTCCTGGCTAAGCGATCACCCGGATAAAATGCAGGAGGTAAACCAAGCGAAGAGAATTGTTAAAACAATTTCATTTAAAGACAAGTCGTTTAGCAAAGATGAAATAAATGCCATATGGCAAAAAATAAAATCAGAAACTAAAGAAACGGATGCCAGGACCGTGAGATTTAACCCTTGGAGATATTTGAGAATTGCTGCGGTAATTGTCCCCTTCGTAATTGCATCCGTTTTATTCTTGTTTTTTCGCGAAATACCGGTAACGAACGAATCCGTAACTCAGGTTGAAATAGTCAAGCAAAATCCTAAAGGAGAGAAACGGACCGTGTTTTTTTCCGATGGTTCGAAGGTGATCCTCAATGCCGAAAGCAAAATAAGCTATCTTAAACCTTTTTCGATTAACGAGCGCGTGATTCGCCTTGAAGGAGAAGCTTTTTTTGAGGTAACACCTGACCGGAACCGGCCATTTGTTGTAAAGTCCGGTAGCCTGGAGACCAGGGTGCTGGGCACCTCGTTCAACGTAAAGGCATATCCCAATGATAAGCGCATCGAAGTCGCAGTGAAAACGGGCTCGGTCTCAGTGGAAAGCCTGCGCCAGAACCCTGCAAAAAAGCACGACGAACTCATTGTATTGTCCCCCAGAGAAATGGCCTCTTACTCTCTGGAAACGAACCGGACTACGATTACGGAATATGATCCGCTTAAAGTATTGGCATGGAGTGAGGGGATATTGTATTTTGATGATGCCACGATAGAAGAATTTGTAACTGCCGTCGAAAGATGGTATGGCGTGGAGATCATCGTGGACAGAGACAAGCCCATTGTAAAAGGGATAACGGGAACGTTTAAAGATGAATCGCTCGATCAAATTCTGGAAGGCACTAAAGGTACCTCCGAATTTGAGTATGAATTTATATCCGCAGGAAAAGTCTTAATTAAATAAGTAATAGATGAAACCGGTCCGGAGCAATATCAGGACGCACACGAGCATAATTATACTTCTCTGGGTGTCAGCAAACTATAAAAATATAAACAGATGAAATACAATACCAGTTAAAACAGCCAGCACAAGGCCGGCTGCTTCTATCCTCAAATGAGTTCTAAAATCATTGGCGTGAGATAGGCTCGTTTGAGAATCTAAAAATTCTTGTTAAACCAAATTGTTCAACAAAAACATGTCAAAATTATGAGATTAAAAGTACTTAGACAAATTGTGACCATGTCAAAATTTGCATTTTACGCGCTTCTTCTTCAATGCGTGTTCGCCGGAATTATCCTGGCAAGCGATGTTAGAAGTCAAGATTTGAGTATCGAAGAAATCTACATTAGTGTTACTCTGGAAAACGCGACATTAAAAGATGTCTTTAAAAAACTTGAAAATCAAACAGGATTCAACTTCAGCTACAACCAGGGAGTAATCGATCTCAGCGAAAAAGTATCCGTCTCGGCAAACGAGTCTTTGGGAGACCTGCTGAGGTATTTAGCTCAGGAAACAAAGCTAAATTTCAAGCGCATTGATAATAACATTTTTGTAAGTAAGGGAAAGATCCGGCAAACTCGGGTAACGGAGACAATAAATACCAGTCAACTGCTTCAGGGGCGTACAGTTACCGGTAAAGTTACCGACACCGAGGATGCTTCCGCCCTTCCCGGGGTCAATGTTATCGTAAAAGGCACCTCCCAGGGTACTGTAACCGATATAGATGGCAATTATTCACTGAATGTACCGGGCGAAGCAACCGTATTGGTTTTTAGTTCCGTAGGCTATGTTCAGGAAGAAATTGTGGTAGGGTCTCAAACCATCATTGATCTTTCGATGGTTTTGGATGTCACATCGCTGGAGGAAATTGTCGTGGTCGGGTACGGTACTCAAAGAAAAGTGGATCTGACCGGATCGGTTGGGGTCGCCACGGCCGAGGATA
>JAKSDO010000139.1 GCA_022360055.1 Cytophagales bacterium | reverse complement strand
GGGAGGAAAACAGATGGGGTGTGCGGGTATTGGCCGAAAATTTTGGAGAGATGAAGCATATTCGCCTCCAATATCTTTATGTTCATGATGTCAACGGATGGTTGAAAAAGTCCTATGAAGAAGGTTGCGGTATTTACTGGGAGGCAAAAGGAGACAGCCCCAGTTGGTTTAATGGCCTATACATCGAAAACTGTCATTTAACCAGGACGGATAGAAATGGAATTTGCGGTATGCATCCATTTGTAAAAAGGGCCGAGAACTGGAATCCGAGTTTGAATGTGGTGATCCGAGGCAACCTTTTGGTGGATATTGGCGGTGACGCAATTAAACCCTGGGGTTGCGACGGAGCGCTGGTCGAGTATAATATTGTGAGGGGGGCAAGAACGCGATGCGATGACTATGCAGCGGGGATCTGGCCGTGGAGCTGTGATAATACACTCATTCAGTACAATGAAGTAAGCGGAGTGAAAGGTTACAAAGACGGACAGGGTTTTGATTCGGATTACAATTGCCGGAATACTATTTTCCAATACAATTACAGCCATGACAACGAAGGAGGGTTTATGTTGATATGTACTCCAAAGCCTGACGAAAACAATGTCGGATGTGTCGGTACCATCATTCGATATAACTTAAGCGTGAACGATCAGACGCGCACATTTGACATAGGTGGAGGAGCGAAGGATACCCATATTTACAATAACACGATTTACGTTGGAAAAGGGCTCGACGTCAAGCTGGTCAATTATGGGACTTGGGGAGAGGATAACTGGTCGGATGGCATGTATTTTTACAACAACATTTTTTATGCGGATGAAGGTGCGGTATTAAGAGTCGTGGAACGAACCAAACCCAAAGGAGACGGGCGAAAGGAATCCGTTCCAGGGCTGGGAAAAAGCACCAACAATCATTTTATTTCCAATGCCTACTACGGGCAGGTGCTGGATGTTCCTGAAGATCCCAAAGGAATTTACACCGATCCCATGTTGAAAAATCCGGGATCGTATGATGTATTGGATTATGGGCTGAAGCCGACATCACCTTGCATTGATGTTGGAAAAACAATCGCGGACAAAATAAATGATTATTTTGGCAGACAGGTAACTGGCAGCCCGGATATCGGGGCGATGGAATTCGAACAAAACTAAAGGCTCGAATCCGCTCGCCTTTATTTGGCGAATAAATATGCTGCCGGTTCCTTAACGAATGGCATATTTTGTTGCTCGACTCCAAGGTAGTCGGAGGAAGCTTTGGAGCCGGGGCGAATAAACAAGTCCTCATGACTATATCATGAGGACTTTAAGCCTGAGCCTGTTTTAGTTATAACCGTTGTTTTGCTTTATTTTACCTCTTCCCAAATCAATTTGAGATTGAGGAATCGGCGCATATTCATGGGTGCCTTCTACAAACTTCGCTCCTGAAAGGTGTGTGCGCTTGGTCTTTTCCACTTCGAAATAATCGTTCATTGTTTTTGCCGCAATTCCCCAACGGACCAGATCAAAGAACCGGTGACCTTCGTGCGCTAACTCTAATCTTCTTTCTATTCTCAATGCCCTGAGCGCTTCGGTTTTATCGGAAAACGGAGCATTGTAGGTATCGATTAAATAATTGGCGGCATCTCCGCTCTCATCCAACGCTTTTACATACTCGCTGGTCTTTGCCCTGTTTCGAACCTCGTTTATATATTTTCTTCCCGTTTCCAGATCTCCTTCTTCAATAGCGGCTTCCGCCCTCCAGAGCAACAGGTCTGCATACCGGATCACATAGTAGTTCAGAGAATTCACATAAGGCCAAACAGGTAGGTATTCCGGTGAATTGGCAGATACCATTCGTTTTTTGGGAGAAAATGGCCCGTATGTAGCCAAATCGCGCGCCCATGATTCCTCGTACTCAATACCAAGGTCGAGATATGGTATGCCGGGCCTTGCCTGTGAGTGATCAATGCGCGGGTCCAGGGGATCAAATTCCGTCACATCAACATTTTCATGTGCCGGCAGACCGGAAGGCGTTGTCCTGAAAGCATTGATTAAGTTCTGGGATGGTCTGTGAAATCCGTATTGGGGATACCTCGGACCGCCCGGGGGCGCCAACCGGTCGCCTATTGAGCCGTTGTAATTCCTGGGTGACCCATCATTTATTGAGTTTTGAACAGCAAAAATTATCTCCTGTCCATTGTCGTTTTCAGGGAGAAATACGTCTCTGAAATTTGGCATAAGGGTGTATTTATTCTCTTTAATTACATCGTCGGCAGCTTTGATTGCGTTTGACCAATCTTTCTTATAAATGTAAACTTTACACAAGTATGACAACGCTGCCAGCTTGGTCGGTCTTCCCGGATCTTCCTGATTCATTGGCAAAACATCATATGCTGCCTTAAAATCGTCTGCAATTTTATCCCACAGTTGGTCCGAAGTAAATTCCTCATTCGACACGTAGTAATCCTCTGCTTGCTCGGCAGTTTCGTCGATATACGGAATCTTGTTATATATTTTCTTGAGCTCGAAATAAAAATGCCCTCTTAGGAAACGCATTTCCGCCTTCCGCTGTTCGATCGTAGCCTGATCCATATCTACCTCAAGATCAATTTGCCGGAGCACAACATTTGCTCGTTTAACCCCTTCATAAAGCGCCAGCCACTTTCTTTCAAAGTCCATGACGGTAGGGTTGGTGTTGAATATTTCCATTAGGTGAATTTGGTTCTGGTCGCCGGTGCCTCCACCACCTTTGTAATCATCGTCGGATACGACATCACCGAAGCTCCAATTGGATGCAGGAGAATTATACGCATTCGACGCCTCATCAAACTGACCGTTCAATACTGCATAGGCGGAGATAATCAGCCCTTCCATATTCACGGATTCCAGGATTTGGTCCGGAGAAAGCTCTCCCGTGGGGACCTCATCAAGAAAACTATCTGAGCATGAAGACCCTATCAGTATAAATATCAAGGTAATTCCAAATATTTTTTTCATCTGTTTATATTTTTATAGTTTGCTGACACCCAGAGAAGTATAATCATGCCCCTGTGTGTCCTGAAATTGCTCCGGTCCTGCCGGTTTCATCGTTTTATTCTTAAATCGTTCTAATAATTAAAAGCTCAGGTTTGCACCTATTGTGAAAGTTCTTGTTGAAGGATACACGCCGCGATCCACACCGATATCCAGATTCCGATCGTTAGAAGAGTAGTTCTGCAATCCGACTTCGGGGTCCAGTCCGTCGTATCCTGTGATGGTGAATAGGTTTTGAACCTGCAAATAAAAACGTATCCGGGAGTTTTCTAAGACATTATCCGGGATGGTATATCCAATCTGGAAGTTCTTAAGTCTTAAGTAGTCTCCGTTCTTGACGTAATAAGATGATGGTCGAATGTTGTTGTTCGGATCATCCAGCGATAACCTTGGGACATCCGTATCGGTATTATCCGGTCTCCATGCCCGAAGCGTCCTTTCGTGCTTGTTGTAGGCCGACAAGTTGTAGAAGTCGAGATAATACCTGGTAAGGTCGTAAATCTCAGCGCCAAATGAGCCATAAAAGAACAACGATAGATCAAGGTTGTTTAAGGAAGCGTTGAAGGTAAGAGCCGTTGTGAAATCCGGATGAGGAGAGCCGATAAAGGTTCGATCATCTGCGTTGATCACTCCGTCATTTACAACATCCCTAAATTTGATATCTCCAGGCCGGGCACCCGGTTGTTCATTTCCAATCTCAGAAGCTGTCTGGTAAATTCCAATCGCATCGTAACCAAAGAACGATGCAATAGGTTGCCCTACTGTTGTTCTGGATACCTCTTGGTCAAAATTTACCGTATGGAGGGTAGAGCTCGGAATCGAAATGAACTCAATGTCTTCGGGCAAAGCAGTCAGTTTGTTTTTTATCGAGGCAAAGTTCAGCCCTATATCATAGACAAAGCCCTGGCTCAAAGCGCTTCTATAAACAAAGTTTAACTCGATTCCTTTGTTTTCCATGGATCCTGCATTGTCCCATACGGTTTGATTGGTTCCTCCGATATTCGGCGGTAGCGGCCTTTCCAAAAGCAGGTTTTCGGTGTTCTTTACAAAATAATCGGCGGTAATCTCTATCCGATCTTCCAACAGACCAAAATCAATACCGATGTTGGTCTGAGTCGAAGTTTCCCATTTCAGGTCCGGGTTGCTATTCCTGGTTTGGGTGTATCCGGTCAGCACTTTGTTTTGCGCTCCATCCAGCGCGTAGTTGGAGTAGTACGGGTTGCTGCGATAACTGTCAAATGTGGAGTAGGGAGGTATGTCCTGGTTCCCGTTTTGCCCCCATCCGAATCGTACTTTAAAATTTGATATGGTATTGGCTCCAAAGAATTCTTCCTCGGAAATTCTCCACCCGGCCGAAAACGCAGGAAAAGTTCCCCATTTATTATTTGATAGTTTTGATGTTCCGTCTCTTCGAATAGTTGCGGAAAAGAGGTATCTGCGATCGAAATCATAATTTACCTTAGCAAAATAGGAGAACAGGGTCCATTGCAAAGCCGTTCCGCTATTTTTCTGATCGTTTCCTTCTCCGGCGTTCAGGTATCTGAAGTTGGGCTCATCGTACGGGAACCCCACTCTCGAGGCACTGAATTGTTCACTGTAAAACTCCACGGATTCTGTTCCGGCCAGCACATCAATATTGTGCTTTCCGAAGCGGCCCAAATAGTTTAGCGTATTTGACCATACCCAGTTGTACCGAAAACTATTGGAGGTATTCAAATCACTCTCCAATCTTTGAGTATTAATCTCCCTGTATCTTGGATTGTAGTGTCTCTTATTAAACGAGCTATAATCAATTCCGAAATTTGTCCTGAATGAAAGCCCTTTTACAATCTCCAGATCGGCAAATACATTCGTGAATATTTTCAATTCTTTTTGAGTATTGTCTTTATTTCTTTCCAGATATCCCATCGGGTTCTGGATATCATTTAAAGGACTTCCCGCAAATTCGCCATTTACATCATAAACAGGTGTAATTGACGGGAATCTGTAAGCATTATAGATTGTCCCTCCCAATGCCGAATTATTATTTACACGGTTGTTCCACGCATAGGAAGCCGATAGATTCATGCCAATATTAAGTCTCTCGCGGAAGTTGTAGTCTGTATTAAATCGAGCAGAAACTCTTTTGAATCTTGTATGCTTAATAACTCCTGTCTGGTCGAAGTAGCCCAACGACAGAAGATGCCTTGAGATCTCATTTCCCGTTGATAAGGCCAGGTTATAATTTTGAATTGGAGCCATCCGGAATATCTCATCTACCCAGTCTACATTGTCGGATGGTACGGTCTGCTCCGAATCCAGCCATTGAGGTATTACAGCGGTTGGCCCGTCTCCGTAAATGTCGCTACTCGGAATTTTACCGTCGTTTTTGTTTGCCTCCCACAGCAAGTCTCCGTACTGTTGGGCATCCAGCATTTTTGGCAAGTTTTGAGCTTGCTGTACTCCTCCGTATGCATCAAATGTAATCTGGGTTTTCCCGGACCTGCCTTTTTTGGTGGTGATGATCACCACACCGTTAGCCGCTCTGGATCCGTATATGGAAGCGGAAGATGCATCTTTTAAAACCTGCAGCGATTCAATATCCGCCGGATTTATGAGGTTTAGACCGGCTGTGGTGGGTACGCCGTCAATAATATACAAAGGATCGTTGTTTCTGATGGTGCTGAATCCCCTAATGCGGACAGCGGAATTACCTCCGGGAGCATTATCCGAAACTACGGTCACACCCGGGACCTGGCCCTGAAGCATATTTTCCACACCGGCGACAGGAAAATTTACGATCTTTTCCATTTCAACTGGTGTAACTGCGCCGGTAAGATCTTTTTTATCCTGAATGGTATAACCCGTTACGATGATTTCCTGCAAACCAAGGGCATCGACATTTAAGTCAACTTCGAAGTGGGATTTTCCTTTAATCTCAATTTCCTGACTTATGTATCCGACATAAGAAATAATGATGAACTCGGCATCTTCCGGGATGCTCAACCGGAAATTTCCCCCCAGGTCGGTGGTGGTGCCGATATCCAAGCCCTGAACCAACACGGTTGCTCCCGGAAGCGGCTCACCGCTTTCACCATCCCGGACCTTACCGCTGATTTCCCGTTCAGCGAGTTCTATAATAACCGGTTGGTCTGCTCTTTTTTTGTCTTTGAGTACAAGAATTTGATCATTGATCCTCTTAAACCTTAGCCGGCCTTCTTGGGCGATCTTGAGCAAAACGTCTTCCAGCGATACATTTGATTCATGAATTGTAAATACGCCGTTGGTTTTTAGAATTCTTTTATCATAACCAAATGTAAATTGGGTTTGATTTTCAAGCGCGCTTAAAACCACTTCAAGAGATGTGTTTTGTACATCAATACTAATTTTAAAATCTTTAAGCTGTTGGCTCTCAGAAATATTCGCAAGCAGCAACTGAATGAATATTGTTTGTATCAAGAAAATATGGAAGATTTTTTTTGACATAAACATCAGTAGGTAAAGTAAATTCGATTTCATAGTTTTGTTTATGATTAATGTGTTTCCGGATTGCAGTCCGGGAATAATTTAACTTGAGCCCGGCCCGGGGTCTGTTGCAGCAGCTCCGGGTTTGCTTTTCATACCTTGTATGTCGAGCAGATC
This sequence comes from Cytophagales bacterium, assembly GCA_022360055.1. Classification (GTDB taxonomy): domain Bacteria; phylum Bacteroidota; class Bacteroidia; order Cytophagales; family Cyclobacteriaceae; genus JAAUQL01. The sequence goes on along the minus strand of JAKSDO010000139.1, from coordinate 7,970 downwards.
GATATCTTTGGATTTTTACATTGACATATTCTTTATTTTTAGTTTGTACATGGCGTTCCCAGTAGTTCCACATGTTTGTCGCTGACAAACGTATAGTTTACTCCGGTTACGAGTTTGATTTGGTCAAGCGCCTGTTTGAGACTCAGATTGTCGAATTTCAACCGTAAATTGCACGCCGATACCCGGGGCGCCTCAAAATCAATTGTTACGCCATACCAATTCTGCAACTCTTCCAATATTTCCGGAAGTGTGCTGCTTTCAAAAACAAGAATACCGTCTTTCCAGGATGTAAATTGTCCAACATCGACGTCCCGCACATACAGATCATCGTCATCGGATTCATAGGTGGCCTGCTCTCCGGGGTTCAACTGTACGAGCTGCTTCACAGAGCCGACCTCTACCAACCCGGACGCTACGGTAACTTTGATATTCTTTTTGTCGGGGTAGGCATTTACGTTGAATGAGGTCCCCAACACCGTAGTAGTGATATTTCCGGTGATCACCTCAAACGGCAGGAGTGTATTTCTTTCCACGGTAAAAAAACCTTCTCCCGACAGGTTAATTTCCCTGGATGCGCTGAAACTTTCGGGATATTTGATGGTGCTGTTGGCATTTAGACGAACCCTGGACCCATCCGGTAGTTTGATGGTCAGATTTTGTCCGGGGAGGGTCGACTTGGTGATTATCGCAATGTTTTCTACTTTTTTAGGTTGCTTTGCATTCCGGAGGGAAATGCCAACGCCTACTACAATGATCACTGTTGCAGCAATACGCCATATAAGGTTCAACGGGTAACCTTTCCCACCGGGCAGTTCCTGTATTCTGTTTTGAAGATTCGTATAAATCTCCCGTCTGATTTGATCTTTTTCATCATGATCCCATGTTATATCGCTCTTTTGAAATAAATCAAAGTAGCGATGAAGCAACATCAACTCGCGTTTGGAGCAGTTGCCCTCCTCATATTTTCGTAGTAATTCTTCTAGTTTCGATTTGGACATCGGTTTGCGTTTGTATTGATGTACCACTGATCGGTTGAACTACGGGAAGGGTTTTGATGTTTTAACGATTATTTCATACGCTTAACATATGGATAATGCCTTTATAGCATACTGAACACAAGCACCAGCGACAAGGTCAATGTCGTTTTCAAATGCTTTAATGTGGTGTGCAAATACCATTCGACCGTACGGGGCGACAACTGAAGCTGCTCGGCTATTTCCTTATTCGATAGTTGCTGGATCCGACTGAGGTTAAAGACTTTTTGATACTTTTCAGGCAGTTCATTGAGCGATTTATCGAGCGATTCCTGTAACATGTTTAGGTTTAACAAATCGTCGCTGCTGTTGTGGGATAATATAGATTTAAAACGTTCTTCGTGAATGTTCTGTAAATTTGCTTTCCGCAATTGTTTTAAAGACTGGAACCGGACAGCTTTGTATAGGTAAGCGCTCAAATTGGAAACATCGAGTTTTTTTCTTCGGTTCCAAAGATCAAAAAAGACTTCCTGTACGGCATCCTTTGCAAGATCCTTATCCATTAGCAATCTGTAGGCAGGCAGGTAAAGATCAGTCCATTTTCTTTCAAAGATGGCCTTAAAAGCTTGCTGATTCCCTTTTTTCAGGAGGTTTATTAAGTTATCTTCCGAGCATTCTTCAAATCCGAGCATCGCAAGTGATACCTGTTAATGGTTGCAAGAAGATATAAAATTACTTAAGAATCACTACACTCGATATTAAATGATTATTAAACCTTGTTAATGCGTCTTGATCGTTGTGAATGCCTGAGTAGAGACCGATCTCACCCAATCATTCTGGCGTGCCATGGAATTTCTCCCGCCGTGGAGAACTGGCTTCTTTCGGCAAATAAAGCATAAGAGCACCTCATATTTAAACAGAGGCTGTCTCAAAAGTCCGTGCGTTATCCCGGGGGATTCTCTGCCGGCCCGCAGGTTTGTGCGCCTCCAGCTCAGGAAATTCTTCCGAACAGGCCGAACCGGCTTTGACAGATTTAAATATCAGCTTATCGGTTAATTCTTTGCTCATCTCAGGCTCCTTATTCAAGTCAATAGAATTGAAATGACCGACAAGTTCAATAATAAATACAATAATTGTTGAAACAGATCATTAAAATTATGTTAAAACAATTGGGCGGATGTGTGGGAGTGGTATCTTTGACAATTAGCAGAAATGAACGTTGTGCCAAAAATGGATCGCAATATAAAATCCGGCCAAAAAATCCTCCGACTACGCGTTCTATAAGAAAATGAACCCAGATGATTCATCCCAATCTGTCAAAATTCTAAGGTCATCGTTGTAAGATATTGATTTTAAATGCTATGCGGAAGGGTTGGCAACCGGTCGTTAATGGTTATTAGTGCCTGTCGTGTATTGGAAACCAACCTGATCAAAAATGCCTATAAAGAAAATCAATAACATCGTATGACACTGGTTCTTCCTCCCAATTTCGAGGTGGTTACATCTTCATTTTTTTACTGCTCCTAACTCGAACGAAAAAGGCTGCCCTTTTGAGACAGCCTCTTTTTAAACTCTGAAATCTATTATTGTCCATCCCCGTAATTAGGGCTCGTTTTATCCCACCAAACGCGCTCTACATTTAATATGATTCCTTCATTTTCTCCAGGGGAAAAGCCTTGATCATCCATCGCCTCTTGCCAGTTGTCGCGATTATACTCGATGCCCGGCTCACCTATTGTGAATCTGCGAGGTAGCGGCAATTCATTCCCACTTGCTAAAACCGGCTCCCAAGCGAGTAACGCACTTCCCTTTTTAGGATATCCGGTTCTACGTACCAATATGCTTAATTCGTTTGGTAATTTAAAGAAATTAATAAATTGTTGAATATAGATTTTTTCCAGGTTATCATTACCGTCGAATGCATAATCAGATTTAGCAAGCAGCGCGGCTATCTCAGCGTCTTTCAATTTCAAGTCTTCATAATTTTCGATAACCGCAGCACTGGCAATCATATCATTTGAGCGAAGGGAATTTTCAATAGCTTTTTCGTACCATTCTTTAGCCGTTCCATGACCATTTAACAATCCTTTTTCAATAAACTCAGCAACATAAAGACATGCTTCGGCCGCAGAAAACATAATATCGGTATAATAACCTGTGCCATTGTCATATCCCGGACTGAAGAACCTCCTGTTGATATGGGAGAGTTGCGCATAAGTAACATTATCGTCATCTTTGATTATTCCAAAATAATCAAATTCCGTATTCATGTCCGGGGAAATGGGTCCTCCCTGATATCTGCCCCAGGTGTCATCTACGGGATCTGTCACAAATGAAGGTAAATCTTTTCCCTCTGACTTTAGTTTGTCTACCACCTCCTGCGAAAAATCGTTTTTCTCAAAGTAAAACCTTGTACGGGGGTCTTCATTATCTCGCATAAAGTCCATTACATTTTTACCAGCAGTTGGAGATCCCCAGAAATCATGGGCCCTGCCTCTATATTCAGGGCCAGGTTTCCAGGACAATTCATCATCAGTACTTTCTATTATTCCGGCACTACTATTCATCACCTCATTCATAATTTCCTGAGCTTTGGAAGCGTCCGTATTTAATAACCTTACAGCAATTCTCATTTTCAGAGAATTGGCAAGCTTACCCCATTTATCATAATCGCCCTTGTAAACAAAATCCTGTCTCCCCAGATCAATTTGTTCGTCCAAGTCAGAAGATAATACATCGGCTGCATCTGTAAGCTCTTTAATCCACATGTCAAACAGTTTTTTCTGGTCGTCGTAGACGGGAGCAAAATTGCTTTCATATCTGCCTTGCATTGCTTCTTCATAAGGCACTGACCCATACCAGTCGGTTACTTTGATTCCCTGGAGGACTTGTGGGATATAGGTAGAGGCTCTAAATTTTTGATATTTAACCTTTTCATCTTCGGCCATCCTGTCAATTCTCCTCCTGATTTCAAAAAGATTTTGCATTACGCCACCATAGAAAGTACCGTAACGGCCTCCAATAGCACCTAAATTGTTAAAATCCTGTGAATTACCTCCGCCAAAGATGGTGGCCTGAGAATATCTCATCAAGTATTGATAATTATCGTAAAACCATTCAGTGTATTGATAATCACCCAACTGATAAAGTGAATGGGTAAATAAATGACGAAGTTCAGGATCGGTGACCAGACCGGGGTTTGTGTTCACTTCACCAAAATCATCAGTACATGCGTACATTCCGCCAAGCAGAACATAAAGCGCTATAACTTTATATATTAATTTCATGTCTATTAAATCTAAAATGTAAAACATAGAATTATCAGATACCTATCTTAATAGTTCCTCCCAACGTCATAATGTATGGTGATTGTTGCCATTCATGTGCGGAACCAGATCGATTACTTCTTATACTAAATGGGTTTAAATTGTCCTTCAGCGTTTTATACAAGAATCCAAGATCTCGTCCAAACAGGGAAATGTTTAACGAGTTGACATGTAGCTTTTGGGTTATAGTACTTGGGAAATTGTATCCCAAAACGACTTCTCTTATACCCACGTAAGAATTTTCCTGAACAACTGCATCATTTATGACACCACCTCCCCAGGTATTGTTTTTCCAATGCCACCATCCTCCGTGAGTAGGGTCAACCAACCCCTCCTCGAATGCTTCCCGATAAGTCATGCCACTCACGTCATTTTCAATTGTACTCCCATCTGCATCAGTCATTTCGACTATTGAACCCTCGGCAAAAACGCCCTCGGGAATATAACCATCTTGATAAGTTATACCTTGCCAACTTGTCCACTCAAAACCACCATGCTCCAGGTCCCGGTTTTCCAGCGTAGACTCAAACAGACCGTAGGCAGTACCATACCTTCCTGAGTAGGTGCTGATATCCCCACCAATCTTTACATCAAATAATATGCTAGCGTATAATCCCCTATAAGAAAACCGCGTATTTATACCTCCAAGGAAATCAGGGTTCATGTCGCCTACTTTTTCTCTTTCCTGGCTTCTTCTCAAATATCCTCCCCGCTGGCTGGTGTGCCACGTTAAGAGTGGCATGCCGTTTCTGGGATCATTGGGGTCGCTCTCATTTATAAATTCTCTAGGCTTGGAATCAGACATGAGTACACCATATGCATCGCCAACAAATGCCATAGTAGATACTCTCGTATTTCCATAACCGGAGCTACCGTGCAGGTTAAACTCAGTTACACCTTCATACAGCTCAATGATTTTGTTCCTGTTTCTGGTGAAATTAAAATCTAAATCCCATCTAAAGGCGCCTGCAACAACAGGTGTGGTGTTAAGGGCCAATTCAATCCCCTGGTTTTGAATATTACCGGCATTGATCAATTGGCTGCCAACGCCAGATTCAGTGGGAACAGGTATGCTTAATATTTGATTAAAGGTGTTTTCCTTGTAATAGGTAAAATCGAAACCTAACCGGTCACCAAGGAATCTAAAGTCGAGCCCCAGCTCTACAGACTTTTTATCTTCGGGTTTTAAATCCAGATTTGGCACCTCATTGCTGTTGAAGCCATATCGTTGAATATCTCCATCGAAACTGCGTATTGTACCTTTATTGTTGAACCCGGGATTTATATTGTAAGGTACGTAATCATTGCCTACGTGTGCCCACGACGCTCTTACCTTTGCGAAATCGATATATGAAGGGAGTATAAATGATTCAGAGAATACCCATGAAGCACTTACTGAGGGATAGAAGTAAGAGTTGTTGCCGCTACCATCTGAGTAAGTCAAGGTTGATGACCAATCATTTCTTCCCGTTATTTGTACAAATAATTGGTCTTTCCATTCAAGATCGGCAAAAAAATACGCCGAACTTAATTGTCTTCCGCCACCAATACCACCATTAGTGGAAGCTTGATTTCTCGAATTACTAATGGTGTATTGCCCCGGTACGACCAAACCACCCTCGGTTGATGACCAGGTATTTGTTTCTTCATTTTGCCAATGTTCACCAATTAACGATAAATGACCGCGTAGATTATTCCCCAGCTCCTTATCGAAGTTTAACCAAATCTGATAATCGTTTTGCTCCTTTCTCCTGTGTTCCAATCTATATCTGCCACCTTCATTTGCAAAACCTTTGCCTAATTCTTTAACTTCTGCCTTAGTGTAATAATTATTGATGTATCCGGTAAGTTTAATGTTAAACCAATCCGTTATAACAAAATTAAGATCGCCGGTTATTCTTAGTGACTCTTCAAGTTGTTGGCTGGTATTTTCGTAGATGTCAAACCAAACGCCATGCCCCGGCACCTGATGATTCGGATCATTGAAATCAATACTGGGGACTCCGCCGTGAGAAGCTTTATAATTGTGTTGCCATTTTTCCGTATCATAGTTTCTCGGCCAGCTACCGGTGATAAAATTCTGCATGATGCTGGTTGGTGGATTCTGCGATGTTGATGCAGAATAACTTGCTCCAACTTGGGCAGAAATAAAATTATTTAACCGGTGGGAAGCTTTGGTGAAAAAAGAATTCCTGTTAAACTTGTTTCGAGGGAAGGTGCCTTTCTCATCGGTATGCGACAAAGAGACGACAAAGGTTGATCTGTCATTTCCACCGTTGAAGGATATGTTTGTATTGGAATACAAACCATCTTCAAATACTTGCTTATAATTGTCCGGTTTTGGTGTATAATCGATCCATTCATCATCCCAATCTTTAATTCTTGATCCGTCCATTGCATGTCCGTAGCTGACTGGCAACCAGCCTCCTGAGGCCCCTTCAACAAACGGATCTCCATTACCGTCGAGCTTGAATTCACCGGATGGGTTATATATATCGGAATAATCACCATCATATCCCGGAGGGGCACCTTCGCCATATACATTTTGAAAGGCGGGGCCGTCATATACTCTTTTCGTATTTATTGTTTGGGTAATGTCCACGCCGATCCCCTTTCGGCTCCTTCCTTTTTTCGTAGTGATAACGATAGCTCCGTTTAGTGCCCTTGCTCCATAAAGCGCGGTAGCAGCCGCTCCTTTAAGAACTGAAACGGATTCGAAATCATCCGAGTTGAGATTCTTTAGATCATTCCCCCAGTCACTTCCTCCCCATTCAGTCCCTCCTGAAATATCGTTATCCATAATTATGCCATCAACGACAAAGATCGGTTGGTTGTTCTCTTTCAAAGTTGAATTCCCTCTAATTGTTATTCTGGTTCCACCGAATACACCACTTTCGGTAGGAGCAATATCAACACCTGAAACTTTACCTTGCAGAGCGAGTACCGGGCTGATGGTTGAAGATTTTGCTATTTCCTTTCCTTCCAGTCTGGTTACGGCATAGCCAATGGATTTGACCTCTTTTTCTACCCCCAGAGCAGTTACCACAATCTCTTCCAGTTGAGTCAGATCCGGTACAAGTGAAATATCGATAACGCTGCGATTGCCTACTGCCACTATTTCATCGATATAGCCTATAAATGAAAACTGTAATGAAGATCCTTCGGGGACAATGATCGTATAATTGCCGTTAAGGTCGGTGACCGATCCTTTTTGAGTGCCTACGATAAGTACGTTTACACCTGGAAGGCCGGAATCGTCTTCCGATGACGTCACCCGTCCCGTGACCGTAATCCCGTCAATTGTAATTTCGATGTTATCTTCTTTAGGATGATTTTTTTCTTTCTCCGAAACAATTATGTTCTTGTTGATTTGCCTGAATTTAAGATTTGTTTTTTTGGAAATATCAAGAAGAATGTTTGATACGGCGGTCTTCCCGCGATACTTCTTGCTCAACTTGAACTTTTTGTCTATTTCGCCTTTTTCGTAGGCAAAGTTGTACCCTGTTTTTTGCTCTAGCAGACTGAAGATCTCTAGGAGCGAGTTGTTGTTAAATTCAATTTGAATGAAATTCTCTTTTACACTTTTTATGGCCTGTGCGCGACTGTCTGCGGCCAATAAAATTCCGGTGAAAATGAGCTGAGCAATAAGTCCATAAAACGTCCATTTACT
>JAKSDO010000240.1 GCA_022360055.1 Cytophagales bacterium | reverse complement strand
TTTTTTTCTGCAAAAAAAGAAAAATCATTCTCTCCCAACAGGTTTTCGGATTGATCCTGAATAATTAAGATCAATTTTATTTGCCCTTTTGTTTTTCCTAACAAAAAAAGCACTTACAAATTTTACTTCGCAATAACCTGATTATCAGTGCGTTCTATGCCGGATTCGAACCGGCGACTCCCTGCTTGTAAGGCGGGCTGTTTTCTTATCTTTTTCTTACCATTTCTTGTCTGATTATACAAAAAAGTGCGTTTAAAGCCTAATTGAGACTATCGTCTTTTATCGGTTTTCCTTGATAAGTCGCTAGTTTGTTTGCTCTTTTGTTGTACCCAAATGATCTAGCATGGCTCGCATCAAAAAACCAACGATCAAAATCGTTTTGCGCAAAGGCAAAACTCTCGCCAATGGAAAGAGCCCCGTATTTCTTCGTTTGACTTTTAATCGAAAAGCAAAATATTATGTATTGAAAGGGGAGCAAGAAACCCTTTCCTGCGAAGCAAAAAAATGGAATGAGGAACTCGGGAGGTACAACAGGAATAAAGAACTGAATCTATTCCTGGATCGGTATGAGTTTAGAGCTAACCAGGTAATTCGCAATCTCGAAAATACTGATTTTACCTTTCAGTCTTTTGAAGAGAAGTACTTTAAAGACTATGATGATGCACGAGTAATTCCTTTTATCAATAGCATCATCGAAAAATTAACGACCAAAAAAAACATGGCACTTCCGATGTTTATCGAGATACACGAAATAGAATTTCGGAATTTAGTCCAAAAGTTGGTTTTCAGGACATCGATTATCATTTCCTAACTGAGTTTGAAAACCATTTAATCTCCAATGGAAATTCAGCTTTGACTGTGAATATTTATTTACGAACGTTGAGAGCCACTTATAATAAAGCAATTGTTGCTGATGTTCTAAAAGATGATACATACCCTTTTAAGAAATTCAAAATTAAATCCGGTAATGCAACTAAGAGAGCACTATCAAAGAAAGACATGCAGCTTTTGATGAACTTCAAACCCGAAGCTAATTCCAGAAAATGGCACTCACTAAATTATTTTATTTTCAACTATTTGACTAGAGGAATGAATTTGAAAGATATAGCCCTGCTTAAATGGAATGACAATATCGTTGGTGGAAGAATTCTTTACGAGCGGGCCAAAACAAAAAACACCAAAAAATCGCAGGGGCATAATATTATAAAAATCGAATGTGCAGACCAAATCACGCATTACTGGACTCGGCATACCTATGCTGCAACACTAAAGAGATCCGGTATCTCTACCGCAGTTATCAGCGAGGTTTTGGGGCATAGCAGTGAAGCGACCACCAAAGCCGATTTAGACAAGTTTGAACAATCTGAACTTGACGATACCTTCAAGCATCTCTTATAACTTTTAAGAGATTTATACGAGATTAACCTTTTATCAACCCGAATGATTTAGATTTCACCTATAAATTACGGCAAAAACTGTAGGAAAATGGGGTAAATTCCCCATTGGCAGAAGGATTTACAGTGATGGACTATTCGGAAAGGTATATACGGGCGAGGGATCATGCTACAAAGATTGATCTTCATCGGCCCCTTTCGGTAAACGAGATTTGTAAAATCGCAGAAATGACCCAACCACAATTTCTAGTACATGAATTTTTGGGGCCCATAGATAAAAGAATAAAGGAAATCAAACAGCAGCGATCCCTTTTTCTTTGAATACAACCTTGTGATTTTATCAAGATTTGATTTTCTATTGTAAAAAATGACTGTACTTCCTAATTTTGCAGCTCGCAAATTTGGTGCGAAAGCATAAAAGGGAATCCGGCGAAAATCCGGAACTGTCCCCGCAGCTGTAATCCCGATCGATTTTTTAATTGATCTGAGTTTTTGGAATCCTCAGCCACTGTCCTACAATGTAGGGCGGGAAGGCATCCAAAAATCGGGAGAGTCAGAAGACCTACCAAGTTTATTCATGCGAATTCGACACTTCGGGGTGGGAGTAATCGGATACGGAATTTTTACTGTATTCTTTTTCTTACAACTTCAGATGTGTGGTTAGTTTAATGGTGCAAATGCCTGGGCTTTGTTTCGTTGCTTTTTTCTAACTAAAACACAGAAGAATGAAATTTGGATTTCAAAGCCTGGCTTTGTTGGTGTGTCTTGCAAGCTGCAACACTAAAAAGACAGACCACATGGCAGAATCGTCAAAAAATACCAGTGGTTTTGAGTTCGAATCACAAATCGAATATGCCGATTGTTTTACCATCGTTCATCATGGCGGCTATAAGCAAGTCATAGTTTTTGATGTATGGAACAAGGATACGCTTAGCAACAATATTCTCATTCCGGATGGAACGGTTTCTCCAACTGATCTTCCATACCATGATTATATTATCCCCGTGCCTGTTTCGAGTGTTGCCCCCTTGTCTGGCACACACCTGGGTTTTATTGATCTCCTTGATGAACTGGATACCATCAAGGGCGCGACCAATGGGGAACGATTGTACAACAAGAAATTGCAAAAGAAATATCAGAATGGAGAGCTAGCGGAGTTGGGTACTGCCATGGCTACCAACCTGGAAGTCATTTTGGATGTAAATCCTGATATCGTAATGAAAACAGGATTTGAAGATATACGAAATAATGACGAGCGCATACTCGATTCAGGAATCCCCATTGCATACAATATTGAGTGGATGGAGACCAAAATGCTTGGAAGGGCCGAATGGATTAAATTTGTCGGGGCATTTTTCTGTAAAGAACAAGAGGCAGATTCTGTTTTTAGAGCCATTGAAGATCGGTATTTGGCTGTAACCAACTTGGTTAGGAATATCGAGAACAGACCAACCGTACTTTCGGGAAGCAATTCCAAAGGCACCTGGTTTATGCCCGGAGGACGAAGCTACATCGCACAACTGATCGAAGATGCAGGTGGAGCCTACCATTACAAAAATGAATCATCCCAAGGCTCCATTCCCTTAAGTTTTGAAATCGTTCTTGAAAATCTGGTGGATGCAGATATCTGGATTGGTCCTCGAGTTTCTTCTTTGCCAGAATTATTGCTGATGGATGAACGTTATAAGTTGTTTAAGGCATATAAAACCGGTCAGGTTTACAACATTGATAATCGCGTTACGGAGACAGGAGGTAACGACTATTGGGAATCGGGAGTTGCCCGACCTGACTTAATGCTCAAGGACATCATCAGCATTTTTCATCCGGACCTACTGCCCGACCATCAGTTGCACTTTTACCGCAGACTGACCAACGAACCCTACATCAAATCACCTCACTGATGAGAAGATCAATTATCGTAATCATTGGTTGTGTGCTCATTCTGCTTTTGTTCACCCTCGACATGACCCTAGGGAGCGTCAGTATACCGCTTGAGGATATAATTTTAGCGCTAAAAGGTGGAGAAACAAAGAAGAAGTTGGAAGAGATATTTATTGAGGTGGAGGAGTAAGGAACCGATCATGATAAAGTTAAGACACAGAAATAGAAACTAACAATGATAAACTAAATCAAACATGGGAAGAAAAGTATACACACGCGGTGGCGACAAAGGAACTACAGGAATCTTTGGTAAAGGCCGGGTATCCAAAAACTCAGTCAGAATTGAATGTATCGGAACTATCGATGAGGCAAATTCAATCATCGGATACCTTCGGGCCAAATTAGGAACAGAGCATTCCTGGCAGCCCAATCTGCACAAAATCCAGAAAGATATCATGGATATGATGTCGCACCTGGCCAGGCCATCAGATTGCGATAAAGAAAACACCAACCCAAAGCCAGAAGGCGGGGCTCAATTTTGTGAAGAGTGGATCGAAAAGATCAATGAATCACTAACTACAGAATCCGACTATTTCTTGTTGCCCGGAGGTAATGAGATCTCAGCACTTTGTCATATGGTTCGTACGCAGTTGAGAAGAGCAGAAAGACGAATTGTAGCATTGATGGAGGAAGATCCGGACTGTGTGGAAGATTATTTGCTGAAATATGTCAATCGGCTTTCAGACCTTTTCTTTGTGCTTTCGAGAGAAGAAATGGACAAAGAAGGTGTTGCCGAAGAGCAGTGGAACTTGTTTAGATATAAGAAAATAAAAAAGTAGCAAGTGGGGAAACAAACTTCGAAAGCTAAAGACGATTTCATTATTAAAATTTAATGTCTTGAAGTCTCAATTTGTCATAGCAGCACCTAACAGCAATGCAGGAAAAACTACAGTCACGCTTGGTTTATTGCGATTGCTTCTAAACAACTCTATCGAGGTACAGCCATTCAAAGTTGGGCCGGATTATATCGACCCGAAGTTTCATAAGCTGGCTTGCAAAAAGACAGGTGTGAACCTGGATCTATTTATGGTGGATAAAGAAGATATTTGTCGTGATCTGGAACACTTTGGCAAGGAGTCTCAGGTAAATTGTATTGAGGGGGTAATGGGGCTTTTTGATGGAGCTGACAAGGCCAAAGGCAGTACGGCTGAGCTGGCAAAACTCATTAAAGCTCCAGTTATACTGGTCGTGGATGCGAAATCCGTTGCATATTCTGTTGCCCCACTTTTACAGGGATTTAAGAATTTCGATCCAGAACTAAAACTTTTGGGTGTCATTTTCAATCGGGTTGGCTCTGAAAGTCATTTTACCCACCTAAAAGAAGCTTGTGATGATGTTGGCATGCATTGCTTTGGCTATCTGAAGGGGCTGGATAATTTGCATATCGCGTCCAGACATTTGGGATTAGATATCGATGAAATTGAGCAATTCGATAAGACAATTGACCATATCGCTGATGAGTTAGAACAAACAGTGAATTGGCAGGCAATCCTTGAACAATCTATTTATGATATGGAATATTCAAGTGACTTGGAGACGAAAAATGTTCAAAATTATCCAAGCAATCTTAAGTTTGCCGTGGCTCATGATGAGGCCTTCAACTTCATCTACCCACAGACAATCAAGGCAATGCAAGGTCTTGGAACTGTATCATACTTCAGTCCGCTGAGAGATTCGCACATTCCCGATGCAGATTTTGTTTACCTACCCGGTGGATATCCTGAATGTCACCTGAAGCAATTATCTGAAAACCATAGCATGTTGCGCAGCATCAAAGAATATGCAACTGAACAAGGAAGGCTGTATGGTGAATGCGGGGGTATGATGTATTTGGGGCAGTCCATCATTGACAGGGATGGCAAGGCTTATGATATGGCAGGAGTATTCGACTTTTCGTCATCAATGGAAAAACCAGGTTTGCACCTTGGCTATAGATCAGTTCAATTCAATGGACTTTCCTTGAAGGGACACGAATTTCACTATACAAGTCAGGTAAATGATCAAGAAAATTCGATTGAGTTAACAATAATGAATGCGAAGGGAGTTCCAGTCTCTTCAAGTTTTTATGGCACGGGAAAAGCGAGAGCGTCCTATGTTCATTTGTATCTAGGAAATGAACAGCTATTGACTCGATTTATTGATGAGATGTTCGAAGAGAGCGTAGTGAGTTGAATGTGGGGAGATGAAATTAAACTTAAGACTTAAACATGGGCAAAGACTTAACAAAAGTAAATCAAACAATATTCATCTGTAATGGAGGATCTTGCAAAAAGCAGCAGGCCGAAGATCTCACAAGAGAAATTCGTTGTGAACTAAAAATGGCAGGGCTTCATGAGGCCACCCATACCATTAAAACACTTTGTATGGGACAGTGTGAAAATGCACCTGTTATGTATACAGAAGCTGATAATGCATGGTATAAACAAATGAGCATCGACAGAATAAATCGGATGGTCGACCACTTGGCATCAGGCAATGGAGATGCGTCTGACAATATATTGTACAGAAGGGAATGGGATAAAATGAAACCTGTCAGGGAGATCACACCAAAAACTAAGAGTGAATTTAAACTGATCGATGATGCTGAATATGGTCAGATCGAATGCATCAAAATCTATCCCTGGGAATTCAACACATATCCTTTAATCAAAGAATGCCTTAACGGCAAATGGAAAGGTTTCCATGTGAAATGCGTTCATAGGGAGTTATATCCGGGATATTGCCAGATCAAATATGACGGTGGTAAGGTTCAAGTTGCATGTGCAAAGAGTGAATCTTCTGTTGTATTTGTGCTCAGAGCTCCAGCAGATTCATCTGATTTTAAGTATAAAATAAATAATGTCCGGCTTTTTAAGACTGTGCGTGGCGATTTGTCAGGCTTACAGTTATTTAACCAGGCAGAAGGAAAAATCCTCGAAGCGACTTGGGCTGACAACGATATTCTATGGCAGCATTTGGTTGACAATTATGCAAGGATCAGTAGTTGATGGTTGGCACATGGTTTATACTGGTTGCTAGCAGATTAAATTGAAATAATCACATATATGAAACGTCTTTTTTACTTTATCATAATTTTTTTAAGTCCGATTGCCGTTTTTGGAAGGAAGCATTTTGAAATGAATCAACTTATCGGCCCATCAATGCTTTCTTTGTTGTTGGTTTTTGTGTTCATCATTCTGCAAAATCATGGCTGAGCCAATCTTCAGTTTAAAAAATGTCAGCTACAAATATCCATCAGGGATTATGGCCCTTGATGGGTTAAATATTGAATTGCCTAAAGGAAAGCGTATTGCATTATTAGGTGGGAATGGAGCTGGCAAATCCACTATGCTTTTTATGTTAAATGGCATTTTGAAACCAACGGAAGGTTTAGTAGCGTACAATGGCACACCGTATCAATACAACAGGAAAGCCCTCAGGGATGTACGAGCCCGTGTTGGTTTTCTGTTTCAGGATTCTGACAATCAATTGCTGGCCCCTACGGTGTATGAAGAAATATCATTTGGGCTGAGCAACCTTTATATGGATGGTAATAGCAAGATAACCAACAGCCTAAGAAATCGAGTACGAGAAAAGGTGCAATCTGTTATGGAGGAGTTGACAGGCAAATAATACTTTTAGCCAATTGATCACGTGTCCACTTAAAGTATGGCACCTTTGCGCTGTCACTTGTATAAATATGTAGTTCTGACGAATCGGACTTGATTTTAACTAACTCAGCATACTTCATTGAAATGAATCTAGATTCTTGAGTCTTTTCAGCCGTGCAGCCGATGAGAAGTATGAGGCAAATATGAATCTGAAGTTTAATCCCATAAACATGAACCATAGTCAAAAATGCAAAAATCTTACTGCTCAGGATTGTTGAGGAACAATTATTTTTTTCAATGTTTGCCTTTTTGTTGTACCCAATAAAAAAGCACTTACAAATTTTACTTCGCAAGTGCCTGATTATCAGTGTGGGCCCTGCTGGATTCGAACCAGCGACCCCCTGCTTGTAAGGCAGGTGCTCTGAACCAACTGAGCTAAGAGCCCGATCAATTTCGGCATTCTTCCAACGCCTGTTGAATTTCGGATTGCAAAGGTAAAATAGAATTCCGTTAATGCAAATTCTTTATCTATAAAATCAACAGAGACCCATCATTTGGTTCAATAATTGCTTTTCTTTGCGAGATGTTTACCGGCTGTTTATTCCAGCCCCAAAAAAATGATTAAAAAGAGAGTAATTAAAAGAATCCTGATCGGGATCGGGCTGTCATGCTGTCTGGTGGTCGGTTCCGGGATTCTGTTCTCAATTATTTATAAGAATGAAATTATCGGAGTGTTTTTGAGGGAAACCAATAAACATATTACGACTCCAATAAATGTTGAAAAAATTGAGATTTCGCTCCTAAGTAAATTCCCGGATATTTCGATCGACTTAAAAAACGTAACCGTCAGGGAAAGTACCAACAACCATAAAGGGATTCTCGGCAAAGCAAAGCAGATAAGCGTTTCGTTTAATCCCATAGATATAATCAATAAGAATTATTCCGTAAGCGGAATACATATTTTCGATGCTGAGGTCACTTTGAAGATTGATAAATATGGCCATTCGAATTATCTCTTTTATAAAAAGGACTCAACTTCGGGGAATACGATTTTTTCCCTGGATAATGTATCTGCCAAAAACCTGTCCGTAGATTATCTGGATGAAAAGTCAAATTATCGCGTCGCCCTCGTTGCCAAAAACGTATCTTCGAAATTAGGACAGAAAGACAAGATATTATCTGTCCATCTGGAGGGAGATCTGATATCCGATGAAATAAAGGTGAACAAAAGAGTTTTTTTCAATAATAAATCGCTTAAAATTGATTCCGAATTTGAAGTTGATCTTAAAGAGAAGTCTTACAGTTTTAAATCTTTGCTGGTTCAGGTCGATAAAGGCAAATTTGATGTTAGCGGAAATCTCGACCCGTCGGGAAAATCGCTCGATCTTAAAATCATCGGCTTAAATACGAATTTTCAATCAATAAATTCATTGCTTTCCAGCGACCTGGCAAAACACTTTGAAGGGTATAACACAAAAGGGAATGTATATTTCACGGGGATGGTTCGAGGTACGTACGGAGCAAATCGATCGCCTCATGTCAACGTAGAATTCGGAGCCAAAAAAGCTTCTTTTTTCCATCCGCAATACAACCGGCAGATCAACAATCTGAACCTTGAAGGTCATTTTACAAGCGGGAAAAAAAACAATTCCTCAAGTTATAGATTAGACATTAAAAACTTCTTCTGCACACTTGAAGACAAGCAATTGCAGGGTAGCCTTTCGTTGCAGAATTTCAAGGATTATCACATGGATTTAATCCTGAAAGGAGAAGCTGATGTAAATACGTTAATGCTGTTGTTCTCAAAAAAATATACGCAAACTGCATTTGGAAACATCAAAATAGATATCCATGTACACGGAAAACTCAGGGATCCTAAACTCACCAAAAACATAAATGCGAATGGAGAAATTGAATTGGGAAACATCAGTCTTGTGCTTACCGGAAAAAAGCTTCCGCTCAACAAATTAAATGGTTCGCTGATCTTGAGAAACAATGATTTGGCCATAAGCAATCTCACAGGATTTGTGGGAAATAGTGACTTCAGACTCAATGGTTTTATAAATGACATTTCCTCTTTCTTTACGCAAAAAAATCTGAAATATAAAATGCAAGCCGACCTTCAGGCTACATTTCTTGACTTTGACGAACTGTTAAAAAGCAATTTTGCGTCTCGCGATACCACGACAAACAAAACTTCACCCTATGAATTTAAAATATCTCCCAAACTGGATCTCGATTTCAATTGCGAGATCGATATGTTAAAATTTAAGCGATTCAGAGGGAGGCAAATCATAGGTAATGTTGAGATTAAAGATCAAATTGCCGTTTTAAAGAACGTTTCCTTTTCTTCGATGGGAGGCAATTTGAAAATAAGCGGATCGGTAAACAATAAGCGAAAAAATCTTGTAGAAACTATTTCGGAAGCCAGTCTGTCCAATATTAATGTAGACAGCGTCTTTTATGTATTTAAAAATTTCAATCAGAATTGGTTGGTCGACAAAAATCTAAAAGGTCAACTGGATGCAGACATAAACCTGTACATGAATTTTGATAGAAACCTTGTCTTGAATAGCAAATCACTGGTTGCAGATATACATACCTCGATTGCAAACGGAGAGTTGAATGATTTTGAACCAATGATGGAATTGTCAAAATTTGTAGAAGAAGAAAGCCTTGCGCAGATGCGGTTTTCAAAAATGAGTAATGAAATTAAAATTGAAAACCGAACCATTTATTTGCCACAGATGGAAATCCGCTCCAACGTTTCAAATATACTGGTAAGCGGCACCCATACTTTTGACAATGATATTGATTATCATCTAAGTGTACCGCTTAAAAGTTTTATCAGAATTTCCAAAAAGAAAAACTTTGACCAAAACAGCCGACAGGGCATGAATCTACTTCTTAAATTACATGGACACACATCGGATTATACGATTTCGTACGACACAAAAGCTTTAAAAGACAATATTAAGAGAGACTTCCTTGATGAAGGCAAAGAGTGGAGAAATTTAAAAAAGAGAGATCGCCATGAGAAAAATCAGGCTCCGGAATTGGAAGAAGAATATTTTGACTTTGAGGAATCCGAAAGTGCCCCCCCAAACAATGTAAATCAATAATATCTGCCGGGAACCAGGTATTCATTCACATAATCCTCGACCCCTTCTTCCAGCGGGTGAAATCTGCGATCGAATCCGATCGATTTCAGCTTGTTTATATTGGCCTCGGTGAAATATTGATACTTGTCCCGAATATCTTTAGGGGTATCGATGAACGTTATTTTTTCAGGTAATCTCAGCGCTTTGAAAACCGCCCTTGTCAAATCCAGGAAAGATCTTGCCTTGCCCGAACCCAGGTTGTATATACCGGAATTTTTCCGATGGTGCATTAAAAATACACAGGTTTCAATGACGTCCTTTACATATACAAAATCTCGCATTTGTTTTCCATCCTCATAATTCGGATTATGAGATCTGAAAAGCTCCATGCCACCTGTTTTACTGATCCGGTTATATGCGTGCATAATCACAGACGCCATTCGGTCTTTATGGTATTCGTTCGGACCATAAACATTGAAAAATTTCAACCCTGCCCAAAAAAATGGCTTATGAACCTGTTGAATTGCCCATTTGTCAAATTCGTGTTTTGATTCTCCGTAAGGATTCAGCGGTTGCAGCAATGAGATCTTTTGTTGGTCATCATCATACCCCTGTTCTCCCAGTCCGTAGGTAGCTGCGGAAGACGCATAAACCAGAGGAATCTGAAACCGCACGCATCGATCCCAGATCTCTTTTGTATAATTTGTGTTTAACTCCCACAACAGTTTTTTGTCAAACTCGGCAGTATCGGTCCTGGCGCCAATGTGAAAAATAAATTCCACCTCTTCACAATTCCTGTCCAGCCACTCGATAAAATGATCCCGGTCTATTTTATGAAGCACGTGCTTTCCCAACAGGTTTCGGTTTTTGTCCGGGTTGTCAAATTTATCGACTGCTACGACCGCATTGAAATTGTCCTGATTCAGGCGGCCGATTAAACAACTACCTATAAATCCAGTTGCACCTGTTACAATGATCATCTCTAATAAAGTTATTCAGCTCTTAAATATCTATAAACAAAAACGGGCTTACAATCAGTCCTGCAATGTTTCAAACTTTATCCCAAAAAGAGAAGAATTTTCTTATTATTTTTGCGGCAAATTATATTGGAATTGTGATGATATATATAAGCAGGGACGTCCATTTTTGTGCTGCGCACAAACTTTACAATGAAAAATGGAGTAAGGAAAAGAATGAGGAAGTATTTGGGGCATGTGCCAATGAAAACTGGCACGGACATAATTTTGACATGACTGTTACCGTAAAAGGTCCGGTAGACCCGGAAACGGGATTTGTAATAAATTTTAAAGACTTAAAAAGAATCGTAAACGAAGAAATACTTGACAAGGTTGATCACAAAAACCTAAATCTGGATGTGGATTTTATGCGGGGCAAATTGACGAGCTGTGAAAATCTGATCGTCGAATTCTGGAAGATCCTGGAACCGAGAATAAAAAAAAATAGCAATGCCAGACTTCATTGCATAAAGCTCAAGGAAACAAATAACAATTATGCCGAGTATTACGGCGAGTAAGCAATATAGTAAATCCGCCCGCCATACATGAAGTATTATCTTATAGCAGGAGAAAGGTCCGGAGATCTCCACGGGTCTAACCTGATAAAAGCTTTAAAAAAAGAAGATCCGGATGCAAAATTCAGGGGATTTGGCGGAGACTATATGACAAACGCCGGCGCCGAAATTGTAATACATTACAAAGAGATGGCGGTTATGGGGCTTGTGGAAGTATTGAAAAATATTTTTAAAATAAAGAAATTCCTTTCCCTGTGCCACAAAGATATAAGCGCCTTCGAACCCGACGCAATAATTTTTATCGATTTTGCCGGATTTAATTTGCGGATCGCTGAAAGAATTCAAAATCTCAACGCGAATAAGTTTTATTACATCTCTCCAAAAATATGGGCATGGAATCAAAAAAGAGCCTATAAAATTAAGAATTTCATTGATAAGACATTCGTAATTCTACCTTTTGAAGTAGACTTTTATTCCAGGTTTGATGTGGATGCCAAATATGTTGGCAATCCGGTGATGGATGCCATTAACGAATTTCAACCCGATAGCGGATTTCTCTCAAAACATAAAATAATAGATACGGACGGAATTGTTGCCCTTCTTCCGGGAAGCAGAAAGCAAGAAGTGCTTCAACTGCTTCCAAGAATGATTGAAGTGGCCCGAAAGTTTCCCGGCAAAACTTTCGGATTGTCCATCATCAGAAATCTTCCTCAGGAATTATATGAAGATGCGCTTAAGGAGCCGAATATGATGCCCGTAATAGAAGACAATTATAATTTGCTGCTGAATTCCGAAGCCGCAATTGTCACATCAGGTACCGCTACCCTTGAAACTGCCCTGTTTGAGGTTCCCCAGGTTGTGGTCTATCGTACAAGCAGGATGAATTACGCGATCGGAAAAAGATTTGTGAAAGTGGATCATATTTCCTTGGTCAATTTAATTGTAAACAAAGAGATCGTAAAAGAACTTATCCAGGAAGATGTTACCGCCCACTCAATTTCGAAAGAATTGGAGCATATCTTGGAAGACGAGCCGTATAGAACGAGGATCCTGAACGGATACAAAAAAATGAGGGGCACATTAAAGGGGATCAATGCTTCCGGAAATACGGCAAAGGAAATATTCGAATTGGTATCAGCTAGAAAATCGGACTTTATCAGATGATAAATCTAAGCAACTTTCAGCTTGTTTATCCTTGATTTTTCAAACTTCTCAATCGCATATTCCTTCGTTACCACGAGCTCTTTTATCTCCTTATTCGAAGGAAGTTCAAACATCGCGTCATTAACTATGGCTTCGCATATCGACCTTAAACCCCTCGCGCCCAGCTTATATTCGATCGCTTTATCCACGATGTACTCCAGAGCTGATTTTTGGAATTCGATCTTTATACCTTCCATCTCAAAAAGCTTTCTATATTGCTTGGTCAGGGCATTCTTTGGTTCCGTAAGAATCTGCATCAAGGTTTCTTTGTCCAATGGGTCCAGGTAGGTCAAAACCGGAAGACGTCCGATAAGTTCCGGTATTAAACCATAACTTTTAAGATCCTGGGCATTGACGTATCGGAGGATATTTTCATCTTCGATTTCATGGCGGTCTTCGGATTCCTCGTTCGATGTAAATCCCAGTGGAGTGGTATTGAGCCTGGATTCAATTATTCGTTTGATCCCGTCAAAAGCACCACCACAGATAAACAAAATGTTCTGTGTATTCAGGGAAATCATTTTTTGATCCGGATGTTTACGCCCCCCCTGCGGGGGAACATTCACGGAAGTTCCTTCCAATAATTTCAATAAAGCTTGCTGTACGCCTTCTCCGCTAACATCCCTTGTAATTGATGGATTATCAGATTTTCTGGAAATCTTATCCAATTCATCGATGTAGACGATCCCTCTTTCGGCATTTTCTACTTCATAATTAGCCGCCTGAAGGAGTCTTGTGAGTATGCTTTCAACGTCTTCTCCCACATATCCGGCTTCGGTAAGTACCGTGGCATCCGCAATACAAAACGGAACCTGAAGCATATTTGCAAGTGTTCTTGCCAGGTAGGTTTTGCCCGTACCGGTTTCTCCCACCATTACAATATTGGATTTTTCGATAACGATGTCGTCCGCCGGATCCGATTTCTGCATCAATCGCTTATAATGATTATAAACAGCTACTGCAATTACTTTCTTTGCCTCATCCTGACCAACGACATATTGGTCAAGATATTTCTTCATTTCCTTTGGCTTTACAAGATTAAAGCTTGGTTTGTCCGTGGTCTCTTTGGTCTTTTTTTCTTCTTGCAAAATTTGAAAGGCCTGATCGATGCAATAATTGCAAATATGGGCGTGGATCCCCGAAACCATCAAGTCCACATCTTTCTTCTTTCTTCCACAAAAAGAACAAGTAACCTGCGTCATATCCGAATTAGTTGGCGTTTAAAACTTCATCTATTAAGCCGTACTGCTTTGCTTCTTCTGCCCTCATCCAGAAATCCCGGTCCGCATCTTTCTCAATTTGATTATACTTTTGTCCGGTATGTTTTGCAAGGATCTCATACAAGTCTTTTTTCACCGAAAGGGTCTGCTTCAAGGATATCTCCATATCCGAAGCCTGTCCCTGCATCCCACTCATTGGTTGATGAATCATAATTCTTGCATGAGGTAAAGCCGATCGCTTACCGCTTTCACCGCCAGAGAGCAATACGGCCGACATTGAAGCGGCCAGACCCGTACAAATGGTGGCGATATCAGGACCTACATATTGCATGGTATCATAAATGCCCAAACCGGCATATACGGATCCTCCGGGACTGTTTACATAGAGTTGAATATCCTTTTTTGCATCCGTTGATTGAAGAAACAACAATTGCGCTGTAATTATATTGGCTATATTATCATCAACAGGTAGTCCGAGAAATATGATCCGGTCCATGATCAGCCTTGAGAATACATCAATCTCCGCAAACCTGGTCGGTCGCTCTTCGATTACAGAACGTGTCATATTTTCGACACCTTGAACGTAACTATCGATGGTATTACCGTTAAGTCCATGCCCCTTCACGGCATACTTTCTGAATTCCTTTTTATTTAAGTCCTTATCTATCATTGATTTAATGTTTTCTTTGTAAATCTACAAAAATAAAAAAAAAGCCCTCTGGAAAAAGGACTTTTGTTTAAATGGCTAAATATTATTATTTAACAGCTTTCTTTTCAAATTCCTCCCGGGTCACTTTCTTGACGGATATTTCGACTTTTTGTTTTAAAATATCCATAATTTTTTCCGTCCGAAGCTGATTAGAAACATTCATATAATTCTCTCCATTGTTTTGCTGGAGATAATTGTTTGCCATTACTTCGAGATTTTTACTCATTTCATCATTTAATTCCATACCGCCAAATTGAGCCTGGAACATTTTCTTGGTATAATCAACAATATCGGTATAATCTATTTTGATTTCATTATCTTCAAAAATCCGGTTTTTGATCAGTGTCCATTTGAGATCTCTGATGTAATACTCAAAATTCTCGTCCAGATCTTTTTCATTGATCTCCTGATTCGAAGCAAGAATCCATTTCCGGTAAAAATCCTCGGGGATCTCGACCTTGGTCTCCTTTAATATTTTTTCCTGAAGATGGTGAGCGAGGAGATACTCACTTTCCTTATCATAGTTTTCTTCAAGTATTTTAGTGTATTCGGAAATAAACCCCTCTTCGGACGTTACTTTTCCTTCGCCAAAAATCCTGTTAAAAAACTCCTGATCCATTTCAGCGGGTTCGATTCGATTTACATTTTTTACCGTAAATTCAAACTCACCATGCAATGCCTTTGCTTCTTCTTCTGATAATCCGGTCACCTCAACCAGGTCTTTCTCTTCGGTAAACAATTTTTGGATATCGGCTTTTACGACATCTTCCTTCCTGATGCCAACAAAAGATTTTTGCAGTTTTTTTGAAACTCGATCAATGTAGATCAACCCATCCTTGGAAAATTCCGATGAACTTTGAGCTAAAGTGCCAAATATGGAATCCCCATCGACACTCACCTCCGGATTGGTCATCTTCCCGTATTGCTGCCTGAGGTTATCGACGGCTTCATCAAGTACCTTCTTCTCGACTTTTATCTGAAATTTATTGATTTTGAAGTCAAGCTTGTAGTCAAAGTCATCGATAAGGCCAATATTATACTCAAAATCAAATTCCTTTTGCGTATCCCAATCGATCTCCTTCGCCTTTTCATCATTTGGCAACGGATCACCTATGATTTTAATATCATTTTTCTTGATATAATCCTTAAGTGAATCAACCAGGATCTTATTGATTTCTTCAACCATTATGGATTTACCATACATTTTTTCAATGATACTAACCGGTACCTTACCCGGCCTAAATCCTTTGATATTAGCCTGCTTGCTGTAGGACTTGAGTTTTTCTTTAAATTTTGGTTGATAATCAGTTTCCTTTAGACTAATTTTAATTAAGGCCTCAGTGCTTGAATTTTTCTCCAGTTGAATTTCCAAGACATATAATGTTTAAATGTATAAATAATGATAAACCCTCAATTTCGTTTTACTTAAGAACGCCATTGAGGGCTTAAAATTTGTGCGGATGGAGGGACTCGAACCCCCATGCCTCGCGGCGCTAGATCCTAAGTCTAGTGCGTCTACCAATTTCGCCACATCCGCAAATTCGTAGTTATGATTAAATTTATTAGACCCGTTCACAATCCTAAAGCACCAGACTTCCTAGTGCGCCTACCTGCCGGCAGGCAGGTCCACCAATTTCGCCACATCCGCAGTGACTAAAAATGGAATGCAAAAGTACGATAATTTATTTTATTTTCAATTGTATATGATTCTTTTTTATTTTGAAATACTAAATAAGAATTTATGACGGAATTTGAGATCGAACAGGAGAAGAAGGACATAATAAGACGTTATAGAACACTGCTTCGACACGCCAAACCATTTCTGAAAGATGATGATGCCAAGATCATTAAAAGAGCATTTAACATGTCTCAGGAAGCACATAAAAATATGCGTCGAAGGTCAGGGGAACCGTATATCTATCATCCTTTGGCTGTTGCCCAGATCTGTGTGGATGAAATTGGCCTTGGAACCACCTCCATTGTATCGGCATTGCTTCATGATGTAGTGGAAGATACCGAGATGGAAATCGAGGATATAGAAAGGCATTTCGGCAAAAAAGTTGCCAGAATCATTGATGGCCTTACAAAAATTTCAGGTGCATTCGACTATGGCACTTCACAGCAAGCCGAAAACTTCAGAAAGATGCTGCTCACGCTATCGGATGATTTGCGTGTGATCCTGGTAAAGCTGGCCGACCGGCTTCACAATATGCGCACGCTGGATAGTATGCCAAGACATAAGCAAATCCGTGTTTCGTCAGAAACCATCTATTTGTATGCTCCGCTGGCACATCGGCTCGGTTTGTACGCGATAAAATCTGAATTGGAAGATCTGTACTTAAAATACAGTGAACCGGTAAAGTTTGCCGAAATTGTCGATAAAATCAATGCTACAAAAGCTCCCCGCGACAGATTTGTCAGGAATTTTATTAGCCCCATTCAGAAGGAACTCAACAAGCGAAATTTTAAATTTACTATAAAAGGGCGCCCAAAGTCCATCTATTCCATTTGGAATAAAATGACTACGCAAGAGATCCCATTTGAAAAAGTCTACGATCTTTTTGCCATTCGAATAATCCTCGATCTGCCGCCGGAAATGGAAAAACCGGGGTGCTGGCAAGTATATAGTGTTGTCACGGATTATTATCAGCCCAATCCCGACCGGTTGCGGGATTGGATCAGCACTCCGAAATCAAACGGATACGAGTCGCTGCACACCACCGTCATGAGTAAAACCGGAACCTGGGTTGAAGTACAGATTCGCACGACCAGAATGGATGAAATCGCAGAAAAAGGATATGCCGCTCATTGGAAATACAAGGAAAGCGACAGCACATCTGAATCCGGACTTGAGGCGTGGATAAGCAGGGTTCGGGAAATTCTGGAGCACGATAATGCTTCTGCTATCGAATTTGTAGATGACTTTAAACACAGCCTGTTTAACGAAGAAATTTTTGTTTTCACACCTAAAGGAGAACTGAAAAAATTACCGGGAGGTGCTACGGCACTTGATTTTGCTTTCGAAATTCATTCCGAAATAGGCACTCGATGTATCGGAGCAAAAGTAAATCAGAAACTCGTCCCCATAAACTATTCGTTAAAAACAGGCGATCAGGTAGAAATACTCAACTCAAACAAACAAAAACCAAATGAAGGTTGGCTAAATTTCGTGGTCACATCCAAGGCCCGAACCCGGATAAAGGACGAACTAAAGGAACAGAAAAAAAGTGCTGCGTCCGATGGAAAGGAAATAGTGTTAAGAAAACTCAAGCAAGCCAAGCTTGAGTTAAACAGTGAAAACCTCGATAAGCTCCTGACAAGATTCAATCTGAAATCGGCGCTTGATTTTTACTTTCTGGTCGGGAAAGGCAAAATCGACCCTAAGGAAATCAAGAAAATTAAGTACCAGGAAGATAAACCGCGAAAACAACCCAGGCAAAGCGTTTCGGATCTTGAATCGTTCAGACGAACCATTAAAGAAGTTACGGGGGAAAAAAGGGATCAGCTACTAATTGGAGAAGATATGGATATCATTCCATACTCTTTAGCTCCGTGCTGCAATCCGATTCCGGGCGATGATGTATTTGGTTTTGTTTCAACTCATGAAGGTATAAAAATCCACCGGATCAATTGTCCAAACGCAACCGAGCTACTATCAAAACACGGCCACCGCGTCGTCAAAGCCAAATGGACATCCCAATCGGAAGTTTCCTTCCTGGCAGGGCTAAAAATCAGAGGGACCGATCGGGTCGGTATGATGAATGACGTCACCAGGATAATTTCGAGTGAATTAAAAGTGAATATGAGATCTGTCTCGATTGAGAGTGACAACGGCATTTTTGACGGGAGTATTCAATTGTACGTACATGACACCACGCACCTCGAGAAGTTGACAAAAAAACTCGAAAGTATCGAAGGGGTTGAAGAAGTGGCCCGGTTTGATGTATGAGATTTTTCTCAATTTAGAATTGAATCACGAAATACTTTGAATTGCTAATCCAATTTATAACTTTGTACGTCTTTTTTCAGAGGGCAGCGAAATTGGTTTTAAATATTTATGGAATATAGCCACGAAATAGAAAATAATATTCTTGTCTTGAGATTGTCCGGCGATTTGATTGGTGAAAATCACGGGCCGGAATTGGTTTCGGTCATAAATGATGCCATCAATGACAATATAATCTTTTGTGCCATAGATATTCAAAATGTTCGGTATATCAACAGCAGCGGAATTGGGGTATTGATTACAATGCTCACCAAATTTAGAAATAAAGGAGGTGAAGTTGTTCTTATAAAACCTTCGGATTCAGTAGAAAAACTCTTATTAATAACTAAGCTGAATTCTATTTTTACTACGGCACCAACCTTGGAACACGCCTTCAAAGAACTTGTAAAATCTTAATAAATGAAATCTGATGTTATTTTAGGCCTTCAATGGGGAGATGAGGGTAAAGGAAAAATTGTTGATTATCTGGCTGAGAAATATGATGTTGTCGCCAGATTTCAGGGAGGGCCAAATGCCGGACATACACTGGAATTTGATCATATAAAGCATGTATTGCATCAGGTCCCTTCGGGAATATTCCGGAGCAGCACAAAAAACATCGTGGGCAACGGGGTCGTTCTGGATCCTGTAATTTTCAAAAAAGAAATCGAAGCTTTAAAGGAATTTAAAATTGAACCATTTTACAATTTATTCATTTCCAAACGAGCTCAATTAATTCTTCCGACCCACCGTTTATTGGATGCGGCCTATGAAAAATCCAAGGGCGACGAAAAAATAGGGTCTACCCTGAGAGGCATTGGCCCCACATATCAGGATAAAACGGCAAGAGTTGGTCTTCGAGTCGGAGATATCATATCGGATAATTTTAAGAAAAAGTACGAAAAGTTAAAAACCAAACATATAAGCATCCTGGATTTGCATGACTTTGAGTACGATCTTATAAAACTCGAGGCAGAATTTTTCGAAGCCCTGGATTATCTCAAAAAATTCAAGTTGGTCGATACGGATTATCTGATTAATCAATCGCTCGCAGCTCACGAAACTATTTTGGCTGAAGGCGCTCAGGGATCCTTACTCGACATCGATTTTGGAAGTTATCCGTTTGTCACCAGTTCAAATACTACATGTGCCGGGGTTTGTTCGGGTTTGGGAATCGCTCCTTCAAAGATCGGTCAGGTCTACGGAATATTCAAAGCGTATTGCACAAGAGTTGGAGAAGGCCCCTTCCCTACCGAGCTAAATAACGAGGTCGGTGAAAAGTTAAGAAGAGACGGACATGAATTCGGCGCAACCACCGGTCGCCCCAGAAGGTGCGGGTGGATCGACTTACCTGCCCTTAAATATGCTATTATGATCAATGGAGTTACCCAGCTTTCGATGATGAAAGTAGATGTGCTCGACAAATTCGAAGAGATTCAGGTTTGTACACATTATAGATTGAAGAACGGTACACTTTCGGATCTATTGCCATTTGATTTGTGTACGGAGCATATCAATCCGGTTTACAAGACCCTTAAAGGCTGGAATACGGATATTACTGAAATCACGGAATACAATGCTTTACCGGAAGCATTAATCGAATATGTGAAATTTTTAGAGGGAGAACTTAAAGTTCCTATTAATATAGTCTCGGTTGGACCGAACAGAAAACAAACCATCTTCAAGAATAATCATTTTCACAAAAGTGTGTGATAAATTCTAAATAATCTTTTACCTTTGCGGTCCCTTGTGCGGAGGGGTTTTGATGTTTGATGTTTGGGATATATTGTTTTGGGGTGTTTTTTTTTGGATTTGTTGAGGGTTATTTCAAATTATTTTGCATCAGGTATTGTTTAGTATTTTTAATGTGCATACCTTTGCATCCGCTTTTGGGAGGAGGTTCTTTTCTTAAAGGTGCATAGCTGCCGGAAGGGTGGCATAAGTTCTTTGAATGAATGTAGATTTAGACAGTTATCCGCGAGAGGATTCAAGGATTCTTTTACAGGGGTTGGGACGAACGACATTTCCCGTT
>JAKSDO010000196.1 GCA_022360055.1 Cytophagales bacterium | reverse complement strand
GTAAAGACTTTCATCTCATATGGGGTATTCAAAACAATATCAATGGAGTCGGCGCCTTTTCCATATTTCTTTACCAGATTTCGATAATGCTCCGTTTTTTTAATATTGGTCTCCAGAAAATCCTCAATTTCCCTTCCATCCTCATAACGCCATGGATTTTCGCCGTGCCAATGTGCATCAAATATTTGCTGAAGACTATCCATGTGATCGTTCATCGCCTGCTCGGCATAGGTCTGCAACCGACTGTCGATTGTGGTATAAATTCTCAGTCCGGATTCGTAAAGATCGTATCCGTTTTCTCTTGCCCAGTAAATGAGCTGGGGTTGAATGACAGAACGGAAATAGGGAGCAGGGCCCGTGAGATGGTCTTGTGCGCGATAGTCCACTCCGAGCGGCAGCATTTTTAATGAGTCATACATTTCCCGGGAAATGAAATCATATTTATGTAAGTTGTACAGAACTTCGGTTCTTTTGTTCATGGCGTTCTCCGGATTTTTTAGGGGACTGTATCTCGTCGGTGCATTCAGCATCCCGACCAGCAGGGCAGCTTCCTGATAGTTCAGGCTATCCGGGGTTTTGCCGAAAAAAGTACTTGCCGCGGTATTGATTCCATAAGAGTGATGGCCAAAGAAAATCGTATTGAAATACATGGCCATGATCTCATTTTTTGTAAAAGATTTTTCCAGTTGAATGGAGATGATCCACTCTTTGATCTTTATGATAAACGGTCTGATAAAATCAATCTTAAACAAGTGCCCCTGGTTTTCGGTCATTGTTCGGAATATATTTTCAGCCAACTGCATGGTTATGGTACTTCCTCCTCCCCGGAATGAAAAGGTGAGCTTACCTACCAAAGCTCTAAGCAATCCCTTCGGATCAATGCCCGAATGTTCGTAAAAACGGATATCTTCCGTGCTCAACAATGCTTCGACCAGTTTTGACGACAGTTCATCGAAAGTTACCTGGTTGCGGTTTGTCCTGTAATATTTGCCCAATTCAATGCCGTCTGCGGATATCAATACGGAGGAAAGATCGTTTTCGGCTTCCGGGTTTTCCATGGATTTATAGCTCGGCAACTCTCCGAAAAGGTTAAATAAATTGACTCGCACCGAAACAATTCCGATAAGCATGAGCATGATAAAAGCAAAAAAAACAATCCAAACGCCTTTTATAAATTTGTGAAATATGTTATTTGACTTATCAGCCATAATTAATTTTTATAGTTTTCTTCAAAAAAAGTACGATAGTTTTCAGTCTTTTTTGTCTGATAAAGGATTTGGAAATTATCTTCCGTTATGACAAAATTCTCATATTCCGCTCCCTGATTCTGCGGAAGTGTAAGATCGCTGTTATTGAAATCTTTGTAAAAATCCATAGCTGACTCTTTGGTTTCAAACTTATTGACGAGTACAATGGAAAATGCCTTATTCAATGAAAGATTACCGGTTTTCAGGTTTTGGCCTCCGAATTTCTCATCAATAAATTTCTCGATCAATGCAGGAATAAGTTCTGAAAAACCTTCGAGATCCGGATATACAAATATAAAGAAATGCGGCTGATCAAAATAAGTTATATATTGAGCGCCCTTACGTTGTAATTCTTTGGATTTAAATTCTCTGCTTGCGGAAAGCAATTTATTGGCATAATCCAGGTATTTGCTGTCGGGATAGTTTTCGATAAACTGCTGCAATTCATATTGATATTTATACTGCCCTTCAACTTTACCGTCAATCAATATGCCCAAAATCCTTAGCTGATCGCTAAATTCATTGTCGGGATATTGCTGAAGTCCCCGGCTCACCAATAATCTTGCCTGGTTGAAATCTTCCCGGACATAATAGTCGTAAGCAATTTTGTACAAACGCTGCAAACGCTGAGCTGTTTCACTGCTTTCTTCCCTGTAATTCGGATTAATGGCCAGTTTGGCATAGATACTTTTGGGATAGGTCGCAGTCAATGCTCGCTTATAGCTTTCTGATTTTTCCTCGTCAGTTGGCTTATATATTAAATAAAGCAGATAAAGTGTTTCCGGTTCGTACGCACTCCCGGGGAATCTTTCCAGCAATTTCTCATAGGTTTCGATGGCATTTTCATCTTCCTCCAATTGAAAATTGTAGATGCCGCCAAGCTTAAAATAGGCATCTTCGATTTTATTCAGGGCTTCGGCTTTGGCTTCATCCGTAAAAGGAATGGTCGCCATCAAAGCCTGCACCTTGTCTTCCGATTCCTGAATTTGCCTATTCGAACCTTCCTCGACACTTGCGGTATCCTGTGTCTCAAGACGTTCATCCTGGGATACGGCAAGTGTGGACTGGCGCTGAGATCTTCTCCAATTGTCCTCAAGAGGCCTGTTTCCCCACCGGCTTAGAAACTGAGTTCTTCCCGAAGAAATTGCCGAGAGATTATTGAAATACCAGGTAGCCCCTTCCACCGTAGAATGCTCATCTATTCCAAACGGGTTTGCCAGGGCTCTTCCCGCCACAGCTCCATCTGCAGAGGTAGTTTGCCTGGCCAGCTTCCTGGCATCGCGTTCCATTTGTCGCTTAATGCGTTCCTGTTCCTCCACATAGTCGTTGAGCAACTGTTGAAGTTCGGATTTATTCATTTCCGATAATGCCAACAGACTATCCTGCAATTCAATGGTCTTAAGCTGGTCCACAAAATCGGTCAGAATTTCTGCCCGTTCCTTTATTTCTTCAAACCGTTCCTCGTCTTTTGGCAAAACTGAAACTGTGCTATCATAATATGCCTGAGCAAGTTCATAATTTTTATAAAGATCATAGTAAAGCTCACCAAGCCTGAGATATGCATTGCCTTTTTGCCTGGGATTATTTACACTGGACGCAATTGATGATTTCAGATACTCAACCGCCAAATCAGGGTCATTGTGTTTTATTTCGAAGTTGGCCATTTCATAATAAATGCGATCGATGAATTCCCTGTTTTTATCGTCTTTCAGGAGCTTTGTAAAATACCCTCTTATTTTCTTTAAATCCACTTTTTGGTCGAGCCGGGTAACTTGCGCAAGGTTCAGCTTCGCGTAAAAAGACAATTCATATTCCGGATTACTTTTTAAACATTTTCTATAGTTATTATACGCCTCTCCTTCAAAACCCAATTGCTGATATACCTGGCCAAGTATAAAATAATACCGGGCTTTGCGTTTCTTCCCGGTCTCCATTTTAACGGCCTGGCTCAGATTCCGAACCAACCCATTATAATCTTCTCGGATATGAGAAAAATAAGCCTTGGTCAGCAGGAAATCCCGCATATTTTCTCTGTTCAGATTTTCTTTCCTCAAATAATCGGCAACTTCGACAGCATTGCTGTGTTCTCCATAGTCGATAAATGAACGCATTAAAGCTACAAGAGCCTGATGCCTGAGGTCCTTTTCCTCCGAATACTTATTGATATACTTAAAAGTCTCTATCGCATTCACAAAATCTCCCCCATAATATCTCGCTTTGCCAACTAAATAATAACTCGGATATACCCAGTTGCTGTTTTCATGTCTTTGAATAGACAGGGAAGCCTTCACAATGGCATCTTCCAACTGAGCTCTTACTCCGTCGATGGTGGCCGAATCTATATCGTGAAATACTCCGAGTATTTTGCCGTAGTTATTTTTATGCGCTGAAGATATGGCTTCCTCAACTTCCCGGATGTTCTCTTTTGCTATAAAATATGAATTATATCGAGCAGTAGTATTGTGATAGGTTTTACTGAAAAAGTTTTTTTTATGTGAAGCGCAAGCCCCTAAGGTTAGTATTGCCGCTATGGAGCAAAAGGCAAAAACGTTCAAAAGGTGTACCTTCAACATAACACATTCAGTAATCAATTAAACGCGAAAATAATGACAATTAATACAATAAAAGTATTTGAAATGCTTTTTAATATATACTTTTGTATCTCTAATTAGGTAATTTTTAAGTTGAAGTCGCGAAAAACACTTTCTAACTGGCTCACAAACAGGTATTTACTCATATTAAGAAATGAGGAAAACTTTGCCGAAAAGACCACGATTAGCTTCACTTACGCCAAGTTGATTCTCATTACTTTTTTGCTGTTAATTGTGATGATGATAGGTAGCCTGTACTTGTCAAGCACACTTATGGCTCAATGGTTTGATCCCAGGCATGAGTTAATCGTGATGGATCGCCACCTGGTCGATTTGGTTGAAAAAGTAGATTCACTGGAAAATCAAATGCGGATCAAAGACCAGTTCATAAGTAATATACAGCGTGTGCTGATCGGCGATGTAAGTGGCGATGACAGTGTCTTTTATAGCAACGCAAGCAATTCCGTCAACAAAGCCATCGAACCCATTCCTGCAATTGATTCCCAATTCCGAAAAGAATTTGAAGAATCGGAATTGACCTTTCTCACGGTAAGCAATCCTATCTCGCATGAATTGGAGCAGCAATATTTTTATTCTCCGATAGATGGTATTGTCACTACAGAATTTAACATTAAGGAAGAGCATTATGGAATTGATATCGTTTCCAACAGCAACGAGCCCGTAAAGTCCGTAGCCGAAGGAACAGTAATATTTTCAGACTGGACACAAGAATCCGGCAATGTGATGGCAATACAACACCGGGGAAATATTATATCTGTTTATAAGCATAATTCGGCATTGTTAAAAAAAGTTGGTAATTTTGTTAATTCTGGACAGGTGATAGCAATTATAGGCAATACAGGCGAATTTACGACCGGTCCGCATCTTCATTTTGAGATGTGGTTCAATGGTAATCCAGTAGATCCGGAAGAATTTATATCGTTTTAAAAAAATTGATCAATGTTTAAAAACAAGCAAGAAAATATGGCAGCCCAGGACGCTAGTAATTCGAGCAATATCATAGGAAAAGGCACAGTAGTTGAAGGAAATATTGAGACTTTTGGTAATATTCGTATTGAGGGTAAGGTAAACGGAAGTATAAAGAGTAAATCGAAGATAGCATTGGGACAGTCTTCATTTGTAGAAGGTAACATTGTCGCTCAAAATGCCGAGATCTCGGGGGAGGTAAAAGGTGTGGTTGAAGTCTCCGATCAATTGATATTGCGACCTTCGGCAATAATCGATGGCGATATCATTACGAACAAGCTTATCGTCGAATCAGGAGCTACATTTAACGGTGGCTGTAAAATGGGAGTGGCACAAAAAGATATAAAAATAGGGCCAAATGGACAAACAAAACCTCTCGAAACCAAAAAGCCAACCACCCCGACGACGTCAGAGTCAAAAGCAAATTAATGCATATGTAAAGTATTCCGGGCTGGCATTTCAAATGGCAGCCCTCATTTTATTGGGATACTGGTTGGGAGGTAAAATAGACCGGTGGCTCGATCTTTCAGTTCCTGTTTTTACAATAATTCTAATTTTGGTTTTTTTATCGCTTTCATTTTATTCACTAATTAAAAGTCTCCCTAAAGATTGAGTACCATTTTTAGCAAAATTCCCCACTTCAACCTCTATAAGTTTACTTTTTATGTCACTCTGGGTGTTTTAGCTTTGTACTTTACTTTACCCCAATACATTTATCATCATGTCTGGCTGGTGTTGATTTTCTTTTTTTTGCTTACAATGGCTTCCTTATATGTAATCAAGAAATTAACGAAAAAAAAGCCCCAGAGTTTTCTTGCCGTTTACTTCAGCGCAATGATCGGAAGGCTCTTTATTTCAATCATTTTTGCGGCTATTTTTATCCTGGTAGATCGGGCAAATGTCTTTAATTTTTCAATCAATTTTCTTATCCTTTATTTGTTATTTCTTGGGTTTGAAATATATGGTATTATGACTAACTTGCGCCATCATTTTAAGAAGGGTACCGGAGATGAATAAAATTTTTGATCGGAAGGTTTCAAGGACCACTTTTTCATATCTAATTTGTTTTTGTTTCTCATGTTTCTCTATGGCACCCATCTATGGAGCTTCCGAAGACGGGGAGAATAAAACCGATTTCATTATGCATCACGTGCAAGATGCGCACGAGTGGCATTTCGCAACCATAGGTCATACCCATATTACACTTCCGCTGCCCGTGATATTATATGAACCCGACGAGGGTTTTCATTTTTTTATGTCCTCCGACTTTGTTGATGCGCATCACAATAAAATTGAAAAAGACGGATTTTATTTCGACGATCACGGACATTTAAAAGCCAAGGACGGAACGCGCGTATTTTACGATATCTCAATCACAAAAAATGTTGCTTCTTTGTTCATAAGTGTGATAATTCTTTTCTGGGTATTCCTATCCATAGGCAAGCGATACAAGCGAGATCCGCTTAAGGCGCCCCGGGGACTTCAGTCTGTATTTGAACCTATCATAATTTTTATCCGGGACGAGATAGCAAAGCCCAACATAGGAGAGAAAAAGTATGAAAAGTTCATGCCTTACCTGTTGAGCGTTTTCTTTTTCATTTGGTTTAACAACCTGCTCGGGCTTTTACCCGGCGCTGCCAATCTCACTGGAAACATCGCTGTAACGATGACCTTGGCATTATTCACTTTTGTCATCACTACTTTTAGTGGGAACAGGGATTATTGGAAGCACATTTTCAATACGCCCGGCGTTCCGTGGTGGTTGAAGATTCCTGTCCCATTGATGCCGCTGGTAGAGTTTATTGGTATACTCACCAAACCTTTCTCACTGATGGTCCGACTTTTTGCCAATATTACGGCCGGGCACATAATCATCATGAGTTTGATCGCTTTGGTATTTATATTCGAAAGTGTGTATATAGGTCCGATAAGTGTATTATTTGGTCTGTTTATGAATATGGTTGAATTGCTGGTAGCATTTATTCAGGCATTTGTCTTTACGTTGCTTTCAGCCATTTACTTTGGTCTCGCTGTTGAAGAACACGAGCACCATCATGAAGAACACAAGGAAAAGCTGGAGGAAGCTTCAGCCTGATTTTTATAATTCTAAATTTTATCATTTATGTTATCAAGTGTTTTATTGTTAGCAGTTGAAGGTTTGGCACTGTTGGGTGCCGGTATCGGAGCGGGTATAGTTGCATTAGGCGCTGGCTTGGGTATTGGTAAGATTGGTGGTTCGGCAATGGAGTCTATTGCAAGGCAGCCGGAAGCAGGCGGCAAAGTGCAAACCGCGATGATCATTTCAGCAGCCCTTATCGAAGGCGTTGCCCTTTTCGGTGTGATTGTTTGTCTTATAATCGCGACATCATAACAAACCGAAAAACTTAATCCGGCTTTTTGGCATTAGGCCTGAAGCCGGATTTTAATATTAATCAAATTAAAACATATTATGGATCTCATAACTCCAGCTTTTGGACTCATATTCTGGCAAACGCTTATTTTTCTTGTCGTACTGTTTATTCTGGGAAAATTTGCCTGGAAACCAATACTCGGCGCATTAAAGTCAAGGGAAGCCTCGATTGAGGAAGCGCTGAAATCTGCCGAAAAAGCCAAAGAAGATATGGCAAACCTCAAAGCCGATAATGAAAAATTATTGGCTGAAGCCAAACAGGAAAGAGATAAAATGCTGAAAGACGCAGCCAGAATGGGAGAGGAATTGAAGGATAAGGCCAAAGAAGATGCCAAAGCGATCGGTGATAAAATGATAGAAGACGCTCGTGCAACGATTGAAAGTGAACGGGATGAAGCATTAAAACAGATAAAAGATCAGGTCGCTGAATTGTCCCTGCAAATCACCGAAAAGCTGATCAGGAAAAACCTGTCTGACGATAAGTCCCAGCAAGAGTTAATAAAGGATTATATGAAAGACATAAAGCTAAATTAAATGTCTGAATTCAGAGTTGCATCGAGATATGCCAAATCCGTATTTGATTTATCCGTTGAGCTTAAAAACGTGGATAAAATTTACAAAGATATGCTCCTTCTGGAGCAGGTTTGTAAAGATAATCGCGACTTGGTAACGCTCCTTAAAAATCCTATAATCAGGTTTGATTACAAACTTCGATCGTTGCATAGAATTTTTGAAATGCATGTCGAAGAGCTCACACTAAAATTCTTTGGCCTGATATGTCGCAAAAACAGAGCTGATATACTTCCGGAAATAAGCAGAGTATTTGTTTCATTGTTTCTTGATCATAAAGGAATTGTAAGGGCCGATGTCTCATCCGCTGTAAATTTGTCTTCAGAAATAAAAAAGGAATTTGAAAATATTATTACGAACGCTACCGGTAAAAAAGTAGATCTGAAAACAAATGTGGATGAATCACTTTTGGGAGGTTATGTTCTGAGAATTGGAGATAACCAAATTGATGATTCTTTAAAAAACAAGTTAAATAGTCTAAGGCGAAAATTGAAAAGCCGTTCATAATATTTACAATCAAAAGCACTACAATAAATTATGGCTGATATAAGACCAGATGAAGTTTCGGCAATATTGCGAGAGGAACTTTCGAATTTTAAGACAGAAGCTGATTTAGAGGAAGTAGGTACGGTACTGCAGGTTGGTGACGGTGTAGCTCGAATCTACGGATTGTCAAATGCCCAGTCAGGTGAGCTTTTGGAATTCGACAATGGAACCACAGCGCTTGTGTTGAATCTCGAAGAAGATAATGTCGGAGCCGTTCTTTTTGGTGACTCTGAAGAAATTAAAGAAGGAGACAACGTAAAAAGAACCAAGACGATCGGTTCTGTAAAAGTTGGTGAAGGTATGGTAGGCCGGGTAGTAAATACCCTGGGTAATCCGATTGACGGAAAAGGTCCCATCGAAGGTAAGCTATATGAGATGCCCATGGAGCGCAAAGCCCCCGGGGTGATATATCGTGAGCCGGTAAGTGAGCCTCTACAAACAGGCTTAAAGGCCGTCGATTCAATGATTCCAATTGG
>JAKSDO010000217.1 GCA_022360055.1 Cytophagales bacterium | reverse complement strand
GTAATCCGTAACCGGACCGTAATGATATTCTGACGTATTCCCCATATGAATTTTGTAGTGATCACTCGACCAAAATCTTAGGCCATTTCCATTACCTGCTGTTACATCGTAGATTGCCTGTTGAGCTACAAGAACATTTATGATAAGGATTGTTATTATAAGCGTGGACAACAGTTTTTTCATCGTGTGTTAAGTTTAACCTTCAATAATTCAATTTCATTTGCCTTCATTCTTTGTACTTAGTCGAGCTAACTCCTTCTTCAACTCAATCACATAAAGCGTCAGCTCCTCGATCTTCTGAAGCAGCCTGGCATCCATCTCTCCGAGGCTGATCCCGTTTTCCTCTACTTCTTTTGCCGAAGGGATATCCGGCAGATGGCCGTTTTCTCTGATGAAATCCTCCACCTGATCGAGGGATTTGAGGTCGTAGTGCGGCTCAAAGACAAAGTCGGACCAGCCGGTAGCCACTTTTACTTCATTGGCACGGATCGTGCCCAGCACGTCGAGCTTATAATCTGGAGAGGTGGTGCCGATACCGACGTTGCCATCATTTGCGATCTTTAATCTGGTATTGTAAACACCGCCAATTAAATTCTGGATACTGAAAGTAGGTTGGTTGCCCCATGTATAACCCGAATTGGCCAGCAGCCTCCATTTATAGGAGCCGCTGTCATTTGTATTTCTCCCTAATTCTATCGCCGCATTTCTACTGGCAGAAGAAGAATTGTAATTGTATAAAAGTTGTAATCTTGCCGTATTTTCATTGCTATCGTCCGTAGATACTTTAACCCCATCCGACAATGCACCATGTACAATCATTAATTTGGAACTCGGCCATGACGTACCAATCCCAAGACGACCATCGATCGTTACATGCATCTTTTCATTTCCATTATCACCTGTTCCCTGAAAATGAAGATACGGCCCCCAATAGTCATATGCTTTGATGTAATAATGACCGGTTGTTGCCGGTCCCGAGCCTGAAGGGCCAAACCACAGAGTAGCGGTCGATTGTCTGGCACTGTTAAGTATTATATTATTATACGTTGTTGAAAGGTCATTACCTGATGTGGTCCATTGAGCATGGATTAATAGTGGAGTCGAAGAGAATGATATAACAAATAGTATATATTTCATATCGATTTAATTTTTGGTTTGAATTAATTCATCCAGGGCTTTTTCAAGAGCATCAATACGGCCGGATTGTTTTCTTAACTCTGCGTTCTCCTTTTTCAACTCAATCACATAAAGCGTCAGCTCCTCGATCTTCTGAAGCAGCCTGGCATCCATCTCCCCGAGGCTGATCCCGTTTTCTTCTACCTCCTCTGCCGAAGGGATATCCGGGAGATGGCCGTTTTCTCTGATGAAGTCCTCCACCTGATCGAGGGATTTGAGGTCGTAGTGCGGCTCAAAGACAAAGTCGGACCAGCCGGAAGAAGTGACTTTAACTTCCTTGGCTCCTACAGTGCCATTGACCGAAAGTTTGTGGTCAGGACTGGCTTCTCCAATACCGACATTGCCTCCATTTGTCGTAACAATCAATTCATTTACCGCTATTTGAGAAGTTATATCTGTCTTTCCGGAAGGATCATAACTGACAACACCGAATTCCGTTTCAAAGTACTGGCCATATGATGCTCCTCCTTTTAATATCCATGACTTAATTTGAATTGCTAGATAAGTGGTTGTGAGTCGTATTACAAAATCGTATGAACTGCCATTATCGAATACTTTTAATTCAAATCTTCCTGTTGAACCACCATGTGTTTCACTGTTTATCTTAATACCATCTCTTGTCGAAATATAATAAGTCTTTTCTCCAAGGTTAAAGTTATGCCAGGCCCCGCCAAATACTTCAACCTTAAGCTTCTCTTTTACGGCTGTAGATGTATATCCCAAATTCCCAACCAAAAAATGCTTATTTGCACCATCAGCCCCATAAATAATATTAGTCCCTTGAGCTGATAACCGATGATTTATTCCGAGTAAAATCAAACAAATTGAAAAATTAACCGCTAATACTTTGCGCATGACTATCGACATATATTGAATTGATTTAGTTTTCATTTTTTAGTTGAGAGAGATCTCTTCTTAATTCTTTAATTTCTTTTTGTTGCTCAATTACATAAAGCGTCAGCTCCTCGCTCTTCTGAAGCAGCCTGGCATCCATCTCTCCGAGGCTAATGCCATTTTCCTTTACCTCCTCTGCCGAAGGGATATCCGGAAGATGGCCGTTTGCCCTGATGAAATCCTCCACCTGATCGAGGGATTTAAGATCATAGTCCGGCCCAAAAACAAAGTCCGACCAGTAACTTAGATTTACCTTAACTTCTGTCGTTTCAATGTTTTTAGCCCTTACTTTCTCCGATCTTACATCCCCTTCTTTGCAACTATAGACCGTGCCAGAAGGAAGGTTTTGAAGCAGGGGTTGGTTGCTGTAAAATTGAAAATTCGAACTGCCACCTATTATGTTTCTATAATAGACCGCAGTCCATGTATTTGGTATACGTATATAAATATCTACTACATTATTGTTTTGAACCGCCTTGATATTTTCCGATCCCAAATTCGAATTGTACAGGTGCATCTGAAAATTCGTGGGAGGGCCGTTGGGGTCAGAGTTTTGACGCTTACAGCGCAAAATCAATTGTCCCCAATAGATGATGGAATTACTTCCCCCATTGGCAAATATCTCTACGGTATTTCCAAAATCCTGGTAGCCACTGATAAATGTGGAAGAGGCGATCTTACACCAATAATTTGACATGCTTCCTCCCGTATAGGAGGTGTTGTAAATCGTGTCATACGATTGGGAAAACAAATCTATCGGGGCCGAATTGATCAATAAAAAAACTACGATTACTAATGCCTTTCTCATATGTTTAAAATTTGCAGAAACCTCCCCATGTGCCGTTGATCATCATGATCTTGTTTATCTCAATAATTATCTCAGGCATGGCCTGTTTCATGTGTTTATATTTTTTTAGTTTGCTGACACACAGAGCAATACAATCATGCTCGTATGTGTCCTGAATTTGCTCCGGTCATGCCGGTTTATTTTATTCCATCTTTTAATTTTTACATTTCAGTTTCTGATTCTTTGCTGCTTTTGCTCATCCGATCCCTTCGATTCAATCCCACGATCCGTTCACTCCTCTTCCTTCCCGAGCAACATATTGTCCATTTTTCTGGCCCCGGGCACCTCTGATGTTGAGGACGATCCTGATGATTTCATTTCGATCTTACCGCGTAAGGTCTTAACATATCCATTACGGCTCATACCCATTTCCCACAGCCCCTTATTTATTGTTATAATCCACATTGCTGTTTCATATTATTAAATATTAAACATACCAAGCCTGCCGCAATCGAAATTGCGTAAGCACATCAATCTCACTTCATGTATCCTCCGGTTTTTGAAAACAGTATTAAAACCTTCTTAAAAAATAAACAAAGGCTGTTTTC
>JAKSDO010000148.1 GCA_022360055.1 Cytophagales bacterium | reverse complement strand
TGCGGAACCAAGTTCCGTTTCAGAGGAGGATGGGTTTATGTGAGTTCCTTTGAAGTGCTAATCTGATTAACTGACAAAGCATATTGCAGCTATTACAAGAGCTGATGACGCCCATTCGTGTGTTGTCAATTCCTTGGCACAATAAAGATACATTCCATCAATCGTTATCAAACCAAACTGCCAACAGTTGCATAAGTGTCCGCTTTACTTCAACATTTCTATCTGACATGCTTACCTGAAAAATATTTCCTGGCCGCTGATTGATTGATCAATTCCACACTTTCAATAGCTTTTCCGGAAAGTTCATTCCGGGAATAAAATTCATCTTTACTCATTGGACACAGACCGGACTCATACCTCTTGGCTTTACCATATGCCAGTAAATTCTTTATCGCTTCTAGTAAATGGACATCCCAGTTCCATTTTAATCAATTCTATCTCTGACTGTAATTTCATGATTTTACTGTATTTCTGCATTTGCAATGCCTGGAAGGGCACTAACTCTTCAGTTTATTACTAAACTTGATTTTATGTTTACACTTTTGTTTGAGTACTGTCTCCGCTATTTTTTATATACTTTGTTACCGGGCTTTATTACAATTTATCATAAGGTTCAGGTTGAATTCCATCAACGTCAGTGAAATTATATTCTTTTGCAAGTTCGGCCGCCACTAATATTTGACCTGTTTTTTTTAGAATATTTTTATCAGAAGACATTGCTACAATTGCTCTTCCAACGAATATAGATGTTTCTTTTTTAGGGTTAGGTACTTTTTTCTTGTCATCAATATAACCCGGATAGAGAGCAACACAAGTAATTTTATTTTTTTTCAATTCTTCAGACATATCCATTGTCATTTTATCGACGGCCGCTTTTGAAACGCCATAAATTACATTTCCATAATATTTCCGGCTGGCATAAAAAGAGATATTCACAATTAGTCCGTGCTTTTGTTTTAACATTAATTTAGAAGCATAAAAGCTTGATACGTAATTTGAACGAACTCCTACATTATTCATTTCGTCCCATAAATCTAATGGTTGTTCCCAAAAAGGTGCTTTCCATTTAAATCCCGCATATGCTTTTCTATTTCTTAGCCTGTTATATCCACCCCAAGCGTTATTTACAAGAATATCCAGTTTGCCTTCATTATCCTCAATTTGTTCAAATACGGCTTTAACTTTGTCATCATTTTCGTGATTGCAAATAACCGCAATGCCTTTTCCTCCAGCTTTTGTAATACCCTTTACATCGTTTTCAGTAATGCTTCTACCTGTAACATAAACCGTGGCACCTGCTTCTCCAAGTGCCAAAGCAATTCCTTTCCCAACATTTCGAGTTCCGCCTGTTACAAGTGCAATTTTATCCTTTAGTGGTTTCATTTCAATTATCCTTTTTAATTTTCTATCATTTAACTATAAACCAGTACAACAGCCCTCTTTGCCTTGCAGGTAATGGTAAATTTATGGCGCGTAGTGGTTTACGGGAAGTTTCTGTCGGGCTGCACCAAAGCTGATGCAAAACCGAGGCTAGAAACCTGCACTTTACCCGCTATGTACTATACAAAATTTTAGCGGTTGTTATTTTCTATTGCTTTCAATATTACTACAAATCCAACGATGTCTTCGTCATATTTATAAACAATTAGTTTCCTATAATTCACATCTGTCCTTAACTTTTCGTCACCTGCTTTTTTGTCATAAATTTTTACTCTTCCAATTTCTGAATCAATCCTTGCATTGGCTTGAGTGATATCAATCTGAGGAGATTCAATTTCTATAATTTTTGTCTTATCCTGAACTATTACAATCGCATCTCTTAAAATACGTTTCTCGCCCCGAATAGAATCAAATTCAGCTTTTATATTCAATTCTTTTTCTGCTTTTATATCAATCGATGGAATAGCCTTCCTATCGGAATACAATTCATTTTTGGGAAGGTTATACAAATCAATAGTGTAATCAATTAATTCAGAACCACCGTACTTTCCATGTCCAGGAACTACTATTTTAGCAGAACCATATTCTCTTTTTATGTTTTTTGATGTTTCTGACCATTTCTCAAGGTTTGCATCGCCAATATTTCCAACCCAACCATTATAATTTCTGATTTCATTACCTCCGAAAAGTACTTGTTCACTAGGAATCCAAACTACAATTCCATCGGATGTATGTGCTTCTCCAAGAAAATGACAAACTATCTTTTCATTTCCGACTTTTATCTCTTTTTCAGGATTAAAACCAACATCGGGAATAGGCAATCCTTTTTCTTTGGCTATTTGTCGAGTCAATTCATAAGCATAGCTTTTAATGCCATTTTTTTTAACAATATCTAAACCTTGCATTGCATCCGGATGCCACCTGTCAATTACGTAAGCAACAATTTTTGACTGTTGTTCATTTCGTACCCAATCTATCAGGTTTTGAGTTTCAATATCAGAATCAGGAGTTGAAACAATAACAGCATTTCCGTTATTTATATAAACTAATCCGTTGTTCCCCTTTTGAGTATGCTCATAACAATGTTCAGATAATTTGTATAAAACAAGATTTTCTGAAACTTGAACCTTTTGT
The DNA here is from genome assembly GCA_022360055.1 of Cytophagales bacterium. GTDB lineage: Bacteria > Bacteroidota > Bacteroidia > Cytophagales > Cyclobacteriaceae > JAAUQL01. The sequence goes on along the minus strand of JAKSDO010000148.1, from coordinate 3,516 downwards.
CCAAATAGCTGATTTGATGAAACCAATATGATTAGTCCAACAACAAAATATTTGAATTTATGGTTCATTTGCATGGTCTTTTTTTAATAACCGCTAACTCATTGTTAAAACAAATATCGTCAAAACATTCATTTTAACTATCCGTGTGTTAGCCGTAGTATCATCAGTTCTCAATTGTATTTTTCTTTATGGATATCACTACGGATTTTGTTAAGATTCTCAAGGTAAAACGCTGTAGCCAAAGTACCATGGACAGCTATCGCAGTCACCTGCTATTGGCAAAATCTTATTTCGGAAATAAAACATTTAAACAGATTCGTGACGGGGAGTTATTTGAATTCATTTACCATCCGGTTGATTCGAAAAATATATCCGCTTCCTGTTGTGAACTCTGCAATAAACCCGGAATAGGCCACCTTCCCCTGAAGCGGAAGTTACTTCCGCGACTTTTATGTCGTTTCCGGACAGGAAACCTCTTCCCGCTTTGATGCGGAACCAAGTTCCGTTTCAGAGGAGGGGATCTCCTGGCTATGGATAATGAAGAATTAGTGCGTTTTGTGAGACTAAAAATCTCCAAAGTGCAAAAACCCGCCTCATTGAGCACCTAAAACCGGACATGTTGACCACTATGGAATTATTGAACTACAATTTTGAAGGGGAATATGCTATGGGAAGTACGGGCTAAATACTTAAAAAAAAGGTCAACCAGTTCCGGTTGACCTTTTTGATGCTCTCCCGGTTGCTAAAATCTGCGAACCAATTTGTAAGAGCTTGTATGTTTTTCTTCTTTGGTTCGAATCATTAAGAGATCATTTAGTTCACCGACGGTGTAATAACAAATTTACGAAATTCCACCGGTCCATGATCTCCCTGAACCATAATAGGGCCAGGCTCACCTTCCTTACTGTCAAGCGATCCACCTGTTATTCCCGGGATCGGACGGTTCGAAATAACTTCAATTCCATTAAGTACTACCGTTACATGTCGCCCAACTAATGTAATTTCGTAAGTCTGCCATTCTCCCGGATTCTTAGCTGCATTAACCGATGGCGCAATAAATCCGTAAATGCCACCGATACTTACGTTATCAGCTCTTCCTTTCGAATCTTCAATCTGGAGTTCATGGCGGCCACGAAGATAAATTCCGCTATTGCTCCCTGCCGGATACCTGAATTCTATGCTGAGTTTAAAATCATTAAATTTTTGATTGGTAATCAGGTTGCCCCCTTTTTCCTTGTTCACCATTATACCATCTATCATTTCAAATTTATTATTCTCAGGAATAATCCACCGATCCATATTGCCAGTAAGTAAATTAACAGGATTACCCCACACCGGCGGTTCTTTTCTTTCTAAACTCGGTGCACGAACACCGGTAAATTTAAGTTTATTTCCATCGAGAACTTTATACCCCGAAAGCTTGTTGTCTTTTAAAGTAAATTCAAAATAGATATCATCGATATCCATCCATTGGGGAGGAATGGTAAAGTGATATTTATCCTCACCGGCAGAATAATGAACTTCGGCAATTGGTCTTGCACTTCCCTCGTAACCCACATAATATCCTACAAGCGTGGAGAAACCTGATAATTTAACTTCAAGCCATCCGGGGAATCCGTCCGAAGCCATTAATCCATGCCTGAAAATTCCGAGATTCTTTAATTGATCTTCCTCCATGGTTATGGTAAGGTCCCATTTGCCAATCAGATCCGAATTACTTTCAACGCGTTGTGCCTGTGCAGTAATAAAACCAACTATTGTGAAAACAAGTAGAAAAAAGATATTTTTTAAATTCTTCATAATAAAGTGTAATTAGTTAATCAATATTCGTGTCCTATCAATACACAAATCTACTTAAAAACAGAACTCGAATAAACACAAATTATCAACTTTCACTAAGCATTTGAAATATACATGGTCAGTATGCATGTGGTACCAAGATCTATCTTACAGGGATGTTGAGTGTGTCTATTGAATTCTTAGTGGAAATATGTCTTGATAGGACAGTTCTTTTGGTCTAAGAGCCATATTACAATGTGATAAAACACGGAGCTATTCTTAGCCTAAAGTTATTTGGTTTCATATAACTTAATACCAAAAAACCTTTTATTTATTGGTCCGCAATATGTCCTTAAGACTAAATTAAAATCCTTTTTGATGATAAGGCGATAACCGTTGCAGCATCGGCCCGGGAATTCTAGTGTGATCCGAAATTGATGTATTTAATATCAAATCACCCGGTTTTGTGATCATTAAACTGTTACCAGTGGCCGGCAGCAGTTCAATTTTTTTGAAAGCAATATACACCGGCTGTTTTTCCTGGAAGTATTACCTTAAAATCTCCGGAAATGATCTCTATATCTTCCAGGGAAGGGAACTGGCTTTTAAGTTTGGTCCCATCTGCAAGTAAATCTTTAACTCTTGCCGGAATGTTAGTATTACCATGTAAGTGAATTGTCAGTGGAACCGGCATGGATTTCTTTCCATTATTGACGACAACGATGACCACATTATCCTGAAATTCTCTCAGGTAAGCATAGATAAATGTATCCACATAGAGTGTAATTAAATAACCAAAAGCTATAGCGGGATTATCTTTTCGAATAGAAATAATTTTAATTGTATGTTCAAAGATTTCTTTCTCAAATGCATTAACCGGCATATCGTTAGCATCAAAAACTGACCATGGCATATCCTTCCGATTGTCAGGATCTCTGTATCCGGTCATACCTATTTCAGTACCATAATACAGTTGGGGGATACCTCTTGATGTCATCAAAAAAGTCAATGATAATTTCAAAATTTCCCTGGCCAAGTCCTTATCCCAATGGCCTGTATGATCGAGAATTTCAGACATGATGCGCTTATCCAAATCGTGATTGTCCAGTAAGGTGACCAGCCTGTTTGCATTCGTATACACTTTGTCAATGTCTAAAATGCCCTTTGACTCATTGGCATGTAAACGCGGTCTTGCCAGGTCGGTCATAGGACGATCCCGGATAAAGCATCCTTTCATTACCCCACACAACGGGAAATCAAAGATGCTGTCAAAATCATGATCTCTTTGATAGCGCGATATATATTCTGCATCCCAATCCAACACCTCTCCGACAACCGTAACGTTTGAGTGCCTAGTTTTAATTTGTGATTTAAACAAATACCAAAACGTGTCTTCGACATGCTTCACGGTATCCATCCGGATGCCGTCAATACCGGTTCCTTCGATCCAGGATAAAATATTCTGAATGAAATAATCTGCCACATCTATTTGATCGTGATCCAAATCCGGTAATCCTGCAAGTTCGCCCTCCACAGTTCCTTCACCACGATTGAAATGACTGTCATCGAAAAACTTGTCCGGATAATTTTGATACGATCCGGTGTGGTATCCGGTATGATTCACCACCATATCCAGTATGATTTTAATATCCTCCCGGTGAAAAGCATCCACCAGGTCTTTCAGATATGCTTTGCTACCATCGTCTCTACCGGCGACAGGTGTGAAAAGATGCGGAT
>JAKSDO010000260.1 GCA_022360055.1 Cytophagales bacterium | reverse complement strand
GTGATTTTTAGTTCACTTTTGAAATTACTACTTGTATATATTGAAGCTCCATTGATTTGGTTTGGTTTTACTGCAGTTGTAGAATCGGCATTTACCAATATTGGATTTTGGTTTATTTTCAATAAGAATGAAGGAAGCATTTTTTCATGGCGTTTTGACAAAAAATTTGCCAGGAGTTTGCTGATTGAAATATGGCCACTCATATTATATGGTGTAGGGTTATCGCTTCAAAATAGAATTGATCAGGTCATGCTCGGAAATATGTCCACCAATAATGAAGTAGGTCAATACTCCATCGCATTCAGGTTGATTCTGATGACTGCATTTATACCGACTTATGTCGCCAGCACATTTACTCCCGCTATTTCAAAAGCCAAAAAAGAAGATCAAGAGAAGTATACTTATTTTCTCTTAAACAATTACCGCATCATGTTTATTGTTTTCTTGGTTGTATCGATTCCAATTTTCTTTTTTGGCGACAACGTGGTCGTCATACTGTATGGAAAGGATTATGAATTGGGGGGAGTCATCTTTTCGCTCTTTGCCTTTAAACTGTTCTTTACCTCTCTTGGAATGGGTAAGAGCTCATTTATTTTGAATGAGAGCCTATTTAAATTTAATTTGATAGCCATTATCATAGGTTCAATAGTGAATATTTCCAGTAACTATTTTCTCATTCCAACATACGGAGCATATGGAGCGCTAATGGCAACCTACATCTCTTTCCTATTTAGTCATATACTTGTAGACTTTTTTTACGGTAAAACCAGAAGAAATCAACTCCTGATATTTCAGGGTATTTTTACCTTCTGGAAAGTTTTTGGAGAATTGGAAAAAATGAAAAGAAATTAAAATGGGGGATCTTGTTTAATATCAGATTAAATTGTGTTCATCGTGGGAAATAACCTGAAATGATTAATATGAATGACAGAAAAAATGCCCAAGATCTCATTAGAAACGAAAATCCGGTTCTCTCTTAAATATTAAATCGTTTTATAGTCACTTGATTAAAATAAATTGAAGAATCTACTTCCGGTGAAAAATACAGAACTTCCCTGATGCAATTGTCCGTCCAAAATATGTATGAAAGATGCTGAATAAATTATTCGAATTAATAAGACATAAGAATTATCAACTTTATCGACGATTAAAAAAGATATATGGCTTAACCGTTGGCTTGCATTTGCTTAAAACGTTTTATCTTAAAAAGATCGGATTTTATAACGGGAAAAAGTACGTAAAACTATTACAGGAGCGTGCGTGCGATGATATCATATGCGATATGCTAAATGCAAGAAAACCTTTTATGCTGACGCGCTACGGGAGTACTGAGTTTAGAAACATAATTAGAGACGATTCTTTTGATATACTTTGTTTGTTGGCAGGTTTTTTCCCTAATGACATTACACTATTGAAAGAATTTCGAAGAATATATCTGGAGTGTTCAAAAAACATAGACATCTTAGCTGTATGGAACTATAAGAACTATTTTAAAAAGAAGAAGGAACTGATCAGAAATTTTTCAAACATCGAACATATTGCGCCACTCTCAATAGTTGATCCTGGGAAAAAATGGATCAAATTCCTGGCCGATAAAAAGATTCTTGTCATACACCCTTTTAAGAAAACCATTGAATACCAATATCAAAAGCGAGAGAAAATCGGTATGATCCCTGAATTTAAGAAGTTGGAAGTAATTCGGGCTGTACAAACAATTGCCATGAATGAGGATTCCAGATTTAAGTCTTGGTTTGAGGCGCTGGATTTCATGAAAAGTGAAATAGAACAGAAGGATTTTGATATAGCTTTAATAGGTTGTGGTGCTTATGGTTTGCCATTAGCGGCCCATGTCAAATCGATGGGCAAGACGGCTATTCATATTGGGGGGGCTCTTCAAATATTTTTCGGAATAAAAGGAAAGCGGTGGGAGCGATATTCGGATATAGAATTTAACAAATATTGGATATCCCCGTTGCCTGAAGATCAGGTTGAAAATATGTTTAAGGTTGAAAACGGAGCATATTGGTAAGGCGAATCATATGGAGACCAGATAGACTGCTCATTGGCCGGCGCCTTGTGTCTTCGGACTGCTCGGGACAGCTATTTTCTCGTCAACGAAAGAGGGTTCTGACAAATCTATCGAAACCCTCTTTGAATCAATAACTTACAAACAAATCTGCCGGCTATGTTTTGGCGTCGTACGAATCCCCTATTTCGTACCTGTCATGGACAGATCAGCGCCATACCCGTCTATTTTTGTTTTAAAGAACTCGGATATTTTATTCCCTGAATTTCCAACCGGTATGGAATTGACATTTTGATTTACACCTTTATAAGTTCCGTAAAACTTATTGTCTTTGTATTCGAGGTTTGAGTATTTTGATCCTACGACTACTGAAATATCTTGCCCTTTGTTTATCACCAGGTTTTTTCTGAAAAAGATATTTTTGGCCTTACAAACATCTGGCGTAAAATTCAATAGATTACTGTAACCCCGGTCCGTATAAATGGTATTGTTTTCAATATAAACGTCTGAGTAGTTCAAAGTCATCCTCAAAAATGAGCTTGGTTTATTGTTGGGCGCATAAAAGACGTTATTTCTTATCGTGAGTTTTTTGTAGTTATTTATACTTGCAAGAATATTCGAATCGGTAATTTTATTCATATAGTTCACGAAAATAAAATTGCCTCCTTTTACATAATTGTCTTCAAATATTAATCCGGAGATCGATGTCTCAAGTATATTGGAAACCGGATATTCCGGAATAATTACGTTTCCTTTAATCAACAACTTGTTGTTCGTATCGTCTGCATTATGATCCTGAGCAATACTAATGGTCGTATTCATCCAATTGTTTAGTATCTGTATATTTTTAACATTACATTTTGACAGCTCAATGGCATAATTTCCAATTAAATTTGAACTTTTGGTATCGCCGACCCACCCGTGATATTTAAACAGTTCAAAGCGACAGTTTTGAATTGTTACATTTTTCAGAAGACGTACTCCCGGTATACTTGCCGCTTTCGCTTTTATACCTCCGCATCCGATGCTCATGGTATCTTTAAACTTAACACCGTCAATATTGACACCGTCTACGTCCTGAAGTTCGATCATACCCGTAGCCCAGTTGCCCGGTACGCCACCACAATCGTATAAGTTACATGAGTTAATTTCGATTTCACTGGATTTACTAATCCAAATACCGGAAAGCCATACCGCATTAATATCAACTTCGATTATACGGGTTTTTTCACTGTTGTCAACAAGGATACCGCCCCACAATTTTTTAGTATCGCCATCGATATGGATTCCTTTAATTGTCACACCGGTTCCGTTTTTGACTCTTAACAGGAATTTATCAAACTCCCAGTTATTGGTATACTTGGTAAAATGGAAAGAAGAAGCCGATTTAATTATGGTTTTTCCATTGCTGCTGCCAATCACCGTTTTCCCAGAAGGTATTATTACCTGTTTGGATTCTACGTAAGTCACATCGTCGAGGTAAATTACTTTTTCCGGCCTACTCATTAGTTTTTGAAGTTTATCGTAGACAATTGTGCCGGAATTTTCATCGATATAGCTATCGGCTGTAACATCCTCCCAATCAACTTCGACGGTTGGTGTACTGTTATCTATTTCTACCACCGGATCTGTCGGGGTCGAGTTATCGGTCGTATTGTCCGTCGTCGAGTTATCGGTCGTATTGTCCGTCGTCGAGTTGTCGGTCGTATTGTCCGTCGTCGAGTTATTCATATTGTATTCGACGACAATGCGATGTACGCCATCCAATTGTTGATTGACCGTAAGGTTTGCATCGTCCGAACTTTCTTCACTATCCAACACGACCTCGTTATCTATTTTTAATAGGATCGGCTTATTTGAATTTATGGAAAATTTATAACTTCCGGATTCAAAATAAAAATCCCCGGTCCATTTGGCGCCTAAATCGTTGGGGTCGATCGATTTCTTTACCGGGCTATTAAAATCATGCCTGATTCTTTTTTCTATTCGTTTAGAAATAGGATCCTGACCACGATCGGAAGAAAAATATTCTC
>JAKSDO010000287.1 GCA_022360055.1 Cytophagales bacterium | reverse complement strand
GGAAAATACCTGAGGGAATATGATCGCAAAAAAAACAATTGCTCTGCATAAAAATCTTCTCATAGGTCTAAATGGGTAATTCCGAACAAAAATATAACAATATAAATTGCCAATCGTACTAATTTATTATTAAATCCGCTTTTAAGTAACCAATACAAAAGATATCCGGATTTGAAAGATATACTAGGGCTTCCATAGGTGATACTCAAGAAAAAACCTGAGAATAATTATAAATTTCTTATTAAAAATATCTTTTAGCAACTTTTAGGCCTCTTATTTTCAGTCTGACCATTTAATTTCCAACAATCCGTCCAACGAATTCTCTTATCGATTGAATTCGGGGCAAATCCATTGCTTTTTTTGATCCGTTCGCCGGAAGTTCAAATGTCGGATGCGTCTGAGAACCCGGGGGTTAAAAGAGTTTCTCCATAAAAAGCGCGATCTTCAGACCGGATCCGGGGTCGGTTTGCCAAACACATCGAAACACCACGCCGCTTCCATGTAATTGATATCTACCTTCCTGCTGGTAAGTTCATAACTTGCCCCGTTACAACTCCGGGATACGCTGCGCCAATCCTGTGGCCGAATCGCCAACACACCTGGGTTTTCAAGCGGAAGAAAAAACATCCGCTCCACGGATATGCCGACCGGCTCCAAATGTTGCCCACTGAACAGACCGATCCCGCTCGTACAGATCGAAACAAGGCCACCCGACCTGTGGAATGTCGTTCCGGATATCGGAATATGCCTGCTTGCTCTCCAGAGTTACTTTATTTACCAAAAACATAAAAGATTGTATGGAATATCCGGACGCTTTTCTCCGTCACTTTTTTATCTGAACACATCCTGAGCAATGGTTCGAACTGAAACACACAGCGGTATCGATGGCAGCAAGATTTTTTCATGCGGGATCCGGAGTTCTGCCAGATCTCGTTGTGAGGATGTTAATTTTATTAAAAAAACAGTGGAATTAATTAACATAAAAGTTAAAAATTAATATAATTGCATTAAATCTATGAAAATCAATGAAGAAGCTTTTGATCTTTGGTCTAATACTCCTTTTGAGTATTAATTGTATTGCCCAACCGGGTATGGGTGACCCGCCCTCGGAAATTCCGATCACGGATGACATCGAAATATTGGTTTTTGCCGGACTGCTCTTGGGTGTATACAGTATTATTAGGTATCGAAGAATATCCGGAATAAAAAAAATCTCCAAAGTAAAGAAATAGACCCGTTCTATCGTTAATTATTTGATAGCGAATTGACTTAAATTCGATTCGGCGCTGTTTTAACTATTGTTTCAGTTATTTGAAATTATTCAGATTCCTCTTTTTTGCTTCGTTGATCCTTGTTTGTTGGGTTTTATTATCCACCTACTTTCCCGGTATGGTCCGGGGTTTACATTTGCTTTTAATAAAACCGCAATCGGAGATAAGTTCGTTCTTCTTGAAATTACTGGGCTATGATGTCATTTTATCCTTTCCCGCCAATGGCTGCATGGCTCAGATCTTATTTGATCAGGGCGGGTATGTCTGTATCGGAACCGGTTGTAGCGGATTGGAGCTATTTCTTGTTTTTACGGCTTTCATTTTTCTTTTAGGGGGGCGGTGGAAAGATAAAGCCTGGTTTATCCTTATGGGCTGTGCGATCGTCCTGTTTCTGAACATTGTGCGAATTATAGCTCTTTCGGTCGTTTATTATCACACCCCCCAGTATTTACAGTTTAACCATAAGTATACCTTCGTACTCATCATCTACGCTGCGATATTTTATTTATGGATCATCTGGCTCAGGAGGTTTGCAAATAAAGCGGACAGCGGCTAAAATTTTTAGTCGGCATGTCAGGAATAAGTGACGTACGACATTGCCTTGATTTTCTGATTGCGATTTATTTTTCAGATAACTAAACTGAAGAATCTCGATTTACCAAAAGCTAAACAAAAAGACCCTAGTCGGCCGGACGATATGATCATATGAAACCGGTAGGACCGGAGCAAATTCAGGACGCACAGGAGCATGACCATATATCTCTGTGTATCAGTTAACTAAAAAAATATAAACAGATGAAATGATCAATTTGAGACATTTTTGTATAATAACATATACTCAATACATTATCTGACATAACCACTTTACAGTAAATCTGGAACTCACGACTAATAATTTGTAACTTTAAAGTCGAACCTTAATAAAAAAAATTGAATATAGAGCATCTACTACGACTTAGCGAAAGAATTGAAATCGCCATTGAACTCCGATTCAAGATTAGAAATAAATGGAAGAAGAATCTACCTCCAGGAATTTAAAGAGTAAGTCAAATAGTGGAGCAGGTAGCTGATCGGATTGGGGCTGGTACACCTCTTGCACTACGCTCCATCCGGGCCTTATATCTTATGATGCAAACTGCCCCATAGCTAAACGTTTCCTAAGAACAATTTTCTTGACACTTTGCCCCATCCCCTTTTGAAACACTCAATTTCATGAGCAGCTTTCACTATCCTGGGTCATGGAGC
>JAKSDO010000284.1 GCA_022360055.1 Cytophagales bacterium | reverse complement strand
TTCTACCTTTTATCACCAATTAATCTAAAAAAAATGCAATTCCTGCAAATTGATTCGGAAGCGACGGCCCGGCATCCGGAACGGGCTGTCAGTTTCCGGGCGTTGGCAAGAAGGGAGACTAGCCGGAATTGCCCTCCTCTTCTTGAAAACGGTCCCATGATCTATTGGGTACAGAGGGAACCGGAGCGCAAGCACCACAACAAGCTTGCGAGGCACAAGCAATCCGAAGGGCGGAACAGCTCTTTTGTATACCTTTAAAAACAAACTCTTTATAAAATGGGCTGTAACGGCTAAATTTTATCTAAGAGTTCGATAAATTCTTCAGGGGTAATTTCGATTTGCCTCAGTATTGTCCTAGTTAATGATCTGCCAATATCTCTGCCTTTGTGATGAGGAAGTGTGGTATAATGTTCATCAGGATGCCGGTAAAATACATGGCTTCTTTTCTGTCTTTTAATCTCAAATCCCAAGTACAAAGTACTTTTTCAAAAGTCTTGGCATCTACTAATGGCAGTTTACTCATACGGCCACGGAGATTTGCCGGAAGCCAATAAATTCAGATAAGTTTTCCAACTCATCAGGGTCTAATTCCTCCAAACAAAGCTCTATTACTTCCCTTAAGTTGTCCTGTAGTTCATCTAATGAGGTTGCCTGAGTATAAGCCCCCGGCTGTTTTGCATGCATCCTTCAGCCATTTTTCATAGCCCAGCTCTCCTGGTTGTGGAATGGTATGAAAAATCCATTCCAAAGCTTCTGATAGCACGTTATGCATCTGAATATGCCCTGGAACAGCATCAGGTGACTCCAAAGTTCTGCCTCCAAGGATATACAGGTTGTTGTAAATAACACTAGGTGTGCTGACAAGAATTGGGACGTACTCAGGGTTCAGTCCCAGACCATCTCGCAAATCATTGGGCATTTTCATTTGACTAAGGTTACCGTTTCGGCAAGCTACTGCTCACCGGTAGTAATATCCCTTTTTAAAATAAATTCGGTGTGTCCCTGGTTTCGAGCCAAGACATAAACATCATCATCTTTCCAGCTTATCCGTTTCACACCACTTATTTTCCCAGTCATGTACAATCCCGAGGTACTTGGAGGCACTGCTTCAAATCCATTACCTTTCCTGTTTCTTAAGATTAATCCTACACTACCGTCTGCACGGGGTGTTCTTATCTCTGAATCATACAAGCCACCCGAAACCATAAGGTCTGTGTATTCATCTCCGTCATAATCGATGCTGAGAATGTGATTAATCGGTGCCAATTGGCTCCGGTTTGGCAATTGATGCCAAATAAAATTACCCATACCATCATTTTCCAACCAATAATGTGCAAAGGTATTCACCCGGAAATGCAAAGCATCGCGAAGTTTTTCCTTTCCATATATGTCATCAAGGTTCGCAGCCGTAAAATCACGATGTGTAACATATCTTGTCCTTATGGCTGGAATCTGTATTGCCGAGCAGTCCCTTCCCCGAAGAGGAAGCAATCTCCCATTCTTATTAATTCCAAGCACAATGTCTTCCATTCCGTTAAGATCAAAATCATTTAAAAAAACTTCAAACGGCTCTTTTGCCGAAGCACCATACATATGATTCAATCCCAGGTTTCCTACAACCAAGTCCATATCGCCATCCATCTCAACGTCCAGACTGTGCAACCCATACCACCATCCAACATGATCGTTGACTCCATATTTTCGTGATTCATCCGCCAGCTTTCCATGATCATTGGCAAATATCATTACAGATGTCCATTCGCCTGCTAGCACCAGATCCTGCCAACCATTTCCATCCACATCGGCCCAAATTGAAGAGGTAATCAATCCGCATTCCGAGAGTCCCGGGACAGTCGATGTTGCATCACTGAAACGCAGATTGTGATCTTTACCTCCATTGCTGGACAAAAGGTAGCTTTGTGGAGATCGTGGATATTTGCCCGGAAGGACTCGTCCTCCAATAAAAAGATCCAGGTCGCCATCATGATCATAATCGTAAGCGGCGACTGCTTTGCCAGAAGTTGGCATTGCTGGAAGTGCGTTGGATTTTTCAAAAGAATCATCAATATTCAAATACAGTCTGTCCTGAAATACCTTGTCAGCTTGGAAGTGATCATTTCCACCACTAACTACATACAGATCCATGTCACCATCCATATCAATGTCGATGAATTGGGCACCGGTATCTTCATACTTTGCATCTTCGATCCAAGGCCCTTCCATTTCCAGAAATGTGCCTGAGGCAGTCTGGAGGAATAATTTCCCCTGAGAGTTCTTCGCATTACCCACGAAAAAATCCTCAAAGCCATCATTATTCACATCTGCCAAGGCAAGTCCGGGGCCCAATTCAGAATACTTGTGGGGTAATAGTGGCTCGTGCATATAATCATCGTAAATGTCCTCCTGATGCTGAAAATTGCAGGTTATAATATCCTTGGTTATTTTGGTAAATGTACGCCTTTTCATACCTGGCTGAACGGGTGCATCAAATGCATTGGCATGGTGGATATTCACCAACCGGTTGAAGGCGGTTATAGTATCTAGTGTTACCATATCATCAGGCCAGATAACCCTCAATACGACCTTCGAAGTGCTCTTTCCCAACCCAAAATGGACAATAGGTTCCACACTCGATTGGTATCCGCGTGTCAAAGTGAATTCGTCGAATTGCGCTTCCCCTGATACCATATCTCTGAGAAAAACTTTTGCCCCGACCCCCATTGGATTGAACTCTGGTCCATGAAGCCCTATTCTTAAAAATTTATTCCCAAATCCCTTATTTTCAAATAGGAGTACCGGTGCATCAATATTGTTGATGACCAAATCAAGATTTCCATCATTGTTGAGATCGGCATATGACATCCCATTGGAGAAGCTTGGATGGGACAGCCCCCATTGTTCGGTGATATTCACAAATCTATAATCATGGGTATTCTTAAACGCATAGTTGGACAAAGGTTGAGTGGGATAATCCAAAACATTTATCTTGCCAAAAGCCGCCCTAAAGGTCGTTGCGTTAGTTCTTTGATTAAAGTCTCTATCGTTCACATCCCTTTTCATGCCATTAGTGATATAGGCATCCTTCCATCCGTCATTGTCCAGATCGGCAAACATAGTTGACCAACTCCAATCGGTAGTGGCCATTCCGGCGAATCTGGAAATATCGCTAAAATGTGGTGTTCCTGTTTCATCAATTCCATTGTGCAACTGCAGACTGTTTTGCAAATACTGATACCCATGGCCAAGTTCTAGCCCAAGCCGGACTGATTCACGGCTCATGTTGACCATGTTGATTGCTGCTCTTGAATAATCTTCGGGAGTCATATCAGCCTGTATCAAATCGTTCAGGCCGTCATTGTTGAAGTCGGCAATATCAATGCCCATTCCAAACAGAGAAGTGTGTGGTATGGCTGCTTGAAGCTTATTGGAGAATGTTCCATCTTTCTGATTTATATACAGATAATCCGGAACGTTAAAATCATTTGACAAATAAAGGTCTACCCATCCATCATTATTGAGATCTGAGGCTACCAACCCTAGGGTGAGTCCAAAGTTTCGTAATCCAGCCTTATCAGTGACATCTTCGAATCTGTCATTTCCTGAATTTTCATATAGGTGCCCTGAATATTCTATCCTGTTTTCCTTCATTAGTTGATCATAAAATCGAGGTCCCATGGATAATGGCACCAAAGGATAATTAGCAATAAAGAGGTCAAGATCTCCATCTTTATCGTAATCGAAAAATGTAGATTGAATTGAATTGGAATCATCGTCAATTCCAAATGCAGAGGCATGCTCTGTAAATGTTAAATCTCCCTGGTTGAGATATAATTCATTCTTATTGTCACCATTTTTACCAGCAACACATAAATAAATATCCGTCCATCCGTCATGATTGATATCAATCATAGTCACACCTGTATACCATTTGGAAGTATCTCCAACTATCCCCGCCGATAAAGAGATATCCTCAAAAACCATATCTCCCCTATTGAGATATAGTTTGTTTTCCACCATATTCCCGGTCAGATAAATATCAGACAGGCCATCATTATTAAGATCGCCAATAGCCACCCCACCTCCTCCGTAGATGTATGGAAAAATAGTGTAGTGCAGTGAATCATGTTCGGTTATTGAATTTGTAAAAAGGATACCACTTTCCTCTGACCGGACAAGCCTGAAACCTTGCTGTGGTTTATTTATATGTGTACAACCAAAGAATAGAACAACAAGCAAAAAGAGGTATATTACCAGTTCTTTGGTAGTCCTTAGAAAAACCCACATTGCTAGATCTCACTTCCTTTGACCCTAAACACCCAAGCTTTTGTCATATCCTGATCCGGTATTTCAGTGGAAGGAGGAACAATGATGTTCAGACCATTGGTTTCACTCCATTGCCGCTCAAGTGACTGATCATAATACCCTAAAAGATGAACTTCTGATTTTTCATAAGGCTTTACATGTTTAACCAGAATTGATAACGGCAACTCACCCATTTTTAATGCATAATTTTTTCTACGGCTATATCTGATGGAGTCTTCCCGGCGATAATTTATAAGTCTTTCTGTATTATAAATAGCTTCGCCATTTGTATCTATCCACTTGCCTATTTGGTCCAATCTTCCCTCACTTTCTTCTGGGATGATACCTTCCGAAGTAGGCCCCCAATGGATAAACATTCCAAATTTGGAATTACGCCACCATTCCATCCGGCTGTTATAGTCTTCCTCCGATTCTTCCAGGTAGTTAACTTTAGCCACCTGTTGTTGCTTCTTAGCTGGCTGGCAAAGCAAATGTAGCCGCAGAATAAAATTAGTTCTAGATATTCCACTTTTTTTTTACTTCATAAAATCGGCAACTCGAACGAGTGAATTGCCGATTGTAAAAATATATTTGAGGCTTAACAATTATCTATATCCTTCATTCTGCTCATACAAAGGGTTGGTATCCAGCTCAAGTTGAGGGATTGGCAAGTACTCCCGCCCGGTCTGGTACAGAATGCCACCACCTCGAGACTTCAATTCGTCAGTAATTGCATCCGGTATCATTCCCCATCTTAGCAGATCCATATATCGATCTCCTTCAAAAATTAACTCCAGTAGCCGCTCATCCCGGATGAATCGCCTTAATTCAGTCTGGTCGGAGGAAACGCGGTCAGGCATATTAGCCCTAGCCCTGACTTCATTAAGCGCCGCTAAGGCAGCCGCACTACCACCTCTAGCCTCGTTCTCCGCCTCAGCGTACATCAATAACACATCTGCATATCTCATTATTTTCCAATTGATTGGAGACCCAAAACCTCCAAATCCAAAATCAGACTGTACCTTGCCAGGCCGGAAATCAAGCCCCTTACGACAACCTATAAATTCAAGATTACCTTCAAATGATTCCTGAAAGGTAGTTTCATACACCTGACACCCGGGATAATCGTATAACAAAGTGGATTGAGTTCTCGGGTCTATACCTCCATCATTATTATTCTCCGATAAGAAGGCATCCAGCACAAATTGATTCACCAGAAAACCTCCCTGATTGGTAAAACCGAGCGGTGCTAAATCCGGCTCCCAGGCGGCTGTCCTCAAATCACTTTCGGTATCAGCCCCCCAACCAGCAGCAGTGTTATCTAACTGCACTTCAAATATTGATTCCTGATTGTTGTCGCAACCATTGCAAAAGTTATCAAAATGATCCTCCATCAAGGTATATAGATCCGAGTCAATGATTTTCTTCAACTCAACTGCCGCCAGGTCATACTCATCTACACCTTCTATTCCCGACCTATAAAGGTAGCTTTTACCCAATAATCCAGTTGCAGCTCCCCAGGTCGCTCTTCCAAGGTTTTCGTCATCCCATGACGTTGGCAACAAGGTCTGAGCAGTCTTCAAATCATTTATAATCAATTGCCAAACGTCTTCTGGGTTAGCCGGAGCTTGTCTAATTTCTGATAGCGAGCCTGCAGCTACTGTAACCAGAGGGATGTTTCTGAATTGGGAAAGTAAATAAAAGTACTGCATGGCCCTCAGGTAATGAGCTTCCCCGATGATAGCATCACGGGAGGTATCGGAAAAGGAGGGATCTTCAATAAGCGGTACACGCTCTATAATGGCATTGGCTCTGAAGATGACCTTCCAATAATTCCCCCAACCTTGTAAAAGGTTATTCCAGGTTGGGTCTGTACCAAAGTTAGAGGCATCTTGTCGAGGCGGATTTGCAGCGTCGGATCGGAAAGTAGTGATTTGAACTCGAAACCGTCCCCAGCCAAACTGATTACCCATTGGACTATAAGCACCAATTATTGCTCTAGTAGCATGTTCCTCATTTTGCCAGAATACCTCCGGGTTTAGCCTGTTTTCCTCTTTTAAATCAAGAAAATCATCATCGCATGCCGAAAATGGAAAATGCAACATAACGAGTATCAAAATTGCCTTTATATTTTTTTTCATCGTTTTAATCGTTAAAGTTACTTAATTACCAGGATTAGAATGAAACCTGGAGTCCCAATGTAATAGTGCGAGAGACTGGATATACATTTTCGTCGACTCCCCTGTCAAACAATGTATTGCCTCGTTGCGTTCTACCGACTTCTGGATAATATCCGCTGTAGTTGTCTATGATAAACACATTTTCAATATTGAGATAAGTTCTCAAATTTGTAATAGCAATCTTTTCCAGAATACCTGAGGAAAACGTATAACCTAATGCCATATTTTGAAGTCTGAAATATGAGCCATCTTCTACATAGAAATCGGATACCAAATGATTCTCGCTTCTGGCCAAATTAAAACTTGCACGCGGGACTGTATTGGATGGATTCTGTTCGGTCCAGGCATTTCCTGCAATTGCCCGCTTGGGAGAATTGGGCTGAAAAACACCGTGATACAATTGACCGTTGAATATCTCATTTCCAGCGACTCCCTGGAAAAATAACGAAAGATCAAAACCCTTGTAACTTCCAGTTAAATTCAATCCATACTCAATGTCTGGAATCGGGCTACCCAACATCACCTGATCTTCATTGGTAAATTGTCCATCTCCATTAGTGTCTACATATCTAAAGTCCCCAGGCTGTGCCGTTCTTCCTGAAATGCCATGTGCATCGATTTCCTCTTGACTTTGATATATTCCATCAGTTTGAAATCCATAAAAATAGCCTACCGGAAAGCCGGGCTCTGTCCGTGTCGCGAAAAGTACTCCACCGGTAAAGGCTCCTCCAGTTATAGGGTTTACGCCCTCTCCAAGTGAGGTGACTTCATTGTTAAGTGTAGAGAAATTACCTGTAACACTGTACTTGAAGTCACTGTTGTAATTTTTGTAAGTAAGCAGAAATTCCAGACCTGAATTTCTAAGGGAAGCAGCATTGAACGGTATAGGCTGGGTAGTTCCAGAAGACGGATTGAGTGGTAAACTTACCAAAATATCATTTGATTCTTTGATGAAATAGTCCATCACAACATCCATCTTTCCCTCAAACAAACCAGCTTCGATTCCGATGTTGGAAGTAACCGTTTCCTCCCATTTCAGATCCGGGTTGGCAAACTCGATTTGCGCTACACCGTTAGTTCTTTGTTGGGCAGCACCTAACGTGTACTGACTTGTAATGTTAAGCGCACTGACATACTGAAATGGTCGCAAATTATCCGATCCCAAAACTCCCCAGCTACCTCGTAATTTGAGATCATCAATAAAATTGCTGTTGAAAAATGATTCTTGAGCAATATTCCAGCCCATTGATATTGCCGGGAAAACTCCTAATCGATTCTCAGGTCCAAAATTGGATGAGCCATCCTGCCTAATTGAGGCCGAAATCAGGTAGCGGCTGTCATAGTCATAATTAACTCTACCAAAAATACTTCTAATGTTCCTGGGAAAGAGGCCGCCTCCCCTGCCAACAAAATCAATACCTGCATCAATAGTCCTGGTATCATTGCTAACAAAATTCTCTACCTGCACTCTAATCGTTTCTTCCGTATCACTTTGCTGTGAATATCCCGCCAAAAGACTGAGGTTGTGTTTTCCAAAACTCTTTTCATAGCTTAACAAATGTTCCATGATAGTGGATAAAAAAGTGCTGCGTGAATCGCTCAAATCCGCTATCTCATTAAAAGCACTCTGGCCATTTGCAAAAAAGAAGGTTGGTGTGAAAGAAAAACTTCTGGAATTGAGGTAATTAAGTGAAAGATTCAGTTTATATTTTAATCCATCAACAATATCAAATGAAGCTCCGATATTTGCCAGGATATTGTCGTTAGTAGTTGTGTTTTCCCGCAAAGCTGCTACTCCCAAATGGTTTATTGAGCGATCCGTACCAAGGACACCGGTGTTCGCCGCAGCGTATCCTCCTTCATTCGTTTCAGAATATATCGGAGAAACCGGTAAATGTCCATGTTCTCTGCCAAAAGCTTCGTTTGGTCGATTAGTTGATCTGGCCATATAAAAGGATTGATCCAGTGTAAACAGGCCTTTCTTCATGTTTGTATTGACGCGTAACGAAGTCCTACCGAACCGGGAGTATTTAACAGGGCCTTCCTGATCGAGGTGATTGATGGAGATATTGTAGGTATTGTCTGCGCCCCCTCCAAAAAACCTTATGCTATAGTTCTGGACTAGTCCTGTTTGGAGAGATTCGTTTTGAATATCTGTATCAAGATCAGGATCAAAATCATAGAAATTGCCGGTTAATGGTATATTGTCGTTAGCAAAGGCTGCTTCTCTGTTTGCTACATAATCATCCGCATTCAAAAAATCTAATTGCCTTACAGCATTGGCAAACCCCAGGCTTGCATCTACCTCAATTCGAAGTGGTTGATCGGTTCGACCACTTTTTGTGGTTACCAATACGACACCCTGCCCAGCCCGCGCCCCATAAATTGAAGCGGCAGCAGCATCTTTCAATACATCGATAGACTCTATATCTGCGGGGTTGAGGAAGCTCATGTCGTCAGAAAAAACACCATCTATGACATAGAGCGGGTTTTGATTGCTTAGTGAACCTGTACCCCTAATGATCACATTGGTTGATGCTCCTGGAGCACCTCCATTTACCTCTACACGCACCCCCGGAGCTTTACCTATAAGTGCTTGTGTTGCATTACCAGTGACTACATTATTGATACGATCACCACTGACGGTACTGATGGCACTTGTTACTTTTTGTTTTCTTTCTGTACCATATCCTACTATAACAACTTCTTCTAGGGAGGTCAGGTCCGGCACCAAAGATACTTCCACTACAGATCGATTTCCAACGACAACTTCCTCAGATAAGTAGCCAATAAAGCTAAAGCTTAGTACGGCATTCTCATCTGGAATAGATAAGATAAATGCGCCATTGATATCCGTCACAGCACCACTACTTGTTCCCTTAAGCAATACATTAACACCTGGTAAAGGTGATCCTGATTCATCCTTAACAGAACCTGTAATGTTTCTTTCCTGCAATACTTCAACTGGTCGTTCATTGTTGAAAATGGACTTAGAACGTCTACTTATTGTAATGTTTTGATGTATTTGCTTAAACTTGAGGTTGGTCTTTTCAGAGATAGCCATCAAAAGGTGATATAAATCCCCGCTGTAATTCATTTCATCGAGTTTTACAGGCTGATTAATATCAATGATGCCCTGGTCGTATGAAAACTCAAACTCCGTATTGTTTTCGATGGTCTCCAACACACCGTGAAGCTCATTATCGTTAAATGAAAGCTCTACATATACCTCTTTAACATTCTTGACCTGGCCAATACTTGTGTCTGCAAGCAGTACTCCAATGATGGTACATTGGATAAGGATGCTATAAAAAACAATTTTAGACACCTTTTTTAATAGTAGTAAAAGATTAATTTTCATAAATTTGTTGTCTTAAGTAAATAATTATTTAATGGTCTCCAGACATTTTGCAGATGTTAGGAGCCGAGGTAAACCAACATCTGATCCAGGTGTTGGTTTCTTTTTTAAACTTTTCTATTTCATAGGCAGGTATATGTTTACTTTATCCTTATTGATTACAAATTCTAATCCTCTTGAAAAAACCAAGTTTTTCAATATGTTTTCAAGTGTAGAGTCGTGAAAGCGTGCGGTGAACTGCCATCCCTTTGTCAATTCATCATCAATCTCAATTTGCACTCCATACCACCTTTCTAACTTTGACCTAATCTCAGAAAATTCACTTGAGTCAAAAACGAGTGTTTTATTCTTCCAGGCCAAATCAAATTGTGGGTCAAAAGCATCTTTAAAAAATTGACTTTCGGTTTTTTTGTACATAGCCTTTTCACCCGGGTCCAGGACGATGCTTGTAGCAACCTCGGTTGACCGATTCAAATGCTCTACTTTCACCTTCCCCTCAGTAAGACATACATCTACACTATTTTTCTCAGCAAATGCATTAATATTAAATGCGGTTCCAAGGGCGAATACACTTAGATCATTTACACGTACTACAAATGGCATTTCCTTATTTTCTACCACATCGAAAAACGCTTCTCCTTTCAAAAACACTTCACGAATTCTATGGAAATCCTCTGCATATTTCAATTCACTATCCGAATTAAGTTTTACCATGGAGCCATCCGGCAATCTGATCGTAGATTTAACCCCTGGAGGATTTGTCTTTACGTCATAATAGGTTAGGCTTTGTTCCAACTCTACTTCGTCAATATCATGATTAATTATAAAAACTGAAATCAGGAAAAAGGCCACAGTTGCTGCTATAGCTCCAATTCCAAAAATCTTGCGTCTTCTAATTTTTGATATACTTGAAACCCTATCTCGATTTGAATATGCAACAGTAAGCTTTTTATCTGCTTCACCACCCAAGCGCTTTGTGTCCTGATCATTTTTGAGAGCCCACAGCTCATCCATCTTATTACTCAATGCTTTTGCTCCCTCCTCTGTTTTGAGCCATTCTAAGACAACAATCAATTCTTCAGGGGTGCATCTATTTTCGATATATTTTGCTATCAACCTTTCCATCAAAACATATTATTATAAAATCTACACATTATTGAAGCACAAAGTTTTAGCTCTACACTTTATGAACACAAAGATTATTTAAGGAAGTATTACTCAAGAAATAAAAAAAATCATAAATGTGGCGCCAGTGCCCCTCTTACATATGCCAAAGCCTTGGTAAATTGAGACTTAACTGTGTAAATACTTATACCAAGCTTATGGCTGATCTCATCATTAGAGAACCGCTGAAACACTTTCATTTTGAAGATAATCCTCCTGCGATCAGGTAGCTCTGCTATAGCATCATGAAGTATCTTTACCAACTCATCTTGAACCAGACTATCAGCATGCATGGGTGTATTAATATCATAATCAGCGAGGGATAGTGCATGCTCGAAGATGCGCTGGCTATTCTTTTTTATGGCATTGATCGTTCGGTTTTTTGTAGAACTATATAGGTAAGATTCCAAATTGTTCCAGTCTTCTAGGTGCTCCAGCTTTTCCCAAAAACTTTGAAATACTTCCTGCACCACATCTTCGGCTAAATTGCGATCCTTGATAAAATTGGCACTGAAACTGACGAGATAATCCCAATATCGATCATAGTACAGTTCGAATGTCTTTTGCAGTTCACTTATTTTGGGACCAGTATCTTCCACCTAAATATCATGGGTATTGTTATTTAATATTAGTTTAAATTAACAATTTAAAAAAGCTTTTTTTTTTGAACAATGATGTAAAAGTTCTGAAAACGAACAAATGTGATTATAAAAAGGTACACGAGGTGGGTATAATGATAAAATACGAGAAGTTGCAATCATTTGGTCTGTATGGTGTGGTCCTGCAGATAAAGGATAAGCTCTTTCATCAATTGTTTACCTACTATATCCTCCAGTAACCTGAATGAGCAAATAAGTATTCTACCTTGACCTTTTATCATTTCAATGAGATAATGCTGGTTTTCGGTCTCAATATATTTTGAGTTATCCTGTGACTTGATCTTTGGAATATTATACACGATTACTTCTGATGTTTGTCCCCGCACAGATTCAACTACTGGTCTGGTTCTTAGCGGTTTTGCATATTGAATTAAATTGAAAAAATGAAAATTGCAATATCCATCGACTGGAAAGCCATCAAGTGAAGCATGGGGTTGAATTACCCTTGTGAGATTACCTTCGTCCCAACCGCTACGGAAACTGGTGTAAGAAGTGCTCCGGTCAAAATTACTATACCGATTAGCCCACTCCGGTGTATACCAGGCGGAAGGAAGATTACCAGAATCAATTATCAAAGCATTTACTCCTGATTCTACCAAATTGACTATTGTATCATTCCAGGTATCTGTTATTAGTACTTCGGTCGCAAAATTATCTACAGTCTTCGATATGTCAACACCCTGCCATACAAGGCATCCTTGTTGCATAGAGGCCACATCTTTCAAACGTATTATATTTGGAAATGCAGATATCAACCTTCTTTCATATACCGGATCATTGATAAAGGAAAGTATACTGCTTCCTTTTTTTAACCCATGGTTTGCGGAGAATACCCAGTAATCCCACCTATTGGAAGAAATATGCCGCTTTCCTTTCTCTAACACCGCTTCTAGAATTACTTTCCTGGAATGATGCTCATTCATGGGAGGCAGCTCGACGTTAGAGACCATCCTGTTTCTTCCTAACTGACAGGATACTCCCTTCTCAATGCCAGAAAGGATAACCTTCCCTGCTTCATCTCTGATCTTCCACCTTATTGTTGCATTTTTCAAATCTCCCATACCGAAATTTGATATGTAAAATGAAACTTGAGACTCCTGCTCAGCGATAAATATTCGTTGATCTATCAGACTGTGCACGAGTAATGCCACTGGAGCATTGCATCCATTTTTGAACAATTCGCTGTTGGCATTTTGAGTACTTCCCATGTCGTCCGCAAAACCGCTGTTTTGCACACCTCCTCTGAATGCTGTCCACATGGTATACCCATCTATATCGGGTTGCTTTCTTGCATCTTCTATTACCAACCTGGAGTAAGCTTCAAACGATCTCCAGCTATTTTCAATAATCCTATCTTCCAGTTTCAACAGACCATTTTCTTGTAGAGTCTGTCTGGCAGATAATGCATAAGGTTCAAAATTATACCCTTTCTCAGGATAGAGTTTCGACTCTTTGGGATTTGGCCACATGCCAAACTTGCCATACTCATGTACAATGGTAGGTTCGCTCGTTGTCAGGGTAGAAATAGAGTGCCATGGTATTCTACTAAGTCCATCATACGCCCAGGTGAAGGCATCACTCCAAAGGTGCGGTGAGACGATGTCATTTTTCAGAGACGGGTATTCTCCCTGATTTCCAAACGAGATCATAGCAAGCTGGTCAGGCGCGTCAGCTTTCAACATTTCATAAGCTATTTGAGACTCTTTTCTTGTTTTCTCCTCTTTGACCAGCTTTTGAATTCCTTCATTGCCCAGGCAGTATATGACCAGCGAGGGATGATGCCGTGTGTTTCGGACATGCTGTTTAAGCATTTGCAAACCAAGATCGAATGGAGCGGTCTTATTAAAATTGGAGACAACAGACACTTCCGAGCAGAACAGAAAACCTTCTTCATCCGCTACCTCCAGCACTTCAGGAAGTACGGGATACGTGTGACAGCGAAAAAAATTAAAACCATACGCTTTGAGACTTCGGATCCTCTGTCTTATCAATTGCTTGTCGATCAACGGACTGATCGTAGGTGAAAAAAACTCCTGTCCTACTCCTGCCATAAAAAAAGGTTTACCGTTAAAAAGTAAGTCTTGACCCTCCTTTCGGAATGATCTCAAGCCAAACCGCAATGCCTCACTATCCAAGATTCCATTATCCGATAGTAAACGCACGTTACCCACATAAAGAAAAGGATTGTCCACCGACCATAGGTGCGGAGAGGCTATTTTGACATTAAGTACAAAGTTACTTCTAGAGCCGGCTGGTATTGTAATGGTTTTTTCCGTACCCTTTCCACATTCCTGCCCGTCCTTCGCGACATAGATGGTTACCTCGGGAGTAACAACAACCTGCTGATCGCCATCGTTGATAATTGATCCGGTAAACTGAACCACACCCCTTTCGATATCGGAGGTTAGCGTAACATCCTGCAAGTGAGATGTACTAACCTCCTCTATCATGATGTCTCTGTAAATGCCAGACCATTTATTTTTAGCATAGCGCATGCCGCCCAAGAGGGAAAGGTCTTTTTCCAATATCAAGATGGATATTTTATTCATTCCATTTTTGATGACCTCTGTTATATCGATATGGCCTGAGATCTGAGGGGTTTTATATGTCTTAATAAAAACCCCATTGATGTAGATATGGGCAACAGGAGCAATTCCTCCGATCCTGAGCCAAACCAATTTTTCCTTTTGCGCTTCTCTCCATTCGAAAGAGCGTTCTAGCCACCAGTCACCAAGGTATCCATTTCGCATCCCAACAGTTGCCGGGCCGGAAGGGAACTCTGCGGCAAGCTCGTCGAGTGCCTGTATAGCTCCTGGAATAGATATGCTTCCCTGAGCGACGATTCCATGTTGTGCCCAACCTTCTGCCAGTCCATCATGGGTAGGATCAATGGCATATTGCCAATCACCATTTAAAGAGACGGTGCGATTATTGCATTCCTTTTCCTCCTTTGCAAAACCAGGATTTGCCAAAAGGAACAAAATGATTACCGAAATCCAGTTGTTTTGAGCCAAAGGATGGTTTGTTTAATTGAGCTGCGATAAAGGAAATTTAACCATCCGGATGTCTTCTTTATTAACCGAATAGACAACATATATAACCTCTCCCTTGACCAGATACGATGGATATCCGTACCTGCCATACTTCCACCTGCCGGAGATTCGCGCTGTTGTAGCAGCTTCATCTCCTAAAATGAAGTGTTCATTGTAGTGAACGCCATCTTCGCTAATCGCCAAGATCATAGGAGTGCGAACGGATTTTGGCTCAGGGCATGTAATGCCAAAATATCTCCCGTCTGGTAATCTGCCAAACTCAAAGCGGCTACCACAATCCGTGTAGTCAGAGAGTTGCGGTTCACTCCAATGATCACCGTTATCCTTACTCCATGTTACAGCAAGGTACTTTTTATCGGTCCGAAGCATTGATTTCAATGTGCCATCTTCCATCTGTACGACAGAAGCTTCACAAAATTCAAATGGAGCATTGATTTGTTTCTGTGTGACCTGAAACCATCTAGGTGCATCTATAAACTCTTTCGGCAAACCGTCAACAGGGCTTAACACCCAAGGATCACGGATTGGATTACCGTCATTGTATGGGAACGACATATTTCCCGGCAATATGTATCTGCCCTCCTTAGTTTGAACAGGTTTTAGATTAGGAATAAAACCCTCGATAATTATCTTGGACTCAGACCAACTCAGGCCTCCGTCAATAGATGTTTTTATCTCAGTTCTTTGATCAGTGGTTGGAATAAGCTGATATGGCAATTTATCACCAGATATTGGTTTAGGATAGATTTCGTCCTGTTTTACTTCGAGGTATCTTTCAGAGTCATTCACTCCACAAAAAGCCACCAAAGTATCACCATATACCAAAATCCCTTCAGATGTATAAACCAGGTTATTGTGCTCACCTTTTTTCTTATCAAATATCGGAGTGGGATTTGACCACGATGCCCCTTCATCTTTGGAAATAGATAACATCATGACCTGACCCGGTTCATCTTCATTATAGATGCCACTCGACCAAGTAGCCAGAAGCTTGCCCTTGTAAAAAGTGATTTGCGGGTGGTGGTTGTAGGCAAACCCTTCTTCGCCAGAAAACACATCAAACTCCTTCAGATTAAGCTTTTTCGTTTCTGCAGCGCCCCATTCATTGGTGATTTTCTTCTCATAATGACTTACTTCATAAGACAAACCCTCTCTTATGTTGCTTTGAAGATCTAAATCTGGACATATAAATGATAAAGCGTAAATGCTGATTACGAATAATAGTATTGATAAACTTTTCATTGTATTTCTAATCTTTAAGTTGTTATATAGTGAGTTTATTCTGATTCCAAACGTGAGTATCATCCATGAGTCCCTGATAATTGCTCAGCACTAGTTTTGTTATCATTTCTATCAATTGGCAACTGTAGCCTTCCAGCGGCCCCATCTCTGTGCCATTACGAATGAAATTGACCGGATTTCCATGACAGGGAGTTGTATTGTTTTGTGTAGCAAACCAATGATCAAAACCAAAATGATCAGGTTGCGGCGTTGTATTAAACTTGCTGTTACAATGCCATTTCTTTACGGCGCAAGATTGATAATCTGCCTGCTTCAATAATGTAGGGATAGTCACCTCCCGAGCCTGCATGTGTACCAGGTTCCGGTAATCAGGCTTTTTTTTTAGAGCAGGAGGAATCCAATCATAAACACCAGCACGGTTTGGACTTCTTCCTGTAATTAGTCCAACACGTGAAGGAGAACAAACAGGGACAGCAGAATAAAATAAAGTTAATTTTAGATCATTCGCAGCCACATGATCCAAATGGGATGTTTGTATATGTGGGTGTTCATAAGATGCCCGGTCAACAAAACCCAAATCATCGCAAAGGGAAAGAACAATTTTAGGCTGCTTTTCAGGGTTGCTTTCTTTGCTTGCATTGCTATTATCCTTTGTGGAACAACTAACCGGGAACCACATCAAAGCAAGACTTATAAGATACGAATTTATTTTGCTACAAAACATATAGCCAGCGTTCAATTGAGTATTGTCAATTTATAAAGTACATGTCATTCTTATGCACAAGAATGAATCTCTAAAGTGTTATCGTGGTTGAATTAGAATCCAATAAAGAATGTATTTTTTGTAAAAAAGTTGGTGACTTTCAATCGGGATTGAAGGAGTGCCCAGTTGCGTAAAGAAGGCTGACATCTATGGAAATATTGAAATGACTTGCACTATCTGGCGCAAGAGGTCTTCCTGCTATTGGCTAAATTTATACCCAACACAATCTATCAATAAAATCTGGAAAGAACGGATCGAAATTCTGAGAGAGAAAAAAAGCAACAATGCCCTATTAATGCTAAGCTAAGTAATGCCAGCTATTGTTAAATACCTTTCGGCTTATCGAGTTCAGCATCAAAACCAACCTCCAATTGATTCTAAGAGAGGCGGCTTCTTTCGAGGTCGCATTATGTTCTTCTACGAACTTGTACATAACAGAAGTATGCTCGATCCGATATTTACACCGGGTATATTCAAGGCATAGCCGATTCTTATCACCAAATTGTCAACAAAAGGGTCCTACCAGGTGATCGCATACGCCGGTAGTAAATAGCCAAACTAAAGATTTTTATTTTTAACATGGTAGGCATACTATTCAATATTTTTACTGTGTTTAATGTAGAAAATGATCCTGAATGGTAACTAGTACACTTTTTAGGAGGGAGAGTTTGCTAAATATCTGGTATAAATTATCGCAAGGAAAGTGCTAATTATATAAGCTGGTTTGCTCGCTTAAGCTGTATCACCCTTCGACAGTAAGGGCTCATAATCTGTCATTAATCTTATAATTTACAATCATATAACGTTTCATAAGTAAATTTTAATAAAAGCATGAACACAAACAGACGAAATTTTTTAAAAGCCGGAGTAATAGCAAGTTCAGGAATGACTATGGAAGTGAATGCAATAAATAGATTATTAGAAAAAACAGGTAACCAGTTTATTGAAAATGAGCTTCTGGAACTAAGTTTTGAATTATTGCAAACATGGTGCAAGGGACTTTTACACCTTCAAATTGATAATAATCTAAGCGGAATACATGGTGGAATTATTTGTCCTGCTTGTTCAAGAATTCATGGTAGGATTGGCGACGCTATTTATCCAATGATGTTTTTGGCAGATAAAACAAATGATGAAACTTACTTAGAAGCAGCTATCGCTATCTATAATTGGATGGAGCATAAGGTAAGCTTTCCTGATGGTTCTTGGGTAAATGATGTGAACGTATCGCTTTGGAAAGGGACAACTGTATTTGGAACTATAGCCTTGGCGGAAGCTTTAATTCATCATGGACATCTTTTGGATAGAAGTAATTACAGATCATGGCAGAACAGGTTACAACGAGCAGCTAACTATGTTTATCACAATTTCAATATGCAATTTGGAAACATAAATTATCCAATAACTGCTTCTTATTGTTTGACGTTATTAGGTACTGCATTGAATAATTCAAATTATTTAGAAAAAGGAAGGCTGCTTGCAAGAAAATCACTGAAATATTTTACCAAGAAAGAGAAATTTCTGTTCGGAGAAGGGCGGCCAGCAAGCAAAATAAGTAATAAGAATTGCCGTCATATTGATTTGTGTTATAACGTTGAAGAATCATTACCTGCATTAGTATTATACGCTAAATTGGCAAACGATAACAAAGTATTAGAAATTGTTAAAAAATCCCTTCAAACGCATGCCGAATTTTTATTGCCAGATGGAGCATGGGATAATAGTTGGGGGACACGAGTTTTTAAATGGTCCTATTGGGGTAGCCGGACATCTGATGGTTGTCAACCAGCTTACGCATTATTAGCTAAAGATCATCCGGAATTTTATAAAGTAGCTTTGGTAAACACTCGATTATTGAAAAAATGCACTTCCAATAATTTACTTTACGGTGGACCACATTATGAACAACATAAATTATCTGCTTGCATACATCATACCCTTAGTCATTCTAAAGCACTAACAACAGTCCTAGCAAATAACAAAAAAATCAAAGAAATATCATTACCAGAAAAAATTGTACTTCCGAGGGAAATCGAGTATGGAGTGAAAAAATTTTCTGATATTCAAACTTGGTTGGTGTCTATTGGAAATTGGAGAGGTACTATTACAGGGTATGATATAAACTACGGAGAAAAAACAGGCGGACATGCTACAGGAGGAGCTTTGACAATTTTATGGAACAAAGAAGTTGGCCCAATTATTACAGCAAGTATGAATCGCTATCAGCTATGGGAACCTACTAATATGCAAATGGCTAAGGATGAAGTATTCATGCCTTTGACACCAAGATTAGAATTAATCGAAAATGAGGTAAGTTACATGAATATCTGTGATTCTAGTGCAGAAGTAGAATATACCATTAAAGATGAGGATATCATTATATTCACAACAAAATCAGAACTGGTTGATATAAATCAAAACTTTATGTCAAAAGGTCCTGTATACTGTGAGATAAAGTACCTCTTCTCTACAGGAAAAATCACTATAAGGGGCTCCTTTGAAACTAAAGAGTATAACGACGGGGTGAAATTCATACTACCAATAATTTCATCCGGTAATGAAGGTTATAAAATTATATCAGATCGAAAAATTCGAATTGCAAAAAAACATAAAGAAATTGTTTTGGAAGCAAATTCTCCAATTGACATAATTAAAACGAAAAAAGGACGAATCTTTAATTTTGTACCTGGCATGCAAGCAATTCCTTTAAAAATTAATAGTAACAACTTTGAAATAAATATTTCTGTAGTATAATCAGGTGTTTATTGATTAAGCATTCGATGCTATTCTCAGGCAATCAGCTTTTGCTTCAGTTATTTTTTGAAGACAAATACCGGTATCTTTTTTGTGTAAATACTTGAACAAGCGAATCATGCATCCACATATACCCTTTTGGAACCGGCCTGAGCGATGCCTTTTCAATACATCCGGGAATTGTGCTCATTTAAACGCTCGGCTGCTCCATCTTTTTATATCGTACGCGCCCGTCTACAAAATACATATCCACTTCCCCCTTATTTTTGGCATTGATCTTCCCTCTATGCGTGAAAAAGAATTTGTCCCGGATATACCTGTACGTTTCGCCTGAAATATTCACTCTGCCCACTTCACTGGTTGATTCCATACGACTTGCAAGATTTACGGCATCGCCCCAGATATCGTAGGCAAATTTTTTCTTGCCCACCACACCTGCCACCACCGGTCCGGTATTTATTCCTATCCTGATTTCGAAATACGGCTCGTTCCTGGTCATCTTTTCTTTCTTTCTTTTCTCCATATATTCGATCATTGCCAAAGCCACCCGGACGATATCCAGCGGATTCGATTCGTTCTCAATCGGTACTCCGCCGGCACACATATATCCGTCGCCGATGGTCTTTATCTTTTCAATACACTTCCGGTTTACCGTTTTCTCATATCTTTCTATAATCTGATCAAATGCCACAAAACAGGCATCCAATTCTCTCACAATCTCCCCGGGGCTCATCTTGGCGGCTATGGACGTAAATCCTTTGAAGTCGGTAAACATAATGGTCACCATCTTGTAATAACGAGGGATCACCTTCTTCTTTCTTCGCAGCTCATCTGCGACGGGCTCGGGAAGAATATTTAACAACAAAGCTTCTGTTCTCGACTTTTCCTCTTTGAGTTCCTGCTGCCTTTTTTCCAGCAATGATTTCTGGTCGTTTATCTGCCTGTTATTTTCCTCGAGTTTCTTATTCGTTCTCCTTTTATACTGATACGCGAGCAATGCTGAAAACAACAATATGCCGACCAGGGCGATCGCTATAATCATATAATTCAGAATTTCCTTTTTCTCGGAAAGGTCAAAGGAGATTTTTTGTAAGCTATTGTTAAGTTCCGTTACTTCCGCCTTGCGAATATTCACCTCTTCCTCTTTCTTATGTATTTCCTCCTGTTGCTTGATGATCTCTCGCTGCTTTTGAATAATTTCTGCCTGTCGGATTTCCAGCGTGGTTCGCTGCTGCAGGTTTGCAGAATCGAGCAGGGCAATTTCTACAATTGATTTTTCGAGCGAATCTTTTGACACTGCGAGCGAATCCTGTGCCTTTTTCAGGGAGGCTTCATAGCGCATCAGGGATTCCCTCGAGCGCCGCAAAGAGTCCTTTGATTTGGTCAGGGATTGCGACGTCGCCTCAAGGGACCTCTGGGTTCTTGCAAGTGAATCTATAGAGGTCATCAGTTTTTGATGCGACCTGGATAGCGAATCCTTTGAAAGCTTCAGTTGATGCTGCGCTCTCTTTAATGAATCCTTGGAGACTTTCAGCTCGTTATAGCTGTCATAGACCGAAGCATAATACGCGTGGTTTAACTCTTCATCAAGTTGTTTGTAGTTTTTGGCCAGGAGGTCGCTCGACCTCAGGATAAGGTCTTCGTATTTGTTTTTTTGTGCATATCGCAGTACCGTTCTTAAAGGATTTACCGCCTCTTTGTAATTTCCAATGATATAAAGCGCTTCTCCGCCCAACAGCATAGAGTTCAAATGGTCCCGGCTTCCCCGTTTGTTTGCACGGATAAAGAGATCATCCGCTCTTTTGAAGCTGGAAACGCTCTCTTTAAAGTATTGCTGCTCATCGGCCATAGCCAATCTCCCGGATTCGGCCAATAGCTTTTGCGCGACGCCCTTTTTATAGACCATCCGGGCTTGAAGCGGTATATCCGCGGTCTTTGATGCGTGTCTTAATGATTTCTCATAAAAATCTACAGCTTTCTTATAGGCTTTTTCCCTAAAATAGTGATCGGCTATTTTCAAACCAGTCTTTGCCGCGGGAAGGTCCTGATTCGTAGCTGCCAAAGATTCATAATTTCGGATTGCTTCATCCATTGAAAACTCCTGGGAAAATAATTGAGTGGAAATTAGCAAATATAGGTAGACCAAAAACTGACGCGGCATGACAATTATGTTATTTACGGCTCGAAGATTCATTCTAAGCACGAATATGCGGATTAATTCACTATCATATTTGGAAATAATCCTGAATTATGTCTTGCTGTAAGATTCAAATAATGATTAAAGAATAATGCGCTGCCGGCAAGGCTGCCGGATTAATTACAGAGCAATCGCATTTAGAAAATAAATCGATCTTTAATCCTCCAAGGTTTCGGTCAACCAATTCCATATGATTAAAAGCCATCTTTGGAGATAATTTATGGCAAACCTTGGGGGATTGTAACAAAAAATATTCTAAATGCGATTGCCCCGGGGATAAATTACTTTTGATTGAGGGTATTTGTCTAAATCCAATAATTTGTATTCCTTTACTTGGGAAACAATTGATGTGATGTGGCAAAAATTAAAAAGGATTGACTCATTTGATCTTGAAAAAGCACGAATCCAACTATTGAACGCCATACAACTCGTTTGCGCTCCGGCGCGATGCTATATAAATTCCGAGACAAATTCCAGGAGCGACCGGTTGATTTGGAACACCGAATCGCTTGCAATGGATAGTAATGTTTTCGGGGTAAAGGAAAAAGTCAGGACATCCCTCGATATTCACCAATTTGTCATTTCGATTTTCGGCAGTAAGGACCACGCGGAGCATTTGGTACTTTCCGGCATTACGTATCCAATGGCCTTTGGCTGGATGCAGGTCAAATTGGAATCCTTCCATCTCGAAGTCGGCCTGTTCAACGACAGAGCCGATTATGCGATTGAACGTGCTTTACATCCGGATGAAGAGTTGACCGTTACTAATCAGGAGGTGTTTGATCTTCTGGCGATCTATTACTCAAACGCGAATTATATTCTATCGAAAATTACAAGTGAATTAAATATCGACGGAGAAATCCGTATCAATCCGTCCAACTTAAATCTCGAATTAACATCTGCCGAAAATAGTTTTGTTCCGGGATTTTCGCCTGGAGACAAAAGCTTTCCGGAGCCCTACTTTTATATTCAGTTTCACAAAATCGACGACAACATGCTTTATCAGATGTCAAAATCGATTGGTATCTGGAATAATAAATATTGGAAAGGTTTGGTGCTTTTGGCCTGTGAATTTTTCTCGATTGAACCCGAACATGAAAAAAGCAACGTGATCGATTTTTTCACAAAAAATTATTGGAGATTAATAAAACATTGAGATGCGCATCAAAACTTTATTTATAAGTTATGTACCTGTCTTTCTAATACTCGGTTCGTGCGCTGTAAATAATGACTTTTTCTTAACTCCTCAGCAAGAAACGAAGCTGTATCGAAGCGAGGAAACCGACCATACCATATATTTTCTTGGGGGATCCGATGAAGTAAAGTTAGGCGCTTCAAAAATCGGCCAGTTCCTCGCCGCACAAACGGACGAGTCCGGGAAAAACTCCACTTTACTGCTCCTTGGAAATAATAGTTTGAAGCAACATGTTTTACATGCGGATTCCTCCGAGAAAGCGAATGAAAAAAGAGAGTTGCTCAGGAGGAGGTATGAGTTCTTTAATGCGTTAAAGGGGAAATACTATGCAGTGCTTGGCCCGCATGAATGGGTAAATGGCACTAAAAGGGGGATGGAGAATGCCCGGATACTGGAAGAAATCCTTGAAGATTCACTCGATCAGGAGGATGTAATAAGACCGGCCTTCGGATGTCCCGGACCTGAAGAAATCAGTATCGGAAAAAATATAGTTTTATTGCTTATCGACACGCAATGGCTGTTTCACAGTTGGGACAAACCAAAGATCGAAGACGGCTGCGGTGCAGAGGACAAACTTGACTTTTATGTAAATCTCGACGATGCAATTAAAAGAAACTACGATAAAAAAATAATCATAGCTGGACATCACGGTCTTGTAAGCAATGGCCCTCACGGAGGTTATTTCCCTGCCAGGTCTCATTTCATACCTTTGCCCGTGCTCGGAAGCATCGATATCGGAAGAAGGGTCTGGCTGGGAAACGCAAATGATCTTGCCAATCCCGCGTATAAGCAATTTATCAAAGCCATGACCGAAATCCTTAAAAATCATAAGGACGTCATCTACCTCTCGGCGCATGAAAAAACCTTGGAGTATCACAAAAAAGGCAGTGTTCATCATCTCAATAGCGGTTCGTATTCCAACGGGAATGAAGTCGGTCAGAAATATGCCAACTTTGCTTCGGGCAAAAGAGGATATGGACGGATTCTCTTTAATAAAGATGGTTCCTGCATCCTGGAATACTGGGGGATTAACAACAAGGAAGTAGAGCTGCTGTACCAAACTCTGCTTTATGATCGATGGCAAAGTCCGGTCGTCGAAAATTCCACCCCGATCGAAGCGCTCAATTACAGCGATTCGTTAAAAAATACGTTTGCCTCAAAAATGTACACTAAAAAGGGCAGACGGCCGGGCATGCTCGGTAATAATTACAGGAATGAGTGGATAACAACGGTCCACGACATCCCGTATTTTGACCTTGGAGAAGAAAAGGGCGGGCTCAGAATTGTAAAACGGGGAGGAGGTCAACAAACCAAATCATTGAGACTGCAGGCTGAAAATAAAAAGCAATACGTACTGCGTTCCATAGAGAAATACCCCGAAAACGCTGTTCCATCCGATCTGAAGCAAACCGTTGCCGTCGATATTGTGATCGACATGATTTCGGCCGCACATCCGTATGGCGCTTTTGCGATTCCAAGAATGGCTGAAGCTGCCGGCATCTACCACACAAACCCTAAGCTGGTGTATCTTCCCGATGACCCCAGGTTAGGTATATACCGGCAAGCTTTCGGCGACGGTTTATATCTGTTTGAAGAAAGACCGGCTAAAAACAGGAACGATATTGAGAGCTTCGGAAGGTCAAAGGATATCGTAAATACGTTTGAGGTGTTAAAAGAGCTGAAAAAAGACGGAGATCATTATGTGGATCAGGAATTTACCTTAAGATCGCGTTTGTTTGACATGTTTATCGGCGACTGGGACCGACACGACGATCAGTGGCGCTGGGCTTCGTTCAGGGATGAGGACGGATATAAATATTACCGACCCGTTCCCAGAGACCGGGATCAGGCCTTTTTCTGGTCGGACGGATGGTTGCTTAAAATCGCCACACATAATTGGGGGATCCCTAAATTTCAGGGCTTTCACGATAAGATACGAGATGTGGACGGTTTAAATTTTAACGGAAGATATTTTGACCGGTCATTTTTGAATCAACCTTCCAGAGAAATCTGGACCAAAACCGCTCAGGACTTACAGGGCAGGCTATCTGACGATGTTATAGAACGCTCAATTCGAGATATACCGAAAGAGATCTTTGAGCTG
The DNA here is from genome assembly GCA_022360055.1 of Cytophagales bacterium. Lineage (GTDB taxonomy): Bacteria > Bacteroidota > Bacteroidia > Cytophagales > Cyclobacteriaceae > JAAUQL01. Next base: position 54,340 of record JAKSDO010000284.1, on the reverse strand, counting down.
CATGGAGAAGATATTATTAGAAAACTAAAAGCGAGAAGAAATGATCTTGTAAGATACGCGGAAGATTACTACCTGTTTCTTTCCAGGCACGTGGATGTTCTGGGATCGGATAAGAAAGAACACTTCATTGTTGAGCGTCTGGACAACCGGAAAACCAAGGTCACTGTTTTCTTGTTGAAAACGAAAACCGGAAAAATAAAAAGAAAAATGTACGAACGTACTTTTTACAATTCCGAAACCGATGAAATCCGCCTGTACGGCCTCAAGGGAAAAGATCTGTTTGATATTTCCGGGGAGGTGTCAAAAGGAATAAAAATAAGGATAATCGGCGGAAAGGGCGAAGACATTGTCAACGACCAATCTCATGTATCCGGCATTTCAAAAAAAACAATACTATACGATACGAAAACCGGAACAACCCTGAACAGTACGGGTGAAACAAAAGATTTGACAACCGACAAAGACCGGCTGATCAACGATTACAACAGGAAAATGTTTCAATACAATGTAGTCACGCCGCTTATCAGCGCAAGCTATAATCCGGACGATAAGATCTTCCTGGGAGGCGGCGTAATGATCAAAACGCACGGATTCAGAAAATCTCCTTTCAAAACAAAACATGCCATAAAAATGGATTTTGCGCCGGCCTCACAATCCTATGACTTTTCGTACAAGGGAGTATTTACCGAGGCGATAGGGAGGTGGAACTTTCTGGTTAACGCCAATATATTTGCTCCGAGCTTTACGGATTATTTCTATGGCTATGGCAATGAAACCATTTTCGATCAGGGAAAATTCGATAACGATCCCAGGTATTACAGCGCAAGGTATCTTCAATACATTTTTTATCCTGAAATTCAGCGAAAATCCGAAAATGAGTTGCATGAATTTACGATTGGCGGTGGGTATCAGATGGTCAATGTCAAATCAAGTCTGAACGACATAAATAATGAACAGGAACGATTTATTATTTCCTATGCAAAATCTCTTGAATATGATCTGCTGGATGTACAACGGGACTATTTGGCGCTTTACGGAGCTTATACCTTTGATAATACCGACAATGAATATATGCCATTGCGGGGAATAAAATGGAATTTTTTCGCAATTGGCCTGGAAGATATCGACAATAAGGAAATCGATGTCGACTATCGGCGAATTCGAACGAATTTTTCATACTACTACACCTTCGGAAAATTGCTTAAAACAACACTTGCCCTTAGGGCCGGAGGCATATACACCAACGGCAGGTTCGAGTTTTACCACGCAGCAAAGTTGGGCGGCTCAAACAATTTCAGAGGCGTAAGGAAATTCAGGTTTGCCGGCGAGCACTCCTTTTATCAAAATACGGATTTGCGGATAAATTTATTTAACATTAGAAATCCTCTTGTTCCCACATCGGTTGGACTGGTGTTGTTTCATGATTTTGGAAGAGTGTGGTTTGAAGATGATCCTTCGACACAAGATGGCGGATCCGATAAAATGCACCGGGCATACGGAGGAGGTTTGTGGCTGGCGCCATTAAATGCAATTTCCTTCGGAATTGATTATTCATGGTCTACTTTGGATGAATCTGCATTTTTCCTGAGAATGGGATTTTTCTTTTAAAACAAATACTGCGACAGGTTGAATAATTATTTTATATTCATTTTTACTTTAATCATTTGACAATTAATGGTAGAAACCTCAACAATTCTTGGCAAAGCTGAAAAAGCCGCGACGGATGTTTTACTTCAACTCCCTGAATATATGGTTTACCACAATCTCAACCATACCCGCGAGGTTGTAAAAGCCGCAATTAAAATTGGCACCTACGCCAATTTATCCGAAGAAGAAATGGAAATATTGGTCATTTCCGCGTGGTTTCATGATACGGGATTTAAATACCAATATGACAATCATGAAGAAAAAAGTGTCGAGATCGCCGCTGAATTTTTAAAGGGAAATGGGGTTTCCGAAGAAAAAAAAGAAAAGATCCTCACGACTATTCGGTCTACCAGTATTGATCAAAAACCAAAAACATTAATTGAAAATGTCCTTAACGACGCAGATTTTATTCATCTCAGCAAGAAATCCTATTTCGACAAATTGCTGTTGCTGAAAAGTGAGCTCGAAAGAGAAAACGGGAGTCCGATAAACGATAACGAGTGGTATGAAAACAACTTGGAATTTTTGAGGAATCACAATTATTATACCGAATACGGAAAAACGGTTTTAAGCCCAAAGGTCGAAAGCAATATACAGGTTCAACTGAAGTTAATAAAGAAGCTTGGAAAGCTCCAGGATGAAATCATAAGCAAGGATATGAACCTGGACCCGGATAAAATCAAGGAACTCAAGAAAAAGCTTAAGAAAGTCGAAGGAAGACCCGATCGGGGCATAGAAACCATGTTTCGACTCACCTCCCGCAATCACCTTCAGCTTAGCGCGATGGCCGACAATAAAGCAAATATCCTGATTTCGGTAAACGCCATCATTATTTCGATTATCATAAGCGGCCTGATAAAAACGCTGGACAATCACCCGCACCTGGTCGTGCCCACCTATATAATACTTGCGATAAATGTGGTGACCATCGTTTTTGCAATTTTCGCATTGCGTCCGAACGTCACGAAGGGAAAATTCACCAGAAAAGACATAGAAAACAAAGACACGAATCTTCTTTTCTTTGGAAATTTTCACGGAATGCAGCGCAACGACTACAAATGGGGGATGATCGAAATGATGAATGACTCAAATTACCTGTATTCCAGCCTTATCGATGACATCTATTTTCTTGGCAAAGTACTTGGCAAAAAATACAGATACCTGAGATTTGCCTACAACATATTTATGTACGGCATCATTGTCGCTGTAATTGCATTTGTAATTGCTAATATATTTTACATCCGGGGATTGCAGATATGATCTATCTTATGTCTTCGTACTGGGCCTTCAACCAAGTCGGAGAAACCCCAAATCTCCAGAAAAAGTAAATCTTCAGGTAACGAATATAGGCCCTGAACATGCCGAGAGCTGCAACTCTCCGATCCGACGAATATACTTTTTCCTTTATTTGCCGGATAACTCCCAGCTTGTTTATCCTCAAACACAGATCCGCATCTTCCATAATCGGAAGTTCGTGGTTGAACCCACCTATTTTAATAAAATCAGCCCTCCGGCAAAACATTACCTGATCGCCAAATAAAAGTCTGAACCCAAAACACATACACCGGACCGGATTGTATATCAAGGCGCCGACAAACGTTTTAAGTTTATTTTGAAAGGTTATGAAATGCCTTACTTTCTCTTTCCCCCTCATGATGCTGGTAAATCCGGCAAGGGTGATCCTTTCGTTTTTCATCGTCCGGGATACTATCTTTACCAGGTCTGTCGGCACGGAAGTATCCGCATGTAAAAAAACAACCACTTCACCCTGCGCACGATAGGCGCCTTCGTTCATTTGCAGGGCCCTCCCCTTCCCAATCGATCTGATTAACTTGTGTCCGGCCTTCTCAATCATGCAGGCAGTGCCGTCTTTGCTGGGCCCGTCGACAAAGATTATTTCGTATGGTTTTGGGGAAAGCTGTTGAAGATTACCGAATAGCTCAGGGAGTATTTTTTCCTCATTCAGCGTAGGAATTATGATTGAGACTTTTTGCCATGCCATATGTCATAAATGTAGAATAATGGAACTCGACATAATGACATTAAGCAGACAAATTGAAGTCATTTAAATGATCAAAATGAATTACAAAACCGTCTTACTTCAATTACCCCCTTTTATCCGGTTAGAAATTCAATGTCTCCCTCAAACGGTTGTATCCGGATTTACTCACAGGTACGGTCTGTTCATTTTTTAATTTAATCAGGTAGCTGTCCTTCTCATACAATTCTATCTGTTCAACAAAATCGGTGCGGACGATGTATGAGCGGTGCACTCTTATAAATTCCTGTTCTGGCAAATTTGCCTCAAAGAATTTCATCGTTTTCTGCTTGAGGTATTTACCGTCTCCCGTGTATATCATCACGTAATCATCCTGGGATTCCAGATATTGGATATCATCGATATAAATAATTTTGATTTTAGTACCGGTCTTTACGGCAATTCGATCAATTGATTCGATCTTGCTTTGATGCTCCGCGAGCAGATCTTTCACAGAGATGTTATTCGCCGGAGCCTGCAGTAATCTCTTTGCCTTTCTCAGGGCATCATCCAATCGGTCCCTGGAAAACGGTTTTAACAGATAGTCTGCGGCATTATTTTCAAATGCCTTCAACGCATACCGGTCATATGCTGTCACAAAAATGATTTGTGGGATTTCGTCAAGCAGTTCCAGCATTTCAAAGCCATTGAGCTTTGGCATTTGGATATCAAGAAATACCAGGTCCGGCTTGAGCTCGGTAATTCCTTTAATGCCATCAAAGCCGTTACCGTATTCTCCAACGACCTCAATGTCATCATAATCATTTACATAACCGCGAAGCAATGATCTTGCCAAGGGTTCGTCATCTATTATTATTGATCGTATCATTCAATCCGTTTTGCGGAAACGTAAGTGTAACCAGAAATTTACCTTTCTCTTTGCTGATCGATATCAGATCATCTCTCCCAAAAACCAATTTCAACCTTTGCATGATATTTTGCAAACCTATTCCACTTCCATTCCCGGATTTTTGATATTCTTCATCAAAATCATTTTCAATCTGCACCTTTAAAAATCCCTGGAAGCAGTCTGCCGTTATTCGAACAGTCACTATTTCAAGCGATTCACTGACTCCGTGCTTTATCGCATTTTCGATAAGAGGCTGGAGAATCAAAGATGGTATGGATGCATCGAGACATTTTTTTGCGACATTATGCTCCACAACCAACCGGTCGCCAAACCGGATTTTTTCGATATCCAGGTATTTTGAAATATTGTCCAGCTCCTCGGAAAATTTTCGATTTGTATCTGGTTTTTCCGCAATGGAAAATCTCAGGAAATCCGATAGTTTCAGCACCATTTCCTGCGCCTTTTTTGATTCGGTAAGTGTAAGGGCGCTTATGGAATTTAAGCTGTTGAACAGAAAATGTGGACTGATCTGACTTTTCAAAGCATTGAGTTCCGCGACCTTTACATTGGTTTTGAGCTCCGATTCAAGGTTTATTTTCTCCATAAAATTCAGATAGTACATAAATAAATAGTAAACCAGCACGATGAGTATATAAATACCAATACCGGTCAGCACGCGCCAAACGAGTGTCGAATTAAAAAAATCAGCATATCCTTCATTAATCACAGGAATGGAATTCATACTGTAAAACCCGAAAAGTAACAAAACAACCAGGGTGATGCTTACAGCCGTCAAATGATTCAGTATCAGGTTGCCAATATCATTGGTTTCCATTTGACTGAACTTTACGGCATACCATAATCCTAATCCGATCAGACTGAAAAGCAGGTTGAATATAAAGCTGTCTGCCAATGCCAGATAAACCGATGCACTATAAAAATTAAATAAAAACACGCCGTGCATCATGGCGATCAAAAGCCAGAAGATGCCATAAATTATAAGATTACGGCGGTTATTGGCAATAGGATGAATCATTTCTGAAATGGTTGGGATTAATACGATTTGATTTCTCCGCCCCCAAACATCACGAATCCTTTAATTATCAACTGTCTTGTATCATCTTTTATTGTCTCGGGCGATATTACGCGTTTGTCGGATATTCCTCCGAACACTGCCACCACCTCGCTTTTTACCTGCCAGTTTGGAGGAACCACAAGTGTCCATCCGCCAAACATGGCAAAGACTTCGATTTCATTGATGCCCGGCGCCAGTTGTGATTGGGTTAAAACGATTTCCGAGCCTCCAAAAATTGCGGTCACTTTTCCCCCTTTGAAGTTATCCGAAGTAATGATTTTTTTCCCTCCTCCGAAAATGGCAACCTCATCGACATAATCGTTATCCGATGTCCCCGTAAAAAAAGTCGAACTTTCCGAATCTTGCCTTCTCGAAAAACCGGGCCTGCGCGGATGTCTTTTAGTTGGGCCTTCACGATGTTTTTCCCGCTTCCTCAGGATCAGGGAAGCCCCGACTACAATGATTAACAGATACCAGAAAATGCTTCCGCTATTTGAAAACAAATTAAGAAATCCCGGCCAAATCTGTGGCAATATATCCGGCAAAAGAAATATTGTTCCGATGCCGATCAGCAGAATACCGGGACCGACCTTTTCTGTTGTTAATAAAGAAAACACTCCTATGGTTATCAATAAAAATTGCCAGGTCCAAATCCACCACGGGATAAAGGCCGGAATGAATCTCAGATTATCTATAATCAATACCAATCCTATTAAGATGAGGATTAATCCCACTAAATGTCTTTTGTCTTTAACGAATGGAGCCATAACGTAACAGTTTAAATTCAATTTAAAGGTAATTGCGATCCGGAACAGAATGAATGAAAAATCGGTGAGCTTCCCGGTTTGACCGGTAAATGGCTTAATTATCTTTGCGAACAACTTAAAATGCTAAAGAGGCCTGGCCGGATGCCATAATTCCTGAGACGTTGTATGTTGACAAGAAATCCCGAATGCTGAGCATGTGAAATTAAACAAATACCGATCAAGGATGTCCCGGATGGCGTTAAACGTCCGACATCACAAGAGTGTTTGGTTCGGGGCAGAAGTGGTTGAAATATGCTTTTTGAGATCTGCCTTTTTCTGTTTACCCGGGACCGGGCCGGTATGTCCCGATGCGGAATTGAATTTTGATAGAAATAAAAAAAGTATAATATTTCCGAAATATTCCCCGGATATGCCATGAGGCCTGTTTTGGGAACAGCATGAAACCAGGTTTTTGAATTATATTAGGTCTTAATCTGCCAATGGCGGAGCGTTGGTGTTGCGACCTCACAGATGCTATGCGAAAAATGAAATTAGCGATCTTCAGATTTCTCGCCGGGATGAATAAAATGATCCTGCCAAGCTATAGGGATAAGGACCTGACCAAGCTCGGCAAAACCGACAAACTTATTATAGGCTGGCGCATTTGGGTAACATTGAACGCCCTGGGAAACTAGTGTTAAGTAAAAAGCGGATTTTTCAATTGGCCATCACGACAGTTCGGAAATTCCGCGATCAGAAAATCCAAACGGGGCAGATCCGCGATCTAATTCGAGAAGATCTTGTTTAAAATTACAACAGAAATGGCATAGGTAGGTTTCACTCCTTCAAGGCCAAGACTGCCGGAGGCCAATGTATTGCTTGTCAACAACGGATTGTCGGAGGCGTAGTAGGCATATCTGAGTTTTACATCATCCCGAATGCTCTTCCTGATTTTTGAGGCAGACTGAATTGCTTTTTGGTAGTGTGCGCCCTCCATCTCCAGACCAATGGCTTTCCATGAAGACTTCAGAAAATATTCCAGGACATCTACGTTTTGCAAACTTGTTCCCAATACCGAAACCATCGTTCCCTCGGACACAGGGATGTCCATGTCTTTAAAATCCGAGGTTTGTATATCGTTTTCTATTGGATAGTTATCGGCAGTACCTTCAAATACATGCGCTGTCGGAATCATAATATCACCTTTGTCTCCACCCAAAATGCCCGCCTTTCCCATAATGGATATGGATTTGACGTTTAGCAGGATACTTACGTCATCCCCCTTCTTATAGGATTTAAGCAATTCGTCCATGGTTTCGTAGGCCTGCTCGCCAAAGGCATAATCCATGATCAATAAAACCGGCCTTTCCCTGTCAATCTTCTGATGGTCAACCTTCAGTTCTTTGGAAAGGCTTTTCAATGGAAGTTGCCCGGCATCAATCACCTGCACGGTAATATTTGTACCGGATGTATCTTCGATTTCAACCAGCCCGTTTTTGAGCGCGTATTCCTGCACGTCCTCGCGCATTTTTTCATTTTCATCCTGGCTGAGCAGCTCCGCCAATTCCTCTACGGATCTATTCTTCATAGACTCCGATAAGGCCGGGTAGGCATAAATGGAATTTACGATGCTGTGTAAATTGGCGCTGATGATATGAAGTGGTCGCTCAATAAGGTCATGGTCAAACAAATGTTTCTTTATTTTATTCGCCCAAAGATCGCCATAGGTGTGATGGCCGATGCGTTCCCGAAGCGTCGGAGAAAACGTAATTTCCCGGGAAAGCTCTTCGGTCGTTTCCTGGATAGCCAGTTTACCGAGCCAATAGACGATATGAAATAATGAATTATTGTTCCCGGGATTTTCGAATTTCCGGTATCCCTCCTCCGTTTCTTCATAGGTTCTGCCAATCAGGACACTCAAATGGGCAAAACCCCGTTCTTTATTAAACTTTTCCTTTATAGCACTTTTTTCGATAATCTCCTCCAGCTTTTGCCAAGCGAGCGTCTTCCTGCCCTTGGGGTCCAGGGCATGCTTCTTGATTTTCTCTGATTCGACGTAGATAAACGTAAGATGCGTTAAGATATCGTAGATATCGCTCCGCCCTCTCGTAACTTCAATATTCATCTGATCGTCATCTACACGATAACAGTTTCGTCTTCTTTTTGACGGAACAATTACCTTGAATTTCGAATGTTCATAGCCTTCCCGCGAGATCAAATTGATCTGCCTGCATTCTTCAATCCCCTTTGGCAACCTGTCGATCACATATAAAAGGCCATCGATTTCCACTTTATCTTCATCGGCTATGGTTCCGTAAATTTCCGGATTCAAGGTCAGCAATGATTTGATGATCGAACTTCCCGAAACTCCCATAGGCTTATAGCTTCCCCTTATAAAAAGATGCCGCATGATAATGTATAGTCGCTCTATCGCCGCCCTGGATTCCTGCGCTTTTGTTCTCTTTTTTACATCAATTTTCATTCTTGTCCTTGATTTTGTAAAAGTAATATGCCCCCAGATACTTTTGCCCGTTCAGACTAACTGAGCGGTATCCCATTTTCTTCAAATACCTTTTTATGTATTTATTTAAGAAGCCATGCGAGAAAAGCAGCGCCTTACCATTTTTACCGGACTTTTTATCAAGAAACCGTGCTGCTGCTCTCGATCTGCTTTTCGCATCGGAAAATGATTCTATCCCTCTGCGATTAAAGCCGATGACCCAAACCGCTCTTGAGGTAATGGACCAGAATTTTCCCGGTAGTTTTACATTTGGAAACTTAATGATTTTCCGTTCAAATTCATTGAACAACCTCATGGAATTCAATGGCACCGATCCTTGAAAGGTTTTTTCAGCCGTATCGATCGCCCTCGGAAGCAAACTGGTAAATACCGTATCAACGTCATTTTCCCTAAGGCAAATGGGCTCCTGCTCAAAATCATATACTCCAACCGAATCATACATGCGTGTATAACGGATAGCTTCGTCGCGATTTCTCCAGCCTTTTTTATTCATTGCGGGCTCCCCATGCCGGATAATGATAATTTGTTGAATTGACTTCTCGTCAATCCCGGAGAAATCACGACCTCGCACAAAGTCCAGACATATTTCATCATCGAATCTCTCCAACTGCATTTCCTTAATTTCCCTTTCCAGTTTACCTTGACCAAATGTGAGAAAAACTATCAGGATGAAATAAAACGTGATGGCAGTTCTGATCATTTATTCTATTTGGTGTGACCGACCTAAATATAGACTTATAATTCCTTTGTGATAAAATATTCACTCATTATTTTCGCCCAATAAGAATAATTCATGGAAGGGAAAAACTGTATTATCACCGGCGGGAATTCAGGGATCGGTTTTGAAACCACCCTGGCCCTGGCCAAACTGAAAGCCAATATCATTATTATCTGCAGAAGTCAGGATAAGGCTGAAGCGGCCACAAAATCAATTCGGGCAAAATCGCAAAACAATAATGTGGATTATATCCTGGCAGACCTGGGTTCTCAAAAGTCTATAAAAGATGCTGCAAAATATGTGCTCAAAGAATTTAAAAGATTGGACGTTTTAGTAAACAATGCCGGCACTTGGGTTTCAAAACTCGAATTAACCGAAGACAAAGTTGAGAAACAGTTTGCCGTAAATCACCTGGCGTATTTTCTGCTGACCTATGAATTGCTTCCTGCGCTTATAAAGTCGGATGATGCCCGTGTTATTTGCGTTGGTTCGGATTCTCATTTTCATGGAAAAATGCATTTTGATGACCTGTCATTAGGCAAGAAATATCACGGCTTAAGGGCTTACGCCCAATCCAAGCTGGCCAATATCTTATTTACTTACGAGTTGGACAGGCAACTGAAATCAAAGGGGCTGAATCATATTTCTGTGAATTGTGTGCAGCCCGGCCTGGTGAAAACAGACATCGGATTAAAGCATACCATATCGTTGCACGGATTAGCCTGGCGAATCCGCAGAATGGGTGGAGTAAGTCCGGCCAAAGGCGCAGAGACCTCTATTTACCTGGCGAGTTCAAAGGATGTACAGGGAGAAAGCGGCAAATATTGGGATAAATGTCATTCCAAGCCTTCATCCAAAAGATCCTACAACAAGGAAGACGCCCTCCGCCTGTGGAACATAAGTAAAGAATTGTGTGGAATCAAGAATTACATTTCGCCGCTGCCCCTGGAAAATCACTTATAAGCGCTAAAAATCCTCTCCAGGATTCTCATTTTTAATCTTGTAGGCACGCACTTGGCAATTTTGGTGAGCCACCAGTTCATCTTGCCGGGATTGCTTATAAGCATGCCGCTCAGCATGTTCTTTACGGCAACCTTGGCTACTTTTTCCGGCATGAGCAGCAATAGATTGGCTTTTGCCCCCTGGGCTTTTAGCCGTTGTAAGCCCCCTTTATTGGTCAATACAGGGCCCGGGCAAAGTATCGTTACCTTTACGCCAAATCTTCTCACCTCTTCATTAAGGGCCAGCGAATAGGCAAATACAAAATTCTTTGTGCCCGTATATACTGCCTTGTACGGCAACGGCAGCGTCGCTTCCATACTGCTGGTATTCATTATATGACAATTGCCGTTTTTCTTCATTTCCGGCAGAAACTTGTGTATGAGCGAAATATATGCCTTGTTATTCAAATCAATCATATTGCAATATCGCTCCAGCGGAATATCTTCAAAATATCCTCCTTCTCCGAAACCGGCATTGTTCACCAGAATGGTAACGTTGTAATTATTGGATTTACACCATTGGTAGATGCTATTTGCCGCCTCAGGATGCGTAAGGTCAACGGCAAAACTATCTACTTTGGTGCTAAACTCATCTTCAATCCGATTTCTGACGCCATCCAAATCCGGGGAACCCAGGGCAACCAAAAGTGTATTAATGTTTCTGCGTGACAGTTCAAACGCGATCTCCTTCCCAATGCCCAAACTTGCACCGGTAATCAGTGCATAGTCGTTTTTTGAATTCATAAAAAGTAAGCAAAATAAAAAACTGTCCCAAAGATATATTTGGGACAGTTTTTTTTGAAATGAAACGGCAAAAAAAAGCCCGGAAATGAATCCCGGGCTTAATACAATCTTAAATGACTAACCTTTAACTATAACTGATTCAAGTAGACTATTCTAACTTCGACCCGCCGGCTTTCTTCCTTACTCACCCCTTCATTTTCAGTGGCTCCAAAGCCTTTGGCAATTATCCTTCTCCGAACTATCCCCCTGTGATTCAGGTAGTCCAGCACAGAGATGGCCCGCTGATTTGACAGTTTCTTATTGTAGGCCTCATCTCCCTCCGAAGAAGCATATCCCGATATTTCCACACCAAAGCTGGGATTACCCTTCAGCTCCACCAGGATCTCATCCAGGTCCTCTTCATATTTTTGATTCAGATCACTTTCGTTGGCAGAAAAATATACCTTAAGCGTTTGCTCCAAAATATGGGTATCATAATCTGTTGAAGACATCTTGGCGTTTTGTTTCTGCTCCCGCGCTTCAATGGTCACAAACATGGTTGGCAAAGAGAATATGGTCTCCCCTCCCACAATCTTTTTCTCAAATTTACTCTCATCGCTCTCATCGTAATAGTACACTCTTTTGGCCACTTGCAGCATTTCATTGTTATCATCAAAGTTCACCTCATCAATGGGGTTCCTGATCATCAATAATTCGAGCAGATAGTCTATGGCCGCCTGATCCCCCGCCTCGATCAAATCTCCCATTAAATCGTAAACATCGATGCTGTCATTCTCTATCAAGGCCGCTTCATGTTCTTTTCTGAGCGTTTCAACGCCCTGCTCATGGGTGTAGTAGAATGCATTCTTTACCTGGACCTCCTGCCCTACAATCACATCGAAATGCTTGATGGTTTTCAGAAAGATCTTCTGATACAGTTCATAAAACTCCGTTTGATTCGGCACGTCAATATTGAGTGTATATGGCAAAAAACCCTCCGACTCAATAATCATATCGTAACTCTTGTTTGGAGGTAATATCACCAGGTAATCGCCGGTTTTTTGATTCGGATGATAGACATAATCGATCTTTTCTTTGGTATCCGTATCGATCATATAGATTTTTGTAGGTAAGGGCTTGTGCGTCTCAGCGTCGAGAATTCTTCCTTTTATCATCGTAAGAGGAATGGTTTCATAATCTTCGGGCATATCCATTACATATATGTCCTGACCGCCAAGCCCGCCTTTGCGGTCCGATGAAAAATATCCCCTCGTCCCATCTGCTATCAGGGTAAAATAATTGTCGTTTGCCGTTGTATTGATCGGATACCCCATGTTTTTCGGAGTAGACCATGCACCATCTTTGAGTTCTGATTTGTAAATATCGTTTCCGCCTATGCCATTATGCCCATCGGTTGTGAAGAATAAGAGTTTTTTATTCGGATGAATAAAAGGCGCATCCTCATTTGCTTTTGTGTTTACCGTAGGGCCGAGGTTTTGAGGGCGTCCCCAGCTACCGTCGGCTTCCATATCAGACCTGTAAATATCCATTCCTCCATAACCACCCGGTCGATTGCTGGCAAAATAAATCGTTTTGTTATCCGGCGTAAGGCTGGCCGTACTCTCAAGGTATTTTGAATGAATCGAGGGGCCCATCGAAACCGGGCGGCTCCAGCCATCCCCGTCTTTTGTGATCTTATAAATGGAGCCGCTTGTCTGGTCACCTATAAAAATCAACATCTCCTGTCCATCGGCAGAGATCCCCGCTGTCCCGTAATTATTTTGCGTTTGCACTTCCACCTTCCTCGGTATTGTCCAGGAGCCTGTTTCATTCAGTGCAATCAAAATCTCTTCCGAGAATTTTTCCCCGGTATTACTGTCAACCGGACGCAATGATGTGTACGCCATTGCGCCCTCATCCGCAGAAACAACGGGATTATACTCTGTAAATTCGGAGTTGATCGCATCGCTCAGCCGCTCAATAGTCACATTCTTTGGAATTCGCATGATGCCATAAGCATTTTTGCACTGTGCTATTTTTTTTCTGACCGCGCTTGTCGACCCCCTGTCATTATCCGCCAACTCCAATTGCTTGTTGTAATAAATCAGCGCCTGCTCGATCTGTTCGTTTTTATAATATGCGTCTGCAAAATCGATATAAAAATTATGCGGTAGTTCTTCTAACGATTCGACATTAATGCGCTCAAAATATCTGATCGATTTTATACACTCATTAATCTCGTCGGATGCGCTGTATGATTTTGCTAGTTTGTAATCCAGGTGATCAATCTCGGCGCCCGCCTGCTCCAACTCAATAAACAGCGGTAGAGCCGCTTTGTAATTTCTTACCTGAAACAGCTTTTCTGCCTTGTTCTTAACTTTTGAAACATTTATTTTCTGTCCAAACGTTGGATATCCTGCGCAAAAAACTAATACCACAATCGCAAATTCCTTCATCCTGTTTATCATGATACGAAATCAATACTTTAATTAAGGCTTCAAACTTATCATATAAAGTATTGATTAATAATTGATTTTGAGAGGAAATATTACAGAGAAATGATGTGCGCGGTAAATATGCTAAAAATGTTAGTTTTGCAGTTAATTCAGTGGAGCGCCGACAGATTACCTCCTGTTAATTTTTAACTTCGAAATAAAACTATTGAATGTTGAAAAAAGCACCATCGATGTCATATCATAGGCGCCATACGGATTAAAGGAATCCTTTTTTTCGTGCATTCCGCTTATAACGATCAGATTGTCATTCGGCATAAAGTAGGAAGCGGGCATAAAGCCGGACGATATGGACAATCCCTCCTTATTAATTAAATAAGTACGGTGAAAATGCGAATTTGTCGTACGCACCGAAATTAGCTTTGTCGCTTCCATATCGGGCATGATATCCAATTTCTGTGTTGTAAACTTCCGGGGCGAATTCCTTTCGACAGCATCAGAAATAAAAGAAGCCGGATAAGAAATTACCTGGCTATATGCCTGGCCGGATATTGCTATGAAAATCAGACAGAGAAAATATTTCATGACAACGATTATTCACTGTTAATTTATGAAATAAATTCCTCAATCTTTAGAATAAAATACTTTTTCGGCAAAGTGTCCAGTTCATGACCATAAACTTATGGCGCCGGGTTTGAGTTTTCCTCATGTACTTTTTCAATAGCTTCGATTACTTTACCGGATAAGGCGATGTCCATACTGTCAATATTCTCTTTGAGCTGTTCCAAGGTCGTAGCTCCGATGATATTACTCCATAGAAACGGCCTCGAGTTTACGTAAGCCAGTGCCATCTGGCTCGGTTTTAATCCATTTTCTTCGGCAATTTCGATATATTTCCCGGCTATTCTGTAAACGCGATCGCCGGAATATCTGGACAACTTTGGGAACTACTTAATTCTTGAACCGGAAACATCGGAACCATTGTGATGTTTTCCCGAAAGCATTCCAAAGGCTAATGGCGAATATGCCAGCAAGCCGATTTTCTCTCTCATCGAAATTTCAGCCAGACCAACTTCAAAAGACCGGTTGAGCAGGCTATACGGGTTTTGGATCGTAATTGGCCCGGCCAGCCCGTAGGACTCGGCCAGTTTCAGATAACTCATCACGCCCCATGGCGTCTCATTAGAAACTCCCCAATAACGAATTTTACCGGCTTTGATCAAGCCGTCGAGACATTGCATGATCTCCAAAAAATTATTCTCCCATGGTTCGTTCTCCTTATGTTTATACCCCAGCCTGCCAAAATTATTCACATTTCTCTCCGGCCAATGCAATTGATAAATGTCCACATAATCTGTCTGAAGCCTAGCCAGGCTTCCTTCCAGCGCTTCATTTAATTGCTTCTTTGAAAAATTTATAGGGTTTCGGATGTACAGTAAGCCGGGACTCGGCCCGACAATCTTTGTGGCAATAATCAGTTTGTCCCTGCCTGCGCTTCGCTTTAGCCAACTGCCAATATACCGCTCGGTAGAACCGTAGGTCGCGCTCCTGCCCGGGACGCTGTACAACTCGGCCGTATCAATAAAATTTATTCCTCTTGAAACGGCATAATCCAATTGCTCGTGCGCCTCTTTCTCCGTATTTTGCTCGCCAAAGGTCATCGTGCCCAGGCAAATTCCGCTCACTTTTAAATCTGTAGTTCCTAGCTGATTGTATTTCATAGATACAATTAATTTTCCGATTGCAAACCTAAAAGTTATCTTGCCTATTCAAAACAAATCATCCATAATTAATGACCATAAGAGAAGAATTGTTAAAGGACTTTTCAAAGGCTCAAATGATCCAGCTCTCCAGCGAAATCGGCCCGAACCAGGAGGCATTCGACGAACTGATTGAACTTTTCTTGAGTAAAGATGAACATATCTCCAAGCGGGCCGCGTGGCTGGTAAGTCATTGTTTTGACAAGCATCCGTGGTTGGTTGAAAAGCATCTGGAGGCAATCATTTTAAACTTACGGGACAACGTTAACGATCCTGTAAAGAGGAATTCCGTCCGAATCCTGCAGTTTATGCCCCTGCCAGAAGCGCTTATGGGCGTTGCCGCGGAAACGTGTTTCAGGTTTCTCAATTCCGGGAAAGAAGCGATAGCCATTAAAGCGAATTCGATGACTATTTTGTTCAATATTGTAAAGATCTACCCGGAATTGAAAGAAGAGCTCAAACTTTCTATTGAAGACCAGATGCCTTTCGGGTCTGCGGGATTCAAAAGCCGTGGCGCAAAAATATTAAAGGCCCTGGAAAACTTGTAATTACCGGTGGAGATGGCATCCGGATAAGCCCATCCCGTCTGCGCAATTTGATTGCTGGAGGTCAGGCCCCGGACACCCCGGTATCGACCGGCTTCAAGACACAGGTTTTCAATGGAATAGCTATTGCCCGGGTACTACCGGATCACCGGGCTTTGGCAAAGGGAGCCCGAAACGATATCCAAGCTTGTACGGAATGACTTCCGCCAAATCTTTCATTGTTGATTTAAGAGCGCATAAACTTCCACGGAAAATATCCGGGATTCCGGAAAAACGGATATTTCAATTTGTCTTATTACACACATTTCCTAAAACCATAATCCATCATCTTCGTTCCTTTTATACTGTAGAAACAAAAATCTTTGTAAGTTTGGGCTTATGGAATCTTCCTTTACACAAAAAATATTTCAGAAGCATAAGGATTGCTCAAAATGTCCTTCAACATTGCTTATACCTCAGTTTTTCAAGGATTTATTGGGAATTTTGTTCCCCAATTTTGCCAGCAAACCCGTGGTTGATTATGTGGAGTTCGAAACCCGTATTCAAAACATCAAGTTTGAGCTCATGCAAATACTGTCGAGAGACGGCACGAAAGAGGACGTCGATCCCACCGGACAGTCCAATGAATTTTTCAGAGCTCTTCCGGGCATCTATGACAAAATCCAGATGGACATCGATGCCATGTACAAAGGGGACCCTGCCGCCCAAACCAGGGAGGAGGTTATCCGCTCCTATCCGGGATTTTATGCCATTGCCGCTTACAGGGTTGCAAATGCCCTTGGCCACATAGGGGTGCGTACCATACCCAGGATGATTACGGAACATGCGCACGGAAGGACCGGGATAGACATTCATCCCAATGCGACAATTGGGGATTATTTCTGTATTGATCATGGCACGGGCGTGGTTATTGGAGAAACCACGGAGATCGGCAAGCATGTAAAAATCTACCAGGGCGTTACACTTGGTGCATTGAGCGTCAATAAGGAAGATGCGAAAATTAAAAGGCATCCGACAATAGAAGACAATGTCGTTATCTATGCCGGCGCTACCATTCTCGGAGGAAATACGGTCGTAGGCAAAAATTCGATCATAGGGGGTAACGTATGGCTCACAAAGAGCATTCCGCCGAATTCAAAGGTTTATTACCAGGCCAGAATGAATACGGACAAAGGGGAAGAAAAAACCGATGTGATAATATTTAAATAGACCATGACCATATTTGACCTGATTGGCAGGACCCCAATTGTAGAGCTTGTACATATACCGAAAAACAAAAACGTAAAGATCTTCGGGAAGCTGGAAGGAATGAATCCGGGTGGAAGTGTCAAAGACCGGGCCGCTTTCGGAATGATAAAGGGCGCTTTGGATCGCGGAGAGATTAAGCGGGGAGACCGATTGGTGGAAGCTACAAGTGGAAATACCGGCATCGCACTGGCCATGATCGCGAGATCCATGGGTGTGGAGATGACCCTGGTGATGCCGGACAACGCGACCCGGGAGCGGGTCTTGTCCATGGAAGCATATGGAGCTAAAGTATTGCTTACGCCGGCTGAAAAGACTATTGAATACTCAAGGGAACTCGCCGAATCCATGGCCGAAAACGACGGTTACCACATCCTCAATCAGTTTGCCAATCCGGACAATTACCGGATGCATTACCGGACTACCGGCCCCGAGATCTGGAATGACACCCATGGAAAAATCACACATTTTGTTTCTGCCATGGGCACCACAGGCACCATCATGGGCGTATCGCGATATTTGAAAGAAAAAAATCCCGACATTCAAATCGTAGGGTGCCAGCCTACGGAGGGCAGTAACATCCCCGGTATTCGCAGATGGTCTCCGGAGTTTTTACCAAAAATATTCGAGCCAGAGCGCGTGGATAGAATCGTGGATGTAAGCGCTGAAAATGCGACCACGATGGCGAGAAGGCTTGGAAAAGAAGAAAGTATTCTTTCGGGAATGAGCAGCGGCGGAGCGTTCTACGGCGCCATGAGGATAGCGGAAGAGCTGAAATCAGGCGTAATTGTATTTATCGTCTGTGATATCGGAGACCGATATCTGAGTTCGGACCTGTTCGGATAATGAAGTATTCACAGTCTTTTGCCGAAATTTTATGGTTTCACTCATTTCAATATCATTTGTATCCAAAAAAATGTTTATCCTATTTCATCAAACTCATATTTGTCCCGGACCTGAAACTATTTCTGGTTTGATCCGAACAGCTTTTCCAGGAAAATACCGTGACAATCATCAAAAAAATGACAAAGAAAATTACCAATGAAATTCCTGTTGTCCTTGTGTTTTTCATAAGTTATCTGCCTTATTTTTGTACAATACGACTGCGGCTAATAATGACTAAGGATATTTTAATAAACCCGATAACTGTTTACCTAATTCAATTTACCCCATTTCACTTCAATAATCAAATTGCCTGCAAAGTCGTCGCGCAATTCAATTTTTACTCCCAAAAAATCTAAAAATAGTATAAGATTTCCCGGGGCTCATCATTCGTTCTTCAGAAATATGCGCGATCATCTACCGTTTCCCGGACTTTATGGAAAGCATTCTGCAGGATTTATCCGAACCCTTCGGGCAGACTTTTTCGCCCATACGTTTTTGTCGAACATGGAAAGATCTTCGCGGAATTTGCCTTCGCTGTCTGGGATACCCATCTAAACAGCCGTTTTTGCCGCTGCGGAAGGCCTCTTGAAAAATATGATGAAAATGCCTCTGAAAACCGATCGAAGTATCATGATGCCTCTTTAATTCCATTTGGCATACACAGAGCCGGGAAAGACGACATCACAACGGTATGTTCGATAAACGACTGAAAAAAAACTAAGCTGCAAATTCTCTAGAATTCTCTTACGGAGTTTTCAAAATCCAAACGCAAAGATTTCCCGTTAAACGAATAGGTAATCGTCTTATCTTTCATTTCCGCCCTCACATACGGCGAATCGTACCTTGGATAATCCGTATCGACCGGTACTCCGTTGATCTTAAAGTCCTCTGCGAATTTCAACTCGTAAGTCTTTCCCCCGGAAACATACCTCAAAATCAAATCGTCCTGAAAAAAAGTAAATTCATTGGACTTAATGCGTGTATAAAATTGCTTAAAAGACCCGTCCTCTGACTTGGATCCTGCCTCGGTAATCCAAAATGTTTTTTTCCCTTGTTGAATCAAATCATCGACCGTAGAGCTTCTAAAATTCAATTCGTTTTTTGTGACGAAAACGCAGTAGGTTTCTCCACTTTTGCCAAATGCAAAATTGGACTCTACAACGGTCGTATCAAACATTTCCGCCGGGAAGTAAGCATGGGTATAGTCAAGCAAATCTGCCTCCATCAGTCCTTTCTTCTCCGGAATATTGTAAATAGCTAATGAAACACGGCCATCTTGCACTGCGTGAGGAAGGTGTCCGTATCCCACCCAGTAATTTGGAGACTGCCTCGCAACATCCTTTTCGATAGCGGGATGTGTATGAAAAATACTCGTAACATTGCTGATATTCATGCCGGATACATGCTGTTGATCTCCAAAAGTTCCGGGATGGTATTTTTGCACGGTATAAATCGAATAATCTTTTGTTTTATAAGTGTAGGTATTTCCTCTTTGGATAGCCACCCCATTGGATGGAGGGTTGACATAATTTACCAGGGCCGGTTCCAGTCCGAACCACTTCAACAAGCTGAAATCGATGTACCTGAAATCCTTGATAAATTCGTTGGAGAACAGATCACAATTGCGAATGTGCGACAACGAATTCCGCACGATTATCGGATTGGTAAAAGCTTCCATCCCCCACTGCATCATCATGCTTCTATTATCCGTACCAAAATACCCTTCATCCGCCAGCTCAATGAGATTCAGGCCATTGCTTTGCTTGATGATTACATTTGAGGTGTCTGTTGCAATATCGATAAGCACGGGTGGCACCGTATAGTTGTCCGTATACATTAACCCGTGCGTCATACCGGAACGAATGCGATCCCCTGAACCCCAGAAATAACCGGTCACACCCCCAAGTGTCTTCCCTTTTCCTCCTTTTCTATTACCTTCATAAGCCCTCCCGCTGACAGAACTGTACATGGTTTTGATGTTTTGTGCCGCCAGGTCGTAGAACATGACATCCAATATGATCTTCGTCTTCTCCACGATCTCTTTATCCCCGGCGTAGTCGATCAGATTAATCATGGCTCCGATATCCTCTTTGTAATACACCTCAGAATAAAACTCGATGAAGCCGTAATTCCATCTCATTTCGAGCCAATCGAGCAGTCGATTTCTTGCCTTTGCCATATGCTGGCTGCCGGTGAGCCCGCTTTTCCCAAAAACAGCTTCAGGATATTTCTGGCCGACCAAATATTCCGCAGAGGCAAAAAGGATCTGATGATTCTCACTCCAGTAGCACATCGAGTTTTCTCCGGGTTCGTCCCACCAATACCTGAAATTATAAAGCGTGCGCTTAATTCTGTCCAGGTATGCTTCGGGTATCCGGTCTTCAAATTCATAGAGTATCCTGATCAGGTTGACAAACCTGAAATCAGAACAATCATATTCTTTTGAAATGAATTCCAGCGTTCCGTCCAATTCACTCCAGTCGATGTCTGTTTTGCCATCCTTTAACTCCCTGTAAATCCGGTCCTGATTTAAGCTGATCCTTTCTGTCGGTTTCATGGGGTAAACGGCATAATTTATGATCCTTATAAAATCGATTGCCGTTATTACGATCATTCCTCCGAAGATTAACACGAGCAGATGTCCCCATTTAATATTTACCGCCATAATCCATTTGTTCTCTGGTGAAAAGCTTTACACGCTCCGAATTATTCTCCGCGATACTTTTTTCGCAATGCCGCTTTTTGTAATTCACGATCGATCACCAGCATTGCCAGCTCATCCGCCGGTTCGGATGCTGAAAAGGCCATCTTCACCTTATTCTCATCTACATCGATCCTGTACAGCATATTTAACAATCCCTGAAAATTGTTGTCGATCATTACCTCGATCCGGCCGGCCAACCACTTCCGCAATTTATCGATACTTGAAAACTGTAGTCCGGGATCCATAATCTCCAGATCTTTGATCAATAATCTTGTCGTTATTTCGATTTCGTTGTCCAAATGATGATCCGGCAATTTGCCGGCAATTAAAATCGATGTAAAATTAATTATCCCGAACAGGTAAATAAAGATCTTGGACCGAAATGATTTAATTTTCGATATACAGGGATGAATGAATTGTCCTCACTCCCGACCGGTTCGAGTTTCCCGGTCCCGGGGATATAAACCCACACCGCCGGGCCATCTGTCCCCGGCCCCTCAAAATATCGGCAAATTGCGAAATGAGGAGCGGTTCGATTTTGAAATGCCCGATAGTTTTCTTTTCTGATTTTTTGTACAATATTGCATGACACATGAAACAAGCCATGCCTGAGATAATTTGAGATACACAAGATCATGATGATCAACGGCACATGGGGAGGTTTCTGCAAATTTTAAACACGTGAACCGGTAGGACCGGAGCAAATTCAGGACACATACGAGCATGATTGTATTGCTCTGTATGTCAGCAAACTATAAAAATATGAGCGGATGAAAAAGGTTCTTTCTTACATTTTAACATCTGTGTATTATCTGGTATTTGGCTTTTTACTTGTTTTTTTTCACCCGGTTCAAATGATCGGATGGAAGATCTGGGGATACCCCGGACAAAAAAAAGCGGTGGAGATTCTAAATTACCTGATCATCAAAAGTCTGATCATTCTCGGCTCCGTTCCAAAATTTAAGGGATTTGAAAAACTGCCGGCCGGGAAACCCTTAATTATTGTTTCAAATCATCAGAGTCAGTACGACATTCCGCCCGTTGTCTGGGGATTTAGAGCGTGTTTCCCAAAATTCATATCAAAGATTGAGCTGGGGAAGGGTATACCCAGCATATCTTACAATCTTAGAAAAGGTCAATCGGCGCTGATCGATCGCAAAAACCGTTCACAAGCCATAAAGGAAATAATCAAACTCGGCCGACATATCGAAGCAAACAATTATTCCGCCTGTATTTTCCCGGAGGGCACCCGAAGCAAAGACGGCCGGGTAAAGAAATTTAAGGTAGGCGGAATCGAAACCTTGCTCAAAACAGCCCCATCGGCTGAGGTGGTCCCATTTGCCATTCACGGGAATCATTTATTGCAGCTCAACGGCTTCCCGATGGGTATCGGCACAAAGCTGTCCTACACGGTTCTCGATCCTGTTTCCAGGGAAAACCGAACGGCAGACGAGATCACGGAACTGTGCGAGCAGGCAATCAAGAAGGAATTAGGGCAATTATAATTTTTTTTAGCGTATGAAAATCGTACATGCTTTCTCCAGGACATCTGCTTTTTTTGTTCTTTTTATTCTTATTCAACATTCTTCCTTTTCTGTGGCCGTGGCTCAGAAGCTTCGACAGCTAAAAACGGGTTGGATATGCAAACCGATTTCGGAAGTAATACCGGAGGGAGAAGAAATCACCGGAAAATCCGATATGGATAAGAATGGCTGGCTTCCAGCCGTGGTTCCCGGAACGGTTTTGACAACGTTATTGGAAAACGGCAAAATACCGGACCCATTCTACGGAATGAACAACGAAGAAATACCGGACATCTACGATACGGGGAGGGATCATTACACCTACTGGTTTTATAATGAATTCGAGCTAAACGCTACCAAAGGAAATGAATTCTGGCTGATTTTAAGAGGGGTTAATTATTCCTGTGAAATCTTTTTGAACGGAAAAAAGGTAAATCCAAGTACGCATTACGGAATGTTTCTCAGGCAAAAATACAATATTACCTCGGGAATTATGGACGGGACGAATAAACTGGCTGTTTTGGTATATCCGCCCGACCCTGTCGGGAATCCCAACGGCGGACAAGGAGGCGACGGCACGATCGCAAAAAACGTAACGCACCAGTACGTTGCCGGGTGGGACTGGATACAGCCCGTTCGGGACCGCAATACCGGGATATGGGATAAGGTGTTTATCGAAAGAACGGGTCCGGTTGACATTAGAAATCCACACATCATCACGATTGTGCCGGGTCAAAGATATCCTGGCAACAAACAGGATCCCGCAAGATTACTTATTTCTTCGGAATTGATAAACACAGGCAAAAAATCAATACAAGGCGAATTGATTTATCTGATCGAAAATCAGCGAAAAACCATGGCGATTTCCCTTGGACCACACGCGACGACGAAAACGGAGCAGATAGAAGTATTAATTGAAAATCCAAAACTGTGGTGGCCAAATGGCTATGGCGATCAGGCGCTATACGATCTTGACATTCAGTTTAAATCCAAAAGAAAGATATCCGACACTGAAACCGTTCGATTCGGAATCCGCGAAATCCAGACCGAATGGAATGCGCGCACACAAAGCCGGCAGGTATATGTAAATGGTCAGAAAATCTTCATAAAAGGCGGTAACTGGATTATATCCGATGCGATGCTCAGGTTTTCCGATATGCGTTATGATGCCGAGGTGAGGATGCATAGGGATATGAACCTGAACACGATCCGGATCTGGGGCGGCGCGATAACGGAACGGCCCGAGTTCTACGAAGCCTGCGATACCTATGGCATGCTCGTGATGCAGGATTTCTGGATTTCGGGGGATTGCAATGGCCGGTGGCTGGATCCGAGGAAAAAAGAAGATCAATGGACCCGGAGAAAATACCCCGACGACTCCCGCTTATTCTTAAGATCGGCTTCAGACCAGATAAAAATGATCCGCAACCACCCTTCCCTGGCATTTTGGTGTGGCGGCAATGAACTGCCTCCCGGGGAAGATTTGCTAAATCCGCTCAAAGATACACTTTCTCTCCTTGACGGCACCCGGTGGTTTGCGGAATACTCAACCTCGGACAGCATGTCGTTCAATACCTTCGGGGGCAACGGCGATGGCCCCTATGGCATTCAGGAGTTGAGTACGTTTTTTGAACACAGAACCTTTCCATTCAACTCCGAGGTCGGCTCAGTCGGCCTTCCCGATTATGAAGGTCTGAGACGCTATTTGCCCGACAGCGCAATGGTCATACCCAAACGGCTTTCACCAAAAGAGTCTTCGGGCAATTGGCGCCGGATAAACCTTCATCCGGCGTGGAGGTATCACAAGTTTATCCCCTACAATGATTTTATTGAGAAATATGGCGAACCGGCCAATGTAAAGGATTATGCATTCCGGGCGCAACTGGTAAACTACAACCAGTATCGGGGACTGATCGAAGGTTTTTCTTCTCATATGTGGGAATGGTACACCGGTGTCATGATCTGGAAAACACAAAATCCCTGGACCTCCATGCGAGGACAAATGTATGATTGCTATTTGGATCAGAATGCCGGGTTGTACGGACTCAGGAATGGGAGCAAGTCCCTGCATGTATTCTTCGATCACACCGCAAACCAGGTCATGATTGCAAACAACACCTTTGTTCAACACAACGATCTGATGATCCGGGTGCATGCTTATGATATGTCGGGCAAAAAGACAACGCTTTACCAGGAAGTCGTTACAATTCTTCCGACAAGCTCCAAGCGATACGGGACCATTGGAAGAAAACTCGACGCATTGAAAAAAGAAGCCGGTGTTTTTCTCGATATGAAGCTTTTCAACAACAAACAGGAACTCGTAGATGAGAATTTTTACTGGCTGCCAAACGAAACAGGGCACTTCTCCGGACTTCAGCATATGAGTGATGCACAACTGAGCATAACTGCAACGCGAATTGGGGACAATCTACTTGAAGTCGGCCTGGAAAACACATCGGACAAAAACCCCGTAGCTTTTTTTAACCGAATTTCTGTCGTGGACAAAAAAACCGAACGGAGAGTCCTGCCGGTATTCTATTCCGACAACTACATATCCGTTCCACCCGCGACATCAAGATTTATCACGATTGATTTAAGCTCGCCGGAACGCACATCCGACTTAAAAGTAAGGGTTCAGGGGTGGAATACGGAGCAGGTCGATGCGGAAATTTCCGGCCCGTAATCCCGACGGTTTTGAGATCGACGGAATAACATCGGGATTCAACGATTCGAAAACCGGCAGAATAAACCGCGGATTCCCGAGGCGAATCGGAATGCTCCCGCAACCGGTAAGACAGGCGCTGTCCCGGAATCTGACGGGCTTGTATGCTTCCGTTCTCCCATTAACCATAGAGCTTGCCGGGAAGATCAGGTGACGGTCAGGATTTCTTCCGGATCCCTCCTTTCGGCCCACGGAATACATCGCTATAATCAAACCGGCCCAAAAAGAAGTCTGTTCGATATTCATTTAAACAGTTTTATTCAAAGAACAATATTCGGCACGCTCTTTGGTTGTAACCCCTAATGTAAATCATGACCTGAGCGACAATGAACTGGAAGTGGATATTAATCGTTTTAGTTATTGGCAACACCATTCGATCCTATGCCGGAAACGATAACACGGAGGAAAACAAAGAAACAAAAAGGACCGCTTTTCCCGAAGATGGGATATTTACAGGCCGGAGAGAATCCAATCTATTGGCTAACCCCGGTTTTGAAAATCGTACCAGCAGATGGACCCTGGGCAAGGTAAACGGCGGTATTGGATTGTTCACAACCGATTCCGTTCCGGGTAACGCAAATACTCGAAAAGCTGTAGTGATCACAAAAAATGAAAACAAGAATTACGGTGATGTACAACTTTTCACCTATTTCAATTTGACTGATCAGACCGCTTATTCGATCGAGTTTATGGCCGAGGTTGAAAAAACCTCCTTAATCTCTATCTCCATCGGTAATGGATTTACCACATTTTATGAAAAAAAATTTCTACTTCGACCCGAAGTTAAACACTACGGCCCCTTCCATTTTGCGAGCAAAATCAACGAGCCATTCTGTTTTTTCTCTTTTAATCTCGGCAAGACGAACACGACTATTTTATTGGATGACGTAATTGTACGGGCAGACCACACCGAGAGGGAATTTAACAAGGTAATCGCAAACAGCGGCATCAATCTCCACTACAATCAATCCGATTCGGAAAACTCGGTATTCTTATCGCTCCCAACCGAATTATCGACAGAACTTCCTATAATGCTTTATGATGAAAATAAAAATTTGGTTTTTGCCAAAAAACTAAGAAGAGGGGAAAAAGAGGCCATCATCAACCTGGATAAAGAATTGGACAAGGGAATCTACGTTCTTAAGCTTTACAGGTTTGATAAGCTTGAATCCTTCAAATTCACATTGCATTAGGAAATGTCCGGGACCCGGGGCACCCGGCAAATTTCAGGCCGGTCGAGTTGGCTATGCCCATGACAACCGACAGCGGATTTGCCTTTGCGACGGGAGATCGGATCCCCCCTACGGTACGGCATTTAAAATCAATGCCCGAGAAGGACGGCCACAGAATTTTGACGGATTGAAATGAATAATCCGGTGAATATCTTTAATTTTACAAGACACTCGAAGCAACTGGTGAAAAGCGATTTTTTTGCTGATCTTCGCATGCATAATTTTTTACTTAAATCACCTGATGATGAAAAACATCCTTGTCGCGCTAATATTGATTTCTTTCGCTCCTGCGGGCAATGCGCAAAATAAGCTCACAAACATTGAAAAAACTGAAGGATTCGAACTGCTCTTCAACGGTGAAAATCTGGACGGCTGGGTCGGCAACAAAACGGCTTACGTGGTTGAACACGGAATGATCATAATCTATCCCGACAGGGGAGGGAGCGGCAACCTGTTTACGGAAAAGGAATACGGTGACTTTGTTTTTCGCTTTGACTTTCAGTTGACACCGGGAGCAAATAACGGATTGGGGATACGTGCTCCTCTGGAGGGGGATGCGGCCTATAAAGGCATGGAACTTCAGATCCTCGATAATACGGCTGAAAAATATGAAGATCTGAAGGAGTACCAATATCACGGTTCCGTCTATGGGGTAATTCCGGCCAAAAGAGGTTATCTAAAACCCGTAGGCGAATGGAACAGCCAGGAAGTCATTGCAGAAGGTGATCACATAAAAGTGATTCTGAACGGAGAAGTTATTGTAGACGGGAACATCAATGAAGCCAGTAAAGGAGGAACTATGGACGGCAAAAAGCACCCCGGATTGAAGAATAAGAAAGGTCACATCGGATTCCTGGGCCATGGCGATTTGGTGCGATTTAGAAATATTAGAATTAAGGAGCTCTAAATATGATTACAAATTGTTTTTTTTCTGTTTTATTCTGCCTGTTTTTTTGTTCGACTTTTGCCTCTGAGATCGTCATTTATGTCGCTCCGAACGGGAATGACGCGTCGACAGGCCTTGATGCTGAAAATCCCAAAAAAACGATTGAATCTGCCTTCGGGCAAATTGTAAGCTTAAGAGCGGATGACGATACCTCCAGGATCGTACTGATGCCCGGAACGCATTATTTACAGGATCCTCTTGTAATTACGCCTGATGCCGGTCCGCTCGTCCTGGAGTCGTCGGAGGCCGGTTCGGCAGTTGTCAAAGGCTCCAGGATAATCGAAGGTTCCTGGAGAAAATTCAAGGGCAACATTATGAAACTGAAAACAAACGTATCGGTTTCGCCGTATGCTCAGCTCTATGCAAATGGAGAGGAGCAGATATTGGCAAGGTATCCGAATTACGATTCCACGGCCAGTCACTACAAGGGCTATGCCGCAGATGTCCTGGATCCGGAACGCGTGAAACGATGGAAACGTCCGGAGGGAGCAATTGTACATGCAATGCACAGCGGAGAATGGGGAGGATTCCATTATGAAATCGAAGGCGTCGATAAAAAGGGAAAAGTAAAGCTGGCAGGTGGTCATCAGAATAATCGCCCTTCCCAAATGCATAAGGAATACCGTATGGTAGAAAATGTATTTGAAGAGCTGGACGCCCCGGGAGAATGGTATTTCGATCATTCTTCGTCGACGCTGTACTTTTATCCGCCCGAACATATCGAATTATCCAATGCGAAAATTGAGATTTCTTCATTAAATCACCTCGTGGAATTGCGAGGCACAAAGCAAACGCCCATCTCAGGCATCACGATTCGAGGCGTCCTTTTCGAACACACCAACCGCACCTTTATGGAAGATTATGAACCGCTTCTCCGAAGTGACTGGATGATCTATCGCGGCGGAGCGATTTATCTGGAAAACGCGAAAAACTGCACTCTTTCGGATTGTGAATTAACGAATCTGGGCGGCAACGCTATTTTTGTTTCCGGATATAACAGAAATATCGAAATTAAAGGAAATCACATGTACAATTGCGGAGCGAGCGCCATCAGTTTTGTGGGATTGTCCTCAGCCGTCAGATCTCCTTCCTTTACGTACAAAGCGTATGTCGATTTCGAGGACCTCGATGTGGAGCCTGGCCCTAAAAACCGGGATTATCCGTCCAAATGCACGGCGGACAACAATTTAATCCACGATATCGGCAAAGTGGAAAAGCAAACAGCCGGTGTACAGATATCCATGGCCATGGATATCACGGTCAGCCATAATTCCATTTATGATGTTCCGAGGGCCGGTATCAACGTAAGCGAAGGCACCTGGGGCGGGCACATTATTGAATTCAACGACGTTTTTAGTACCGTCCTGGAATCTTCGGACCACGGCGCTTTCAATTCCTGGGGAAGGGATCGTTTCTGGCATCCAAATCGAAAAACCATGGATGAAATCGTAGATCGGAATCCTGAAATGCCGTACTGGGATGCAATTCACACAACGATTATCAGAAACAACCGTATGCGCTGTGACCACGGATGGGATATTGATCTGGACGACGGTTCTTCCAACTATCATATTTATAACAATTTGTGCCTCAACGGCGGAATTAAGCTCAGGGAAGGATTTTACCGAACAGTTGAAAACAACATTATGGTAAATAATGGATTTCATCCGCATGTGTGGTTCAAAAAAAGCGGCGACGTATTCCGAAGGAACATTGTGATGACGGATCACAAAGATATCCGGCTGCTCGGATGGGGAAAGGAGGTGGACCATAATCTCTTCCCAAACCAATCGGCACTGGAAAAAGCCCGGCAAAATAGTACGGACCGACACAGTACTTTCGGAGATCCGCTTTTTATCGACCCGGAGCATGGAAATTTCACGGTATCCGAAGCCTCGCCCGCAATAGCATTGGGATTTGTAAATTTTACCATGGACCGGTTTGGTGTTCAAGTACCTGAATTGAAGAAAATTGCCAAATCTCCCGATATTCCGGCACTGGTATTTCCTTCGGGCAGCGCGAAGGAACTGAAAACGACCGAATGGCTGGGAGCTCAACTAAAAAACATTGAATCCATCGAGGAAAGATCTGCTGCCGGTCTGAATGAAACGAGCGGTGTCTTAATCCTGGATATAGAACCGGGGAGCCTGGCCGGGGCAGGAGTTTTGCAACGGGGGGATGTAATTGTTAAATGTGAAGACGACAAGATCAAAAACATCACCGATTTATTAAACAGCCATCAGGGGAACAATTGGATGGGAAAATTGAAGCTTGGAATTGTCAGAAACCAACAGGAAATATCGGTCACCATAAAGACCCGGTGATATGGACTTTTGTGATTTGATTTTGATTGAATTTTCTGCTTGGTGACTCGCCCAAATGTGGTGCTGCCAACATAAACTGTAAAGAAAATGAATGGATTCGAACGAATTAACAAAGCTCTGAACGGTGAATGGCCGGACAAGCGACCCGTGATGCTTCACAATTTTATGATGGCGGCGGAAGAGGCCGGATATTCCATGAAAACGTTCAGGGAAGATCCGAGAAAAGCCGCCGATGCATTTATTCAATCTGTCGAAAAATATGATCTCGATGGAGTTATGGTCGATTTTGATACCACACTTATTGCAGGCGCTATTGGCGTTCCGGTCGACTATCCTGTCGACGAACCGGCAAGAATTCCCAGAGGCCTGATTCCTTCCTGGGATCAAATGGAGCAATTGAAGGAAGTTGATCTTTCAAAAAACGAACGCGTACAAATATGGCTGGAAACCTGCAGGTTGATCAAGGAGTATTTCGGCGACGAGGTGTTTGTACGCGGTAATTGCGACCAGGCGCCCTTTTCAGCGGCAAGTATGGTTCGGGGAGCTCAGGAGTGGATGCTTGATATGATGATGCCCGGCCCCGAGGTAGAGAAGCTTCTGGATTATTGTTCGGATGTATGTATTCAGTTCATCGACCTGATGGCAAAAACAGGCGTTGATATGATTTCGAACGGGGACAGTCCGGCCGGCCCCGAAATGATTTCTCCTCAGATGTTTCGACAATTTGCATTGCCCTACGAAAAAAGACTGGTCGAGACAGCGCACGCTCATCATCTTCCGTACGTAAACCACATTTGTGGCAACGCTGATCTGATCATTAAGGATATGTTGGATTCCGGCACCGATGGACTCGAACTCGACTATAAAACGGACATAAACAAAATTCTCGAACATATGGGCAACGGCCGGTTATTTATCGGGAACATCGACCCGTCGGGTGTTTTGGCATTGGGCGACAAAGAACTGGTGAGGCAAAAGACGCGGGAATTACTTGAGATTTACAAGGATTCGCCCCGGTTGGTCGTAAATGCGGGATGCGCAATTCCTCCTAAAACACCCCCTGAAAACATTGCGGAAATGATAAAAACCGTCCGTGAATATTGACAATCAGCCATGAACATTGTTCGTGTCGGGCTAGATTCAGCGTGCGAACTTGCACTGCTTATAGGAGGCCCGAAGGCACAAATCCGGCAAAAGGCAATTTTACATTTAAAAATAAAAGGATGTATAATGTGAGGGATTTAAACCGTTTGATTATTCGGAATGGGGTGTCTGAAGAAGCGAGGGATGGAGGACCAAAGCAAAACTCCCGGATATGCCGGTCAGCAAATTCGACAATCTGTTTAGCGCGTAGACAACACCCGAACCCACGGAACACCGGACCAATGCAATACTTGAGCGTCGGCCGAAATATTTAACAAGACATAACATGGACAGAGATGATATCATAATCAACAGACGGTTAAGAGTAATCCTATTCGGAAATCTGATTTTTGGTTTCCTCCTATCGGTAATTTCCTTCGGTACATCTTTTTGCCAGCCAAAGAGCGGCAACTATCATATTTTCAGAAGCGACATCAGTAATTGTTTTAACAAATTCGTCAAAAAGAAAAAAGGGCAGGTAGCTTTTCTCGGAGGGTCGATCACCTACAATCCGGGATGGAGAGACAGTATTTGTGCGTACCTGGAAAAACGATTCCCGGAGACTGATTTTGATTTTATTCCGGCGGGAATTCCGTCTATGGGATCGACACCCGGAGCTTTCAGGCTGGAAAGGGACATCCTCTCAAAAGGCAAAACCGATCTTTTGTTTGTCGAAGCAGCCGTAAATGACCCTACAAACGGCAGAACGACTCCGGAACAGATAAGAGGCATGGAGGGCATCATCAGGCATGCCAGAAACAATAATCCCAAAGTTGATATTGTCTCAATGTATTTTGTCGATCCGGATAAAATGAAGTCGTACAATGTCGGTGAAATTCCGGAAGTAATTTTAAATCATGAAAAAGTTGCCTCGCATTACAAGGTTTCCAGCATAAATCTGGCAAAAGAAGTAACGGATAGAATAAATGCGGGCGAGTTTACCTGGGAAAATGATTTTAAGGATTTACATCCCTCGCCATTCGGACAAATCATTTACTATAATTCCATCAAAATATTTCTGGACAGTGCATGGGCTGCTCTGTCAATATCCGCTTCGAAAGCAACTAAATATGCTTCGCCGGACAAGCTGGATGCTTTTTGCTATGACAGGGGCAAACTGGCATCCATAGACAATGCTGACATTGGCAGCGGCTGGAAGATTATTCCGGATTGGACCCCGGGGGCCGGACAAAACACGAGAAAAGGATTTGTTAATGTGCCTATGCTCGTATCAGACACTCCGGGTTCCGAACTTCAGTTTGATTTCAAAGGGAAGGCGGTCGGAATAGCCGTTGCGGCCGGGCCGGATACAGGCGCAATCGAGTATAGCATTGACGGAGGTAAATTTAAATCTGTTGATCTGTTTACAAAATGGAGTAAACACTTACATTTGCCCTGGTATTATGTCCTGGAAGCAGAATTAAAACACGAAAAACATTCACTGAAAATCAGAATCAGCGAAAACAGAAATCCTGCAAGCAATGATCATGCCTGCAGAATAAAACACTTTTTTATAAATGAATAAATCAAATTACACACTTTCCGTTTTATCGGTATTTATTTTAGCCGGATTTTTATCATGCAGCGAAACCCGGCGTCCGAATATTGTATTGTTCCTGGTAGACGATATGGGTTGGCAGGACACATCCGTGCCATTTCATAGCGAGCGAACACCTTTTAACGATCTTTATCAAACTCCGAGCATGGAGCGACTGGCCGCTCAGGGGATGAAATTTACCCAGGCTTATTCGCACAGTGTCTGCTCCCCTACCCGAGTTAGCCTGATGTCCGGGATGAATGCCGCAAGACACCGGGTAACCAACTGGACACTTAGAAGAAACGCTACAAATGACCGGCCCCATGAAACATTGAATATGCCGGGTTGGAACGTTAACGGCATGCAACCGACCGATTCCATCGAGCATGCGGTTTACGTAACACCTCTTCCTCAAATCCTGAAGGACAACGGATATTTTACGATTCACTGCGGAAAAGCACATTTCGGGGCGATTTCCACACCGGGAGAAGATCCTTCCAACCTTGGATTCAACATCAATATTGCCGGCCATGCCGCGGGAGGGCCGGGAAGTTTTCACGGGGAAAAAAATTACAGCGCCGTATGGCGCAACGGATCACCGGTCTGGGATGTCCCCGGATTGGATAAATATCACGGCACAAACACAAATCTCACGGAAGCTCTTACAAGAGAGGCCATACTGGCGCTTGATTCCGCAATGAAAACGGAACAGCCCTTCTTCTTATATATGTCCCATTACGCCGTTCACGCCCCAATCGAAGAAGATTACAGGTTCATAGACAAATACCAGGGGATGAATCCTGTCGAAGCCAAATATGCCTCGATGCTCGAAAGTATGGACAAAAGCCTTGGTGATTTAATGGATTATCTGAAAAAGAAAGGAATTGATGAAAATACTATCGTATTGTTTACATCGGATAATGGCGGTTTGAGCGCAGTGGCCAGGGGCGGTGTACCCCACACACATAACAAACCTTTATCAAGTGGCAAAGGATCGGCCCACGAAGGCGGAATTAGAGAGCCGATGATCGTGAGTTGGCCAGGAGTTACCAGAGGAGGCTCCACGACCGATTCGTATTTGATCATCGAAGACTTTTTCCCTACCATTCTGGAAATGGCGCAGATCAATAATTATCAAACTGTGCAGCAAATCGACGGGAAAAGCTTTGGCTCAATTCTGAAGAGGGAAAACGACCATCCAAACGAAAGAGCGCTTTTCTGGCATATTCCAAACAACTGGGGACCGACCGGGCCCGGCATCGGCGCTTCCAGCACCATCCGCAAAGGAGATTGGAAACTGATCTATTACCACGCCTCTCAAAATTTTGAATTGTTTAATATTTCAGACGACATCGCAGAAAGAAACAACCTTGCCCCCCGGGAAAAGGAGACCAGGGACAAACTGGCAAAAGAACTGGGCGAATATTTAAGGTCTGTTGATGCACAGATGCCAACCTTTAAAGCAACCGGCGGGCAAGTCCCCTGGCCGGATGAAATTCTACGTTGATCTGTTCCGGAATCCAGTTGAGTGAAGTTTCTGCCGGGCCGGACAAGCGATACCTAAGGTACGATATATTTACGCCCCCTTCTGCGGAATCGAAGCAGGAGGGTTATGTCGTCCGGTATTTTTTGCCGATCACAATCCCTTACCGGGATATCTTTCGTTTTTATTTGACGGTTTGACACGAATCATTCGGATTAAGATTCCTCCACTCCGTCGCGGGACATCGGGAGAGAGAAAATATCGCTTCGCAGCGCAGTGAAGAAATATCTTAGTGTATAGTACACAAATGCCACAAACCTCGGTAATGCCGCCCATGACCAAGGGATGTCTTATGATCCGTAGTGGAAAAGAAACCGATCAAAGATCCTATATTCGAAAACGAGCCGGATGGTATGGAAATTTTCGCCGACTACAATGCGTCTCAATGCCCAAGGGAAACAGGAAAATCTTTCTCATATTGCCCGTAGCCTCATACGGATGAAATTGCTTCCATAAATTTTCAACAACATTGAAAATCAAAAACATCGTCCTTGTGGCTGGATAACATTCTCCGGCGAATAAGCGCTAGGCCATATCGCTCACGTTTTCTTTATTTCATTTCCATTTAAGATATCAATCAATTATTTAAGTCGCGTCTGCACCTCCTCTATGATGCCGGCGTGCGTTTTTAACACTCGGTCCCACGGAGTAAACCGCTCATCGGATTTCACGCTTACGCCTTTCCCATATGCATTTTCGCAGAGGATTTTAAGTTTGTACGATACGGGTTTGGTGGTCGCAAGTTTCAATATTACACGCGTTCGAACGGTGCGTTGGGCAAAAGATTTTACATGCCATGAAGTTCGAAGGTATCCGCTCTCACGGTCTGCAACTTCAATGATATCGAAATAGCTCGTAATAATTTGATTGATCTCTCGCCAGGTTTCCAGTTCATCCCTTCCCTCTTCGGTGCGGATAAGTATGTCCAGGTTGGCAATATCGTTTCCTTCCACAGACGCTGAATAGCTGTCGTCCAATGCCAAATTAAAATAGTATGTTTTGGGAGGTTTGGCGTAACCTTTCTTATTGCAGAACTTAACCTCCTGGTGAAGAAATCCAGGTTTAAATGCCTCCAATGTAACGCAATCATTCCTCCTGACTTGAATATCGGCGCTTCCCGAAGATAACCTTTCTCCGTTCATGTAAATCGAAGCATCCGAAGGCGAAACAGTAACGCGAATCTTTTGTGCATTGACAATCTCCGACATTAAAAAGAATACAGGGATAGATAAAAAAAGTTTTTTCATAGTCGTACCATTAAAATTTAAAAATTTAAAGGTATCGCTTCGAAATTGAATAATTTTTATAAAATGTTGTAAAAAATACATGAGATCTTTTTTAACCAAAACTCAACAAAACGAATGTGATAGCCACAATCGTTCATTTTTACCCTTCGTTTTTATTCTGCTGCAGCCGTTCATACAAATGCTCGGATCGATCCCGATCAGGTCCGGATGTTTTATAGCCTACCGTTCGTGCGCGATTGCATCGCGTGCACGGCATCGGGAATAGTGAACGTCTTAAAAACCTTGCGATAACAGGCGCTTTATTTAATGTCGGGGCGTCGAATCGCATAAGATTTAATGCTTCGATCAAATCTTAATAATTGTTTCAAAATCGGCTGTGCAGCTAAACGAATCTCCTTATCTTTGTTCGTGTTGATGTGGCATTCGTCAAATCAAGTGCCGGTGAAAGCGGTCGACCGGCAGTTCAATAATTCTCTTCACCAAACCAAAGGTTCAGCGATCGACGCATAAGAATTGACTAATATAAAATGACAATTAAAACACTTTTAAAAATAAGAAATATGACAAGACAAGTAATTTTTTCGATCGCAATGCTGTTAGCTTTTGCCGGCTGTGACAACACCCCCCCTCCCGGGCCTGTCGGACCGTTGCCTTCCGAGCGCCAGTTGGCCTGGCATGAGTTGGAGTTTTATGCCTTTGTTCATTTCAATATGAATACCTTTACGGATATGGAATGGGGATTTGGCGGAGAATCGCCCGAGTTGTTCCATCCAACAGCACTGGATTGTCGTCAATGGGCAAAAGTATGTAAGGACGCCGGGATGAAAGGCATAATTCTTACGGCCAAACATCACGACGGATTTTGCCTCTGGCCATCCGGGTTCACAGAGCACTCCGTAAAAAATGCTCCATGGAAAAACGGTGAGGGGGATGTCGTTCGTGAACTGGCCGATGCCTGCAAGGAATACGGATTAAAATTGGGGTTGTATCTTTCTCCCTGGGACAGAAATCATGCTGAGTACGGCACTGAAGCCTATATCACCTATTTCAGGAATCAGCTCACCGAGCTGATGACAAATTACGGGGAGGTCTTTGAAGTCTGGTTTGACGGGGCAAACGGAGGTACCGGATATTACGGAGGGGCCAATGAAAATCGCAAGGTTGACAGGAAAACGTACTACGACTGGCCAAACACCAGAAAGATCGTTCGCGATCTTCAGCCAAACGCAATGATGTTTAGCGATGCGGGCCCTGATGTACGCTGGGTAGGAAATGAAGCCGGATGGGCCGGGGAAACCAACTGGTCGATCCTGAGAAGAGATGAATTCTGGCCCGGATCCCCCAATTATAAGGAGCTCACAAACGGACACGAAGACGGTACACACTGGCTTCCCGCCGAAGTTGATGTGTCCATAAGACCCGGTTGGTATTACCACCGGTCGGAAGATCACAAAGTAAAATCGGTAAAACAGTTGGTAGACATATATTACCATTCCATTGGGAGAAACGCATCATTTCTTTTAAACTTTCCCGTAGATAACCGCGGATTGATTCATGAGAAAGACGTCGAACGCCTCATGAAAATGGTGGAGGTGATTAAAAAAGATTTCGAGACAAACCTGGCCACGGATATTGACATAGAAGCTTCGAACACCAGGGGAAATTCCTCTAAATTTAAGGGTGAAAATGTCATCGACGGAAATAAGGAATCCTATTGGGCTACGGACGATGGAGTGACCAAGGCCTCCATAATTTTTGATTTCGGAACAGAAACTACATTTAACCGGTTTTTGGCCCAGGAATATATTCCACTGGGGCAGCGTGTAAAAAAGTTTTCGATCGAAGCATATGTGGATGGCGACTGGAAAGAGATTGATGCCCAAACAACGATCGGTTACAAACGGATATTGCGGTTTGCCAACGTAACCTCATCAAAATTGCGTTTCAGTGTCCTGGATGCAAAAGCGTGCCCGGCAATTTCCAATATTGAAATTTACCACGCTCCGAAATTGCTCGAACCTCCGGCAATCCATAGAGATAAAACCGGGTCGGTTTCCATAGAAGCGTTTGACCATGGTCTGGATGTTTACTATACGCTGGATGAACAAGAACCGGATTCAAAATCCAAAAAGTACCAAGGCCCGTTTGATCTGTCCGGCAAGGGCCGGGTAAAAGCCATTGCTGTAGATCCTTTGTCCGGAGATCAAAGCGCCGTAACTTCTGTGAAGTTTGACATTTGTAAGGTCAAATGGAATGTGATCGCCCCAAATCCCGACAAAGATCCGAGAGGTAAATTCATAGTAGATGCAAATGCCAAAAGCACCTGGAAAAGTGATCCTAAGAAGGATGTGCCTCAGACCGTTATCATCGATCTCGGAGAGGAACTGAGCTTATCCGGTTTTACCTATCTGCCCACACAGCAGAGATACATTGATGGCACGATATCGAATTATAAATTCTATGTCAGCAAAGAGGGCAGGAATTGGGGTCTACCGGTATCTGAAGGAGAGTTCAGCAACATCAGGAATAATCCTGTTTTACAAACCAAATCTTTCGACACGATCAAAGCCCGATTCATCAAATTCGTCGGCGAAAAAGAGATCGATGATAAAAATTTCATCACCATAGCCGAGTTGGGGGTTGTTACCGACCATGAATAAAATCGGATGATTGATCGTAAAGTCATTTGATGGCATGAAAATCAATATTTGCGATCCCACACCTCCTCGAGGCGAGGATGTGACCTTCCGGGAGAAAGACTTGAGGTCTGTTCAAAAATATATTTTAACATCAAAGGCATCCGGTATTTTCAAAAATACCGGATGTTTAGTATCATTATTTATGAATGCAACAACCCTCCCTCCATCGGGGGACAAAACAATATGAAATGGTAAACTTAATTTTGTTATGAAAATCAAACATTTAATCGTCGTAATTCTGGCAAGTACAAACTTGCTTTCCGCACAATCCAAACTTGACGAAATGCTTCCTACCCGTGGGCTGTGCATCGCTGCTCCAAAACCGGACGGCGTAGATCGGTTTGTAAAATTCATTGCAGAAGAATTGGGTCCGAACCATATAAATACCCTCATTCTCAGGGTAGATTACAATTATCAATATGAACGGCATCCCGAATTGAGAAACAACGTTGCACTATCGAAAAGTGACGTGAAACGTATGGTGGATGCGTGTAAAAAGTTTCGGATAAACTTAATCCCCCAGATCAATTTGCTCGGCCATCAATCCTGGCACGGTTCATTGGAAGGCTTGCTGAGGGTTTATCCGGAATTTGATGAGACTCCCCATGTACAATTGCCGGATAAATACGTGTGGCCCAATGACGATGGCCTTTATTGCAAGAGTTACTGCCCGCTTCATCCCGGTGTGCATAAGATCGTATTTGAATTGATCGATGAAATCACAGAAGTGTTTGAGGCATCGGCTTTTCATGCGGGAATGGACGAAGTATTCTATATAGGTGATGAAAAATGTCCGCGTTGCTCTGGCCGCGATAAAGCCGAACTGTTCGCCGGAGAAGTTACAAAGGTCAGAAATTATCTGGCTTCAAAAAACCTTGAGCTCTGGATCTGGGGGGATCGATTGATCGATGGAAAAACAACCGGCATGGGTATGTGGGAAGCAAGTATGAATAATACCCATCGCGCAATCGACATGATTCCCAAAGATGTGTTTATATGCGACTGGCATTACGAAAGAGTCGACCCGACCGCTGTCATGTTCGCCATGAAAGGATTTAGAGTTGCAACATGCCCGTGGAGAAATGGCGATCTGGCAACACGACAATTGGACTTAATGGTCGGCCTTAGAAAAAATGCTACTCCCGCCATGAAGGATAATTACCAGGGAATGATCCAAACCGTCTGGACCAGTGCTGATAATTTCCTGGATTATTACTATGGGGTTAAGGAACAGCCGGATTTGGACAAGGGAGATCAGGCGGGTTGTTTTAAAGATTTGATAAATGCCATCAAAGACCTTTGAGAAGTGCACATTTGAATCATATCATCATGTGAAAGAACCATCTTGTAATAACCACCCGTATTTTGAAGAAAACAGGCTAAAATTTCAAAAATTGTCTAAATTCACACCCATTGAGTAAATTAAAATAGCATCACCGAATGATCAGTTTTATCAAACATAACATC
The DNA here is from genome assembly GCA_022360055.1 of Cytophagales bacterium. Classification (GTDB taxonomy): domain Bacteria; phylum Bacteroidota; class Bacteroidia; order Cytophagales; family Cyclobacteriaceae; genus JAAUQL01. The sequence goes on along the minus strand of JAKSDO010000284.1, from coordinate 15,046 downwards.
AGGGTCTCGATCCTTGTAATCGGGCTGTCCGGTTCGGTATTCGCCCAGGACGGACATTATTGGACCGAACAATTTGGCAACAAATCCATGCTGCTAAGTGGTACGGTAAACGCCAGTGTGAAAGATCTGGGATTGGTGTATTATAACCCCGGCCGGTTATCCCAGATCGAAAATCCTGCGTTCGTCATAAGCGCGCGCGTATACGAGATAAATACAACAAGAATCACCGATGGCCTTGGCACGGGAAATGACTTGAAAAAAACCAATTTTGGAGGAGCGCCAAACCTGGTCGCAGGTACATTCAAGCTGCCTTTTCTGAAAGACCATCATTTTGCCTATTCTTTTTTGACCAGGTTCAGAAATAATAGCGAATTCGACATAAGATCTTCCGAAACCGGTCAGGAAGTCAATGAAGTATACTACGACAATTTATCGTCAAAACTGAAATCCGGGAACAATTTACAGCAAGAGTGGTTCGGTCTCACCTGGTCGTATGGTCTTAACGATCATCTCAGCATCGGCCTGTCAACATTCGGTACCATTACCAATAACTCAAATGCGCTCGAAATCAGGTTGCAGGGATTAACCGACTCGAATGAGGTGCATATGGTGAACTTTAACCGCGAATTGAGTCTGGACGTTTACGGGATCTTATGGAAAGCCGGACTTGCCGGCAACTGGGATAAAATAAATATCGGGCTTACAGTAACCACCCCCGGAATCAAGATCAGCGGAAAAGGGAGTTCGGTCTACGAAGACTACATCACCGGTCTTTCCGAATTGGAGAACGAACCTGTCGAAGACACGTATATCGAGGATTACCAGGAGGACCTGGACGCACAAATGAAATCCCCGCTATCCGTAGGACTTGGCGTGAGCTTCAATCTCAATAACTCTATTTTCCACCTGAGCAGTGAATGGTTCAATAAAATCGATCCGTATACGCTTATGGAAGTGGAGCCGTTTTTAGGTCAATCCACCGGAGACACCATACATTACGGATTAGTGGATAATTTAAAGTCCGTATTCAATTTTGGAGTCGGGTTTGAGCACTACTTCAACGAAAAAGTCGAAGTCTATGGCGGTGTTTCAACGGATTTTTCGGCAGTGAACTCCGATGACGGCTTTATATTCGAATTTGACGATAATGTCACAAACTCCACATTTGACGGGGATATCTATCATTTTGGAGGAGGGTTTGCGCTCAATTTAACATGGGCTGAATTGACGCTTGGTGCAACTTATGCTTCTTCGAGCCGGCAAATCCCAAGACCATTAAACATTGGCGGTGACGAACTTTTAAATTCGGATGAGGTCTCGGACCTTAAGTACGGCAGATGGCGATTCATTGTAGGTTTTTCATTTCCATTTGTAAATAAGATCTCCGACAACCTGAATTTTGATTGAACGGAACCTTTCATAATTATCATCGCCATTATATACCGGGAAAATATAAGACAAGGCGGGGCCTTTAAAGATTTGTATAAATTAATTTTTGCGATATTTTAGCTTTTCCCAGACCTCATTAAAGCTGTATATAAATTTCATCCTATGATGGTAAGAATTATTCACGATAAACATACAACACAAATTTTAGCCTAACTTTATCCGGACCTCATGGAATTTGTAAAAAACTTCATTTACACCATTTCTTTCACTGTAATTATTTATTTAACCTTCCCAGCCGAAACGAACGCCCAGGCACTTCCGTCCGGGGGAGGCGGAGACGGCTCTTCCGGCCTTGGAGATAAAAACTTCAATTTTGTCCCTGTCCCTTATTTAAACTACAGCAGATCGATCGGTTTTGCCTTCGGAGCATTGCCAATGGCCATGTATAACCTGAATCCCAATGATACGATTTCACCGGCTTCCATATCCGGGTTGCTCGGAATGTATACGACCAACGATACGTGGTTTGCCATGTTTTTTCAAAGATTCTACCTGAAAGAGGATAACTGGAGGCTGACTGCGGCAGGAGGTTTGGGTTCCGTAAATTTCCAGTTTTACCTGGACATACCCGGCGCCGGTTACATTGACTATAATACACAGGCGGACTTCTTTTTTGCCGAGATACAACGAAGAATTATCGGCAAGCTCTATGCCGGCATTCATTACACCAACATTGCATTTGATACTTCCTTTGGCTCGGACACCACTTTGAGCCAGGGAGCAACACAGTTGCAGGGATTAGGCATTAAACTTTCGTTTGATAAACGAGACGATGTTTATTACCCAAGAGGAGGGTCGATCACCGAAGCGGATTGGACATCTTATCCGGGATTCCTGGACAACGAATTCAAATCCGACAAGATAGAAATAGATCACAACCAGTATTTTTCGACACGTGAAGACAAAGACGTTATCGCGGCTCGTCTTTATGGCGGATTTGGAATTGGAGAGCTTTCTTTCGAACAACAATTCGTGGTTGGGCAACAGGATATCAGAGGGTACACACAGGGGAAATATCGCGGAGATTATTTGCTGGCCGCTCAGGGTGAATATCGCTGGAATTTTCATAAAAAATTGAGCGCCGTCGGATTCTTTGGATTTGCGACGGTCTACGGAAGCATCAATACAAATGATGAAGGCGTTGTGCTTCCGGGAATCGGAACCGGGATCAGGTACAACGTCTTCCCAAAATACCATATGAACGTAGGCATCGATGTGGCCGCCGGAAAAGATGACTGGGGATTCTATTTCAGGATTGGCGAAGCATTTTAGACAAGTGCAAAAATAGGATTCCGGGCAATGCTCAAAAGCTCACAAACAGCATTGTTCGTCCATACCCTCAGATACAGGGCAATGGCATCCGAAAATTTGACCTGCAAGGCCTGTCAACATATGGCGACGTCCGGTTGCAGTCAGCATATTTCGCGCTTTGAGCAAATCTGAAGATGCCTTACCTAGCCCGCATTGTGCAATCAACTGCACAAAAGCCCGCGAAGAAAATACCGACATCACATCCGGAATTCGGGATGCGATTGCCTCGCTCTCCGATAGCCTTTTTGTCCATATTTGCGTATTATATAAAACACTTCCAATGTCATTCTACAGGCTGCTTATTTTAGTTTTATCAATTTCGATGCTCGTTAATTGCGGGCAAAATAAATCCGGGTCTTCAGCAAAGATAAATCCGGACGGATTTGAACGCATTCGATACAATAATCCGGAGGCAACCGCGGATCTCGGAGTAGGATTATGGGCCTGGCCCCTGCCGATGGATTACGACGAAGACGGCGACTTTGATCTTGTTGTCTCATGCAGGGATGTTCCTTTTAACGGATTATGGTTTTTTGAGAACACAAGTGGTAAATCGTTTCCTGTATTTGAACCTCCCGTAAGAATTGGCGATGCGTTAAAAGACATACAGATTTCATATGTCCGTGGAAATCCGAGATTATTGCAGCCCGGAAAAGAATTATTAAACTTTAAAAAATCAATAGATAAAAATCCAAAAGAACTTTTTCCGGGAGACACTTTCCATAAATTACATAACAAGATCCGGTTTAACCAGTGGAAATATGTGGATTATGAAGGTGATGGTGACCTGGATATCATTGTCGGAATCCAGGACGGCGAAGACTACGGGTGGGATAATGCCTACAACGACCAGGGAGTCTGGACGAATGGTCCGTTGCACGGTTTTGTTTATCTCATAGAAAATGTGAATGGAAACTATGAACTGCGAAATAAAATCCTTGCCGGTGATCAACCGATCGATGTCTACGGCGCACCCTCACCGAATTTTGACGATTTTGATCAGGACGGAGATCTGGATATCATTTGCGGGGAGTTTATCGATAAATTTACCTGGTTTGAAAATACGGGGTCCAGGGAAAACCCCAAATATGCCGCCGGCCGGTACCTTGAAAATGAAGCCGGAATCATCACCATGGACCTGGAAATGATCATTCCGGTATCGCTGGATTGGGATAAAGACGGAGATATCGACATGATCGTAGGTGACGAAGACGGCCGGGTAGCTTTTTTGGAAAACACCGGAAGCGTGAAGGACGGCATGCCGGTATTCAACACTCCGAGGTATTTTCAACAAAAGCCGGAATATTTAAAATTTGGCGCGCTGGTAACGCCTTTCAGCACAGATTGGGACGATGACGGAGATGAAGATCTGATCTGCGGGAATTCGGCGGGGTATATCGGTTTTATTGAGAATATCGATGGAGGAAATCCGCCAAGCTGGGCTCCTCCGGTATACCTCAAAGCCAATGATGAAATAATTCGGCAACAAGCCGGCGACAACGGGTCCATCCAGGGACCTTGCGAGGCCAAGTGGGGTTATACCACGCTTTCGGTAGCAGATTGGAACAACGATGGTCTTAAGGACATCATCACGAACGACATATGGGGGAAAATACTTTGGTACCAAAATATTGGCGCCAAAGGCAAGCCCACACTCAGCCCGGCTAAGCCCGTACGGGTCCGATGGGAAGACAAGGTCCCGAACCCGGAATGGAATTGGTGGGAACCCGAACAAAATATGCTGGCCACTCAATGGCGCACCACTCCAACAGCCATAGATTGGAACAGGGATGGGCTCATGGACCTTGTCGTGCTGGACCATGAAGGATACCTGAGCTATTTCGAGCGATTTGATTCGGGATCAGAATTAATGTTGAAGCCCGGCCGGCGGATATTCTACTCCGATCCGGGACAATATAACCGCAAAAATATGATTATCGACAGCGCTGCCGGGAGCTTGCGGCTCAATACGGATCTGTACGGAAAAAGCGGAAGACGCAAACTTGCTTTTGGCGATTGGGACAGCGACGGGGATACGGACATTGTGCTTAACAGTATGAATGCCGCTTTAATGAAAAATACCGGAGAGCGGAACGGATTCGTTGAGATGAAATTAATTGGAGATGTTTCCGATCAGAAACTTGCCGGACATACCACAAGTCCGACGCTTGTGGATTGGGATGGGAATGGGAAACCCGACCTTTTGCTTGGCGCAGAGGACGGACACTTTTATTATTTAAAAAACAGGTAGTTGCTCCGGGGATTTATATTTTGAATAAAAATTGCATATGTTAGTGTTCTAAAAAGCCAAATCGATATTCCGGTCTTCTCTGAATAACTACCACGGATGGAAAAACTCACCTACGAGCAAGTGCTGCAAATGAATCTTCCGAACATTATTGGCTACGCAGCGCCTGTAATGATTTTTCTGGTATTGCTGGAATGGGGTTTAAGCCTGTACAAAAACCGGGACATTTATGACGCCAGGGATACACTGGCAGCGGCAGCAATAGGTGTGGTAAATCTGCTGATCACCGCAGCCATTAAAATTGCCACATTTGGCATTATCATTTTTTTTTATAATCTGGCTCCATTCAAAATCCCGGCGACCTGGTGGTCCTTTATACTGTGCATCATCTGGATTGATTTCTGGAGGTATTGGGCGCACCGCATAGCCCACGAATGTCGATTCTGGTGGGCCACGCACGTTACGCATCATAACTCGGAAAAATACAACTGGTCGGTATCATTCCGTCTCGGTTGGACACAACACATAAAAATTATATTTTTTATACCCGTAGCGCTGGCAGGATTCGACCCTGTCACGTTTTTTATTTGTCATCAAATAGAGGTACTCTACCAGTTCTGGATACATACCGAATACATTGGAAAGCTGCCCAAACCCATTGAGTTTATTTTTACGACTCCATCGCATCACAGGGTGCATCACGCCAGAAATGAAAAGTACCTGGACAAAAATTACGGCTCGACACTGATTATCTGGGACCGCATGTTCCATACGTTTCAACCCGAAGAGGATGCGCCTGAATACGGCATAACTACCCCGGTAAACAGCTACAATCCGGTTTATCTGAATTTTCATGAATGGCTGGATATTTTCCGGGATGTAAAAAAATCCCGCTCATTTAAGCAGGCCCTGGTTATGATGCTTATCCGGCCAAGTAAAGTTGCCGCAAAGAAAAAGCAATATGGGATCGATTGAAACGGATCGAATTGCCGGAGAATGAGGATCCGAGCAAAAGTGGCTTTCCGAATACACATCGGGTGTCGGTCTGCCACAAGTAGTGTACAAAAGTATGCGAAGACGCAAAAGGCTGTTAAAAATTCCTAATATGACAGATTATCGTTGTGCCAGGACGGCCAGCAAAGCAAGCATCAGTGTTTTTGGAAGATGCTTTTTTAACATCAGCATGGCCCGGTAGACAAGGTTCCGAACGGATTTGGTATTCATATCCAACATTCCGGCTGCTTCTTCATAGCTAAAACCGTCGTAAAATCTCAGGGTAATGGCTTCCTTTTGCCTCCAGGTCAATTGATTCAGGGCCTCCAGCAACTTAGCCTGCTGCTCCCTGGATATTTGTTCTGCGATCAATTCGGACTCATGCGAAAATACAATCTTAAAATCGTAATCCTCCCCTATGTTTCGCTCGACCGGTGTCTTTTTTTCATCCACCAGTTTGTTGACGATCATTCGTCGCAGGCGCTTGAACAAATAATATTTCAGCGATTGCACTTGCGGATGCTTTTTTCTGCATCTCCAGATCTCAATAAACAAGTCCTGGATACTATCTTCTATGAGCGCCCGGTCACCGCAAACTCTGCTGCCGTACCTGCAGAGATCTGAAAAATACAGATTATAGATGTGCGTAAAGGCATCATGATCACCTTCCCCGATCTTTTTCCAGACTTCGGACGGTCTTGACAAGGCATAGAAATTTTTCTCCATCGATGATCATGTGACTAGTTCAAGTGCAAGCCGAACATTATGAAGGCTTAATATAGACTTAAATTTAGCATAAATTTTTATTGTGCTTTGAAAAATTCGGAATTTTTCGCACTCGTGTCCAATAATCGAATAGATCCCGGAAACGTAAATAAGGTTCAACTTGAGTATACCGGCAAGGCAAACTGAAAAGCCGCCCCGTGATTTGGTTTGGAAATCACCTTGATAGAAGCATTGTGAATATCCAGAATTTTCTTTACGATCGCCAGACCAAGTCCGGCGCCGAAATTTTCTTTTGTAGGTGATTTGGCCTTTCGATACCGCTCGAAAATATAAGTTTGTTCCTGTTCTGAAATACCCATTCCGGTATCTTTTACCGTAACCTCCACATCGTTTTCGTTATGACTTAATATCAACGATATCGTCCCTCCTTCCGGCGTAAATTTCAGGGCATTATCAATCAAATTCTGAATTACCCGCTCCACTAGAGCTATATCGGCAAACACCAGAGGCAATCCTTCCTCCATCTCAATTTTAAGCTCGATAGATTTCTCCTTCGCCAAAATCTGGTACTTATAATAGAGGTCCATAGCCAATTCGGAAATGAGAAACGGCTCTTTTTGAGGTTCGATCTGTTTTGCCTCCAATTTCGAGTATTCGAAGAGCTGGGCAACCAGGGTGCCCAGCTTTTCCGTACTGCTATTGATGTTGTTCAGGTATTGCATTCTTTCCTGCTCTGTCAATTCCTTATCCTTAATTATCAAGGTTTCCGTATATCCATGGATGATCGCCAGGGGTGTCCGCAAATCGTGCGATACATTGGACACAAGCTCCTGACGCAGCTTGTCATGTGCCTTTAGCTTGTCCATGTTGTCATTTATGGTATCCGCCATTTGATTAAACGTCATGGCCAATTCGGCGAGATCCGTCTTTTCGGCATTGCTGATTCTGGCCATCGTATCGCCTTCTTTAAACCGGATGACCGTATCGATTACACTCCTGAGGTTGGCGGTTAAATACCATATGGCAATTAGACCGATAACGAGGGCGAAAAACAGGGTAAGCACCATGGAGCCTGTGCCGAGCTTCATAAAATAGCTGCCGGATAAACTACTTGCAACCACATCAAACTGCTCGCCGGCGAGCACGATATAAATATATCCCCGGTGGCCTTCATGATCGAAACGGGCGGCAGAGAATATTTTCGGTTCATGCTCATTACGCGGGTTATCACCAAGTAGGTATATCTTTCCATCCTTTTCGATAAACTGTTTTACGGGCTTTAGATCCACGGATTTTTTAGGTGCTTCGGGTTCATCATGATTGAGCACCACCGAATAAAGAATGGTTCCCTCATTGTCTAGTAAATACACTTCGATCCCCCGGTTTACAGCCATCATATCATGCATAATATCTCCAAACAAAGGTTTATTTACGGATCCGTCTTCCAAAAACGGAGAGGCATTCTGAAATTTTTCTTCAATCAAATGGTTGGCAACTTTAGCATGGAGTAATTGAGTTGTTTCCTCAAAGAACTTATTTGAAAAATAAGCGGTTGTACTTACATACGCCAGGCCGACCATGAGGAGAATCACTAAAAACGTAAGTGACAGCTTCCAATATAATCTATTTGAGATCGTCTTCGTCTTCATAAATCTGCTTTAAAGTTCTTCATTGAATCTATACCCGACTCCCCAGGTCGTCAAGATATAGGTTGGGTTGGCCATATCAGGCTCTATTTTGGCCCTCAAACGGTTGATGTGTGAATTAACCGTGTGTTCATATCCTTCAAAATCATATCCCCAAACCAGATTTAACAAGCGGGAACGATTATAGCTTTTGCCGGGATTTGAGGCCAGGAGCACCAGCAGTTCAAATTCCTTTGGAGAAAGATCGACCTTTTCACCCTGAAGGGTCACCTTTCTCATTTCGACGTCAACCCTCAATTCGCCAATTTCAATAATATTGCTCCCGTCGGAATTCAGACTTTCCTGGATCATTTGGGTTCTTCTGAATATTGCCTTTACTCTCGCTATGAATTCGCGTATGCTGAATGGTTTGGTCAGATAATCATCGGCTCCGATTTCCAGTCCTAAAACTTTATCTATCTCTTCGGATTTTGCGGTGAGCATCAGTACCGGAACATTAATCTGTTCACTCCGTATCCTTCGACACACTTCCATACCATCGATCCCCGGCAACATGATATCAAGTATCACCAGATCGAGTGGATGACTTCTTACCTGCAGCAGCCCGTCCTCTCCGGAATAGGATTTGATAAGATCACAGGAAAGGTCTTTGAGGTGGATTTCCAGTAAATCCACAATATCCGGATCGTCTTCGATTACTAATACTTTGTTCATAGAAATGTTTTTATATCGAAAGAATGGATTAAGTATCACAAAATGATCACAATGGAAAACATTTTTTATAAGAATAAGCCGGACCGGTGTTTATCCGATGTCAATTCCATGACATTTGTTCACATTTGACCGGAATTCCGATTTGAGCACTATAATACTTTATCTTACTGAAAATGTATAAGTTACGGGCGACTTTTTGTCTATCGACCCGAATGAGGCCCGCGCCGTGATACTTTTGTGATATTTCCGTGAGGGTGAGGTGATTTTTCTTGCGTTGAATTGCAAATATAAAATTTTAATACTCATGAAAAATTTACTCACATTTTCAGCATTACTAACATTACTGTTTTTTTCAGCATGTGAAGAAAGCGAAGATTCGAATCCTATGAAAAACCTGAATTTAAATATTTCAGGATTGGAAGACCTCGGCAGTGACGCCATTTATGAAGGTTGGTTGATTGTCGATGGTGCCGCAATTAGTTCGGGAACTTTTAGCGTAGATGCTAATGGCACCATGTCAAAAACCTCTTTTTCGGTAAATGCAACCGACCTGGACAAAGCATCGACATTTGTTTTGACCATCGAGCCCGTACCGGATAATGATGCAGGGCCGAGCGACGTGCATCTGTTGGGAGGCGATTTTAGCGGCACCAGCGCCGGTCTCTCCGTAGGACATGGCGCAGCATTGGGAGATGATTTCAACTCTTCGGCGGGGAAATACATTCTGGCTACTCCGACCGACGGGCCGGACACAAATGAAAACAGCGGAATCTGGTTCCTCGATTTAGGCGGTGGATCACCGGCTGTCGGCCTCGATCTGCCGACCTTACCGGCAGGATGGAAATACGAAGGTTGGGTGGTGATCAACGGCCAGCCGGTGACGAGCGGAAAATTTACGGCCGTAGACGAAGTCGACGAAGATGATCCATTTAGCGGTGATATGGACGGCCCTCCGTTCCCGGGCGAAGATTATCTGAGAAATGCTCCGGCCGGATTAAATTTTCCTACGGATCTAAGCGGGGGAACTGCCGTAATAAGCATTGAGCCGGATCCGGACAACAGTCCAAATCCCTTTACTCTAAAACCGCTGGCGGCCGGAATACCTGCTATGGCGATGGATCACCTGACCTATACATTGGATAAAAATCTTGGATCTTTTCCGACAGGAACAGCAACTAAATAGGCGTTATGTAAAGTATGGCTGAAGAGCGGGAAGAGGAGTTGACATATTGCCATAGTCATATTTCTTCAGCCATTACTTTATTTAACAGCGTGCTCGCAAACCGCAATATTGAAAAGAATGCCTGTACGAAGCACAGCGAATAAAAATATTAAGTACGGTTTATGTCACATCGACAAAGGCGGGCAATGAGAATGTTTTATCCGCGACAGTTTATCCATAACCAAATCATTTGTTTAGCAAAAAAATACGTACTTAAATGAGAAAAGATTACTTTATAATCGGCCTCATGTTCTGCATGTTCGGCTGCATAGGTACGGACATCGTAGACGACTTTGTCGAAGCTAAAGTATCGATCGATAATCCTATCAGCAGCCTAAAAGTTAACAGCTCATACCAGTTTGAAGCAACTTATTTAAATAATATCGGTGTAGCTGAAGCGGCTGCGTTCGAATGGAAAAGCTCGGATGTGTCTGTTTTGTCGATCGATAATGAAGGTATGGCTACCGGCCTGAAACTGGGAGAGGCTATGGTAATAGCAACGGCAAACGGATTGTCGGACTCTCTGTCTTTGATCGTCAGCGATACCACAACCGGAGTCGTACAGGAACGCGTCGCGGAATTAAAAACAGTGAGCTCCTACCCGCTCAGCGGAAGAGCCATTCTTAAAAAAACAGGAGGGAAAACGGTACTTGAATTTGACGATACTTTCAATACCACCTCTGCACTCCCGGGCCTGTACGTATACCTCACAAACAATGTGAAATCCATTAACGAAGCTTTGGAAGTAGCCAAGGTCAAAGCATTTTCCGGGGCGCAATCTTACGAGATCTCCGAAGACATTGCCTTGACGAAATATGGCTTTGTGTTGTTTTACTGTAAGCCATTTCTTGTCCCGGTAGGCGATGGTGAATTAAAACCATGATGTTACCATGAAAAAGACATTATTATCAATAATTCTGTTTGGTACCGTTACCCTGACAAGTGCGGGAGACGGCTGGGTGCAATCCAAAAAGGAAGGTTACTTAAAGCTTAGCCAATGGTGGTTGGTATCCGACAAACACTATACGAGTACGGGGCAAATCGATCCCAACCAGACCAGGGCAACCTATGTTACAAGCATTTATGGTGAATATGGCATTTCAGATCGATTAACTGCGGTGCTCTACTTCCCGTTTTTTACGAGAAGTTTGTCTTACGATCAGGAGTCGGCGACAACAGGCGAAATCATTCAGGAAGGCGAAGCAATAAATTCCGTAGGTGATACGGAACTTACGGTCAAGTATGGACTTCTTCAGAAAGGGCCCGTTTTTCTTGCCGGATCGTATTCGCTGGGTATTCCGTTTGGAACTGTGGAAGGTGGGTCTGACGGATCGCTGCAAACCGGGATCGGCGAATTTTATCATATATTTCGACTGGATGCAAGTACATCCTTTAACATCGGTGGAAAATATCCATTTGTTTCGGTGTACGGCGCTTACAATCAACGCACAAAAAATTACTCCAATGAATTCCGATATGGCTTTAAAACCGGCGTAGAATTGAACAAGTGGATACTTATTCTTCAGGCCTATGGTGTGGGGTCGTTTAAAAACATTCAGAACAACTTCAACACCACCGGCACGAGTATATTTGGGAACAACATGGAATTCTTTACCATTTCTCCGGAAGTCGGCTTTAAGTTTAACGATCACTTTGGCCTATCGGCAAATATTGGTGCCGCAATATGGGGTAGGTTGATCCTCGCCGCCCCTTCCTATTCCGTCGGTGTTTTCTGGATCCCGTGATGTTTTCAATGCTGCGCGGTTAATTCATGTATCCCGCTTCATTTAACATGTCCCATGCCCTGTCGGTTTCTATCTATGCTTTCAAGTGTTTTCATTCGCTGTGTCGTTTTTTTCTTCACTCTTATTCGGATAAGCTGTGTTTGCGTGTGCGCTCCTGGTGGCTGGCGTTCCCGGCCTAATGCCGGCAGCCGGATTTATCCCGATCTGGCGGTGATCTTATACTTTCCGGGTTTTACCTTAAAAATACCATTCCAAGTTTCAACTTCGATGGCTTCCTGCCCGATTACGTCAAGTACCTCCGGAGGTGAGCTCTTATATGCATCGGGCATAATAATTTTTGCCGAGGTGGCCTCAGGGATCTCAACAATCACAGTAAACACATCTTCGCTGAGATCCCATTCGGAAAGAATAAGGCCTTGCGGCGAATCGTAGGAGCATTTGACCCATTTAATATCACCGACAGGTTTCGGAGCAATAACAATGTCCCTGTATGCAGATGAGCTGTCGCTTTGATAAATTCCACCTAATCCTGAATAAAACCATTCCATGAGATGCCCGAGCATCATATGATTATTCGATACATCGGAAAGCGCAGCCCAGCTTTCGGTTAAAGCGGTGGCGCCCTTTTTTAACTGATAGCCATAGCCCGGCCTGTCGCTTCGGTTATTCATTTTGTAAAGGACATCGGACCTGCCGTTTTCGCTCAATACGCGAACCAGGAAATGATAGCCGATATCACCTGATGTCAATGCATAATCATTGTGTTTTATGGCATCAATAAGGTTATTGAACACGTTCTCCCTATCCTGCCCAGGCAATATCCCCGTATAGAGCGCCATCGCATAGGAGGTTTGACTTCCGGTCGAACAAACACCTGTTTCGGGATCATAAAACTTCGCTTGAAAGGCCTTTCTGACTTCCTTCGCCAAATCGCCAAACCCCTTTGCGTCGACATCTTTATTCAACAGCTTTGCCACCTTCTCAAGGATCAACAAGTCGTAATAATAGATGGATGTCGCCGTTAGGGCTTTGGGGGTAAGCTGCGCTTCTCCGGGATGTTTTGGCCCAAGGTCGTACCAGTCGCCCAATCCATGATGGAGTATATTGTTTTCCGACATCCCACGAAGATACTCTACATACCGCGTCATCATCGGATAAGCCCTTTTCAGCACTTCCGTATCGCCATACCACCGGTACACCTGCCAGGGAATTATCACCGATGCGCTTCCCCATTCGGGAGAATCGCGAAATCCGCCTTCAAAGGGGACAAACTCCGGTGCAATGTCAGGAACCAGGCCGTTGTCGAGCTGAGAATCAATCATGTCGTCCACGATCTTATTGTATAGGGAATGGATATCATAATTGTAATGCATCGACGGACCAATGAGGTATGTTTGCTCAAGCCAGCCAAGTTTTTCCCGGTGCGGACAATCCGTGGCCACACTGGCCATATTGCTTTTGATGCCCCAGTTAATGAGCTCGAATATCTTGTTAAAAAGCGTATCGGAACAGTGAAATGTTCCTACGGTTCGCGCCGAATTGCGCGTATGCAGCATTTCGAGCTCAATGATTTCGGTTTTTGTCGAAGCACCGGCAGGCTCTGCCAATTCGACGTCGGCATATCTGAACCCATAATAAGTAAACCTGGGTTGCCACGTTTCAATGCCTGCACCTTTCAGGGTATAGTTGAACTCATAAGGCCCGCCACCACTGCGTTGCGTAATATTCCGGTCTCCGTCGATTAGTTCATCCGGACGTATTTTTACCTGAGCACCTCTATTCCCTTTTACTTTTAATGAAATAACCCCGGATGCATTTTGTCCAAAATCGTAAATTGTTCTCCCGGTTTCCGATTTAAAAATTCTGTGGGTATTGAACTTTTGCATGACCTTAAGAGGAAAATCTTTTTCAGGGACAAGATTTTCCCTGGGGTCATCAATTAAAACAGGATCTTTCCATTTTGAATCATCAAACCCAAAATTGTTCCACCCCGGTTGCTCCATGGTCGCATCGTAGTCTTCACCGCCATAAATACTGCTGAAAGTAATCGGAGACGGGGCTACCTTACAATTTTCATCCGATACAATGTTGTCTGCCGAGCCGTCTTCATACTCGATTCTAATGTTAAAGATTAATTTTGGGTAGCCGTACGCGATTACCAGTTTGCGATAGCGTTCGCGATTAATGTAGTAAAAGCCATTTCCGACAAGAACACCGATGGCGTTACCTCCATCTTTTACCTGTGCGGTTAAGTCATACGTATTATACAATATTCGTTTTTGATAATTCGTCCATCCCGGAGATAGAAACCTGTCACCGACCCTGGCTCCGTTCAAGTACAATTCGTAATGACCCAATCCGCTAATACTTATCGAGGCACTCTTTACCTTGTTTCTTACGGTGAAATCCTTTCGAAACAACGGGACAATGGAGCGATCTTTGGATCTGTGCCCCAGGGCGTCTCCCGAACCATGCACGCCGGGAACTACCTTCATACTATCCTGAAGTTGTTCATATGCTATCCATTTGGCATTGCTCCAAACGTCCGAACTGCCTTCGGGACTTGTTGTGTCCGTACAACTCATCCATAAGATCGTTGCAATTAAAGGCATGAAGGCCATGATTCTATTTTTATTACTTAGGTTTCTGTTCATGTCTGCTTGTTTCCCTTCGTTCCTTTTTGGATAAGAATGTTTATATATGTTATCACAGCGGCACGGTTGATCGGGCAATTTAAACCGAGCAGGTTTTCTGTTTCTATCTGTCATATCCCGCTGTAAAATCAAATCGTATTTACTTTTTACAAATCTGTGATTCCAATCGGATGTATCTCCCTATCGACTAAACAATAAACTGCAACTGCTCAAACAAACATGGCGCATGGTATGGGAGGCACAAACCCCGGTGGCGCGCAAGCGTGACATATCCACACCTTAGAAAAAGCCGGTAAACAGGACACCTGAGCCCGGCCTAATACTTCACAGTTCCCTGG
>JAKSDO010000156.1 GCA_022360055.1 Cytophagales bacterium | reverse complement strand
CCGAATAGCTATTTAAGCAAATATTGTAATACCTGTAATCCAGCGATTCCATCCAATAATTATTGAGTTGGAAATTCCACGTATCACATTGAGGCGGAACAGCATTAATGATCAACACCTGGTCTTTATTCAGTTTCCAATGGCTGTGATAGTAAATAATATTTGTGTCTCCACCCGCAGCATTAGAGATCTGTGGATCAAACATCGGTAATCGATTGGTGTGTTTTTGAAATCCTCTGGCCCATTTTGAAAATAACATTGGAGCCCCTGCAATAAAAAGACCGGCTATATTTAAACCTTCATCGATTTGTTTTGGAGTGATGCATCCCGGAACCCCTTCAACCCCGATGGCTTCTATTTGCAGGTCGACGGGTCGCTCGTTTTTCCGGTCCAAATAAGTCTGCCTTACCATCAGCAGGGAGGTATCATCTTCAATTTTAAGCCAGTTCTCTCCCCTCCTATCCTTGCTGAGAATGACCTCGAAAGAGCCGTCCTCCTTTATTTTCAACTCATCGTCCTCGAGTACGCCACACGGCGTCAATCCGCCGGTTGTTCCATAATTTCCATTTTGTGTAAACAATCCAACGTAGTGAATGGTATTGCGCCTTCCGGTAATCAGATACTCATAGTTTCCGCTGATTTGAGCATTCAGGTAATGGTTGTCCGGATTATCCGCCCCCATCTTGATCGTTTCATGAACCGTCTGTCTAAAGACCGGATATTTTGCGTCATTGTATTCTATGAAAGCCTCAAGCGCAGCGCGTGTCAAACGGCTCAAATATCGAACGCCTTCTGCCTGCTGTGCCGGATCTTGCGGAGCTCCCGGATAAACCAATGCGGCACCAGCGGATTTTAAATTTTCGCAAAACTCCGTCCATGCCGTACCGTTAACTACACGCCTGTTATGAATGTCTTGTTCCGTTTTACCCGAAAGCTTTATCCATCCCCTGCGAATGCTTTGAAAGACGCATAAAACCATGATAAATATTCTTTTCATCTGTTTATATTTTTTTAGTTAGCCGACACCCGGCGAAGTATAATCATGCTCGTGTGTGTCCTGAGTTCGCTCCGGCCGCGCCGGTTTCATCTGTTTAAAATTTGCAGAAACCTCACCATGTGCCATTGATCATCATTATCTTGTGTATCTCAATAATTAGCTCAGGCATCGCCTGTTTCATATTTCGAATATGGCTAAAATAAAAATCTATTTTACAATATTTGATACATCAAAATCATTTGAATGGCAAATCCGTTTCGAAACAGCTATAAAGCATCTGTACGCATAAATGCTGAAAAAGAGTACGTCTGGGATATTCTGACTGACCTTGGGTTATATGAGCTTTGGAATCCATTCACACCAAAGATTGAAACGGTATGGAAACTGCATGAGAAGGTCATTCTGACCGTACAAATGAAAAAAGATCGCAAGCCCATCCGACAGGTCGAATATCTACTCCGGTTTGATCCTCCGCTTGAATTGGCATGGGGAATGAATTGGGGGTTTTTACTTAAAGCTGAAAGAATTCAGAGATTGCGCACAGATCGCGATGGATATACCGAATATTTTACGGAAGATATTATCGCGGGTTTATTGAGTCCCATTGTTCATCTGATCTATGGAAGATCCATTCAAAACGGATTTGAGATTTTGGCCAAGGGATTAAAACGATTTGCGGAAAACGGATGATCCGAATTGAAAAATACGGTTTTTGGGCTTGCGTTGCAGGAGCATTGGAGCACACTTTTCGGATAATCGAAGCGCCAGAGTAAAGTTTTGACACAAATCCGGAACTAAATCTGAAAATTATATGTTAAAAAAAATAGAGAATTAAGAAATAGTTAACATCTACTTTCAGCAGCCGAACTGTTGCAGGTGCCGTTCAATCAAGAAAATTTAAATTTTGCATAAAATCGCATCAATTATAAAAAAATCATCGATTCATTTCATTGGCGAATACAAATTTCCTACTTAAAAACCGTATTTTTTCAATATTTTTAGTTATACTTGTACACCGTAAAGAAGCTCACCAGTGAATATTTTTTGTACTTTAGCTAGTTAAATTGTTACTGGAACCAATCAACACAATTTCTTTACTCAATACAAACAATGAAGTGGTCTTCATTTTGCAATTAAAAAAAGTTCGAAATATGGCTAGACCTGTAACAAGAGAAGTAAGATTAAGAAATGGATTCTATATTGAATTGCGTCGAAGAGGTGAAAATAAGGGCATAAAGATTTGGCGCGAAAACTACGAGCAGATTCAAATCGCAAAGAAAAGATACGAGAATATGTATGATGTTCATTATGTCGGTGAAGTAAAGGACGGGAAAATTTTGCAGGGCTAAACGCATCATCGTTATGAATTCACGCTCCCCTTTTTTTGGTTTTTACAGGCTTAGTTGGTTGTGTTGTAGTTTTTATAACCCTCGCGATTTTCGATCGGAAGTACGAATCTGATCGTGAAGGGCTGGTTGCAAATCAAAAAATATGACGGTCGACTTTTTAAAGGATGTTTTATTGGGTGCCGGAGAAATCCTGAAAGCGGGGTTTGGCTCCGTAAACGAAATAAGGACTAAGCAAGACCAAAGCAATGTAGTTACGGAAAGTGACTATAAATCCGAAGAATTTATTCGCTCGGCAATATCGGGAACTTATCCCGCACACAATATCCTGGGAGAAGAAAATGGTTTTGAAAATAGGGGAAATAAATATACTTGGGTTGTCGATCCGCTTGACGGCACTTCAAATTTTGCCGCTCAGATCCCCTGGTTTGGTGTGCTTGTAGCCCTGATCGAAAATCACGAGCCGGTTTTGGCCGGCGCTTACTTACCCATGAGCGATGAGCTGTATTTTGCAACCAGAGAAGGTGGCGCCTATAAAAATGATATCAGAATTGTTGCTTCAAAAGAAGTCGATCTTAAAAACCTGCTTTTCTGCTATTCGCTGGATTTCTCAAAAGATCCGGACAAAACCGAGCGCGAAGCCCAAATCATAAAAAGCCTGGTACAGAATTTCAGAAATCTTCGGTCTACAAATAGCTGTGTCGATTTTTGCTATGCTGCCGAGGGTAAAATCGGTGTTGCCATTAATCAAACGATGAAAATGTGGGACATTGCCTCGATGCATCTGATTTTAGAGGAAGCCGGGGCGAAGGTTACAGGCATTAAGGGCAACGATATTGAATACCATCCGTCTGAGAGATCATTGGAACAAAACTTCACCGCCATCGCCGCCAACCCGGCCATCCATGGTAAAATACTGGATTTAATCGGTATGTAAATCCATGACAGATCGTTTATTCGTATCTTAATGCCTTGGTAGGATTAGCTATTGCCGCCCGGATGGATTGGTAACTTACCGTAAGCCATGAAATGCCCAGGGCGGCTGTTCCTCCGATTACAAAACTCCAGATACCTACATCGGCTTTATACGCGAAATTTTCCAGCCACCATCCCATGATAAGTATTACGAACGGCACAGCAACTATAATTGATATGAATACCAGTTTTGTAAACTCCTTTGACAAAAGCGCTACAACACTCAGCACACTTGCCCCCATGGCTTTTCGAATGCCAATTTCTTTTGACCGCTGCTCTGCGATAAAGGTCGCCAAACCAAACAAGCCTAAACATGCAATGAAAATCGCCAACGAAGTGAACAGGAAAAAGATATTACCCAGCCGTTGCTCTGCACGAAACATAGCCTCAAAATTCTCATCCAGAAAACTATAATCAAAAGGTTCACCTTTGGAAATCTCTTTCCAAGCGGACTCGACTTCCCGTATCTTTTCATGGATGTTTCCCGGGCTTAGCCTTACGGACATCAGGTTCCCCCAACCGGCCAGAAATATGATCATAGGTTCTATCTCTTCATGAAGCGATAGAAAATTAAAATCCTCAATTATTCCGACTACTTCATAATGGTCTAGTTTACCCCCCTGATCAGGTTCTGTAATTTTATTTCCTTCATGGGATGTCCAGCCAAGCGTCTCCATACCTTTTCTGTTGATCACCACGGCAGATGAGTCGGACGGAAAGTCCTCGGATAAAAAACGTCCCATGAACATGTCCAAACCGATGGTTTTCTGGAAATCCTGATCCGAATAGATCTGGTAAAACAAAATTCCTTCCTCCTGCTTCCCGTTTGGGAAAAACACACTGTTGCTATACACATGTGGCGGGACATAATTCGAAACACTGACGTTTCGAACACTGCTCAATCCCTCGAGCTGTTTCTTAAACGCCCGCTTGTCGTCCCCCAACGTTCTCACATTATCAATTACGAGTACATTCTCGCGATCGAACCCAAGATTTTTCTCCTGAACCAGTTTGAGTTGCTTATAAATAACAATCGTACAGACAATGAGAAAGACGGAAATGGCAAATTGAAAAACCACCAGTGCGCTTCTTATCCAGCCTCCTTTTGTTCCTTGCCTGACCTTTCCTTTTAATACTTCCGCCGGCCTGAACGAGGTCAAGTAAAATGCCGGATAACTCCCGGCGATTATGCCTACGAGCAGCAGGACAAAAATCATTGCAATTGCGGTAAAACCGGAAAACAGGTAATCCGTGCCAATGCTTTTTTCTGTTATCTGATTAAAAAATGGCAAGGAAAAATATATTACGACAAAGGCTATTGCGGTTGAAATGGCGCTGATAATAATCGACTCGGTTAAGAACTGACTAATGAGGCGTTTTTTGGGCGCACCGACGGTTTTACGGATCCCGACTTCTTTGGCTCGTCCTGTCGATCTGGCGGTAGACAGATTCATAAAATTGATGCATGCGATAAGAATAATGAACACCGATACAATGGACAGCAAATATACATAAGCGATATCGCCCGGCGCTTCTATATTGTCATCCACTCTTGAGAACAAATGGATATCGGTCATTGGTTGCATGTAATAGGCATAATCGCCTCTGCCATTTTCTCTCCAGTCCGTCAGGCTAATCCCAATAAACTGCTCGATCTCCGGTCCGACATATTTGTCGGACAATGCCAGCATGCTTTCCTGTACTTGTTGGGGATCGGCATTTTCTGAAAGTTTAACATATGAATAAAGGCTGTTGCTCGTCCATTGAGTCCGCTTGCTCCATTCCCATGATTCCATAGAAAGTATTAAATCAAACCGGAAGTGGGAATTCTTCGGAGGGTCTTTGGCAATGCCGACAATCACACAATTTGTTTTGTCCGTGCCCATTAAAATGCTTTTTCCTATGGGCGATTCATCTTCGCCGGCCTTATATCCAAAATACTTCATGGCCGTTTTTTCCGTCAGAACGATCTGGTTCGGTTCGTCAAGTATATCCTGGCTATTCCCTTCCAGAAGATCAAAACTGAAAAAACTGAAAAAGTTGGAATCAGCAACCAACAATTTCTCCTCGGTGTACATGTTGTCCTCGTATCTGAAAACGACATCTCTCCATAAATTGATTCTTACCGCATCTTCGACTCCCGTCAGCTCTTCTCTGCAAGCCGCCGCAATCGGAGCGCAGGTATTTGCCCCTTCTTCCGGTTTCCCCTGCAGCATTGCCTTTAGATATATCTGATAAATTCGATCGGCATCTTTATGGAATTTGTCGTAGCTCAGCTCATCGATCACGTAGAATGAAATAAGCAAACTAACTGAAATTCCAATCGTCAGGCCAAAAATGTTGATGGATGAATAAAATTTATGGCGCAATAGATTTCTATACGCCACCTTGAAGTAATTTTTAAGCATACTGTTTCCTTTATGTATTGGGATAGATGCCAAAATTCCGAAATAGGTTGCAGCAAAATCAGATTTTGTGAAGAAAGGCAAAATTAATTGATCTGCGGCAAAGTGTCATGCATCAATCCACTACCTGAAACACGTTTACTTTTTTGTTTTTACCTTTGATCAATACTTCTCCCCAGGGTTTGGTATGGATAATATGCGAGGTTTTATCGTAGATGGATTGGCTGACTAAAATCGCATTTTTCAATTCACCGGTCAACGATTCGATTCTTTTGGCGGTATTTACGGCATCGCCGGTTATGGAATACGACAACCTGTCGTCGGAACCCAGGTTACCGGCGATGATGGGACCAAAATTAATACCTATTCCTATTGCGATCTCATCATCAATCGTGTCCTTTAGCGCGTCATTTATTTTTTCCAGCTTGGCAACCATTTCCCTGGCACATCGAACCGCTGAAATTTCCGGTTCATCAATTGGAACCGGCGCGCCAAAAGACACGAATATTTCATCGCCTACAAATTGATTGATCACACCGTTATACATCTTTATGATATCTGACATTATGGAATAGTAAACATTTAAAAAATGTACAATTTCCTGTGGGTCCAAACCTTCCGCAATCGTTGTAAACCTTCTTATATCGCAAAAAAGCAAGGCCACTTCCAGGCGTTCGCCTTCCCTGATGTTTTTTTTCTTCTGCGAAAGCGCCCTTTTTACGATCGGTTCCGGAACGTATTTGTTAAAAAGATCGAGCGTCTTTTTCTGTCCGATAATAAGTTTTTCCAACTCCCTGTTTTTCTCTTTGATCTCCAACAATGTTCTTTGCTCTTTATCCCTGGCTATTTGTAATTTGTTTTCGGTGCGCACAATTTCGGTAACGTCTTTCTGCACAGACAGATATTGTTGATGATCCGAGCCATAATTAATAGGTACGATCGACCATTCCATATAAAATTCGGAACCGTCCTTTTTGTAATTCACTGTACGGCCACTCCATATCTCTCCCTTTGAAAGCCGGTCTCTGAGATCCCGGAAGATCTTATAATCCGTCTTTGCTCCCTGAAGAATTCGGGGCGTCATGCCAATGACTTCGCTTCTTTTCCACCCGGTCATTTTCTCAAATGCCGGATTCACATAAATAATCGTCGGCCCCGGAGCATCCAATTCCGAAGAAGTGATTAATACGCTTTCGGTCATTGACTCCAGCATTTTATATGCATCAATATTTACATTGCCAGACAATTCCATTTACCATTCAATATAGTTAAATATTTATCGCGGGTCGAAAGTTTGGAGAAACAAAACCCCGGCCATTCATCCGCCGGGGTTATATGCCTTGATCTCTGCAAAATCGCTCAGAGCATTGGCAGCTTATATCCTTTCCTGTATTCCCGGTGCATATACAAATCGGCCTGAACATCATCTACAAACTCTTCTTTTGCCGGGTTCCACTTTACGGGTCTCCTCAAATCATAAGCTATATTCCCCAGCGTGCATACCGTACAGGTTCTGTGGCCGGTCTCTACAGGCACCAGCGGATCTTTTCGGCTCCGGATGGCCTGGACGAAATTCTCATAGTGCGGGGATTTGGTCTCGTACGGCCCGGATGCTTTTTTCAGCCTGGGCTCAAGCGCCTTGTCAGATGCCTTATAATGTCCTCTTGAAACCTCGATCCAGCCATCTTTGCCCTGGAATTTCACGCCTTTGGTCTTTTTGTTATTGAAAGGCTCTTCGGTCATTACAACGCCGCTTTCGTACTTATACGTTAAATACCCGGTCCCTTCGTATCCGGCAGGAATGATCTCTACAGGACCGCTGTCGTCCATACCTATGCCCCACTGTGCAACATCAAACATGTGCGCCCCCCAGTCGGTCGTGAAGCCGCCACCCATTTCTTTGTACCATCTCCAGGCGCCCCAAAGCTTTTCACTTTTCGGCGGATCCAACGAAATCGGAGGATTTAACTCATGATTGTAGTGGACATACGGATTTGGGCCCAGCCACATATCCCAATTTAAATCCACGGGAACAATTTCTCTTGGCAGATTATAGGGCGTCGGCGGCGCGCCAACGTAGGCAAAAATCTTTTCAACTTCGCCAAGCTTCCCCTCCTGAACCATCTTAACGGCATGTTGAAATCCCGGATCGGACCTTTGCTGGCTGCCGACAGCCAGAATCCTGTGATGCTTTCTGACCGCTTTTCTCAACATCTTTCCTTCAAGTATTGTAAAGGTCAGAGGTTTTTCCAGATACACATCTTTGCCGGTTTTTACGGCATCAATTGCGATCAGGGCGTGCCAATGATCAGGCGTGGCAATCACAACCGCATCGATGTCTTTTCTGGCCAACAGGTCTCTGTAGTTCTCATAAGACGCTATGGGGGTATTCTTTCCGCCATAGAATTCGGATACGACCTTTTCAAACCTTTTTCTCTTGATTCCATAGACATCAGCGCAGGCCGTTACTTTTACACCATCTATTTTTATCATGCCATTCAATATATTCATGGCCTGTCTGCCAACTCCGATAAACCCCATATTTATCTGATCATTTGGCTTAAAGGGGCTGAACCCCGGCAGGATGGTAATACCCATCGATCCAATGGCTGCCGTTTGAATAAACGATCGCCTGGACATCATTTTTGAGCTATTGTTGTTCATCGCTAGAAATTTATTTAATCAGTTGTCAAAAATATAAGTAAAACAAAAAAACGGAAGCTGATTTGATCCGGGATCAAATCAGCTTTCTTCTCCCGGCTTGCTCCCGGCACCGATCGGGATTTTCAGATATAAATAGATCGATGAATTCCTGATTTTAGTGCCCGATTGCGTGCTCACATTCATAAGTCCGTAATAATAGTTGACCCCGGCGGCCATGCTTTTTATTCTCTTTCTAAATTTATAACCGGCTCCACCGACCAGGCCTGCGTCAAAACGTTTGTAACGGTCCCTTACATCCAGTGTATATTTGAGATCGCCTTCGAGTACATCTGTTTCAAAAATATCCTTGGCCTTACTTCTCAGCCCCAGCATGGGGCCGATTTCGATATACCACCGGTTATTAAACCGCTGGTGCCAAAGCACAGGCACATGGAAGTAATTGATTTTTGTCGTTCGTGTTCCGTCCTCAAACAGGTTGTCAAAATCCTCGTCGCCTATTTTATAGGTCGGCATTCCCGTTGCTCCGACGGACGATTTCACCATAACCCCTGTTGCCAGATAAGCATTGTTTTTGATCAGAAAATGAAAGTAAAACCCCAGGTTAAAGTTGTTTAATCCGTTTGCTTCGGGAACATCCCGGAAATACGAGCGGTTAAATCCGCCCTCCAGACCGAATTCGATTTTTTCACTATTGAGCTTCTCCCCAAATAATAAGGAAATAATTACCTGGGCATTGCTCACTGCCGGATACGCGAGCAACAAGGATAATAATATTGTTTTTAAATTGAATTTCATGGTCCTGATTCTTTTCACCGATGGCCGGGCATATCCTAAAAATCCGATCAATGAAGCTTTTAAAACACCTGTCATCTTAAACTAAAGGTAATTGATTTATGATAATACCACATTCTATTTAATATATTTTACCGGCAAATTTTGGAAATATTCCTCAACAAACTAATATTGAAACAATTATTGACATAACGCAACTTTAAATAGCTTCTAATCACATATTCCATGAAAATAAACCAATTCCACACATTGGCATTTCTATTCCTTGGAATAGTTCTGCTCAATTCCTCATGCAAGGAAAACTCCACGCAAACCCAAGCTCCCCCGGAGATTGAGGTCATTAAAGTCATAAAAAAAGATGTGCCGTTAAAGCGGGATTTTGTCGGCCAGATTTACGGTTTTAAAGATATACCCATCCGCGCAAGAGTTGAAGGATTTCTGGAAGGTGTTCATTTTGATGAAGGATTCCCTGTAAAAAGGGGAGATTTGCTCTATACGATCGACGCTCAGCCTTACCAGGCCGAAGTCGCCTCAATGCAAAGCAAGGTAGCCGAAGCTCAAACGTATCTTGTGAATGCGGAAAATGAGCTGGCCAGATATAAGCCGCTGGCGGAAATAAATGCAGTGAGTAAAAGTGATTTGGATGCTGCACAGGCGAGCAGAGACGCTGCCGAGGCCTCTCTTAAGGCCGCCAATGCGAATCTGAGAATGTCGGAAATTAATCTCAGTTATACCCGCATTGCATCTCCGATCGACGGAATAATTGGAAAAACCGAAGCGCGCGAGGGCGAATTTGTGGGGCGCGAACCAAATCCGGTGATCCTGAATGTAGTATCAAACGTGAATAAGACCAGGGTACAATTCTTTCTCACCGAGGCTGAATACCTGGTTATTTATCGGGAATTCTCAGAAAATTTGGGAAAGGACGGAACCATTGACAAGTCCAAACCTCAAAATGAAAACAACCTGGAGCTCATACTGGCGGACGGTTCGCTTTACGAAGAAAAAGGCTCCGTAGAATTCCTGGGAAGAGACATCGACGTATCCACAGGGTCTATTTTGGTGCAGGCCATATTCGATAATCCCAAAGGTCTTCTCAGGCCGGGCATGTACGCCAAGGTCCGCGTCGAATTTGATGTGGCTGAGGGCGCAATTTTAGTCCCTCAACGTTGTGTGACCGAGCTTCAGGGGCAGTATTCCGTCTATGTAGTCGAAGAAGACAATATTATAAAATCCAGACAGGTGAAGGCCGCCTCAAAGATCGATGACCTCTGGTTGATAACCGAGGGCCTTGAAGACGACGACCGGGTGGTGATCGACGGACTTCAAAAAGTTGCCACGGGGATGGAAATTCAACCCGTGCTATCGGAGTTTAAAAGTCAGGAGGTAAAAAACAACTAAGGTCATGGCTGAAAATTCAGGTAACTTTTTTGTAAGAAGACCCATCGTGGCCATGGTCATTGCCATTGTCATTGTCATTGTCGGCGCCGTATCTATGACAGGGCTTCCCATTGAGCAGTATCCCAATCTCACACCGCCGGTGGTAGAGGTCAGGGCCACTTATACGGGCGCAAATGCCATCAATGTGGAAGAGTCTGTCGCCACTCCGCTCGAACAGGAGATCAATGGGGTTGACAATATGATCTATATGAAATCTACCAATTCCAATGACGGAACAATGGTCGTTGAGATTTCATTTGATGTGGGGACGGATCCGGACATGAATACGGTCCTGGCTCAAAACCGCGTTTCGGCAGCATCTGCAAAACTGCCCCAGGAGGTAACCAAATATGGGGTTACGACAAAAAAATCGCTCCCCAACATATTGATGCTCGTTACGCTCACCTCCGATGGACGATACGACCAGGATTTTCTGGGCAATTACGCTTTGATTAACATCAAAGACCAATTGGCCAGAGTAAAAGGAATAGGCAGGGTGGATGTATTGGGGGCGGCCAATTATTCTATGAGGATTTGGGTAAAACCGGACCGTTTGTCCAAAATGGGAATAACCGTACCGGAAATTCTCGCCGCCATTAACGAGCAGAACGTGATCGTGCCTGGCGGGAAATTCGGAGCGGAGCCCGCTCCTCCGGGTACGGAATTCACCTATACCGTCCGGTTGCCCGAGCGATTTAATTCCCCCGAGGCATTTGAAGAAATCGTTGTGCGCACCAATCCGGACGGGTCCCAGGTTAAAATCAAGGATATAGCCACTGTAAATCTGGGCGTTGAGACCTACAATATGATCCCCCGGCTCAATAAGGAAACCTGTGCCATAATCGCATGCTATCAAGCTCCAGGTTCCAATGCCGTAGAATTGGCGGAGAATATCATCGGTGAAATGGAAATTCTGAAAAACAATTTCCCGGAAAGCATCAAATACGATGTCTCGCTCGATTCCACATTGCCAATAACGGCGGGGATCAGGGATATTGTGATTACGTTGATCATTGCATTGATTTTGGTGGTCCTGGTCGTATTTGTCTTCATACAGGACTGGAGAGCTACGCTAATTCCTACGTTGGCGATACCGGTTTCATTGATTGGCGCATTTATGTTTTTTCCGATTCTCGGATTTACGATTAACGTGCTGTCCCTGTTGGGGCTAGTACTTGCCATTGGGATTGTGGTCGACGACGCCATTGTCGTTGTTGAAGCCGTACAGGTCAATATTGAGAAAGGTATGAACACCAAGGAGGCGACCTTCGATGCCATGAACAAAGTGACGGCTCCGGTAATTGCAACGACATTGGTCCTGGTAGCGGTATTCATTCCGGTTGCCGGTATGGCCGGCATCACAGGTTTGCTGTATCAGCAATTCGCTATTACGATCGTCGTTTCGGTATGTGTTTCCTCGGTAAATGCGCTCACACTGAGTCCGGCGTTATGTTCCCTCCTGTTAAAGAAACCCGTTCCCTATAAGGGCCCGCTTGGCTGGTTCTTCCGCCATTTCAACAATGGAATGGACCGGTCTACCGATACCTATATGAATTTCACCAATGTGGTCACCCGGAAAATAAAAAGAGGGGTTGTCTTCATCGTATTGATGACCATCGGAGCGGGGATTTTCGGAAGTCTCGTCCCCGGCGGATTTATCCCCGAGGAAGATATGGGATATTTCTATGTAAACATTCAATTGCCAAACGCTTCCTCCATTCAGCGCACCGATGTAATTGCAAAGAATATCGAAGAGATCGTCATGAGTTATCCCGAGGTGAAATACGCTACTACAGCCGCGGGATACAGCCTGCTCTCGGGATCTATGGTGCCGAACAACGGGTTCATGTTCGTTACGCTGGTAGATTGGTCTGAGCGCAGCTATACGGCCAAAGAGGTGATTGACAAGTTAAATGTAGAACTCGCCCAAAAAATTAAGGGCGCGCAGGCCTTTGCCTTTGGTCCGCCGGCGATCCCGGGTCTGGGCAACGGTTCGGGCTTCAGCATCATGATCCAGGACAGAGCCGGGAACACACCGGCGTATCTGGCAGAGAATACGATGAAGTTTATACAAGCCGCCAATGCCCGAAAGGAAATTGGCGCTGCCTTCACGACCTTCCAGGCAAATGTGCCGCAGCGATTTATGGACATCGATAAAGAAAAGGCATTGAAACTCGGCGTTTCACTCAACGATCTTTACACTACGATCGGTGCCTTTATGGGAGGTGCATATGTCAATGATTTTACCCGATTCGGAAGGTTGTACAAAACCTATGTTCAGGCTGAACCCGAATACCGTGTCAAAGAGGAACAGATCAATAATTTCTTTATTAAGAATAATAAAGGCAAAATGGTGCCTTTGGCCACTATTGCCACCATAAAACCGATCGTGGGTCCGGACTACACCAACCGGTTCAATCTGTACAGATCCGTAGAAGTTACCGGAGGACCGGCGCCAGGCTATACCTCGGCCCAGGCCATGGCAGCACTGGAAGAAGTTGCGGGCGAAACGCTTCCGCCAGATATGAATTACAGTTGGAATGCCATGTCGTTCCAGGAAAAGAAAGCTTCCGGGTCGCTGGCGATAATACTCACATTTTCGTTGGTGTTCGTATTCCTGATCTTGTCTGCCCAATACGAAAGCTGGTCTCTTCCGTTTGCGATATTGCTGGGCACCCCATTTGCCATATTTGGAGCGCTGTTTTTTCTATGGGCAGCCAGGCAATTAAGCCCGTCCTTCGAAAACAACATATTCGCCCAGGTTTCTTTCGTCATGCTCATCGGCATGGCCGCCAAAAACGCCATACTCATTGTCGAATTTGCAAACGAAGAATTCAAAGGTGGATTAAGCCTGTTCGATGCAGCCATAAAAGCAGCAAAATCAAGGTTCAGGCCGATTCTCATGACCGCTTTTTCGTTTATCCTGGGCGTGTTCCCGCTGGTGATCGCTTCAGGGTCCGGCGCAGAGGCCCGAAAAGTAATGGGGATGGCATTACTCGGAGGTATGAGCATAGCCACTGTGCTCGGCGTGTTTTTCTATCCGATGCTGTTTCTGCTCATCGGCAAAGTAGCCGGATATGAGAAAAAACGCGAGAAAGAATTGATCACCGCAAAAGAAACTTCGAACTAAGATGAAACCGGCAGGACCGGAGCAAATTCAGGACACGCACGAGCATGATTGTATTGCTCTGTGTGTCGGCAACCTAAAAAATATAAATGCATAAAAATGAGAAAGGAAATGAAGCACCGGATTTCATTAGTAGTAATAGCACTTCATTCCATCTTTGTGTTTGAAGCCTGCAAAGTAGGACCAAATTTCAAAGCGGCCAGGAATGAAATCGATTCCGCTGCCATATATCGATACGACAGTATACAATTGGCGATGCAAGATTCTGTCTTGAACATCAGTTGGTGGGAGTTGTTCGCCGACCCGGTATTGGAGGAACTGATTGAAATCGGCCTGCGAGAAAATAAGGATGTGCTCATCGCATCTTCAAGAATTGAGCAGGCCAGCGCACAACTCGGGCTGACAAAAGCCGACCTATGGCCCTCAATTGGTTATTCGGCAGGCGCTGTTAGAGGAAATGTTGTCCAGGGAGCTCCGATCGACGGAGCCACAAATATTTTTACCGGATTTGGCACCCTCAATTGGGAATTGGATTTTTGGGGAAAATTCAGACGGGCAAATGAAGCTGCCAGGGCCGAACTTATAGCCACCGACTATGGCCGACGCACGGTACAAATCGGATTGATCTCCTCGATTGTCGGCACCTACTATCAACTGCTGGATTTCAGGTGGAGGGAATATATATCCAGGAAAACCCTGGAACTTCGCCAAGAATCCTTAAATATTATTCAGGCAAGGTATGATAACGGAATCGTTCCGGAAATTGATCTCAATCAGGCCCAAATACAACGCGCGATCGCCGCATCCGCTGTTCCGTTGTATCAGCGCCAGGTAGCACAAACTGAAAATGCCCTTGGAATTTTATTGGGCCGAAACCCGGGCCCCATTACCTTGGGTGTGGAATTGGACAACCAAAAACTTCCCCCGGATATTCCGGTTGGATTGCCCTCCATGCTTATGGAAAGAAGACCGGATATATTGCAAGCCGAGGCATTGTTACACGCCCAGACGGCCCGGATCGGTGTGGCGGTTGCCCAGCGTTTCCCGGCAGTCAGTCTTACCGGACTCCTGGGAGTTGCCAGCAATGATATTTCAACGCTCACATCAAATGATCCGGCGTTTAGTGCAGGCGCTGCTTTGCTGGGACCGATTTTTGAGTTTGGGAAGAACAAAAGGCGCGTCGAGGTAGAAAGAAAGAAAACCGAACAAGTGTTGTATGAATATGAACGAACGGTGATTACCGCTTTTCAGGAAGTAGAAGATGCATTGGTTGAGATCCATACCCTAAAGGACGAATTACAGGCAAGGCAGGACCACGTAACTGCCGCTCAAAACGCCCAGAACTTATCCAAAGAAAGATATGATAAAGGCGTAACCAGTTTTCTGGAATTGATCGAAAGCCAACGCCAGGCATTTGAAGCAGAACTGAGTTTATCGGAAACTACCCAAAAGCTGTTCAATGGCTATGTGAAGCTTTACAAAGCGCTAGGTGGCGGATGGTTGTCGGAGGAAGAAATGAATGTCGCTCAACAAAACGTCAATGAATGACGATCACCTATTTTTCGGTTTAGACCGAATTTCCCCTGGTTTTGTACTTTGGCCCGGCTTTGTACGGCGTCTGTTGTACGATGATGACCGTATTGTGTTTTTTCAATTCGCCGGAGCGCTTAAAAAAACTTCCAGTCGATCAAAAGCGGAACCCCAACCATTGTAAAAGCCCATTTCCTCTTGTTGTTTACAATATTCCTCTGTCGGATGAATTACATTAAACGTAAAATCCGTTTTAGCTCCATTTTCCTCAAACAGTACCCGCAGTATGACGCCTTCGGTCATCGGTTTAAAATTTGCAGACGAAACTATTTTTTTATGTTCGACAATTTCAGAATATACCCCATCGGCAATGAATTCATTTCCGTCCGGCATGGACATCACGTACTTCCATTTGCCGCCAATCCTGAAGTCATGTTCGATAACTTTGACATCCATGCCCTTTGGCCCCCACCACTGAGTGATGTGTTCGGCTTGAGTCCAAGCTTCCCAAACCAATTTGATGGGTGCATTGAATGTTCTTTCTAAGGTCAGTGTGCGGTTTGCTTCATTGGTTTTACTCATTTTATTTATTTTTTGATTGTAATTTGATTAAGTATTGTTCGAAAGCGTCAAATCGATCCTCCCACAGATTTCGATATTGTTCTATCCATAGAAAAGCAGGGATGAGATTTCCGGGCTGGACCCGGCAATAACGTTCTCTTCCCTTTTTTTTGATTATAATTATCCCGCACTCATTCAGAATTCTAATGTGCCTGGAAACGGCAGGACGACTAATATCAAAATGCGCTGCAATGGAATTTACCGTTTGTGCTTCGTTTGCAAGTAATCCTATGATATCCCTTCTGACCGGGTCTGCAATTGCCTGAAAAACATCTCTTCTCATCACAATATGTAACTGAATGGCTACAAATATAAATGTAATCATCCGGTTACGCAAATAATCGTAGAGAATTCTTTCAAACCAGCCGGCTTTCTAGCGGACGGACTGGATCCAAACGGGCATGTAGCCACCGTCGCTTACGGTCCCATAAAACGGTTAAAAACACATATACAGTTGCTGTTCTCGATTCGTTTCAAGGTCTGTCAGAAGCCCATATTTTTCATTAAATGATCTTTCCTGATCTTTTGGTCGATCTTATTTAAAACATTAAACATCATTCTGTCCGAGGCCGGGCCATCTGTTTCTTTAATGATATTCGCTTTAACCAATGAAAAATAGACGTGTTCCCCGGGCAATTCGCTTTCAATGGCATTCAATAAATTCAACGCTTTATCCGTTTTTTGGGCCTTATGCAAACAGTAGCACAGGTTGAGCTTCACAATTGGTGAATTTGACAGTTTGGTTAAGAGCTCGTAGAGTTTTATGATCTCGTTCCATTGTTCGGTATTGAATTGTCTTGTAACCATGTACTTGCTCGCAATCAAAGCTTCCACATAGTACTTATTGAGTGCCGCCGGCTTTGTCAAATAGTGAAATCCCAATGAGATAAACTCGCTCTTCCATTTTTTTTTATCCTGATCAAAAAAGGATATGAGCCTGCCGTTTTCAACTTTGGCAGGAATTCTTGCCACATGAAAACAGAATAGTGCAATCAGATTTCCGGAAGATGTCCTGCCAAATTTCTTGAGCAACAGTCTGGCGATGGCCAAAGCTTCCAAACATAGATCTTCATCTACGACAGACTCGGTTTTCACATTAAAGGAATCAAAGCCAATATTAAAAACCGCATATAAGAATTCTTCTACAAGCGCAATTTCGTTTTCAGTAACCGCGTCAAAGGTTCGATGAAGCGTTTTGTTTTCCAGCCCCTGCTGAAAACTCCTTTTTGTCCGATTGACGCTCTTATAGATCGCGTCCTGTGTCAAGAGCGTACTTTCGCTAATTTCCCGGATGCTCAGGCCAAAAATATTCTTTAAAACGAACAGTACTTTTGCTTGTGACGAAACGTTTTTGAACTGCGATAAAAACATAATTGTCTGCAATCGCAAATCCTCCACCACCACCTTATCGTCTCCCCGGTCTCCGGCCGGACAGCTCGATTGAGTTCTGCTATCCTTTTTCAGTTGGTTAATGACATCGTTTCGCGCTACAATGTAAAGCCAGTTTTCTTTATTATCGGGAATTTGGCCGGGTTTCCAACTTTTTAGGGATTTATAAAATGAGTTTTGAATTGCATCCTCTATTTGAGGTACACAGCCGGCTCCAAACCGGCTTAGAAGCGAAGCGAACAATTTGCCATGGTACGTTCGATAGCTCGATTCAATGATGGAATGGGATCTATTCTTCATATTCCATCACAGGCCTGATCTCAGTAGTTCCTCCCCATAAATGGCATGGACATTCCTTTGCTATTTTTACGGCAGTATCCAAATCTTTTGCCTGAATCAAATAGTAACCACCAATTATTTCTTTTGATTCAAGGTAAGGCCCGTCTTTGACGATGCATTCCTTATTTGCAAT
Organism: Cytophagales bacterium; assembly: GCA_022360055.1. Taxonomy (GTDB): domain Bacteria; phylum Bacteroidota; class Bacteroidia; order Cytophagales; family Cyclobacteriaceae; genus JAAUQL01. Next base: position 47,404 of record JAKSDO010000156.1, on the reverse strand, counting down.
TTGAACGCCATGTTCATCCAAACCATCTCCGGAGATTAAATGCCCCGCTTCATCCAATTTGGTTGCCCAGGCAAAATGTGCATGCGTCAATTCTTCCATTTCTTTGGGAGACAGGTCGCTCATCTTTTCAGTGTCCTCGTGGAGTAATAATAAAAACTTCTTCATTGCTAATTATTTTAGTTTAAAGACAGATGGGATCATTTGTTTTGGACACATGTTGAGCAAAATCTAATTTTTTTTTAAAATTTTCTGTTATGACGGCACTTTTTTTTCGGCATGAACATCGATGGGTGTTGCGCAGTGTCGGATTGCAATGTGCGCTCGTACCAATTGAAGATGAAGTTGGCCGATGCCGCTCTTTAAGTTGGAACGGCTGCCACAGGACATGAGGCAACCATTGAAAATAGCATACGGATCATAGCCGGGTCATTGTATAAAACGGATCCGAAACATTGCATCAAACGCTGTGGAATTCACAGGATAATTTTACGGCCGGTTTTGCGAATGAACCAAATACATCCTGAGAATCCACAAAGCGGAACATTAATATATCGCTGAGATCATCTTTTTTCGACCGGCACCGGGGTTCACATCGAATATCAATCTCTTGATCTGAAGCAGTGGCGATCTTCCAAGCACCTGCCCGGTTCGACCGGGCCGTTGTCCGGTCCTCCCGCTCCCATGGATTTTACACACCAGTATATGGTATTGGCATCATCGAACACATACCAATCGCCGGTCCCGCCTTCAAGTGTTCCAAACGGATTCTTTGCCTTAAGGTACCTACAGAAATTCGTATCTATGGATTTTACTCTTTTCATGATTATACAGCTTTTAGTATGGCTCGTTTCACAATGGCTTCAAAGACCGGGATTTTATACGTATTCCCGGCAAGGGGAGTCGCTCCTTTCATCGAAGCTTTCCCGGCCGATTTTGCCAGGGATTCGGTAATTGATTTTCCAATCAGCTTATTGGCGGCTCCACCCGCCTTGATTGGGACCGGCGCGGCTGCCCCAAGTGTAATTTCAGCATTTTTACATTTTCCTCCGCTTATTTCCGTCACCACGGCCACATCCGCCATCGCCCAATCATGCGATTCGCGAACACCATACTTGATGTAATAGCTTTTTGTATGCGGGCTCACCGGAGGAACAACGACCGATGTAATCAGGTCTCCGGAATTCAGAATCGTTTCGTTTTTACTGTTCACTTCAGGATGAACAAAGAATTCTTCCATTCCGACTTCCTTGCTTTTACCTTCCGCAGTGGTGATCAGGACCCTGGCATTGAACGCCATCAAAGCCGTTGAAACGGATGAAGAATGCACGCTGGCACATGTGCTGTTATTCATAATGGCGTGAAATTCGTTTTCGCCTTTTTGAGCATAGCACGTTCCCGACCCTTTTCGGTAGCACTCATGCTCTATGGACCTGAAATACCAGCATCTGGTCCGCTGGGCAAGGTTGCCGCCAAGGGTAGCCGAATTTCTCAACTGAGGTGTTCCGGCATGGGCTACTGCCTGATGAAGCGCCAGGTACTTTTCCTGAATCGTTTCATTCGATTCGATAGCGGCCAGGGCAACATTCGCTCCCAACTTCAATCCTGCATTTTCATCGTATTCAATACGGTCTAATCCCGGGATCTTTCTCAGGCTGATAATTGTGGACGGGTTTACAAGTCCTTCTTTCATCAAGTCCATCAGGTCTATACCTCCGGCTTTAAATATCACTGAAGATCCGCCGGGCTTTTTGCCGAGAAGATCGGAAGCGGTTGCATTTGCTTTTTTGACGGCATCCTCCACGGATTTTGCTTCGTACCAACTGAATTTATTCATGGCTTCCTGGGTTAAATTTTCTTCAAAGCTTTTAATATTTTATCCGGAGTCATCGGAATCTCATAGATCCTTACTCCGATCGCGTTGTATACGGCGTTTGCAATAGCTACGGCCGTCGCAATGTTGGCAGGCTCTCCGATACCGTAGGCGTCGGTCGAAGAAGCTCCGGCGTAATCCTCGATAATAATGGATTCGATCTCCGGAATTTCCATGGAATACGGCAATTTATATTGATCCACGTTGGCATTCATCATAATACCTGTTTCTTTATCCATTACTCTGTATTCATAAAGTGCGTATGCCAATCCATGAATAATGCCTCCATTGATCTGACTTTCGACTTGTGCCGTATTTATGGGCCTGCCGCAGCTATGCGCCGCAACAATCTTATCGACTCTTACAAAACCGGTTTCCGTATCTACCGTAACTTCGGCAAACTGAACGGATCCCAGATCACCATGCGCCAACCCCCAGGGTTTCCTGAATCCTCCGTAGTCGTCCGTTCTGGAGGCGGTAGCAATAATTTGCCCGGTCCGCATCGATTTTAAGGCTTCTTTAAATTCGATCGATTTCGAGACATCCTGTGTATCGAAAATCTTTCCATCCTTCATTGCCAGGTTCCCGGCCTTGGTTTCCAGCTTTCCGGCGACCTGTTCAAACAATTCCATTTTTACTTTATAGGCCGCATTTCTGGCCGGAGGCGTTATGGACCCGGTAGCAACACTACCTCCCGATCCGGGCCCATTTGGAAAATATGAATCTCCAATCGAAACAGTGACGTGCTCTACAGGGATTCCGAGCTCTTCGGCAACCACCTGGCCTAACACCGTCTTTGTGCCCGTGCCAATATCCTGGGTACACGACCGAACCTCGACCGCACCGTCTTTCAGCATCCTTACTTCGGCCGTGGAATCAAGGTTTACAAATCTGGGCCATGTAGACTGAGCCATGCCCATACCTTTTTTTATCGGTCCCTGACCGGAACCCGTTTTTTTTCTTCTCGACCATCCGAATTTCTCCGCTCCGCGTATACGTTCCACTTTACGGATCTCACTCGAGTCGATAATATCCCGGTAAGCCAGGGGATCGATTCCGAGCTTTTCAGCCATTTCGTCAATGGCCTGTTCAAGACCGAAAGCGCCCTGCACATTTCCCGGCGCCCTCCATGCCGCTCCGGGGCCTGCATGCGTGTATACGTCATATTGCTCGGTTGAGAAATTGGGGCACTCGTACAGTGCCTGAGCAACGCGACCGACGCCGGCACCGAGCGCCACACCGGCAGTACCATGAGACCGCTGCCGGATCGCGGTAAGTTTGCCGTCTTTTTTGGCGCCTATCTTTAAATAATGAATGGAATTGGGCCGGTTGCCCGCAGAAATGTGCTCTTCTCTTCGATCGAGCATCAACCAGACAGGCCTGCCGGTCTTTTTTGACAATATTGCAGCCATCGGGCCATAAACCCCTGCGCTATGTTTAGCTCCAAATCCGCCTCCCGTATATTCCGACAGTACCCGTACACTGCTTTTTGGCAAGTCAAAATATTCAGCCATTTCATCCCTGACATTTGCCGTATTTTGAGTGGATGCGTAGACCGTCAGATTTCCAGGTTTCCAGTCTGCGACCACACCATGGGTTTCCAGTGGGACATGGGTATGTACCTGAGTCCTGTAAATGCGCTCGACAACCACGTCCGCAGCTCTGAATCCCTCGTCGAGATCACCTCTCGGACCACCGTAAAAACTCCCGGTAGACGGACCGACAATATTGCCATTTGCCTTTGAACCGTCGTGCGTAACTCCCACATCACCTCCATCTGCTTTGGCTTCGACCTCTACCTTGTGGACCAATGGCGATTCAGGTCTTTGGGCTTCTTCAACATCGATCACAAAATCGAAATATTCGTAACGAACATCAATTAGTTTTACAGCTTCTTCGGCCACGTCCAGGCTCGAAGCGGCAACAGCGGCTAAAGGTTGGCCGGCATATTTTACTTCCGGGAATTCTCCGTCATCGTTCTTTAAAACATGAATTGCATATACTCCGGGCAAATTCTCAGCTTTGCTCGAATCCCACGTTTTGATTTTCGCATTCGGCGTATTTGACCGGAAGAACTTGGCGTACAGCATGCCCGGTAATCGTATATCGGCTGTAAATTTTGCTTTTCCGGTTACTTTTGCTACCGCATCGTATCTTTTAACGGGCTTGCCCACGTACTTCAGTTTATCGTTGACCGGCCAAGCAGATGGTTCCGTAACCGGCACCTCTCTTTCTATTTCTCCAAGATTATGTCCCGGGATTCCCTTTGGCAATATTATTTTTTTAGTATCCATGGTTTGTCAATTACATTTTTTTTGATGCGGCAAGCGTAGCCTTAAATACATTCGGATGAGTTCCGCAGCGGCAAAGATTGCCGCGCAGCGCCACTTTCACATCCTCCAAATCCGGCTTTGGATGGTTTTCAAGAAAATGCGTAGCCGTCATAATCATACCCGGAGTGCAAAATCCGCATTGAGATGCATCGTGATCGACAAATGCGCGTTGAACCGGATGCAAATCATCTTCGGAACCAATTCCCTCTATAGTAGTGATTTCTCTGCCTACAACTTCCACAGCCAGTGTCATGCAGGAATTTACCGGCTTTCGGTCCACCCAAACCGTACAGGCAGCGCATGCTCCCCGGTCACAAACAACTTTGGTGCCCGTCAATTGAAGATGGTCTCTCAAGGCAGCTGCCAGGGTAGTTCTCGGCTCGACAGCCAATGACCTGGATTTGCCATTTACATGTAGCCGGATCAGGGCAGCATCCGGTCCTATCGACTGCTCTGCAAGCGTCTCATCCTGTAATGGGCTCCCCAGAACGCCCGATTGCAAGGCCACCGTACCGACGGTCGTAAGACCCGCACCTCTCAAAAATCCTCTTCTGCTAATGCTTTTTTTAGCGCTTTCAGATTGAATTTGATTTTCAGGTTTGCTTTTTTGTCTCTCTTTGTCCATGTGCAATTAAATCGTATTGAATAATAAATTTAATCAAAGTTTTATAAAGATCGGATCTAAATAGATGATTAAATAAATCGAAATATAGGAGCGCGTCGCCCTATTATTATGTAATCAATATTACATTTGGTAATGATCGGACAGAAAAATAATATTGAGAGATTTCTTTGCAGATTGACGTTTTACCGGCGGAAGGATTTTAATTCGAACGGTAGCAGCGACTCAATCTATGTCTCGGGGGAAAAGATCGAAAAACGCCGGACCGTTTACAAGGACCGGGCCGGGACGCGAAAGATAATGTTCGGGACAGGATACAAAGATGATCAAGGTGAACGGGAAATATGGCATGGCGATCTCCGGTGTTTTCCATGACCGCGCAGCACGCCCCGGGATATTTGCCCGCAATTCAATAAAAATCACGGTAACGAAGATGTTTTTCCGTTGATCCGGCCGACTTCTCCAGCTTCACATTTGATGCCTGTGGCGTACAAAAACGATGGGCATTTCTCAGGGCAAAGGTACCAGCCGTTCATCATGCTTAAAAGATGTTATTTGCTATTTCCAACATTTCCGGACAGCTCCATCTTGCTCTTATATGGCTGGGCATACATATTCAGGAAAATGGTCCTCAATTCACTTTCTTCCCCCGCCATAACAGATATTTTCCGTTCGATATCATCAACAAATTCTTTTTTGTCGAGCTCCGAATAGTCGACCAGCCTTTCGCAAGTACCGTGAAGCAAATCAAAGGCGATTTGGTTGCTCTTTTGAATCTTGTAATTTCCAATGATCTGTTTGTCCAACAACAAGCCAATCCGGTGAATCAATTCATTCTTGTGCAGGTCATCGGGCAATCTGTCGATTTCACCCTTTACCGGAGTGCCAAAATGAATGTGTATTTTTCCTTTAGCGCCCAGAATACCCTTTCGCATGGCAAGATTGTCTTCATTCTTTTCTTTGTTGTATCCGCCAAAAAACTTCATGGCATAAAGCGACCTGGCCTTATCCACATCACAGGGATCGTGTTCATAGGAAATGGAAACAGGAACGATATTCAAATTGGCGAAATGCGCTTTCAAAGCGCATTTTGAAGCCATGCCAAGCATGGTAAGCAGGCCGGGTTGGGTCCGGTCATTGCCGTCTTTCGCCCTTCCTTCGCGTTGCGCTATCCAGACCGAATGTCTGGTGCAGGTCAACGTGTCATAGATATAGTTCGAAAGGTTTTTAGAGGCAATCATCAATTCTCTTACGGACAGGTTTCTCTTTACAATGAAGCTTTTGTTCAGCCGGGCCAAATCTTTCACCCAGGGGGTTTCCAAGAGATTGTCTCCAATGGCGATCTCGGCAGTTTCAAAACCCAGTTCATAAATTGTCGAATTGAGAATGGACGGATCCAGAATGATGTCCCTGTGATTTGAGATGAACAAGTACGCTTTTTTATTATCCAGATTATCCAGGCCGGATTTTGTAAGGCCTGAGCTTGTCTTTGCCAAAATCTGAAGAAGCGCTTTATAGATGATCTTCTCCTGAAAATCCTTGATGGTTTTGATGTCTCGCAGCTGACCGATTACCCGGCTAACCGGCAGTGTCGGGAATACGGTTTTAATCAAAAGTCCGGCCGTTGGAGAATCGAGTAACCTATTCATTACTTCGGTGAATTCATCATCCCTGTAAGGGCGAATATCTTCATATGTTGCAGTTTCTGTCATCAATACTATTTCCTCAATTTTAAAAAAAATCCAAATTTAACATTTCGTTTGAGACTTACAGATTTATTCGTCTATTTTGAAAACCCGCTTTTCTTTTAGTCAATGTAAAACTTAAATTAATAGTTTTGCAAAAATAACAATAAACATGCCCGATCGGGTGTTCCTGGAAATAATATATCAAGACGATTACTTGGTTGCGATAAATAAACCGCATGACCTTTTAGTGCACCGCACTAAAATTGCCGCTGAAGCTGATGTATTTGCGCTTCAATTGCTCAGAAACCAAATTGACAAACATGTTTACCCAATTCATAGACTCGACAGAAAAACCGGCGGAGTTTTACTTTTCGGTTTAAATGAAGAGATCCACAGAACCATGCAAAAACAATTTGCCGCAAGAAACGTCTCTAAAAAGTATCTGGCGATCGTTCGTGGATTTACGGATGATGAACAAGTTATTGATTATCCCGTCAGAAAAGACAATGGAGTGCTTCAAGATGCTGTCACCAGATTTAGAACAGTAGATAAAGTTGAGCTGGACATACCGTTTGGCAAACATGCAACATCAAGATATTCTTTATTGGATGTGTTCCCGGAGACAGGAAGAAAACACCAAATAAGAAAGCATCTGGCACATATTAATCATCCAATCATTGCTGACAGACCCCACGGATGCAACAAACAGAACAAGCTGTTTAAGGATAGATTTGATTTGATGACCATGTTGCTTCATGCCGGAGAGCTGGCATTTTCACACCCTGTTTCCAATAAGAAAATCAGAATAAAAGCCCGCTTACACCTTGAATTTCAAAGGATAACGAATGAACTGGGTTTTGCCTACACTTCCTGATCGAGTTTTTTTATCACCTTGCACGGATTCCCTGCGGCAAAAGTATCGGAGGGTATGTCACGGGTTACAACGCTTCCCGCGCCAATCACACTTCGATCTCCTATGGTCACACCCGGACAAATGATAGCGCTTCCTCCAATCCACACATCGGACCCGATGGTGACCGGCTTGCCCAACTCAAGCCATGCTCTGCGGATTTTGTAATCCATAGGGTGCGTTGCGGAATATATCTGAACATTTGGTCCAAAGAGAGTGTTATCTCCAATGGCAATTCTGTTTACATCCAGGACAACACAATTGAAGTTGAAATATACTTTTTCTCCAACCGTAATATTGCTCCCATAGTCGCAATAAAATGGCGGCTCGATGTAAAGGCCCTTACTGTACCCGCCAATAAGTTCGCTGAGTATTTCCTTCCGCAACAGAATTTGCTCATCTGTCGAGTCATTATATTTTTTGATCAATAAGCGTGCATTTCTTCGATCGGTTTTGAGGTGAGGGTCATCCGCATTGTACAACTCACCGGCAAGCATCTTTTCTTTCTCTGTCATAACTGTAATAGGCGTTTAAAAAAAGTGTCTACCATCCAAAGCTATTACTCTAATTTAAAAAAATATACTTGAATGCATACGCGCTATCGGTTGAATATTGATGAAACCTTGCCTGCAAAGGCCGATTTAGTGATCATTTAAAACAATATTGAGTTTTCAATACAATTTTTAATAATAATAAATTAAATTACTCGGTAGATTTTAATCTAAAACCAACCACATGAATAAGAGAAACCTGCTTTTCATTTCCTTCTTGGCATTGCTTTTTAGCTGTAATAAGAAGGAGGATACTAAAAGAGCGCACGTAAGGCCTGTAAAAGCTATTCAGGCTGAAACGGCTGCGGATCAATTGAGCAAAGGGCTCCCGGCCGTATCTGCAGAAAATCGCGAGGTCGAATTATCCTTCCGGGTAGGCGGACCGCTTATCAAATTAACTATCGAAGAGGGGATGGCGGTAAAAAAAGGGCGATTAATCGCTGAAATCGATCCCCGGGATTACCGGGTTGCCTTAATCGGTGACGAAGGGAGAATGAATCAAGCCGGGGCCGAGGAGCAGCGCTATAAAAATCTGTATAAAAAAGGTTCCGTTTCAAAAAATGAATACGACATTAAGCTCGCCAATTATCTCGAGGCTAAAGCGAAGTACGAAAATGCGGTAAATGCGGTAAATGACACCAAAATTTACGCGCCATTTGATGGCTTCATCGGCAAAAAACTGGTCGAAAATTTCCAGGATGTCGCTGCAAGTCAAACTATTGCAACACTATTGGACTTGTCCCGCATCGAAATACATACCCATATACCGGAAAACCTGGCAATTTATTTCCCGCAATTCAGCGCATACCGCGTAGTATTTGATGCATATCCGGAAAAGCAATTTACGGCCACCTTAAAAGAAGCGGGAAAAACCCCGGACCCCGCCGGATATCCGCTTTCACTCTATCTGGATTTTGTAAATTCACCCACTGCCGGTTATATCATAGCTCCCGGCCTTACTTGCGGTGTAGATATCATTTTGGCCAATGATGCGGGCACTACGTCCTATATTGTTCCGCTTTCGGCAGTATTCGAAGGTGAAAAGCCTGATAGCCCCGCCGTTTGGGTTATGGATAAGTCCAGTAATTTCGTGACAAAGCGAGATGTAAAGGTTGGCTCGCTGATCTCCCACAGTTCCATTGAAATTCAGGGAGGTATTGAATCCGGCGAATGGATTGTAACCGCCGGTGTTCACAAGCTCACAGAAGGTCAAAAGGTAAAGCCGATAATGGACAAATTATAAAATTCTCTTCGCTTATTAAATCGCTATTGCTATGAGTATTGCCAGTTATGCGATGTCCCATAAAAGGGTCATACATTTTTTCCTTGCATTTTCTATTATCGGAGGCGTCATATCTTTTGAAAAACTTGGCAAAGCCGAAGATGCGCCATTTGTAATCAAAGAAGCCGTGCTAACTACCCAGTATCCGGGAGCAAATCAGTTTGAAGTCGAAGAACAGGTCACCGAAGTGCTTGAACGTACGATTCAGGCTACCAGGGGTGTGGATTTTATCAAGTCGGAATCAAGGGCCGGAATTTCATTTATAAAAGTCGCTTTTTTTGAATCCATCCCCAAAGAAGAATTCAAACAGATTTGGGATGAATTGAGACGGAAAGTCGAGGACGCTCAATTTGAGCTGCCTCCCGGATGTATCCCCACCATGATCAACGATGACTTCGGGGACGTATTCGGAGTATATTATGCGCTCACAGCAGAAGCGGGATTTGAATACAGCGAACTTGAGGATTATGCCGAATTCATCAAACGTGAGATTGTGCCGATACCGGAAGTGAGTAAAGTAGAACTTTTTGGTATACAGCCAAAAGTAATCAATGTGGAAATCTCACAGGAACGATTAGCCAACGCCGGTGTCATCCCCGAACAACTTGTCGCAGCAATCCAGGCGCAAAACAAATTGGTTCAGAGTGGAAAAATTGCCGCAGGTCAAAATGAGATCAGAGTAGAAGCGCCAGGTACTTTTCAATCTGTCGGAGAAATTGAAAACCTCATCATCAAAGGCCAAGACGGCAGCGTTTTCCGTCTGAAGGATATCACAACCATCACCAGGGATTACCTCGATCCGGCCATTGTTAAAATGCGGATGAACGGCAAAAGGGCCATTGGCATTGGCATTTCCACCCGTGTCGGAGGCAACTCCGTCCTGATGGGCGATATGGTTGCCAAAAAACTTGCTACATTAACGGCGCTGATCCCGATAGGCATGGAAATCGAAGGTATCTATTTTGAAAATGAGGTGGCCGTAGAAGCAAATAACGATTTTATTATGAACCTGATCATTTCGGTTTCTATCGTTGTAATAATCATATTATTTGCGATGGGCGTGCGAAGTGGAATTCTGATAGGTAGCAGTTTGATCTTCTCCATACTTGCAACGCTTGTCTTTATGATGCTGTTCGGCGTGGACTTGCATCGCACATCGCTGGCAGCCATCATAGTTGCCATGGGAATGCTGGTCGACAATGCCATTGTAGTAACCGACAATGCCACCATTGCGATGAAAAGGGGTGTGCCAAAAGTAGAAGCCCTGATAAACGGGGCTACCATTCCTCAATGGGGATTACTCGGTGCAACTTTCATTGCCATCATGTCGTTTCTCCCACTTTTTCTTGCCGGTTCCAATACGGCCGAAATTATAAAACCATTATTCATCGTGCTCGCGATTTCGTTGGGGCTTAGCTGGATTTTTGCGCTTATTCAAACGACTGTCTATGGAGAATTTATATTAAAGGAACCTAAAAAAGATAAGGAAGCCAAGGATCCGTTTGCAGGCAGATTCTTTGTTAAGCTGAAAGCATTTATTGAAAAATGCATCGCTTTCAGATGGGTGACCCTCGGTGCCCTGCTCAGCGTATTTATACTTTCGCTGGTAATGTTTGGGTTTGTGAAGCAAGCATTTTTCCCGGCCATTCATAAACCCATGTTTAAGGTAGATTACTTCCTCCCCCAAGGCATGTCGGTCAAACAAATTGAAAAAGACATGATCGAAATTGAAAGCTATTTACTTGCAAAGGAGGAAGTACAAAATGTTTCGATCACTATGGGAGCCGGTCCGCTCAGATATTACCTGGCCACGGTTTCATGGTTTGGCCGGCCAAATCTGGCCAACCTTCTCATCGAAACCGGAGATTACAGGCAAGCGGAGGCGCTGATGGATGAATTAAAAGAACATCTCGAAGCGAATTATCCCGACGCCACCTCGATTTTCTATAAGTTCAAAGTTGCTCCGGCCCCGGATGCAATCATCGAACCGACCTTTCTGGGCCCCGACCCAAATGTTCTAAGGGCACTTACAGAAAAGGCAAAGCGCATCATGCGTGACGAACCGCTGGTCGAAAACATCAGGGATAGTTGGGGAAATAAAACCATGATCTGGAATCCGATATATTCTCAGAACAAAGGGCAACGATTGGGTATTTCGAGAGAAGACATGGCAATGGCAATAAAACGAATTACCGACGGTCAACATGTAGGTCATTACCGCGAAGGGGACGACATCGTGCCCATCCTGATCAAAGACATCAATCGCAAAAAGTACGACTACGGAAATTTGGGCAGCCTGCCCATCTATAGCTCCATGGGAGGAAAACCCATAGCACTCGATAGAATCGTGGAGAAATATGAAATAAAATGGGAGGAGTTTATGATTCGCAGATACAACCGGCAACGGGCCCTGTCGGCGATGTCGGATCCGGTTTGGGGCGTCGAAAATCCGGAGGTCGAAGATATCCTGATGCCAAAAATAAATGCCATGGAACTTCCGGAAGGATACTCCATTTTTTGGGACGGGATGTATAAGAAACAAACCGATACACAAAATGCCATCATGGCCAAGCTCGGAATCGCCATGTTCCTCATTGTTGCGGTTTTAGTGGTTTTGTTTAACAGCTATCGCAAAGTCTCCATGATCCTGCTTATGATTCCCATGGTCATGATCGGTGTCACCGCCGGATTTTTGTTGACAGGTCAGTTCTTTGGATTCTTTGCCATTTTAGGATTACTTGGTCTGATTGGCATGGTAATCAAAAATGCGATCGTCCTTATTGATCAGGCAGAGCTGGAAATCCGGGAAAACAATCGCTCGCAGTACGACGCCATTGTGATAGCGGCCCAATCGAGGGCAGTACCTGTTGGGATGGCAGCCGGCACTACCATTCTTGGAATGGTTCCGCTGCTGCCGGACCCCATGTTCGGGGGCATGGCCGCAACCATTATGGGGGGACTGGCAATTGCAACCGTACTTACCATCATTGTGCTGCCGGTCTTGTATGCAACGATGTATAAACTAAGAAAACCTGAAAACAAGAATTAAGATGAAGTCAATCCTATATTTATCCGTTGTTTTTTCCCCTATTCAACTCATCGCCCAGGAAGTCCTTCCTCTTGATACCTGTAGAAAAATGGCCATCGAATACAATCAGGATGTTAAAAGCGCCCGGGCCGGATACGAAGCCGCGAGCTATGACGCATCCGCCTTTGGGACCGATAAACTTCCAAGAATCGACTTCAATTCGAACTACAGGTATTTGAGCAATGGTATTGACATCAACGGCTATGAAACCAAAGGTGCGCTGGAGCATATTTATAATTTCAGATTGGGGATTACCCAGAATATCTACAGCGGAGGTGCCGTGAGCAAAACGCACGAAATCGCTCAGAAACAGGAGGTTATTGCCGGTGAACAAACGAAATTTACCGGATCTGAGATCATTCTTGAAACCGACAAAACCTATTGGGAAGTTGTCGCTGACGGTGAGCTAAAAAACCTGGCCATCCGATATCGGGATATTATTCAGAACCTGGTCAATACGACGCTCGATAAAGTAGAAGAAGAAGTCTTAAGCCGGACGGAATATCTTCAGGCCAAAGTTAATCTCAACGATGCCGAACTCAAGGTCATTCAATCGGAAAATAATCTGCGTATTTCCGAGATGGCGCTTAACCGGCTCATCGGAAATGAAATTGCTGCAGATATCGAAATTAAAGACTCCATCGCGGTCGATTTTTCTGTCATTGAAAATACGGACGATGTACAAACCGCATTAAATACAAGACCCGAAATCAAGATCCGCGAAAACCTGGTCACCGTATCTGATTTAAATGTCGGTATAGCCAAATCTCCCTACCTGCCGAGCGTTGGCGTCGGGGCTTTTGGCCGATGGGGTACCCCGGGACAAAACCTTTCATCGGAGCCAAACTGGAATTATCAGGTTTTCGGATATTTAAATATGCCCCTCATTTATTTTGGGAAAAGAGGAAAAGAAGTGGAAGCCAGCAGAATCAGAAATCAAATCGCGCTGTTTCAACTGGACAAAACGGAAGATCTTGTAATTCTGGAGGTAAATCAGGCTCGATATGCACTGGAAGAATCCGTAAGAAAAGTAAACTTAACCCAGAATTCCGTACAGCAAGCAGATGAAAATCTCAATTTGATCATGGACAGGTATATCGAAGGGTTGAGCCCAATTATTGATGTATTGAACGCCCAGATTTTCTGGGAATCGGCGTACAAAGATTTTGTCAGCGCAAAGAAAGAATTTCAGGTTAATTATTCGGAATACATCAAGGCTTTAGGTATTAATTACGCCGACCCGGAGTAGACATTTGAAGCAGCCAACACTTTCCGGGTTATTTTACACAATCGCTGAAGTCCGGAGTGCCTACTCATCGGCAGGATTGATTTTTCCGCCTCATCGTGGGAGGCAAAATCGCTGCAGTACAAGGATGGTCCCCGAATTTTGACGGTTGAGATGAATCCGGGCCTCCGGACAATAAAGCGCATGCAGATCGCCAAATCCTTGAAGCTGCACTGTGTTTTACAGGCAGACAAACATTTCCCATCCACCGGCATCAGCTATTTGTTAATATTATTTTCACCCTAAATTAATAGCATTTAAGGTAGAATTTCTTTATATTATTTGGTTGACGATTTAATTTATGACCAAGTTTTAGGAGTGTACATCTAATTTTACCAGCTATGAACTTTAAGCCAAATCTTGAAAAGAAGCGCAGCGATCCGGCCTTATCCGTAAAAAAATATGACCCAATCACAAAATATATGGCCAAAAACCTCATTACTTTTTCTGCACAGTCCGAGCTCACGGAAGTGATCAATACCCTCCTCGAAAAAAGGATCTCGGGAGCCCCGGTGCTCAACAAGAATAATGAAATTGTTGGCGTAATTGATGATAAAGACTGCCTTCGTACGCTGGTAGACAGCGTATATCACAATGTTCCGATCAGAAAGAAACAAGTAAAATCCTATATGACCGACATCTACCAAACCATACATATCTCCGCCGATATTGTCGATGCCGCCAACGTATTCCTAAAATCCAACTATAAGCGATTACTGGTGATCGATGACAACGGTAAATTGAAAGGGCAGATAAGCCGGAGAGACATATTGAGAGCTATTCAGGATGTAAACCGTACAAACTGGCACAAACAAGGTTAATCATTTCGGTCAGTGCTTTCGGTTTTCGTGCTCTGACAAAGACCGGGTTTCTACGACCATGCAAACGGAGTTGCACAAGGGTTGGCATTGGACCATGATTTGCGGTGATTTGCTGTCGACCGTTCCGCTAAAACTGAAATCCAATAATCAACTTTGAATTGCTGCCGCTCATGCGCTGTTCATCAAATAATAACTCAAAATCTTCAAATTCACCGTCAGCACTTACATTCCCGTCGATGTTTCCGAAAGTGGCCTCATAACCGATATAGAAAAATTTGAGCCGGACTCCGATCCCAAATCCATGAAGAAAATTAAAATTCCTGACCAGAACGTAATCGTCGGTGTTTTCCCAATAGTAGGTGACCATGTAGGTTGGTCGTAGATTATAATACCCCTCAATTGCGAATAAATCATTAATCGCATACGTCGCAACCGGGCCAAACTCGATAAAAGATCCTTCGAGCGTAATTCTATTGATGGTCCCGGTTAAAGGATTATTCAATTTAGCTCTTCCATAAACCACATCAAACCAGTTGATATCCAAACCGACGCCAAAATGTCCGGAATTATAAAAATACCATTGATTTCCGATCTCCAATCCAAAAGTGGTCTCCAGTTCCAATTCTTTTGGAAGAGGTAATTCTCCATCAAACCCATACTGAGACGGCGGAAATCCAACAGAGAATTTTAAACTAAAGCCGTCTTCAAGTAAGCTGCCCTGAGACCGGCCTTCGATGGCAAAAAGCAACATAATTAAACATGTTGCGCAGAAAGATCGTTTCATTTCATTATATTTTTATAGTTTGCTGACGCACAGAGAAATATAATCCTACTCGTGTGTGTCCTGAATTTGCTCCGGCCACGCCGGTTCATTTCATTATATTTTTATAGTTTGCTGACGCACAGAGAAATATGATCCTACTCGTATGTGTCTTGAATTTGCTCCGGCCACGCCGGTTTTATCTGTTTAAAATTTGCAGAAACCTCACCTTGTGCCGCTGATCATCATGATCTCGTGTATCTCAATAATTAGCTCAGGCATGGCCTGTTTCATTACGGTAGATTTACAGGTATTAATTTATGACTAAAATTCCTAAAGATCGACTTTCATATGTGTATAATTTAAGTTCTTCCGAATTCAGGAGCAAGTCATTGAGAAAATTATACAATCGCCGTCACAAATCCAATCCAAAAATCTCCATTGAAAATTTTTCTTCGCTACAAAAATGAAACAAAAGTTACCTGTATGGAGAAATAATTATAAACAATAGGCATGATTGATGCTTTGCAACCATAAATTTCATTTTTATCTTGAGCGCTTAACAAAAATGTCTTGCATGAATAAAAATCTTCTTATTCTTCTTATTCCCGCCGTATTTTTTAATGCTTCGATTGCACAAATCCCTAAAAAACGATTGGCCGGGAACATAAACGTACCGACTCATTCTCATATTTTCCCATCTCTTAGTGGAGATGGGAACCAAATGATTTTCCTTACCGACTATACGGACGGGGAAGGCTTTGAAGTTAAATATACCTACAAAACAGGGGCAGAAACCTGGGCGGATCCAGAGCCGGTTCCAAGCATCAACAGGCCCGGGCTGGATCACGTAGGAAGTTTTTGTCTAAGTTACGATGGAAATTTTGTGGTATTTTCCTCCCGCAGGACGCCATCGATCGGCAATTACGACATCTGGATAAGCGAGAAGAAAGGCAAATACTGGTCCCGGCCAAAAAATCCGGGGAAACCTTTAAACTCCACAACCAACGAGGGAAATCCATCGATGAGTCCGGACGGCAAATCGATTTATTTTATGCGATGTGAGTCGATGGATAATACCCAAAAAAATAATTGCAGGATTTTTGTTTCTCATCGACTCTCATCGACCAGATGGTCAGAACCTCAAGCTTTGCCCGACGATATAAATTTAAATCACGAAACAACGCCGAGGATCATGGCTGACAATAAAACATTGATTTTTGCCTCCGGAAAAGCCGGAGGAAAAGGGAAGCTCGATCTTTATTCCACCACTAAAGAAAATGGAACGTGGACGTATCCCAAAGCTTTATCTCTTTTAAACACCACGGAAAACGATGAGTTTGTTTCTGTGCCGGCCAGAGGCGATATCATCTATTTTACCGGGAAATACAGAGACCGGTTCAATATTTACAAAGCCATTATTCCGCAGGAATTCCGACCGGGGAAAGTACTCATGCTCACTGGCGAAGTGACTTACGATGATGGACAAAATCCCCATGAAGATGTGCTTGTCCAAGCTTTTGACGTCGCGACGGGAGAAGTTTATACCACCACCAAATTGAATCGAAATGATAACAGCTACACCCTATTTCTTCCGGAGGGCGCCTGTTATGACGTCTCGGCCTTCCCTCAAAAAGGCGGGCATACGTATGCCTCTAAAATGTTTGACCTTGAGCAAATGCTCATATCCAGAAAGGAAGAATACCCCATAGCACTCATAGCTCTACGCCGGGGATCAATCCTTCCGTTGTCAACCATTCATTTCGAAAATTATACCTCCGAATTGTCGGACAGATCCGATATTGAAATAAAGCGGATTGTTGGTTTTCTCAAAAAAAACCCGGGAACCAGAATCGAAATCGCAACATATATAGACACCGTTTATACGGATACTATTCCTTCGAACGACCTTACGGAAATTATTGCTGATACTTTGTACCGGCAAATGGGCAAATGGGACGTTGCTTCGGATAAAATCGATTTTCATTCGGAAACCGGGGACTCCGTTTCCGAAATTACCCAGGGTGTTTTAACTGAGAATGATTCAACACAAATAGCAGGTAAAGGAGCATTTGCCGCTTCCCCGGCAGATGCTATTCTGAGCGCCGGCTACAGGTTATTTGAAGAAACGGACAGCACCGTCTCATACATGAAGGTGAGCTACACCTATCACAACGACCGTACCCAAAAACAAGCCGAAGCCGTAATGAATAAATTGATCGCAGCAGGGGTGCCGTCACATCTTCTCGAAGCTAAAGGATACGGATCCGACTGGGTGGTAGACCGGGCAACCGAAGAACGGAATTATTGGATCGAGCTGAAGGTTTTGGAATAAAAATCCTTTTTCCTTTGATAAATCTCAGGCAAAGGATAAGAAAATAACCGACCTTGAATCAAAGTCAATGCAGCGGCTATGTGTGTTCCGAGGCCGGCCGGAATCGCCGATCAAAATTCATCATCTGTTCCTTCGCTGCGGTCTCTTTTGTTTTTACTCTTGTAATTGTTAAATCTGTAGTTTATCGTCAGTGATATTTGCGGCGCTTTGTTGTAATCTTCGCCATAGGAGTAAAAATCAACGCCGGAAGACGTCTGCTGTCGAATTACCCGGCCAAACATATCCCTTACCTGCAATATTCCGGTCATTTGCTTTTTCCAAAATTCCTGGCTGATTGCTAGGTCTGCCGTCCAGTAATCACCTCGCTTTCCCTGGGCAGTGACCGTTTCGCTATTGTACCTGGAGTTTAACTGAATTCGATTGCCCTCAAAAAAACGAAAAGTATTGCTCAACCGCGTATTCCAGTTTAAGCTTTGCCGGTCAAAATTCTGCTCCTCCAGGCGCCCTCTCAATTGGTAATCGTATAGATTTCCCGAAAGGTCCATTTTCCACCATTTAAGGAAATTCAGGCTGAAAACCATTTCTAATCCCAGCGCGTAATCACGTCCGACATTTTCCGGCCGGGATAGCATGACATTTTCCTGATACACACTTCGAATCCGCTCTACCTTGTTGTTGGTAATCCTGTAATACCCTTCAAATGATAAGGAGTGATTGCCAATTCCTTTAAGGTATGCCACTTCCATCGCGTCGATGTATTCGGGCTTCAATTCCGGGTTTCCCTGCCTGACGTTAAAAGCATCCGACCAGGTGATGAAAGGCTCGAGATAATAGGACCTTGGCCGCTCAATTCTCCTGGAATAACTGGCCATCACCTGCTGCTCTGCCGGCAGTTTGTAGGAAGAATGAAACGTTGGAAAATAATCCAGACGGTCGATCACAAAATCCCCATCGATTTTAACAGAGTTGATCACTCTATAGGTATACGCTCCCCTAAGCCCCAGTTGATATCCGAAATTTCCCTTCTCTCCGCCATAAATGCCGTATAATGAATGAATGTCTCTGCTGTATTCCGTATCATTGCTGTATTCCGGCTGAAGCTCAAAATCGCCGTCGGCTGTATTGTACCAATACAATTCGGTAGCATCGTTGCTCCTTCCGATTCTGCTTTGATAGCCGACCTCCAGCTTATTCATTTCGCCAACAGGCCGCGTGTAGTCAAGATTTGCCTGAAGCACCGCTCCCGGTCCGGCTTCGGTATTTAGCTGACCGCTGGTTATATCATCATTGGCATCAAAAAGCTGATTGATTGATGTGTCGTCTCCTTCTCTGGACCTGTATTGAAGCTGAGCAACTATATTATGGTTTTTGCCGGCAAAATCATGCTGAAAAGACGTATTGAGTGAGTAAAAATGCCCGGACCTCCAACCGAACTGATAGCTCGTATATTCATTGAACGATCCTTCCGGCAGAATACCTTCCTCGTAATCCTGATCAGAACTCCGCTCATATTTTCCAAAACCATAATTATACTCGAAATTTAAAATATCCCTTTCACTTATGTTATATCCAATTCCTCCTCTGAGCACCCAAAAATTTCGCTTGCGGTTCTCCGGTCCTCGGGACCGCGTAAAGAACGTGGTGTCATCCTTTTGGGTGATCCGTTCATTGAATTCCTGTCCCGGGCTTTCTCTATTATTATAATCGGCCCCAAAAAAAACACTCCATTTCTTTTTGGTATAATTCAACAATATACCACCCCCATAGCGGTTAAAATTTCCATAATTCAGATTTGCCGTTCCCGTTAATCCTTTAAGTTTGTTTTTTTTGGTAATTACATTGATTATTCCGGCAGTGCCATCCGGATTGTATTTTGCGGATGGGTTCGTGATGATCTCAATATTTTCGATGGTGTTTGCCGGAATCTGCTGCAATGCTTCCGATGATTCCAAAACTGTGGGCCGTCCATCGATCAATACCATAAATCCGGTGCTCCCGCGCAAGGCTACGTTTCCTTCGACATCTACGGTTATCGAAGGAAGATTCTCCAAAATATCTACCGCATTGCCTGAGGCGGCCGTAAGCTGCTGACCTACATTAACCACCTTTCGGTCAATTTTATATTCCACCGACATTTCATCCGCGACAATCTCGACCTCCCGGAGTTGTTCGACGGAACGGGGAAGGATAATGTTGCCCAGATCTATATGCGACCGCTCCGCCGCAATTTGAACATCATCCAGGGTTATTTTGTCGTACCCGATGAAAGATACTTCAATATAATACGCGCCATGTCCCAATCCTTTAATGCTGAATCTCCCGTCCTTCTGGGAGATGGTCCCTGTGATCAATTCTTTGTCCGATGCTTTAAATATGGCTATGGAAACATATTCGAGTGGTTCGTTTGTTTCCTGGTCGATGATCGTCCCTCTCACATTTCCCGAAACATTTTCTCCCAGTGAACTGAATATGGGAATAATTGTACAACTTAAGATAATGATTATCTGCTTCATGAATTTCCTCTAATTTGAATAACAAAGGAACAATCCGATTTTGTTTAGAATTTGTAGGAAATCTGAAGGAATTCTGAATTCTCACCTTGTGAACAGGAATAGGCAAATAATATCAAAATGCATCCGTTTTATGTGCGGGATAATTTGTGAATTGTCAGCCGGATAAAATTCGGCCGTGAGGGAATGCCCCTGGGAACATGCCGTCAAACGTATCTATAGCAATTTTGGAAATATCCTGCATGCGTCACAAGACAAAAAAGCAGATCGCCATTTACAAAGCATTTTCTTAAAATTTCATCCTCGGCTGTGGAATTGCGTGCAGTGAGGTAAAATCCTTTGCCAAATATTTATAATGAGCGGCTATGGCAATCATACCGGCATTATCCGTGCAGTATTCAAAATCCGGGATATAGGTGGTCCACCCCTGCTTTATACCTTCTTCATCAAGTCGGTTTCGAAGTTCACTATTGGCCGAAACGCCTCCTGAAATCGCCACATGATTTATGCGATGTTTTTTAGCTGCTTTCCGGAGTTTATTCATAAGCATATCAATGAGTTTCCGCTGTACGGAGGCGCATATATCATTCAAATTTTCCCGAATAAAATCCGGATTATCTTTCACCCGGTCCCGCAGAAAGTACAGAATTGCCGTTTTAATTCCACTGAACGAATAGTTAAACCCCGGTGTGCTGGTCTCCGGGAAGGCAAAAGCATCTGGGTTACCGGTTTGGGCATAGTTATCAATTAGAGGTCCTCCCGGATACGGAAGTCCGAGCAGTTTTGCGGATTTGTCAAATGCCTCACCTACGGCATCGTCGAGCGTTTCACCCAGGATTTCCATTTCCAGATAATCTTTTACCAAAACGATCTGAGTATGGCCTCCGCTTACGGTCAGGCAAAGAAATGGAAAATCCGGTCTCGGATCATCGATGAAATGAGCAAGTATGTGCGCCTGCATATGATTCACTCCAATCAGCGGAATGTCCATGGCCATTGCAAATGACTTTGCGAATGAAGCTCCGACCAATAAGGCCCCAAGTAATCCCGGACCCTGGGTAAATGCCACTGCATTAAGAGAGGTTTTTGCTATATTTGCATGGTTAAGCGCTTGATCAATGATAGGAATTATATTCTGCTGGTGTGCGCGTGACGCCAGCTCAGGTACAACTCCACCATAATTTTCATGAACCGTTTGAGTAGCTATGATATTATTGAGGACTTTTCCGTTATGTATTACAGACGCGGAAGTTTCGTCGCAGGAAGATTCAATCGCTAAAATATTAATATCCATAAGGAGTTGAGCAAAAAAAACAACAAGGCGCAAGTTATAAAAAAACGGCTTCTGAGCATAGGGCTGAAAATCTCAATAGTCTTCCTGGCCCTTCTTTTTCTTGCATCCATTGTGATCAGCATTCCGGCGGTTCAGACAAAAATCATAAATAAACTTTCGGATTCCACATTCGACAAGATCAATCACAACCTGGATATTGAATACATAAACATCCGGTGGTTCGACACCATCCTGATCAAAGGTCTGCTGATTTACGACACCAAAAATAAAAAAATGGTGAAGGCTGACCGGGTGATCCTCGACTTCAAACTCGGTGAGTTGATCACCAAAAACAGTATAAATTTTGATAAAGCCATCTTTCAGGGGCTTTCCGTACAAATGTTGCGCAATGCCCCGGAAGATCAATTCAATTTTAATTTTTTTATCGACCAGATAAAGAAGCACATCTTAAAGAAAAAACCCGGAAAAAAAGGGAGAGAATTTGTCACAGACAAAATTGTTCTTACGAATTCCGGGTTTAAAATTCACAGGGATGACAAAGAATTGATCACCCATCGATTCGATCAATACCACTTTACGCTTAAGGAACTGGAAGCCGGTCTCACGGATTTTATGATAAAACCGGGAATGATTTCGTTTACCGTTGACGATCTCCAGTGCATTGATTCTGCCACCGGGCTGGACATCCGTGAACTTAAAACAAAATTTGTATATACGAGGCAATCCATGGTCTTCCAAAATATGGATTTTAAAGCGGGGAAATCGTCGGTTACTCAATCCATGGTATTCAACTATTTGCAACCTTCCTCCGTCAAGGAATTTGTCGACAGTGTGAAAATCACGGCAAACGTTAAGAAATCAATTATTCATTCCGACGATCTGGCTCATTTTGCCCCGTCACTGAGAAAGTATAACGAATACTACAGGTTGAAAGGCTACGTCGAGGGTCCGGTAAACAGATTCAATGCAAAAAACATTACGCTTGAGTTTGGCAGAAAGAGTGCGTTGAAAGGATATCTGAGCATGTATGGCTTACCCAATTTCAACGAGACATTTATAAGCGCCAAGATCAATTCCGGGAAGGTGTATATCGACGACCTGAAAGGATATATGACAGCGGAAACCTTTGGCAATCTGGAGAAATTCGGAGTTGTGAATCTCAACGGGCGATTTTCAGGCTTTCCCGGGGATTTTGTAAGCATGGCGAGCTTCAAAACAAATATCGGTGATTTTGACACGGATATTAACCTGAAAATCGAAGAATCCGACAGGTCCAAATCTACGTATTCCGGTAAACTTAAAACCCGGAATTTTGATCTGGGAACCTTTCTGAAAGACACTGCAGTCTTTCAGTTCCTCGACCTGAACGGAAGCATAAACGGTCGCGGATTTGCCAGGGAAAATGCAAGATTTGATCTGGTCTCCACCATTTCAAGGATCGGGATAAAGGGTTATGATTATCAAAATATAAAGACGGATGCAGTATTGGCCGAACAGTTTTTTAACGGGAATCTCATCATCGACGATCCCAATTTACAATTCAACGGTCATGTCGGGATAAATCTCAATGAAGAAATGGAAGTTATCCAGATGGAAGCTCATTTGGGGAAAGCCAACCTCGATGTTATGAAAATTACCGATCAACCGGCATTTCTCAGCTCGACAATGAATGTAGATATGCGGGGGCTCGGCCTGGACGATATACTGGGAGACATCTTTCTGGACAATACGTATTTCCGGTATAACGATAAGGAATTGCAGGTAGACCGATTGATGCTTACCTCCGAAAAGGATTCTTTGAGCAGGACTTTGAAAATCCAAAGCCCGGTTGTGGATGTCCATATATTCGGAGATTTCGATTATTCAGCCTTCTTCCAAGACCTCGTTGACGTCTACGAAGAGTACGGATTGATTTTCAGGAACGACAGCGAAGAAATCAAAAATTACTACGCCAACCAAACTAAGGATTACTCGGACTATTATTACCTCGACTACGACATCAACCTAAAGGATATGAATTCCGTGATCAACCTGTTTTTGCCGGAATTCTACTTGTCTGAAAACACGAGGCTGTACGGAGGCTTCACCGGGGGGCCGACAAAGCTTGTCCAGCTCAACAGCAAAATCGATGCGCTCACGGTAGATAAGTTTACATTCAAGAAAAATTCGATCGACATAAATACCACGAAGAACAGCGATACCACCCTGGTGTATGCCACGTACGAAATCTTGTCGGAATCTCAACAAATCAACGGGAAAAACAGCGGCAAAAACCTGATTTGCGAGGTAGACTGGGATGGGAATGAAGTTGATTTCCTCTTCAATATCGAACAATCAAATGCTCCGAATTATGTGAAGACATCCGGAAAAATTGAATTTTTGCCCGACATTACAAACATAAAATTGCGCCCTTCCGAATTAAATCTTATCGATAAGATCTGGAAGATCAGCGAGGATAATTTCATCGCAATCAAGACCAAACAATACGATATAAATAACCTGAGCATCTACCACGGCGATCAAAAAATTACATTTAATGGAAGAATCGACGAGAACCCGGATGAAAACCTGTTTATTTCCGTTATAAATTTTGATGTTGAAAACCTTAATCCTTTAATAACCAAACGTCTGGATGGCGTTTTCAACGGATTTATCGACATCAAGGACTATTTCAATCAGCGGGAAATCAACAGCAGAATAAATGTAAAAGACTTTTCGATCAATGAATTTCCGGTGGGGAATATTATTGCATTTTCAGAATTTGATAACCTCCAGAATCATTTCGACGTCAATCTGAAAATAAACCGAAACGGCGTTCAGACCGTAAACGTCGAAGGCTTTCTTAAACCCTCCGCAAAAACCGATCAGTACAATCTGGAAGCTGCATTCACCAATACAAATTTAAACCTGATCGAACCGTTCTTCGAGGAATACATATCTGATGTGTCCGGGCAGCTAAATGGCGCGTTGACCGTCTCAGGTAAATTCGGGAGCCCGGTAATACATGGAAGCGGGACCACGGAAAAAGGGGCATTCACCATCGATTATTTCAAAACACACTATGCGATCGATGGCCAGTTGGTCCTGAACAATAACCACATGGAATTCCAAAATTTCACACTTACGGATAATTACGGCAACAAGGGGAACCTCAAAGGGACGATCACCCACAACGGCTTCAGAGAACTTGAATATGATTTTGAGGGAGATATGGAAAAACTGCTGGTGCTGAACACAACCTCAAAAGATAACAACTCCTACTACGGTACTGCTTTTGCGACGGGAGCATACCGGATTTTCGGTAAAGAAAAGATCTTTAATATTTCGGCGAGCGGAGTTTCGGAAAAAGGAACAAAATTTTACATTCCGCTTGAAGGCAGCTCCGAGGTAGTGCGCGAAGAGTTTATCAATTTCATCTCAATAAACGATACAATTGCGCTGGAGGAAGAAAAAGAGGAAAAAAATAAAATAAAACTTTCCGGCATCAATCTGAATCTGGATCTGGACATCACACCGGATGCTTATTGTGAGATTATTTTTGATCTCACGGCCGGCGATATTATCCGGGGCCGGGGAAACGGGAAACTGAACCTGCAGATAGATACAAAAGGAGACTTCAACATGTTCGGTGATTACGAAATCGAGCAAGGGGGTTACAATTTCACTTTGTACAATATCATCAATAAGGAATTTGAAATTGAGCCAAACAGTAAAATTTCCTGGATCGGAGATCCTTATGAGGCAATTTTGGATATAAGGGCCAATTACAGACAACTGGCATCGATCAGGCCAATATTCGAAAGATTGTTATCGGAAGAAGAAATTGAAGGTAATCCGGAATTAAATCGCAAATATCCGGCCAAGGTGCTGCTGGACATCAAAGGGAACTTGCTGTACCCGGAGATCGGGTTTGATATTGAGGTGGAAGATTATCCGAAAAATGCAACCTATGGCGGTATTTCCGTCGAAACCCAGATGACGGCATTCAAAAATAAGCTGGCTACCGACGAACAGGAATTAAAGCGACAGGTTTTCAGCCTGATTATTCTTAAGAACTTCTCTCCTGAAAACGCATTCAATGTGGGCGGATCTGTCGAAAAGAGCGTGAGCGAATTCATATCCAATCAAATAAGCTACTGGGTAACTCAATTTGACGAAAATCTCGAAGTGGATGTGGATCTCGGATCCCTGGACGATGAAGCCTTTAACACCTTCCAGTTGCGCATGTCGTATTCGTTTCTTGACGGCAGACTGCGCGTTACCCGGGACGGAAGATTTTCGGATCAAACCAACGGCACCAATGTTTCGAGCGTTCTCGGGGATTGGTCGGTAGAATACCTGTTGTCCCAGGATGGAAAACTGAGGGCTAAAATCTACAATAAAACAAATTACAATACATTAAACCCAAACTTAAAACCGACATCAACCACAGCCGGGTTTAGCATTATGCATACCCAAAGCTTTGATGAAATAAAGAATATATTCAAAAAGACGAGAAGGGAAAACCGTCCCGAGGAAATCGAGCGCTCACCGGAAAACCAATCTACCGAGGAAGGCATATCTCAAATGTCGGATCCCTTGGAAAAATTTTAGCTAAACATAATGTAATCCCGCGAGTTTTTATTCCGTGTCCCTACGAGAAATAAATATTTTTTGGTTCCGCAGAGATCTTCGATTTAACGATAATACGGCGCTGCTGCATGCACTTAACGGCAATTTCCCCGTCTTGCCCGTCTTCATTTTTGATCCTCTTATCTTAAACAAACTGAAAAATAAACGCGACGCGCGGGTACAGTTTATCTACGAAGAGGTATTGAAATTGAAACGGCACCTGGAAGATTACGGGGCATCGATTTTCATTTATCACGATACTCCGACCGCTGTATTCAAAAAACTTTGTGCCGAATATAAGATTAAAGAGGTATTTGCCAACCGGGATTATGAACCCTACACCGTTGCCAGGGACGAAAACATTTCCAGGCTGTTGAGCAACAAGAAGATATCTTTTCAGCTATTTAAGGATCATATCCTTTTTGAAGGAAGTGAAATTTTAAAAGAAGACGGAACCCCGTACAGGGTTTTTACTCCCTATAAGCGGACCTGGCTAAAGAAGTTGGACGATCTCGGAGCGATCAAGACAGATCATGTTGTACCTTTCGAAAGATTTTTTAAAACAAAACGCCGGCAAGAAGTATCGCTGCTTTCCGTTGGATTTGAGCCTTCGGCAATCAAAATCCCGCCAATGAAAATCAGGCCTAAGTTGATCGGGGAATACCACCTGAAAAGGGATTATCCCGCTTTGGAGGCAACCTCCAGGCTGGGGATCCATTTACGATTCGGGACAATCAGCATCCGGGAAATCGTAAAGAGCGCAAAAACATATAACCGGACATTTCTCAACGAACTGATTTGGAGGGAGTTTTATTCCTCAATTCTCCAGCATTACCCATATGTAGCCACCGGGGCTTTCAATAAAAAATATGAATTAATCCCATGGAGAAATGACCAATCGGAATTCCGAAAGTGGTGTGCGGGCCGCACCGGTTACCCGATAGTCGATGCGGGAATGCGACAACTGAACACCACAGGATATATGCATAATCGCGCAAGGATGATTACGGCGAGTTTTTTAACCAAACACTTGCTCATCGACTGGAGGTGGGGAGCGGCCTATTTTGCCGGGAGACTACTCGATTTCGAACTGGCGTCAAACAACGGAGGATGGCAGTGGGCGGCAGGTACAGGCACAGATGCACAACCTTACTTCAGAATATTTAATCCGGAGAATCAGGCGCGGAAATTCGATCCAAACAGCGACTACATCAGGCAGTGGATTCCCGAGATTGGAACCGCACATTACCCCGAACCGATCGTCGAACATAAATTTGCCAGAAATCGCGCAATCGAGACATATAAACGCGTTGTTTCAAAATAAGCAATATATGTCTAATTTCGCACCACATGAGCAAAACAATCTATTTTCCGACAGTACTGTTATTACTGTTTTTTTTGAATGAGGCCGCCTGCTATGGTGTCAATGATTCCACACAGGTCAACAAGAAAAGATTGCGTACTGTGCTCGTCGGCACCGGCGTCGCCTATGGAGCCGGATTAGTTGCTCTAAATGAGGTCTGGTATAAGGAACAAGGCAAAACGGATTTTCATTTTTTTAACGACAATTCGCAGTGGAACCAGGTGGATAAAATCGGTCATTTCTACACCGCTTATCAATTGAGCAGCATTGGGAAACGGGTGTTTCTGTGGACAAACATGGATGAAAAGAAATCAGCGATCTGGGGCAGCGTAATGAGCCAGGCGTTAATGATCCCAATTGAGATTATGGATGGCTTTGCCGTTGAATACGGATTTTCCTGGGGCGACATTGCGGCAAACCTTTTGGGCTCGGGATTTTTCCTTTCTCAGGAGCTTGGATGGAAAGGCCAGAAAATAAAAGCGAAGTTTTCATTTCATCGAACAACATATGCAAAAATCAGACCTGATGTACTGGGGAACGGTTTTTTTGAAGAGTTGTTGAAAGACTACAACGGACAAACCTATTGGCTATCATTTGATATTTACAAATTAGCCAGACGCAATAACAGTTTACCCAAATGGCTTAATATTGCCGTGGGCTACGGAGCCAATGGAATGGTATATGCAAGAGAAGATGAGAACCGCGAAAATGGTTACGAAAGCTATCGCCAGTATTATGTAGGGATCGATTTCGATCTTTCGCATATCCATACGAAAAGCAAATTTTTAAACTCCGTATTGTTTTTTGCCGATATGGTAAAACTTCCGGCACCAACTGTGGAATTCAATAAAAATGGGGTACATTATCATTGGTTATATTTTTAAAAAAATATAACCAATAGGGCCGGAGCAAACTCAGGACACACACGAGCATGATTATATTGCTCTGTGTATCAACAAACTATAAAAATATAAACAAATGAAACAGGCCATGCCTGAGCTAATTATTGAGATACACAAGATCATGATGATCAACGGCGCATGGTGAGGTTTCCGCAAATTTTAAACAGATGAAAATAGGCGACAAAGTAAGGTTACTCCGCGGCACCGAAGAAGGACGGATTGTAAACTTCAAGAGCAACAAGATTGTAGAAATAGAAATCGAAGACGGTTTTACAATTCCGGCGCTTAAAAATGAAGTGGTAGTTGTTGACAGCAGTGAAGCGGATGGCTTCCAGGCCGAACAACAAACAAAGGAACCTCAAATTAAAACCGAAGGATCGAATATATCCAATGGCTTATACCTAGGACTAAAAGAAATGGAGCCGGAAAGAATTGACGTCTATTTTTTAAACCGGACAGGCGATCAGGTCCTGTATACCATCAGCGAAAAAGATAAAAAGGTAATCCGTGGCAAATCACTTGGCATTTGTGAAAAATTCGATATTAAATGGGTCGGGAGCTTTACTTCGGGTATTTTTGATGCGTCAAAAGGTATTCTGGTAGAATGCGTTATTTACGAAGAGGAAACAAGGTCAAAAAAACCGCCCATTACTGCGGGCATCCACATCGATAAAGATCAATTAACGGACCGGGTATCCGTGGACCCGGTTTACGGAGAGCTGGCGCTTATTCACCTGGATGAGCACAAACCCATGCGAATAGACGCTGTTCAAATTCGCGAAAGGATGACCGACGACACTATTTCACCTTCACACATCAAAAAGATACAAGCTGCACTAACGGAGGATGAAGTTGACTTGCATATGGATACGGGCCCGTTAAATCCGAATGAAATACTGGAAAAACAACTCAATGAATTTGAAAAAGCTTACGACAATGCGCTCGTAATGAACTTGCAGAAATTAAAAGTAATCCATGGCGTCGGCGCCGGAATCCTCCGAAATGAGATACATAAACGTCTGAGCAGAAAAACAGAGGTGAAATTTTTCGAAGATGCTGATAAAGAAAAGTTTGGCTTTGGTTCAACCATAATTTATTTCTAACTTATATTCCCGGGTGATTGCATCTATGTAATTTTAATTTTACTTATTTTTATAATAATGTTAGAATTGAATTGAGCAATTTTTATTTTTGAATCAAAACGTATTTTAATCGTATGGAATTTAATTTTAACGAATTTATGGAAAGGTTTGCCGATGAAATTGGCGGACAATTCTCAGAATATGATCAAAGCAAATCTGTGATTATAGTCCCGCTTGAAGAAAACAGATTCCAGGCCGTCCTTGGTGTTACAAAGTTCAACGAAAAATTCAATAAGATGGGCATTGAGTTTTCATCGAAAGTTTGCCCATATTCCGACGACATCGATTGTAAACAACTGGTCATTGAAAATGCCAAGACGTGCTATGCAAAATTCGTTATTGTAGATGATTTTGTAAAAGTCGAGGGTTCTTCATTCCTGGAAACCATTCGCGAAGAAGGATTAAAGGAAATCATAAAGGAAGTTGCCCAACTGGCCGACGAGTGGGAACTCAAGTTAACCGGCCTTGACGTAAACTAGTATTTGTATAAATTTCGTACCTACTCAAGCAGTTTTCGTACGATCAACTGTTTGAGTTTTTTTATTAAGAACAATAAAACAAAGTGCAAAAGGTCTTATCGCCTCATCATATCCATTGTCGATTTGCTGAGGAGGAAAGTCCGGACAACAAAGAGCGCCGTACTTCCTAACGGGAAGGCCCCGGTATACCGGGGACAGCTAGTGCAACAGAAAATATACCGCCCTGCTCAGGCAGGGTAAGGGTGAAAGGGTGAGGTAAGAGCTCACCGTGCCTTTGGCGACACAGGCAGCATGGTAAACCTTACGGGTTGAAAGATCAAATAGGTTTTACTTTTCTTTCTGAAAGTGGGCGGCTCGTTCACTGCCTTCGGGCAAGTAAAACGGGTAGATCGATCGATCCCGGTGGCGACATCGGGACCAGATAAATGATAAGAGTCCCGCAGTGCGGGAGACAGAATCCGGCTTATACTTTTGCACTTTTTAATTTCGCAACATGGTAAACATACTAATCATAGACGATGAAAAAAGCATCCGCTCGACCTTAAGGGAAATTCTTGAGTATGAAAAATACGCCGTCGACGAAGCGGTAGACGGTCAGGATGGTATTGATAAAATTGGGAAAAAGAAATACGATATCGCTCTGTGCGATATAAAAATGCCAAAACTGGACGGAATAGAAGTACTGGAAAAATGTCGGGAAATCGATCCTGAATTGCCCTTTATCATGATATCGGCGCATGGTTCCATCGAAACCGCCGTAGATGCGGTAAGAAAGGGGGCATACGATTTCATACAAAAACCGCCTGATCTCAATCGGTTGTTGATCACAGTTCGAAACGCTTTGGACAAATCGGACCTGGTCTCCGAGACCAAGGTCTTAAAGAAAAAGATTTCCAAGACCTTTGATATTGTCGGCGAATCATCTGCTATCCTGGAGGTGAAGGATACGATCTCCAAGGTAGCTCCTACCGAAGCGAGAGTAATGATTACCGGAGAGAACGGTACGGGCAAGGAACTTGTCGCCAGGTGGCTTCACATGCAGAGCCACAGGTCCAAAAATCCGTTTGTCGAAGTAAACTGCGCCGCTATCCCTTCGGAACTTATCGAAAGCGAGCTTTTTGGTCATGAGAAAGGATCATTTACCTCGGCTGTAAAGCAGAGAATTGGAAAATTTGAGCAGGCCAACGGAGGCACACTTTTCCTGGATGAAATTGGCGACATGAGCCTGTCGGCACAGGCAAAAGTATTGCGTGCGTTACAGGAAAATAAGATTACACGGGTTGGAGGAGATAAGGACATAAAGGTAAATGTTCGCGTAATTGCAGCCACCAACAAAGACCTCAAGGAAGAAATCCAACAAAAAAAGTTTCGGGAAGACCTCTATCATCGAATCGGGGTAATACTTATCCATGTACCTCCTCTGAAAGCGCGCAAAGAAGATATTTCACTGCTTGTGGATAAATTCTTGGAGGATATTTCAAGTGAATACGGCACAAAAAAAAGCGCGATAGATGCCGAGGCAATTGAATTGCTTCAATCTTTTGAATGGACGGGAAACATTCGTGAATTGAGAAATGTGACGGAACGACTCGTGATCATGTGTGGAGATCATATCACTGCCGCAGACGTGAAAAAGTACTGCTAGCATCCGGATCTTTCCGGCATCGCAAGGATCATGTTAAGCTCATAGTTCGCCTGCGGTCGATCGTCGAAACCATCCCGATCTTCATTGCAATTGACAAACGGCAAACAACAATCCGTACAAGTCCGCTCGCTTTCAGGGTCGGCATGCCGCCGATCTCAAGACCTAAACATCGATATCCTTTCGCTCCGCCTTTTTTATATCATCCTTGGTATATGTAGGACATGTCCTCTGTGTGCAAGCAAATGTCCCGGCAATGAATATTGCCAGAATGGCCAATTTGATCTTCATAATTCACCTGTTTATTTAATACCCGTGCTGCAAATATTGGTTTTTATATCGTGTCATAAAAGGAGATGTAATGTTTTGAATAACTATGCTTTAGGACAACATAAGATTACAACCCCTCAAATCGGAGTTATCCACACGGCCAAGCACCTGAAAACCTCCCGTGTACATAGCGCCGAGATCTTCGGTTTCAATAAAAGCGCATGAGTGCACATTTGCCAAATCAATGATATTGATTACACCGGTTTTTCCGTTCGAAACATAACTGAACGGATCATGCAGTTCGCGAATAAATACTTTCATCCAGGGCGGTGCACGAAAAAGGCCGTCGCTTTTCATATAGGCCTGAGAAAGTAATTCCGTCATCCCGTACTCGGAGTATATACGTTGAGTCTTAAAAGAAGATTTAAGCTTTGCGTGCAACTCGTGGCGAATCAACTCCCTGCCGGTACCCTTCATCCCTCCTGTTTCAAGGATCACTAGATTACCGGCATCAATATCGTAATTTTCCGCCAGCTTGAGCAAAGCAAAGGTTACTCCAAAAAGGTATATTGTTTTGCCTGTTTCGGAAACATATCTTATCCGCGAAACCAGATCATCCAGATTATCCAGATAAAAACCGGAGTCCGTACTTCCCGATTGTCGAATGAAACTGCCCACCATATACACCAACGACGAATCGTCCCTTTCCAGATAAGAGGGCAACAAACCCATTATGATTGCATCATGAATTTCTCCAAAAAAAGAGCGAAAGGTGTGCGAACTGATTTTCTCATAAAAATTCAGATCCTCCATGTAGTGCTTACTGGGGATGCCCGTCGTTCCGCTACTCACAAATACTTTTTCAGGTGTAAAATCGGTGCTTAGGATTTTGTGTGATTTAAAAAACCGGATAGGAAGGAATGGAATCTTATCGACAGAATCAATGCCTTCCACTGAAATATTTAAATTTGAGATATATTCCCTGTAAATACTATTGTTGCGGTATTGAAAACGGAACAATTTCAGTGCGCTATGCTCAAAATTTTGATCATTGATTTGAAAAACGTTGGATTTTAAACTATTTAGATGAAGCACGCGTTATATTTGAGTAAATTAAAAAACAAAGATAAAAGCCAGTTGAAATGCTGAAAAATTCATTGTGGTATTTATTTATTTTTTCGGTACTCGCCTCCTGCACGGACCGACCTACTTTTCCCAATACACCATCCATCGGCCTGAATGAGTTCTATTTTCGGGAAATACAAGACTTAAGTCTGGATTCTTTGGTGGTCAAGCTAAAGTTTGAAGACGGAGATGGCAATCTCGGACTGGACGCCAATGAAACAGACCCTCCCTACCATCTGATGGACCCGGTCACAGTCGGCGGTGATACGTTGAGGTTTGGCGACCCCGGCACACCTGAGGAGTACAATTGTGTCGATTATGAAATTCTCCGGAAAGAAACTATTGTAAACGATAGTCTGATCGTTACATCCGACACCATATACGTGATCAGAAATCCGGATCATTTCAATTTTTTCCTTGATTTTTTGGTTAAGAATCCGGACGGATCTTTTCGAGTTTATGACCCCGCTCTGGAAAGAAACTGCGCACCGAGATACCACGGAAGATATTTTGTACTCAATACCGCACGTGATATCCGCCCTCTGGAGGGAGAATTGCAATACGGCGTGATATCCGGGTTCAGGCTTTTATTCAGAAACGATATAATCAAGATGCGCATCCAGATCCAGGATCGTGCGCTCAACAAAAGCAATATCATTGAAACTGATGAAATACGGATATCGGATATCATCAGGCCAGCCTGATGCCTTTTCAGTAAATCTCCGGAAAATCTACCGGATTTACTTCGTTGAGCATCCTGTAAACCGTATCGTATATATCTTCCGCATTGACTTTTGAAAAATAATCCCCGTCAGACGAATAGGCAGGCCTGTGGTCCTTGGAGTTCAACGTGACAGGTTTGGAATCCAGGTATTGATATCCGTTCTGCTCTTCCAGTACGTGGTGCATCATAAATGCGGAAGCTCCTCCCGAGACATCCTCATCCGCAAATATTACACGGTTCGTTTTCTTCACGGATTCCACAATCTTACGATGAACATCAAACGGCAATAAGGTTTGAACATCGATCACTTCGAGCGATATTCCGACATCGGCCAGCTGCTTCGCCGCATCCATAGCTATTCTGCACATGGCACCATAGGTTACAATGGTGCAATCCGTTCCTTCATTCAGCACCTCAGGTACTCCGATAGGAACGGTGAATTCCCCAATATTATCGGGTATTCTTTCTTTAAGCCTGTAGGCATTCAGGGTTTCGATAATGAGGGCCGGTTCGTCCGATTTAAGCATCGCATTGTAAAAACCCGCCGCCTGTGTCATATTTCTGGGCACCAGCACCAAAATCCCGCGAATGCTGTTGAGGATCATACCCAAAGGGGACCCCGAATGCCACACTCCTTCCAAGCGATGTCCGCGTGTTCTGATGATTACAGGCGATTTTTGTCCTCCAACTGTTCTGTACTGGACACAAGCCAAATCGTCGGACATGGTTTGAATGGTGTAGATCAGGTAATCGAGGTATTGAATTTCCGCGATCGGACGCAATCCTCTTAAAGCTACGCCTATTCCCTGCCCTACGATAGTTGTCTCCCTAATACTCGTATCCATCACCCGGATTTCACCGTATTTATCCTGAAGGCCGGCGAATGCCTGGTTTACATCCCCGATTTTGCCAACATCTTCCCCAAAAGCCAATACTCTGGGATCTCTCGACAGAGCTGCATCAAAGCACGACAGAAGCACTTCCCGGCCATCAACTATTTTGGAATTTTTACTGTAAACGGCTTTTACTTCCTTAACCTTTAGGGCCGAGTCCTTAGATTCGCTATAGATGTGTGAACTGTAGGCCTTCTGATTTCGCTCATCCTTTGTTTTTAACCAATCGCGGATCTCAAGCCGGGCATTTGATGACTGGTTTCGGGTATATCGCAAAGCATACTTCAGCGCTTTTATTGTCTCCAGCTTCAAAGGATTCGGAAGTGCCTCCAAATCGTCCCTGTACGTTGAAATCTGCTTATAAGGACCCAAATCGGCATTGAGTTTATCCAACAGTTCGAGCGCCTCTTTCTTGTCCTGCCGGAGCACATCGGTGTATTCTTCCCAGGCTTTGTCTTTTCCCTCTTTTGCTATCTTAATTGCCTCCGCCTCAATCCCGTCCAGTTGTCCCTGATGAGCAAGTTCATTTTCCAGAATCCACTCGCGCATTTTCTTCAGACAATCAAATTCAGCTTCCCAAGCCAGCCTTTCTTTTGATTTGTACCTTTCGTGGGAGCCACTTGTAGAGTGTCCCAACGGCTGTGTCATCTCAGCCACGTGAATGAGAGACGGTATGTGCCTCTCTCTGGCCAACTCCGTTGCCTTTTTATAGGCTTTTATCAATCCCAGATAATCCCAACCATTTACACGGAACAACTCCAATCCCTTTTCGGTTTCGGATCGTCTGAATCCTTCGAGCACTTTGGAAATATCAACCTTCGGCGTATGATATTCATTCGGGACTGAAATTCCATAGCCATCGTCCCAAATCGATAATACCATAGGAATTTGCAGTACAGCCGCAGCATTTATGGATTCAAAAAAAATCCCCTCCGAAGTCGAAGCATTTCCAATTGTTCCGAAAGCGACCTCATTTCCGTTGACGGAAAACATATTCGGAGATTCAAGCAGCTTGTTTTCGCGGTACAATTTGGAAGCCCATGCCAACCCGACAAGCCTCGGCATTTGTGCGGCGGTCGGCGACACATCAGCGCTGCTATTCTTCATTTTTGTCTGATCCTTCCAATTCCCCAATTCGTCCAGCATCCTGGTTGAGAAATGGCCATTCATCAACCTTCCTCCGGAAGCCGGCTCGGCCTCCAAATCCGTGTGTGCATACAGTTGCGCAAAGAATTGCTGAATGTTCAGCAGACCGGAGGCAAACATAAACGTCTGGTCCCGATAGTAGCCTGACCGGTGGTCTCCATTCTTAAAAAATCGCGCCATCGCTACCTGGGCGACTTCCTTTCCATCTCCAAAAACTCCAAATTTGGCCCTGCCGAGAAATACCTCTTTCCGGCCGATCAAACTGGCATTTCTACTCGCCCAGGCGATTTTGTAATCGTTCAGAATATCTTTGATGGATAACCCGTAACTTCTTATATCCTGGGCCGGATGTATATTAATTGATGTCATGTTTTTTCAAATAATGATTAAAAAATCCACGAATGGAAGGTAAACAAATTTAGTAAAAAATCAACTCATTCAAAATTTGGAATTACCTTGCAAATCATATAATAAATTCTGACACATTATATATTTTTCAATAATTCAGAATATTATTTTGCCCGGATTTCGAATAGAGCCCGTTTATTCGCTATTATGTCGGAATCCTGAAATTAATAAGCGGTTCCGGACTTTTGCTCCTTCCCGAAAAAACTATTTCGCAAAATTACCGCTCCGGATTTTCAGTGAAATCGTGACTTCAATATTGTCCGGGATCTTCGCTGATTTCATGTGTATTATTTTACGGGAAATAGATGCAGAGCGCCTCGTAAAATCCATTTCGTGGCAATAATAATCATCTTGCTCCTTGTTATATTTGTCTTGTACAATTCTTTAAAATTTTAATTATGATAATCGGAGTCCCTAAAGAGATAAAGAATAACGAAAACCGGGTGGCTTTAACTCCGGCCGGTGTAAAAGAGTTTTGTAAGCGAGGTCATGAAGTCTATATTCAGGACAGTGCGGGATTTGACAGCGGTTTTCCAAACGACGAGTATGAGAGCGCCGGGGCAAAAGTATTGTCGACGATCGAAGAAGTTTACGGAATTTCTGAAATGATCATCAAGGTTAAGGAACCTATAGAGTCCGAGTATCCGCTCGTAAAGGAAGACCAATTGTTGTTTACGTATTTCCACTTTGCTTCCTATCGGCCTTTGACAGAAGCCATGATAAAAAGTAAGGCCGTATGCCTTGCGTACGAAACCGTAGAAAAGGAGGACCGAAGCCTTCCGTTATTGATACCAATGTCGGAAGTCGCCGGCAGAATGGCTGTGCAGGAAGGCGCAAAATATCTTGAAAAACCACTGAAAGGCCGCGGTATTCTCCTCGGTGGTGTTCCCGGTGTAAATCCGGCCAATGTGCTGATTTTAGGAGGTGGTATTGTTGGAACGCAAGCTGCCAAAATGGCTGCAGGACTCGGGGCAGATGTAACGATCGTAGATATAAGTTTGCCAAGATTGAGATATTTAAGCGATATCATGCCGGCCAACGTGAGCACGCTTATGTCCAACGAGTACAACATCAGGGAACTCATTCCCCATCAGGATCTGATCATAGGAGCTGTACTCATTCCGGGGGCAAAAGCCCCTCACCTGGTCACAAGGGATATGCTCAAAGACATGAGAGCGGGCACCGTGCTTGTGGACGTTGCCGTGGACCAGGGCGGATGTATTGAAACCTGTAAGCCTACGACACATCAGGATCCGACATATATAATCGACGAGGTCATACACTATTGTGTGGCCAACATGCCGGGAGCCGTACCTTACACTTCTACGGTTGCTCTTACAAATGCAACCTTACCATACGGTTTGGAGTTGGCCAATAAAGGTTGGAAAAGGGCTTGCCGGGAAAACAAAGAATTGAAACTCGGGCTGAACGTAGTGAAAGGCGAAGTGGTTTACCAGGCGGTTGGAGAGGCGTTTGAGCTGCCTTATACTCATGTGGAAAAATTCCTTTAGCCCGAATTACAAGACGCAGGGAAAAGTTTTGACGGATTGAGATGAATCATCAATGCCAAGCCTCAACAAGCTTAAGCTTATCGGCAATATTGCCGATAAGCATTTTCCCCTTCTTTTTCTCCCAGAAATGCCGACGATTGAAATGCGCCGCAAGCACGAGTTATCAAACCTTTTTTTATATAGATCTCCCCGAGATGGAAATGAGCCAATGAGAGCCCGTTATCCAGATCGAGCGATTCTTTCAAAAGCCTTTCCCCGTTTTCCAGATCTCCGGTTTTGAACAACAAGATCCCCTTGTTTCGGTATGCCCAGGGGTTTTCAGGATTTATGACAATACTTTCATTGATGTCTCTGAAAGCTTCCTCAAATTTATTCAGTTTTATATATACATAACCCCGATTATTCAAAATAAAAGCATTACTTCGGTCTATGCTTAGTCCTTTTTCAAAAAAATCCAGGGCATTTCCGTACGCTTCATTTTCCGTGCGAATCATACCTAAGAGATTGTACGCTTCCGGCAAATTACCGTCAATGCTCAGGGCTTTGTCGACAAGTCTTTCGGCCTGATCATACTCATTTAAATAAAACTTTGCCGAGGCGAGGTTCAGGTAGGCCTCTACATTTAACGAATCCGTCAAAAGGGCCTTTTCAAAAGAGGCATGTGCCGAATCGTATTCCTTTAATCCGAAAAATGCCAGGCCTTTTGAAAAATAAATCCTCTCCCTGTGATCATAGGTTTTCTCAATTTCATAAAGATCGTCGAGCGCTTCCCGGTATTGCTTTAATTCATAATACACATTGTTTCTGTTGTAATAGGCATCCTTAAAGCCCGGGTCAAGCTTTAGGCAATGATCAAGGGCCTCCAGTGCCAGCTCCTGCTTTCCCATCTTGAAATAAACAATCCCCAAATTATTATAGGCTTGAGCGAATGATGAGTCGATCCGTAAAGCTTCCCGATAATATCGAAGGGCCTCCCCGTACATTTTCTCCCTGAAAGACAGATTCCCTTTGTGCAGAAAATGCTTTTTCTTTTGTTCAAGACGCGCCTGACCGCAACTCATCAAATAAAGCGAAAGGATCAATAAAGTCCGGATGCTGATTTTTCCCATAAAGTGCACATGCTAGGTGGCAAGAGCAAATGTATTGCTTTTGGTAAAAATCTTTGCTTTTAGACTGTTTAAAATATGAAATAATCCAAAGTAGGTGCGGTTGATGTATATTCCGTCTCGAGCGCCCCGTGCCGCATTCGACTTTCTGACTTCCTTTGAATTGGAAATCCGTTGCCCCAAATCATAGATCTGCATAAAGTATTGATCGTCTCCGAAATCAAATTCACTGGCATGAAACGGCTGCCCCAGCAGGTCGACCATCTCCTGGAACAATCCTTTGAAAAGCTTTTTTTCGCCCGGTGAATCGTCTTTATTCAAAAACGATAAATCGTACAACCACCGATCAAATTTTTCCGGATCTGAAGCGAACTCGCGATCGTGTATTTTGAAATAACTTGTATAAAATTTCTCCGGAATTACTTTCACACAGCCAAAATCTATGATACCGACCGTTCCGTCATTATGGAAAAGATAGTTGCCGGGATGGGCATCGGCATGGACCTTTTTCAAAACATGTACCTGAAAATCATAAAAATCCCACAGGGCCTGCCCCACTTTATTCCTGATTTCCTGCGCAGGGTTGGTGGAAATGAAATCATTGAGATGCAGACCTTCCATCCAATCCATTGTGATGATCCGGTCCGATGAAAGTTCGGGATAATAATTTGGAAATACGATGTTCGGCAGGTGCGCGCAAGCCCGAGAAATATCCATACTTCTCTCGATTTCAAGCTGATAATCTGTCTCCTCGAGCAATTTGCCCTGAACCTCGACCATATAATAATCGATGTCTGCATCGCTTATATTAAATAAGAGTTTTGCAAACGGCTTCACTATTTTCAGGTCGGATTTCAGACTATCCGCCACGCCCGGATATTGTATTTTTACGGCGAGTTTTTTGCCATTCAGCCAAGCCTGATGTACCTGACCAATAGAGGCTGCATTTACGGCATTTTTGGTGAATGAATCGTATAGCTCATCCGGATGCTTCCCGAGCATTTTCTTAAAGCTTCTTGCTACCAGTGGATAAGATAATGGCGGCGCGCTGTACTGAGCTTGAGTAAACTTCTCCTGATAAACTTTCGGAAGAATTCCCTGATCAAGGCTCATCATCTGGGCCACCTTCAATGCGCCGCCCTTCAACTCGCTCAGGGAATTGTAAATATCGTTTGCGTTATCCTCGTGAAGAGATGTTTCATCAATCGAATCGTCAAACACTTTCCGAGCAAAGTGCTTCACATAATTCTGCCCTATTTTGGCACCGGTCCTCACAAACTTGCTGGCTCTGTGCACTTTCCCGGTCGGAATCTTTCGCTGCTCCTTCATTTAAAAATGTTGAATGTGAAATTTTGCAAGATCGAAGAAAGAGTCTATGCCGTTCGATCTCATCAGATCAAATGAAAAGTTCACTGTTTTTTCGATCAGGGCATCCGTATCTTCAAAACCCTCGCTTTTATCTTTTACCCAGAATTTTATGATCGATACCGGCTGACACCACAACAGGTATTTATATTTTTCAGTGATGTACATCCGGTCGGCAATCTCGTCCGAGGCAATCCCTTCTTTGATCAGATCACCGCCGAATTCCACAAAGCCGCTTTTAAAAGACTCAAAGACTTTCGGGTACAATTCATAAATCCGTTCATTTTTAATCGTATGAATCACGAATTCCCGGTAATCCTTTAACTCCTCAACCCATGAAAAATAGAATGCCAGCAATTTCTCATTTACCGAATAAGAGGCATAAACTTCCTGCCCCTGAATGCTGCTCACTGTCTTATCGAATATTGATTTCCAGAACTCCTTTTCCAGATTTTCGAACGAAGCAAAGTATTTGTAAAACGTAGCTTCCTTCATCTTTAGCTCTTCCATAAACAGGCGAACGGAAGCCGGAGGTTCATTGCTTTTGAGAACAGAATTTATGTAACCTTCAACGATCTTTTCCCGGGTTTTATCCATACTTAACGTGGTATTTTACATGGATAAACTCGAATGCAAAGCGAAAGGTTGTGCTATTCTGTTTTTATTTCTTATCGTTCCTGTAGATGGATGCCGGCAATCATACAGCGGGCGCTGCCGCCACCAACCGTTTCAATTGTATTTATTTCAGGATGAACGAAGTTTACATACTTGCTCAGCCGATCGATTTGTCCCTTTTCCAGAACTGAAAATGCCGAATTTGACATCACCAGAAAATTTTCATGATTGGTATTTTCAAGTTGAATCATATTGCCCGCAAAATGATTCAACTGACGGTATGAAATATCTATTACTTCCAGTCCACCGGCCTGTAATGAATTGATTACCTTAGCAACATCGTCCTGATCGATGGATGCTTTACAAATCACTGCAAAACCATCGCCAATGGTCATCATTACATTTGTATGATAAATATCCAGGCCCCTTTCATCTACCGCTTTAAAAAAAACGCCTTCGTAACCGAGCTGCTGGCAAACATCATAAAACAGATTTCTATCGGTGCGGGCAGATGCATTGGCATAGGCGATCCTGTTCTTATGGTCAAAAACAATACTTCCGGTACCTTCAAGTATTTTCCCTTCCGATTCACTTCCTGAAATATCGATCACCTCTTTTACAATAAATTTCCCGGAGAGCGCCTCAATAATTTCTTGTCTTCGCTCGATGCGTCTGTTCTTTGTAAGCATGGGATAAAGAACAATTTTTCCGTCTTCATGGAAGGATATCCAGTTATTTGGGAATACGGCGTCGGGAGCTTTATGGTTTTTTGGAGAATCGAACACATGGACATCAATAAGATGGCGCTTCAATTGATCTGCAAAAGCGTCAAATTCTATCAATGCGTTTTGAGTGATCTTATGATGATCGCACAACAGTATTTTCTTTTGAAATGCATTTGAAGCCGCTGTTTCGGGATTATATCCAAAATGTTGCGGCCTTACCATAAAAACGGAAGATGGTGCCTGTTTCATCCCGCAAATAAAAATATTTTCTGCTAATCCATCAACATGCCCCCGTTTATTTCCAGGGTTTCTCCCAGGATAAATGAAGCATATTCCGAAGCCAGAAACAGAATTGGACAGGCCACTTCTTCAGGGGTTCCCTCCCGTTTAAGAGGGGTATTGTCTGCAAACATTTTTCTGGACTCAGCAGTAGAATATGCATCATGATACGGGGTGCTTATTACTCCCGGAGATACACAATTCACCAGTATCCCCGTGCCCGCCAACTCTTTGGCGAGGCTTTTTGTAAATGTTAAAACGCCTGCCTTGGCCGATGAGTAATGGCCTGCGCCCGGCCCTCCCCCGTTTCGTGCCGCAATGGAGGTAACATTGATTATTCTTCCAAAACCATTTTCCTTCATGATCGGGATTACTGCATTGCTGCACAAAAAAACGCTTTTCAAATTGACGTCCATTACTCTGTCCCACAATTGCTCATCCATTGTTTCGATAGGTTTGCGTTCCACAAGTGTTCCCGCGTTATTTACAAGTATATCAATGGATCCGAATGCACGCATGGTCTCTTTGACCAAATTGTCCACATGAACTTTCTGAGATAAATCACCTCGAATGACAACGGATCTTTGGCCTGTTTCTTCTATTTCCGAGGCCACATCTTCGGCTCCGCGTACATTGGAATTATAGTGGATGATAACATCGGCACCCGCTTTGGCAAATTCAATTGCGGTAGCTTTTCCGATCCCTGAGCTTGAACCGGTGACAACCACTACCTTATTGTCGAATCTTATATTCATATGGAGTTGCATTTGGTTTGATAAATTCCTTCAAATTATAAAATCATTTGCAACAAGCAACTTTTTTTTTAATAACATTGACGGCTATCGGGTTAGGCGCCGTTCTTATATCCCAAAGTTGACAGCGAGGTTCCGGCTGCCCCGGGAATCGCGGCTCCATTTGGTTTGACCTGAAAAAATCACAAAATCTTTCGTCCGGAGACCGGTATCGCACAGGTGTAAGACACGCACATTGAACCTGGATGATGCGATAGATTTCATTATGAGCGCTTAAATTGCAATAAATCAGGAAGTTTTACTTTGACAGCATAGCACCGCTATGGTGAAAAGTAAAACGGAACAAAGGGACTGATTTGAAGTAATTCAGGCTCGGAATAGAAAGGATATTGCATATTTCGGGTTTAAAACATGAACGTCGGATTGTCATGAATCCGGGAGTTGGAATACAAAAAAAGGGTGCCCGGCCTGCGACACCCTTTTTACAACCTTAACACTTATTCCTAATAACCTTCGTTTTGCAAAAGATTCGGGTTACGTTGCCTTTCATTTTCAGAAATCGGGAACAACAAATGCTTTTCCTCAAATGTTTTTCCCCAAACATTCGTATGACCAACTACATCGACAAAGTTGATTTCCCCCTTATTCACTTCCTCGGTAACCGGGAATTTGCGGGTTCTCTGGATATCCGACCATATCTTAAATTCGAGCGGCAATTCCCGAAGCCTTTCTCTCCACACTTCCCGAACAAATTCATCCACGGACAGCGTGTTGAGTTCCGCAACGATATCACTTCGATCGGTTTGCCACAATCCCCGCGATCTGACATCTGCCAGATAGTTGACTGCTTCGCTGGTCACACCCTCTGATCTCGCTATGGCTTCCGCAGCGATAAGAAGCAACTCGGCATACCTGTAAACACACAGATCCTTTCCCGATTGTCCGCTTTCGAACAACGCTTCGTCATTGTGCCACAAGTAGGGGGAAACTTCAAAATTTTGCGTGATGTCATTTTCTCCATCGGAATATGTTAAACTTGAGTGGAAAAATTGCTTCTCCTGAATCCTTAAATCATTCGCTTCGTCATAGATCCACAGCAGCTCATCCACAGGTCTGTAAGCATTATTTGTAATGGAATATTGAAATATGCCCCATGTGGCTGCCCTGTTCGGATACGAATATGTCGGAAGCCATCCGCTGCTGCTTATGCCTTCCGCAAATTCTACTCCGTACATATATTCGTCCTCAAGATCCGATGTGCGCATCACGTTATAAGCGCTTTCTTCATCTGTTGCTCCGTGATCTATCAATTGATAGTTACCACTTTGGATCGTTGCCCTGGCAATTGTGACAGCCTCGCTGTATTTATTTTCCTGCACGGGAAAGCCGCTCATATTGAGATAAACATCGGCTAACAAGGTTGCAACGGAACCTTTGGAAATCCTGAATCCATTTCCAGGCATCGGCAAATTCTCCAGATTGCCTTGATCCAAAGCAGCATTAAGATCATCCACGATTTGATCGTAAACGGTTAATGATGGCGTTCGCTCCACGTAAATATCTTCAAGGGATTCGTACGGATCAAGAATCAGTGGAACATCCCCAAAAGTCTTTACCAGATAGTAGTAGTTAAAAGCCCTGAAGAACAAGGCCTGAGCAATCAGATTGTCCTTTTCATCCTCACTTAATCCGGGCGTCTCCGGGATATATTTGACGGCCGTATTCGCCCTGGAAATGGCTTCATAGCACGGGTCCCATATGCCATCCAAATACCCCGACATATTTATCGAATTGAGTGTCAGGTTATGGCACAGTTCTACATGCACTTCCTGGCCCTTATACTCGTTATCGAACAGGCCCGACATATAACCGCCAAGCATTGCTTTGTTTCCGGCATATGCGCTTCCGGCCCCGTAAAATTCGACGATACCGGCTCTGTATAAATTATTAACAGCATTGTAGGCATGAGACGCGTCGCTGAAATACTGATCGGCGCTCATTTCACTTCTGGGTTTTTCTTTAAGAAAGTCTTCGCAAGAAGTCAACCCCCAAAATCCAACAATAATTATGATTATCCTTTTCATTTTGATCCCTGTTTTAATTAGAATTTAACATTTACGCCCAAAGTA
This sequence comes from Cytophagales bacterium, assembly GCA_022360055.1. Taxonomy (GTDB): domain Bacteria; phylum Bacteroidota; class Bacteroidia; order Cytophagales; family Cyclobacteriaceae; genus JAAUQL01. The sequence goes on along the minus strand of JAKSDO010000156.1, from coordinate 2,868 downwards.
AAAGTTCTTGGCTTGGGGTATTGGAAAAAGAATATGTTTTGTCCCCACTGGTCATTTCCCCAGGAGGTTGCTTCCGGATCATACCCTTTGAAATCTTTTGAATGCAAGACAAATGCATTGTCGACACTTGCATACACGCGCAGTCCTTTGAGGCCGCTCTTTGCCAAATAGTCGTTACCGAATGTATAGCCCAAGAGTATTAAACCACCCCGCAGATAAGAACCGTCAGCTACCCAGTGATCATCAATTTCACTATTTTGCCCATTGAGAGGTGCATTTCTTATTTGCTGCACCATGGTATTCTGATTTTCTTCTGTCCAGCCTTCATACAGGATGGTCGACAAACCATTGGCATATCCCGTCCGGTCTTCCGTCGAATGGAAAAATTGTTGTAAAACATCCACTCCCATGACAAATTGAAGATCGACGGTCAGGTCAAAATTCTTATAGTACAACCGGTTGATAAAGCTGCCTGTCCAGTCGGGCATACCTTTGCCTATGATCTCCTTTTCAGTTGATCTTTTGGCCACGCCCGGAACAGCACCTACATTGGCCGCTTCATCGGCTTCGTCCGTACCCCATGTTCCAAGTCTCCGATATCCGTAGTACGAGCTCAACGGTTCTCCGACTCTCAGTATAATCTGGCTACCGGAAACCCACCACGGCCCGGGGAATATATCTTCATCATTTTCGCCAAGCGATTCGATGCTGTTTTTATTATAGTTCAAATTCAGCGCCGTCTCCCATTGGAAAGCGCCTCCGGTGATGTTCTTGGTGTTTATCAAGAAATCAACGCCCCGGTTTGAAACCTCGCCGATATTATCGATCACGGAGCCAAAACCGGTACTGTGAGGCACGGGCCTGTCCAGGAGCAGATCCGAAGTCAATTTGTGATAGTAATCGAGCTCCAGGGTTATTCTGGAATTGTACATTTCCAGGTTGATCCCAACGTCGAATTGTGCCGTTTTTTCCCATTCGAGTTCCGGATTGGCCAACCTGTTTACCTGGCTGCTCGCCGCTCTTTCTCCGTTGATCAATACGGTACCGGATCCGACGGTTGCCAGGGACCTGTACGTTCCGATCTCGGTATTGCCGGTGATGCCATAACTTGCCCTTAACTTAAGCTGATCAATGCTCGATGCATCTTTCATAAAGCCCTCATTGGAAATGATCCATCCCAGGCCTAAGGAAGGGAAATAGCCGTATTTGTTGTTCTCGCCAAATCTCGATGACCCGTCCGCTCTGGCCGTGATAGTGGCCAGGTACTTGTTCCTGTAGGTATAACCGATCCTGAGAAAGTAAGAGTTCATCGACCATTTTTCGTATCCCGATGACGGTGGATCCGGAATGGTGGCAGCTCCCATATTATTATACTTGAAAAAGTCATCGGCGAACCCTTGCGTTCTCGATCTGTTCCAGGTATACGTGCGTTCCTGCCAGCTAAGGCCCAGCACCGAGTTTATCCTATGATCGCCTATCGTATTGTTGTAGCTTAAATAGGTTTCCTCCTGCCAATAAAAAACCTCATTGTTTTCAATTTCAGCTCTGCCGTTCGGCGCCGATATATTGATCAGGTCCTTTGGGCTGTAAAACTTATACTCCCTTGTATGGCTGTCAATGCCCAACTGTGTTTTTAAGTCCAACCCCGGCAGCAGATGAAAAGTCAAATATGCATTCCCAAACACCTGCGTCCGGTCTCTTAATCTTTCCTGGGTTTCAAGTACATGTACCGGGTTTGCCATAGCCTCCAGCCCGAAATTATCGTCAATGGTAAAACTGTTGCTCCAGCTTCCGTCCGGGAATTTGACCGGAAATATCGGGGGCATTTCTATTATAGTCCTTCTCGGCATTTGATGGCCACCGGTCTCTTCGGTTTCGTTTTCCCAGGTCTTGTTTACCATCATATTTATTCCCATCGACAGCCATTCTTTCGGATCGGTGTCGAACGCAAATTTCGCATTGACACGCTTCATCCAGGAGTTGAGCATAATGCCCTGATTATCGGAATAGTTCAGAAAGGCGCCAATGGAAGATTTTTCACCACCCTGCTGAATGCTCAGTTGATGATTGTGAGAAACAGCCGTTCTGGTGGCTTCATCCTGCCAATCCGTATCATACAAGGGATTGCCGTTGGAATCAAATAAATTTGGATCGTTTCTCGTCAAAACCGGCTCTTCGCCGGGAGCATAATCTTTGTATTTCGGAGCATTCTCATAGCCTCTTTCTATAACTTCGAGCCATTCTTCGGCATTTAGCAAATCCATTTTTTTGCGTATTCGTCCCACGCTGAGGTAGCCGTCGTAGCTTATCACCACATCGTTGTTCCTGCCCCCCCGCTTCGATGTGACCAAAATTACGCCGTTGGCTCCGCGCGCTCCGTAGATGGCAGTGGCTGATGCATCTTTCAGTACTTCGATCCGTTCTATATCATTTGGATTCAGAAACCGGAAATCTTCCATGACGACCCCATCCACCACAACCAGGGGATCTGAAGACGAATTTATGGTGCTTATCCCCCTGATCATTACTCTTGGACTCCCGGTCGGCGATCCCGAATTGGAAAATATATTTACCCCGGATACTTTGCCCTTTAATCCCTGAAGTGCATTGAAAGATGGATTTGCCAGTATGTCTTCAGCCGTGGCGACCCCAACCGATCCGGTCACATCCACTTTTCTTTGAGTACCGTAAATTTCCTCCAACGATGTGACATCCAAAACCATCGAAAGATCAATGATGGTTTGAGACCCTACCACAATTTCTTCCTGAACATAGCCTACGGAACTAAAAACCAATACGGTTGCTTCGCCCGTTACATGCAGTGAGTAATTGCCATCTATGTCGGTTACAGTACCCTGGGAGGTGCCT
>JAKSDO010000036.1 GCA_022360055.1 Cytophagales bacterium | reverse complement strand
GGAATGGCAAAATCTGTTTGCTCACGCGGTAAATGAATGCAAGAGGCTGGGGATCGAAATGATATTGGGTGTCGGTCCCGGGTGGCCAGGCAGCGGAGGGCCATGGGTACAGACAAAAGAGTCCATGCAACATCTCGTAGCCAGTAGTTTGGAGGTCGATCACACCACCATATTTCCTTTGAGCCTTCCGGTACCACAAGCTAAAAAACCATATTTTGGAGAAAATAGCCTAACCTCAAAGCTGGCAGAGAAAAGATCGGAATATTACAAGGACGTCGCTGTTTTGGCTTTCCCAAAATCTTTGAAGGAAATTGACGATATAAAAAATATAGACGAGAAAGCACTTTATTACCGGGCACCTTATACTTCCGTACCAGGTACAAGTCAATTCATCCCCTCAAAAAGGAATTTTAAGGAACCCACCGATAATTCAGTAATTAAGTTTGACGAAATTGTAGATTTATCTGATCATCTCAATCAAGAAGGTGTTCTAAATTGGCGTCCTCCGGATCATCGTAGATGGACCATCATGCGATTTGGCGCTCGAAACAATGGGGCAATTACAAGACCCGCGCCCGTTCCTGGCTTAGGTTTTGAATCGGACAAATTCGATACTGTTGCCATTAAAAATCATTTGGATAACTATGTGGGAAAATTATTCAAAAAGTTAGAATTCACTTCAGCCGAAGAAAATGGAGGACTGAAGCGACTTCACATGGATAGCTGGGAGATGGGAGCGCAGAATTGGACCGGAAATTTCAGAGAGGAGTTTAGAAAGCGCAGAGGATACGACCCGCTGCTTTATTTTCCGGTTTACACCGGACATGTCGTTGGCAACGAAGAGATCAGTGAACGGTTTTTATGGGATCTTCGCCAGACATCACAAGAGTTAATTTTGGAAAGGCATGCTCAATATATCAGGGATTACGCGCACAGTTACGATTTAAAGCTTTCAATTGAGCCCTATGATATGAATCCGACGGCGGATTTGGAATTAGGTAACATTGCCGATGTCATCATGGCAGAATTTTGGAGTGATGGTTTTGGATTCAACAGTGCCTTTTCAGTGATAGAAGCAGCTTCAATAGCCCACATAAAAGGACAAGCTATCTTGCCGGCCGAGTCTTTTACTTCGCAAGCGGAAGGATTCAGGCAATTTCCCGGTTCCATGAAAAATCAAACAGATTGGGCCTTTGCGCAAGGAATAAATAAGCTAATGTTTCACACCTTCCAACACCAGTCGTTAAATAACAAGTTAAAACCAGGAATGACAATGGGGCCGTATGGTGTGCACTGGAACCGAAACCAGACCTGGTGGCCAATGGTTGGTGCCTATCACACTTATGTTTCAAGAATTCAGTATATGTTAAGCAAAGGCCGTACTTCAGCGGATATTTTATATTTAAGCCCTGAAGGTTCGCCTCATGTTTTCAAAGCTCCACCATCTGCTCTAATTGCCGCAAATTCGGTTTTGCCCGATCGCAAAGGTTACAATTTTGATGGTTGTGCGCCGTCACAATTAACTTCAGCACAGGTTAAAGATCATAAAATAGTATTTCCCGGTGGTGCAACATACCGTGCACTGATATTACCCTATACGTCCTCCATGACACCGGCTCTTCTCAATAAAATCTATGCGCTCTTACTCAATGGAGCTACTGTCATCGGACTGCCACCGGAAAGATCCCCTTCCCTGACCAACTATCCAAATTGCGATAACGATATTCAGATGCTGGTAAGTAAGATCTGGGGTAACACATCGAATCCTTCCCAAATCGTATCTAAAACCGTAGGAAAAGGAAGAATTATTTGGGGTGGCGAAATTGGAACGCCCGAAAGTGATGCCATTATGTACCCTGATTATGACATCACCAGTGACATTCTTAAAAGTATGAACCTCCCGCTCGATTTTGACTCAGACGGAGATTTGCGGTATACACATAGAACTTCAGAGAATTACGATATTTACTTTGTGTCCAACCGGACGTCAGATAGCCTCTCTGCTCATTGTGTTTTCAGATCCACCAAAGGTAACCCGGAATTATGGGACCCTATCACCGGTGACATCAGACCCTTGCCTACATTCCGGAAAAACGAGAAAACGACTACCATCCCGATGATATTTGGACCACATACCAGCTACCTGATCGTGTTTGGAATAAGTTCCTCCACGAATCCGAAGGTTTCAAGAAATTTTCCGGTACTGTCAGAATCAGTGAACATAGAAGGCCCCTGGACGGTTTCGTTTGATACTTTATGGGGAGGACCCGATAATATTGAATTTGAAAATCTATCGGATTGGACCAGCAGCTCCTACCCGGGCATAAAATATTACTCAGGAAAGGCGATCTACAAAAAAGAATTCCATATTTCCAAACGACAACTGGCTGATAAGGCGCAGGATTTTTACCTGGATTTGGGAAAACTGAAAAATATTGCCAGGGTATATCTTAATGATCGGGAAGTTGGCATCGTATGGACGAATCATCTATTAAATATCACACCCTATTTGAAAAAAGGCAAAAATAACCTGGAAATAGAAGTGGCAAACCTTTGGGTAAATAGATTAATTGGAGATGAAAATTATGAAAATGACCAATCTGAACATGGAGATTGGCCTTCCTGGTTAAAAAATAGTGAAAAAAGACCCACCAAGCGATATACGTTTGTTACCCACAATTTTTATCAAAGGAACGACCAATTGCTAGAGTCGGGGTTAATCGGACCCGTAAGAATACTTATTGGCCGATGAAAAGGATGAGTAAGGGCTTACTTTTTGGCTTGACTTGAAAGGTGCTGTTTTTGAAGAATAAATGTGGATTTTTTCAGGAGTGATGCCTTCCAATTTGCAGGTGATGACAGCGGAAATGGTTTGGCGGTAGTGGCCGGGCTTGTCAACCCGGAACAGTGGAAAAAAATGCGTCCGAACCCGGAGCTATCTTTATAAAACAGATGTTTAAGCAATTCAAATACCAATGAAAAGAAGAGAATTTGTTAAAAATGGCTTACTAGCCACCTCGGGCGTAGTAATGGTCCATTCAGTTTCCGGATGTGTAAACACTGAAAAATTACCATCAGGTCTTGAGGAAATATACAGTAAATTCCAAAATCCTCCTGTTGATTCCCACGTATACGTGCGATGGTGGTGGAACGGAAACCGGCTTGCGAAAGAGGAAATTTTAAGGGAGCTCGATGTGATGAAAACTGCCGGGATCGGAGGCGTGGAAATTAATCCGATTGCATTTCCTGGAGATACCGATCCTGTTGGCTATAAGGCATTGACCATTTTTGAAGATGATTGGTTGGAGATGTTGAAAACGGCGCTAAATGGGGCCAGGAGCCGTGGTTTGGTCTGTGACCTGATTGTGGGGTCAGGTTGGCCTTTTGGAGGTGAGTTTCTGAAAAAAGAGGAGCAATCGCAAATGGTAACCATTGAGACGATCGATTTACAGAAAGGTAAGAAGTATCGATTTAAAATAAATGAATTGTTAAACAGGGTGGACCCTGATCTCCATTCCAAACATAAAAATGTCTACAAAGATCTGCTCATGGTGCGACTCCTTCCAAAAAACACAAATGAATTTACGGAAGGAAAAGATTTAATGGACAACATAAACGACGGTCTTTTGACAGTGGATGTCTCCGAAGATGATGTTGTATTATATTATGTGGTAAAACTTTCGGGTTACATGGCGGTGATTAATGGTGCCCCGGGAGCTGCGGGTCCCGTATTGAATCATTACAGCAAACCTGCGACAGAAGCGTATCTCAATAGGATCTCCGGATTGATTACAAGCAAAATTGGGAACATGGGTGATCATATAAGGGCTATGTTCTGTGATAGCATGGAACTGGAAGGCGCGAATTGGAACGATGACTTGCCCGATGAATTTGAAAAAAGAAGGGGTTATGCATTGTTACCGTACCTTCCATTTGTGCTGAAAAAAGTGGGACATATGGGAAACCCACTGGATGAAGTTTATGGAACCGTATTTCCTGATCATGTGGTGGACCTGCTAAAGCGTGTTGAAATCGATTTTTATCTAACCCGTATAGAACTGTTTAAAGAGCGTTTTATAGACACTTTCAACCATTGGTGCCATCAAAATGGGGTAAAATCAAGAATGCAGGCTTATGGACGTGGTATGCATCCTTTAGAGGCAAGTATGGAGATTGATATTCCCGAATGCGAAACCTGGTTGTTCAAAGATGTCGGAAGGGAATATCCCGACACGGGATTAAAAGGCCGGGCACCAAGAATGTGTAATAAATATGTTTCATCAGGAGCAGTACTTGCAGGAAAGCAAATAGTGAGTTGTGAAGAAATTACCAATACCGAAATGGCGTTTATGGCAACCCTCGAAAATATAAAGGTAGCTGGCGATCAAAGTAATATCTCAGGCGTCAATCACTCCATTCTACATGGGTTTAATTACTCACCGTTAGACGCAAAGTTTCCTGGTTGGATCCGCTACGGCGCCTATTTTAATGAACGGAATACCTGGTGGCCTCATTTTCGAAAGTGGGCAGATTATAAAGCCCGTATCTCTTGTTTACTGCAAAATGCTACTCCTCAAGCCAATGTGGCCATTCTTCAACCCCTCACCGATCTGTGGTTAAAAATGGGGCCACAGCGCGATCCTTTTCCGGAAAAGTGGTATCCCGATTATCAGAATAACCTGTGGGAAGCCATACATCAGAACGGAGGTGGATGTGATTATGTGAGTGAAAATATAATTAAGAAATCGACCTTCGAAGCTGGTAAAATGAATTTTGGTGAACGCTCATATTCAACGCTGCTTTTGCCGGAAATTGAAACTTTGGATGTGGAAACAACCAAAGCTTTGGTCGCTTTTTCGGATGCAGGAGGAAAAATTGTATTTATGGGGAAAGTGCCCTTTAAATCAGCTTCCTATGATAATGCAAAAAGCACTGATGAAAAGGTAGATCAATTAATTAAGCAACTACTAGACAGCCGAAAAGGGAATGTATTGCAATACCCCGTTCCGAATGGCAATGTGATCGGATGGTTTGGAAAGCTTCAGGATGACCTGGGGCTCAAACCCTATGTGAGGTTTAACAAAACGCATAAATATTTGAATCAAGCCAGTTATCTGGTGCAGGGCAATCCTGTTTTTTTCATAGCCAATAGCAGCTTATCGGAACATATATCAGTGGAGGCTGAATTTGAGGCGGAAGCCGATCTCTATCCTTGGGTTTGGGACCTTGAATCGGGAAAAAGAATGCGTTATCCCCATAGCAAAAATAAACGAAGCATTCGTCTGGAGCTTCCCGGAGCCACCTCAATCATGATTGTATTCGAGAAAGACGCCAAGGGAAATATGTTCCGAACCTTCGACTTTAGTAAAAATGGCAAAGCAATAACAGGGCAATGGGAATTGCAGTTATTTCATATGAATGGAGATGAGCGAAGACTGAAATTGGGAACGCTAACTGATTTAATCGAAATGGATGAGACGAAAAATTTTGCAGGTGAGGTAATCTATGAAAAGACGATCATTCTTGACGAGGATAACTATCAGCACCTTGATCTGGGAGATGTTCAGGGAATTTCAACGCTATTCGTAAACGGCAAATCGATGGGAACACGTTGGTATGGCGCCCACATTTATGACATCGGAGGTTCTTTAAAGAAAGGTGACAACAAATTGACGATTACATTGACCACTGTTGTCGGGAATTATCTTAAAGGTTTGAAGGACAACCAGGTTGCCCAAAATTGGACCAGACACCAAGATTATTACCCTATGGGTATTTTAGGGCCTGTCAGACTGGTTTGATTGTGGAGTACCCAAGGATTTTTACGCGATATTTTCTTTTTTTAACGATTGAATAGCACTTTTTTCAAATATTTTGTTACCCCAGGCATATAAATAATTAATTGTCAGATAAATTTGCATTGAATAATACATGTATCCATTTCGACCTGATTGCTGCCGGTTCCGGAAAATATTCCCATTTTCAAAAACCCGTCCATAATTGATTTCCGGACGACTTTTCCGGTAATATTTGCCTGCCGGTAATACGCTACCGGTCCTTTCCTGCGTTAAAGCTATGACATGAAACCGGCAGGACCGGAGCAATTTCAGGACACCCGTGAGCATGACTATATTGCTCTGTGTGTCAGTAAACTAGAAGAATATAAACACACGAACAAATTGATTGATCAGCTTGTTGTGAGATTAAAATTATGAAGCCATGACGAAATCGAACGAAAAATTATTCGAAAAGTTGAGAGATGAATATTTTCATCTCGTCAAACTCGGATTTGACATTCAGGAGCGGGGCGACATTAAAGCATATACCGTAAACGCCATCCGGGCTGAAAACATCGCCCAAAAAATGCAGGCCATTTCCAGAAGAAATTAATTCCGGGTAAAATATCGATTTGAGAAGAAATCCGGGCGAGACGCTCGAATGAGGGGCGGCCTGTGGGAAAGAAATACCGACCGGTCCCAAACAACCAGGAAGTAACTTCCCGTACAACTTCAATGGGAATTGCCAGGGATGAAACGGTATGGGAAAAATCCGGGATTAATTTATGTGTTGCGATCTGTGGAATTCCGCCAGGAATACTTCACAGCTCCTGTAAGGGATCTTCTTAAACAGCTTTCTGTAGGTATAACTTGCCCTTACAAACGCTTCGTCATAGGTAGAGCTGCCCTTTAAATATTTGATGAAGAAATTAGCGAATTTGCCGAAGTCACTGGTTTCGATAATTGGACGGTACATTTCGTTTTTCATGGTTTACAGTGTTAAGTTTTTGGCTAAAACGTCTATATTTTTATAATTTATCCGGTTATTATGCACTGATTAGACATAGAAATCCACCCGGATCCATCTCCGGCCATCAATAATCCTGTCGATTTCAATAGATTGTGGTTTAATGGATTCCTTTTAAGTTGATCCCTAAGATTCGTATTGAGTTTTATAGAAATCCGACAAAAAGGATTGACAATTTTGATATGGAGCCCTCTTAAACAGCTTTTTGTACGCATTTGTCGCTCGCACAAACGCTTCTTCAAAGGACACACTACCGTTCAAATACTTGAGAAAATAGCTTGTGAATTCTTTAAACTCATTTCCTTCTTTCGTACGATTCATTACCTCAGTATTCATAATCATCAACTTTTGTTAAAAATCAGTCTAATATCCTTATTTTGTTCAAACATATCTAAATATAGTGATATTTATTTATTTTATCCAACTATTTATTGATATATTTATGGAAATGTAACCTTTCGCACAAAATATTTTACGACATATTCGAAAAACCTGTATTTTCAGACCTTTGGAAAAGCCGGGGCACGCGAGGTTTATATGCCTCTGAACAATTCCACGCTCTCCTTGAACCGGGGGACCGTTACGTTCCAGTTAAAGTCCGCTTTAACTGTCCGTGCAAACGATTCGGATGCCTCCTGCTCGCCGTGAATGACAAAGGTGTTTTTAGGGTGGTGTTTAAATGCGCTCAACCACGACAACAGTTCGGCGCGATCGGCATGAGCCGACAGCCCTTCGATCTTCTCCACGTGACAGACAACCGGGATTTCGTAACCAAACATTTTTATTTGCTCTTCGCCATCGAGTATTCTTCTACCCCGTGTGCCTTCGGCCTGATAGCCGACAAATAATATGGTGTCGTTTTCATTTTGGAGCCGGTTGTACAGGTGGTGAATGATCCTGCCTCCTGTGCACATCCCGCTCGCAGATATGATAACCGCTTCCTTTTTTATATAATTGAGCTGAATGGATTCTTCCTGGCTTCTGCGATATTGAAGGTTCTTGAAATCAAAAACCGAATGATGGTTGGAAAGATCAAAATCGTCGAGCTTATGGTAATCGATAAATTCTTTATGGAGTTGGGTAACATTGATCGCCATCGGACTGTCGATGTATACCGGCAAATCCGGCACCATTTTGTTTTCGATCAACGTTTTCATGTAGTACATAAGCAGTTGAGTCCGGCCGACCGAGAAAGCGGGTATCAGCAGGCATCCCTCCCGCGCAACCGCGCGGTTTATTATTTCGGCAAATTCATTCATCGGACGATTGATCGGATTTTCGCGGTCGCCGTACGTGGATTCAACGAACAAAATATCCGCCTCGGTTACAGGCTCCGGAGCGTACAGCATGGGATCATCACTCCGGCCCAAATCGCCGCTGAAAACAATCTTTTTGGTCTGCTGATCTCCGTGAATGGTCAACTCTACCGATGCGGCCCCGAGGATGTGTCCCGCATTTCTGAACTTCACCGCCACCCTTGGATGAATGTTTATTTCACCATTATAGGCGGTGGTTCGGACCAGCGGAAATACGTGCTCGACATCTTCGGAATGATACAGTGCTTTCGGATCTTCGTGCTTTGAATATCCTTTCTTCTTCGCCCATCTTGCCTCTTCCTCCTGCAGTTTGGCCGAATCCAGCAGCAATATCTTCATCAATTCCAAGGTGGCCGCCGTGCAATAAATCGGGCCTTTAAAACCTTCTTTCACCAGCCTGGGCAGATATCCCGAATGATCAATATGGGCATGAGTAATCACGATGGCGTCAATCGACGAAGGGTCCACCGGGAACGGTTCCCAGTTCAGCAGCCTTAACTCCTTTAATCCCTGAAACAATCCGCAATCGATCAGCAACTTAAAATTGTCAATCTCCAGATAATGTCTTGATCCCGTAACTGAACCTGCAGCTCCTAAAAATCTCGCTCTTACATTCATTCCGCTAAACAATCCGATAAAAATTAAACTTGATTTAAAACAGAAATAAAATTAACTGTTTCTAAATGAAATCAGATTAAATACGTCTCCTCGCTTAAATACACGGGTGTTTCCGGGTAATTCCAGAAAGGCATCGCCGGAAAGCAGGTTGGCGTGATCTCCCGAACCCTTCCCGGTATTTGGTTTTGCTACGATCTGTCCATTTTCATTAATATGTGTTTTGACCTGTAAAAAATAGGTTAGCCCGGTCTTAATTTCAAAATCCGCTCCCAGAACGGCTCTTACATGGCTAGTACGGTCCATGCCAAGGGTTTTCCTCAGCCAGGGCACGAAGTATTTATGAAAGCATAAAAATGTGGAAACGGGATTGCCGGGAAAAGCGAAGACCACCTTGCCCGGCGCCTTTGTGCCAAACCAGAAGGGCTTACCCGGTTTTTGTTTAACTCTGTGAAATGACTTTTTCACGCCCAAATCCTCAAAAGCTTCCGGAAGAAAATCAAATTTGCCCCTGGAGACTCCCCCGCTTGTTATAATTACGTCGTGCGCATAAAGGATACCTTCCAACTTTTGCGTGAGATTTTTTTTGTCGTCATCCAAATGGTAGTGCGCGGACTCGATCCCGAACCTTTTCAGCTCTGCGGCCAGGGCATACACATTCGACCGGCGAATCTGGTGGGCCTGGGGTTGTTCGTGAATATCCACCAGTTCCTCACCCGTTGAGACAATCGCGATGCTCGGATTTCCGGTCACTTTCAGGGCGATCAATCCGACAGAAGCTGCGACGGCGATCTCCGGCGCACCGATCAATTTTCCAGCCTGCACGAGTAAATCCCCGGCTTTCTTGTCCGATCCCTTGTCATGAATGTGCTTTCCGGGCCGAACGTCATCCGTCCGCACGGCAGCGATCTTATTTTTACCGTCGATCACAATTTCTTCATAGGGCACGACCGCGTCAGCGCCTGCCGGAGCTATGGATCCGGTCATGACTTCCAGGCACGATCCCTGCCCCTTAAGTTCTTTTTGAGAGGCGCCGGCCGCCTGGATCCCAAGTATTTGAAAGTCGCGGATACCGCGCTCAAAATCTTTATGCCGAATGGCGATCCCATCCATCATAACGCGATTAAAGGGCGGAAAATCCGCATCCGCCACGACTACCTGTCTGAGCACCCTCCCCAGGGATTTCTCCAGAGGGACATGGATCGTCGGCAGCTCCAAAACAGTGGATGCTATAATTCGGGCTGCTTCTTCTACTTCTATCATCTTCTTACTTGGATATTTGCCTAAATTAAAGTAATTATCGAATCTATAAAAAATATAGATATGGAAGAATTCAGTCATTTGGATCCTGAGGGAAAGGCCGTAATGGTAGATGTGGGCGATAAATCCGTTTCAAAACGAGAGGCAAAAGCTCAGGCAATTGTTGCATTGCCCCATGAAGTTATGAAACATTTTAACGGCAAGGATGTTGAAACCAGGAAGGGAGGCGTCTTTCAAACCGCAATTATCGCCGGCATCATGGGGGCAAAAAAAACCGGGGAGCTGATCCCGTTATGCCATCCGCTGGCTCTGGATAATTGCGCCGTCGACATAGAAATCGGAGCTAAAAATGAATTGAGAATAACGGCCACCGCCAAAATTGAATCCAGGACCGGCGTTGAAATGGAAGCGCTTACTGCGGCTTCCATCAGCGCGTTAACTGTCTACGACATGTGCAAGGGACTATCGCACGATATCACGATCAAGGAAATTAAACTACTGTCTAAATCCGGTGGAAAAAGTGACTACAAAAGGACATAAGAAGCACGGTAAAACCGTAAAAACCAAAACAGGCAATTTCGGGAGGATGGAAATTGCAATCATGGGAACGCCCTGCGGCGAAATAAAAGAGCTGGCCCGAATGCTTCTCCGGAGGCTCGGCGACTTTCGGCTGGCATATGTGGATGCGGATCATAAAACCGAGGAAGAAGATATTCCGGGACAGATTAAATCGGGTGCGAATGTTATGTACACGGATAAAATAAAATTCAACCGGATCGATTTTTCGGGACCGCTAAACCAATATGCCCGAAACAGGCTTTTCAACGAGCACGATTTGATCCTTGTAAACGGGAACCACTTTGAAGCCGCTATGCAAATCGTAATTGTTGATGAGCGGAAACCATTGGAAAAAAAACTGGAAAAGATTACCGGCCCGATAGCCATCCTTCGAAAAGATAAGGAGACGCGCCTGCCGGAATACCTGGAAAAACACCTGGGCAAGGAGCTGGAAATTCAACCTATTTACAACTATGATGAGGTCGGGAAGTTAGCCGATCTTATCCGGGATACGTTGATCCTGAACGTCCCGAGAATTAACGGACTGGTACTTGCCGGAGGCAAGAGCGAACGAATGGGCAAAGACAAGGGATTAATCGATTACCACGGCTTACCCCAGCGCGAATACGTATATCAAATGCTGGAAGGTTTCACGGAAAAAACGTTTATGTCGTGTCGGCCGGACCAGGCGAATGACTTTGATCAAAGATTTGATGTATTGCCGGACCGTATATTGGGATTAGGTCCCTACGGCGCTATTCTCAGCGCATTCCTCGAATATCCGAACCATGCCTGGATCGTGGTGGCCTGTGACATTCCCCTGGTCGATCAAAAGGCGATTTCTCAATTGATCGAAAGCAGAAATCCCTCGAATATGGCCACGGCATTTTTCAATGAGGAAACCGGGTTTCCGGATCCTTTACTGACCATCTGGGAACCAAAAGCTTACCAGGAACTGCTTCATTTTCTTTCGCTGGGGTATTCCTGTCCCAGGAAAGTGCTCATAAATTCCAGGACGGAGATTTTAACGCCGGCGGATCCCCGGGTGCTGCTGAATGCCAACAGCCCGGAAGACCTCGAAAAAGTGCTGGAAAGCATCCGAAACAATCCTGCGAGCGGATCGACATAGTTATTCGACCGCCGGAAGCCCGCTTTGAAAGATGTTCTTTCGATTGATCCTGTCAAGGTCGTAAACCGGTTCGTACAACCGGCCGGTACCGGTTTTTGCACCGGATATGCCGTCTCCCGCAATCAGCGATAGCGCGGCGGATAACATCGGGTCGGTCTCATCGCCAAAATCCCTTGCGCTCAGCAGGTCATCCTGGAGAAATACGTCGGGCTGGAGGCCATTCACAAAGTCGGTCACACCGTTGGCATTTGCGTACTTGAGCACAACCGGCGCAATTGCCCAATTGTGCTTTGGAGGATCATTTTGATCAAAAAGGACATAAGAACCGTAAAACTTGCCAAACGTCGGTTCGCCGATCATTGTCACATTCATATAAGGCCGCAAGCCGTTTATTACAAGCTCACTTGCCGATGCCGTACTGCCGGTGGTCAGGACATAAATGTCGCTTAAATTCAGGTTGTGCTTCGCGGGTTGGAATCTGGAAACCAGATTGGGCGAATTCTCTCCCTGCCTGGACAGGAAATAATCGTACAGGTTGTCGTTGTATTCGTATCGAACCAATACTTCGTTATTGCTCACAACGCCCGGTGGCGCCAGCGAACTCGCAAGATATTCGGCGACGACCACCTCGCCTCCGGGATTATATCTTAAGTCTAAAATAAGTTCGGTAATCCCTTCGGCTTTCATTTCGCTTAAAGCGTTGTCCAGGCTGTTTAACCATTTGTCATTTTTACCGGAGATAAAATCCACAAAAACCAGGTACCCGACCTTAATGCCGTTCCGATCTTTTACTTCGTAATGAATGACAGGGTCGAGCTCGATTACCCCGGTATTGATGGTGACAATTTCGTCGGTAGGGATAATATTACGGCCGTTATAGTTACCAAGCGTAACCGAGAATCCCTCGTTGGAACCGAGCTCCTGAAAATTGCTTTGGTTCAAATCTTCCCCGTTAATCTTCAGAATAATATCGCCGCGTTCTAATCCGGCTTTATTCGCCGGAGAATCGGGATAAACGTATTCTACCACAGCGAACAAATTGTTGTTGTTCGTAAAAACCCCGTAGGCTGGTGAAAATCCCATGGCGATAATAGTCCCGCTAATTTCCTCCTTTATGGCTTCCGCATCATCGGAAATGTATGAAAACTTATCGCTGTTATTCAGAAGGCTGTAAAAATAGTCTTCCGGATCTTCGGAACCTGTCGGCTCGTTTTCGGGTAAGCCGGAATCCCAGAAATAAAAGAATGACATCTCATCGTAGATCCATTGAGGAATGTTTTCGGCCTCATTGCCTACGTCGGGTAAAATCGAAGTCTGATCATCTACCGGGACAACATCATCTACTTTGGAGCAGGCAAAAAACAGGACGATCGATACAATGAAAGTCAGGCGGTCTAATTTAAATGATTTCATAGCAATGTATTCTAACAAAACAACATGCGGATCTGCCACATAAACTGTACCAGTTTTTGACAATAAATAATCCAAAAGGTTTAACTTGCATTCCTTTATTTTTGATATTGTTTTTTGTATAAAAAATCCGATATGTTTGCGCAAAGACACTGAACGGAGTTTGTCAGGTCTGCGAGCGCAGAAATTATTACGAATTCTCAATCGAACTCATGAAAACAATTCCGGGATCAAACCTGCCGCAAACGATGAACGCCCTGATTCTGAATGCCTTTAATACAAGGCCCGAAGTCATGCAAGCCGAAGTTCCGACGCCAGGGAAAGGTGAAGTGCTTATTCAAATTCACAGCTCGCCTGTAAATCCGTCCGACAACAGTTTTTTGAAAGGCATGTACTCCACAAAAAAGCCATTACCCGTGATCCCCGGATTTGAAGCCAGCGGGAAGGTTGTGGGCTCGGGTCATGATTTTATGTCGAAAAGATTATTGGGCAAACCTGTCGCCTGTTTTGCGCCGGTCGACGGAAACGGAACCTGGGCGGATTATATGGTCACCAAGAGCAGGATGGTAATTCCGCTCAAAAAAAATGTAAGCCTGGAGCAGGGATCCATGCTTTTGGTAAATCCGGTATCTGTCATGGCCATGCTCGACATAGCAAAAAAAGGCGGACACAGGGCCATTGCCAATACGGCTGCCGCCAGCGCGCTGGGGCAGCTCATGAATCATGTGTGCGCGGAAAAAAATCTGCCCGTCGTAAACATCGTCCGCCGAAAAGATCAGGTGGAACTGCTGAAGTCTCAGGGCGCAAGATATGTCGTTGACAGTTCCTCGAAAACCTATTCGGATGAATTATCGAGAATATTTTCACAATTGAATGTGACCCTTGCCTTTGACGCCATTGCCGGTCACAGTACGTTCGAACTCATGGACGCGCTTCCGCACGGAGGCGAAGTTATGGTATATGGAGGGCTTTCCGAACAACCTGTCCAAACCCACCCCGGAAAACTCATCTTTGAAAGCAAAAAAATCAGTGGCTTTTGGGCTTCGGAATGGATCTCACGCCAGTCTGTTCCCAAAATGCTAAGAATGTTCCGCAAAATACAAAACCTGATCGCGGAAGAACACCAGACTAAAATCCAAAAGCGCGTTTCGCTCGAAGAAGCCTACGACGGCATATCCCTTTATCTTGAAAGGATGACCGCGGGTAAAGTGCTCGTTCAGCCGGGATTGAAAAGTTGACGGGAGAGAAAATCCTTTCGCCCTGCGGCATGTTTCTCACAGACCGTCATGAAACACATATCGGGAAGTAACTTTCCCGGACAATGACGGGAATTGAAATGAACCGTCCGGGTTATTTTTTTTTCTTAATCGGAAACCACTTGCCAAATGTGGCGCATCTCCACAGCCATTCTACCGGCCCGAAGCTGAAAAATACAAACCACAGATTGCTTATCAGGAGTTGGACGGCCAAAATCAATATCGCCATGTAAAATACCTGTTCCAGGGTCAACATTCCGAAATATTCCCAAGCGATTATCGGATAGAATGCCAGGATCCCGAAAAAGGTATGCCCGAGATACGAAGTAAGCGACATGCGTCCATAATTTTTAAGCCATGTAAAGGCAAAAAACTTTGGAAACGTATCCACCAGCCTGGAAAGAATACAGACATAGGACAAGCTAAGTGACAACTGGCCAATTTCGTGAATTAATTTATCAAACAGGTCGACCCAGTCTTTTGAAAAGGATGCAACACTGCCTTTTAAAACCATGGTCAGGCTTGTAAAAATCAGCCCGACAGACAAAAACACGGCAATCCACTTCCACTTTTTAGCATGGATTGTAAAAAAATCCCTGGAATAGAGAAAATAACCGAGAAAGAATAATCCCAATACTTTCAGAGGCCTGCCGGAAGGAATAAAATCATACCATCTCCAAAGCACATTGTGAAAATTGATGTCAAAGACCATGGATAACTTCTCGCTCTGAAATGCGGTTACGACCTCTTCGGGAGAAACATCCGGATATACCTTCAAGGCCGTCTTCGCCAATGCCGGCAGATCCGGCACAAAGGTGTACATATAAACGATGTCCAGAACAATCGGGAGAAAATAAAAAGAGAGTCCAAGCCCCAGGGCTTTCGATATTGGAATTTTTCTCAAAGCCAGTAAGACCATTCCCATCAGGGCATAAAGCATCAAAATATCGCCGGACCACACCAGCGCATGACACAAACCGATCAAAAGCAATAGAGACAATCGTTTCATATACAATTTCGGGAACGAAGGATTATCCCTGTTCTTTGCGATCTGTAGGTAAAATCCCACTCCGAACAACAATGAAAAAAGCGTATAAAACTTAGTATCTACAAAAAACTTCAGATACTGGTACAGCTCCCGGTCGACCTTCGCATTGCCGAGTTCGATGATATCTTCATAGGGTATGAACTTTATGCCGCTCCAGCTCAAAATGTTTGCAAACAGAATACCTACGAGTGCAAATCCTCGGAGCACATCCAGAAATACGACGCGCTCCTTGGCGCGTGTGGGCTGAGCCTGGGTCAACGTTTGATTGGCTTTTGAATCCAAAATATCCGCTACATTTAATTTTGAAAAAATCTACTCGTTCCGAGTGTAAGGGCAAAAGATAAGCCATTATAACTTAGGTAAAAAATATACGCGAAAAAAAACTTCATTAAATACCTGAATTATTCGCGCACCGGTCAGTTCAATCGCTCGCGCTTTGAATCCCGTCCAATCTCATAAATATCAAATATCGGTATCCCGTCGGAGGTAATTCCTTCGATACAGATCTGTAAATTCCTCGCATCATCGGAATTGTAAAAGCCAATTTTGGCCCTGCCTCTTCGGTTTGTTTTTATCTCAGGGTTCCAATACAGTGTTGTTCTCGAATCAGGAGTGAATATTTCATTGTTGCGGCTCAAATACTCCGGAGCAATAAATTTTTCGGGATAAACAAATCCGGTATGCCGTGCAAGCGCAAAGCCGTTCTTGCCGGGCATCATCATCTTATTCGTTCCCGGCATAGAATAAATACAAATTATGCCATCGTATGAATCGTCAAAGTATTCCGAAATACGGCCATTATCTTTAAAAATTTCTATGCGGGCAACTTCGGCAGGTTTTAGGCCGGCCAGGAATTTCGCTGTGGAGGTTAACGACAGTGAATTCGTGAAAGGTTCCTCCGCGGCCATTTCAATATAATCCCGGATTGTAAGTCCGTCATACAGTACCAGGGGAGTCCCGCGCCTGCCTTTGACCTGCACTTTTGCTTCTGCGCCTCTTCCCGAAATCGCGATCCCCGGGAACCGGTCGTAAAACAAGTCGAGAAGATTTTCCGCCTCCTTTTGTTTTCCGTCCGGTTTGATGTTGAAATCGGGCCTCCCGGTCAGTGTCTGCATTTCGAAGCTCTGCTTCAGTCCGGTCATCATTTCTTCCGGTTGGGATGCCTCCATTTCACCCATTTCCCGTTGCCGCATTTCAATATACTCCCTACCCCTTTTAGGCATCTCAACCGTTTCCGAGATAAATCCTTCGGGTTTGATCATTTCTCCCTGTTTCTCAAAAGCAATATTCGTCTTCCTGGTTTTACCCCTTCGATCGAAGGCGATTACCACCATCTCTACGGAATCCCCGAATACGTTCTGATCCAGCCTGAATCTACCGGAGGTATCGGTTTTTGCGTATATAAATCCCATGGACGGGTCCGGGAAAGAAATCATCTTTAACACGCCATCACTTATCGGGTCGCCTGTTTTTGCATCGGTTGCAATGCCGGACACCCCTGTTTTTTGGATGCGATCCCGGTAATCGCCGGACATGTCCCGGAGCGTGTCAAAAGAAGCGATCTGGGGTACCACAGACTGTTGACTGAGCATCAGGAAATCCAGGTTTTTAAGTGTTTCACGATCATGATTAAAGAGATCTCCTTCATGTTTGAACAGATGATCGGTCAAATAACCCAGGCTAAGATAGCTTCTTATATTTCTTTCATCTTCGCCTCTAAAAACCTTGTCCTTATCTGTAACGGACACAGATATACTGGCGTTATTTACTGATTTTCCATTTTGATCCTGCAGGTCCAGCACGAGATCTATCCGCTCCCTTTTCCTAAACTCTTTCTTTGCCAAATAATAGTTGACCACAACTTCTTCCGGCTGATTCAGGAAGACCAGTCGCTTGCATTGAACCGCCCCGGACTCGTCTACAAGTAAAATCTGTGAAATTCCACCCGGCAAATTCGCCTTTGGAATCTCTGTTTTGTACAGTCCGCGAGTCAGGCTCCCAATTCTCCGGTCGTATAAAACACCGTTCGAGATCACCAACAGGTAGAATTTATCGCCCTCAAATTTTGCAGATCCCCTTACCGAAACATCGATCGTATTCGGTTTCAGGTTATTGATCATGACAACATATCCTGTTTTTTCAACTTCAGGGAACTCGTTTCTGTCGATCTCATGCGAGGATATCATGGGATAGTACGTAAAGTCCGATCTGGGCATAATAAAAATACTGCCCGGGCCACCGGGGCCACTTTTAAGAACGGAAACCTGTCTGCCGTCCTCGCCGATTAACCTTCCTTTGATTGCCATCGGGTCCCCGAACCGGTTCTTTGCCAAAAAACCGATCTGCGTCGGCATAGACTCAATAAGCTTCCCTCCTTCCGGAAAATACATTATGGCGTTTACGCTGTCAACTGCGCCTTTTGCAAATTCCCGGTTCCCGGGAGAAGGGTTGTAGATTTCCAGTTTTGTACGAAAGTGCAGGGGGCGGAAACCCTTCATTTTATCCGTATGCGCTCTCAAAACATACGCCCCCGATTCCAGGTCGGATGGCAGGTCAATTTGCGCATGTCCAAATCCATTCCCGGTATATACCCTTCCGGATAAGGCCACACCCCCATCCGGCGAAAGAAGATCAACATTTAAAACCGTTTCTCCCTTCACCGGAGCATTACTCGCCATATTTACAACATATGCTTTCAACCATGCCCGCTCCCCGGATGCATAATAGGGTTTGTCCAGGTGGAGATATACCTTTTCTCCGTTTTTCGGCAAATAGTACTTTTTCAACTGCTCCCGGATGCGAACGATAAACGGATCGCTGTCGATTTCGTAATCTTCAAGTACGATCTGGTTTTTGTTATTTAAATAGATCGAGCCGAAGGCCCGTTCCTCTTCGAAAGATGCTATGACGCTGGCCTCCAGAGGCGTTCGTTTTACGATAATGTTTTCATCCCAAAATGATTGATTGTACCCGATGTTATCCAATACTTCCGAATCGCTTTCATTAAACCTCAGCAATCTCCCCCCAAGCTTTTTCCGTTTGGGCGGTTTGTAATACTCATAGTAAGAGAGGAAGGATCTCGTTTCGACCTTGCTTACAAATACATCATCCTGATAATAATCAAAATTCTGGCCCAGACGCATATAGTCCAGCGCCAACAGTTCATCATCCAAGGGCTTGAAACCAATTTCGAAGGTGACATTATAATTTTTCCAGGAACCGGTTTCGCTCTTTAACGTGATAAATTTCAAGTTGTCATTCACAATTTTCCCCTGAATTTTGAGCACATTGCCGGATTTCACATCTATGGAAATTACGCCCTCCATCGCAGGTAATTTCACATATTCCTTTTTGGTGAATCTGATCCGGGCTACTTCCCGGTTGTTTACCGAGAGCATCTGTTCGAGGTCAAGATCATACTGTTCATGCACATGTTCGCTTACAGGCATGATGAGATCCTCGGTCTTGGGCTGCACTATGGTGAGTAGCCGGACCATGAGTGTAAAGTTCTTGTTGTAAATAAAGGAATCGGCCGTGGATAACTTCAAGGCATATCTGCCTTCCTGTATGGCCCAGTCTTCGACGCCATTCAACGTGTACCGGGTATCGTAGAAGATCTCGTACAACTCGGAATACTCCTCCCCGTTTTTGGAAATTTGCCTGTAAAAAGCTTTACCGTACTGGCTCTTATAAGATTGACTCGTAATATTATTGTACGCTTTTGCTATGAGGTTGTAGGCGAACTGGTTGTTTCCTTTCCCTTTGATGACCAATTCGCTCATCAATAGTTTCCCGGGTTTCAGTTCAACCGTCAAAAGTTCGGGACCGGTCACCTCGATTTCCAAAGGCTCGTAACTCAGATGTGAAACCACAAGCACGATTGGAAGGCTGTCTGCTTTAAAAGAAAATTCACCGAGTTCGTTGCTTGCCGTTCCCTTGTAGATGTCCTTGATGGCGATGTTTGCAAAGGGGATCGGTTGTCCGGATTCGGCGTCGAGAACGGTCCCGGAAACTTCAAAACCCTGACTTATTGCCGGGGTGAAATTTCCAACAATTAAAACGAATACGGAAAGATTAAAAAGCGCCTTCATAGATAAAGTAATGGTCCTGTTCTTTTCACGCTAGAAAAATTACAAATAATTCGAGGCCGAAAAAAGGGAAAATCTACAAATCATTCAATAATGCAAATCTTCAGAATATCTTCAAAATGGTTTTCTACTTTTGGCGGCGTAATTTTATGAATGGTATATTTATCTGCATAATATCAATTTCTTCCGCGTGAAAATACTAATTGTCGAGGATAATATCGAATTGTCTAGAAATATCCGGAGCTATCTGGAAAAAGAGGGAAGTATATGCGAAACCGCATTCTCATATAATCAGGCCATTGATAAAATCATATCCTTTAAATATGACGTGATCATACTGGATTTGATGCTCCCCGACGGAAACGGGCTGGATGTCCTAAAGGCTCTGAAAGACGAATCCTCGGAAGCCGGAATCCTGATCGCCTCGGCAAAAAACTCTCTGGAAGATAAACTTGAAGGCCTGGACCTGGGAGCTGACGATTACATTACAAAACCTTTTCATCTGTCGGAGTTAAACGCGCGGATAAAAGCAATCTATCGAAGAAAGAATTTCAACAACAAAAAACTCTTGGAATGCAATGAGATCAAAATAGACACGGATGCCTGCGAAGTATCCGTTTCGGGCAACTCCCTGGAGCTCACAAAAAAAGAATATGAACTCCTGGTGTATTTTATCTCAAATCAAAATCGCGTGGTAACCAAACAGTCAATCGCCGAACATCTCTGGGGCGATCATGCGGATTTCTACGACTCTTTCGACTTTGTCTATCAGCATATAAAGAATTTAAGAAAGAAAATAATCCTGGAAGGCGGTGGCGATTATATAAATACGATCTATGGAATGGGGTATAAATTTAATACACATACCAAATGAGACTACTGCTTAAGGCCACTTTTTTCTATCTGATCATTACCATGATCGTATTTGGCGTCGGAGGAATAATGACCTATGATATATTCCGGAAGCAGGTACAGATGGAAACAGATCGATATTTGATCTCCAGGTTGTGGAGTTTGCAGAACTCCGTCGAGAACGGCGAGTCGCCATTCTCTTTTGTTTCCGAAAATCTGAGCATAAAGGAGGTAGACAATACGATCGAAGAAACCAAATATGCGTTTAGCGATACCCTGGCAGACCATCCCAATCCAAGGATAAGTCGATTGGAACCTCACAGGAAACTGAGTGTGATCCGAAAGATCGAAGAAAAGACGTATAAGGTCGAGATATTTGATGTTATTGTTGAATCCGACGACATATTTTCAGGGGTTTTCAAGTCTCAGACACGCTTGTTTATCATATTGGGGGCTGTGCTGGTCATCTCAAGTTTTTTGATGTCCACATGGTTGTTCAGACCGTTTAATGTCACCTTGCAGGCGATAAAAAACTTCAAGCTGTACGATGTTTCGGAACTAAAACTTCAAAAGACCAGCACCCGGGAGTTTAAAGAGCTCAACGAAATATTGAAACAGATGACGAAGAAAATTCAGGCGGATTACAGAAGCCTGAAAGAGTTTTCCGAAAATGCTTCGCACGAAATGCAAACACCCCTGGCGGTGGCAAAAGGGAAAATCGAGCTTCTGCTGCAGTCAAAAAACTTGGATAAAGAACACCTGCAACTCATCAACTCCTCTTATGAAGCGATCGATCATTTGTCTAAAATGAGCAGATCGCTGAGCTTGCTGACCAAAATTGAAAATCTTGAATTTTCCGATTTCAAAAAGATCAATCTCAGTGAAAAGGTAAAAAGCGCGATTTATGACTTCCAGGAACTGCTGGAGCTGAAGCAAATACATATCGAGTTTGAACTGGCAAGGAATGTGATGATTGAATCCGATCCTGTAATGATTCAGATTCTGATCACAAACCTCTTTCAGAATGCCATTCGCCACAACGTTTCACGGGGGAGCATTTCCGTACAATTGACCAAACGCGCACTTCGCATAAGCAATACGGGCCATCCGCTCAGGTCTTCCTCAAGCGATCTTTTCAAGCGATTTAAAAAGGACGATCAAAGCGGTGAAACCATAGGATTGGGATTGGCAATTGCAAAGAAGATCTGTGAGGTAAACAAGTTTGAAATCATCTATAAATATGAACATGAGCGCCATGTAATCGAATTGCGGTTTTCCGGTGCGTAAGTTTTGCCACCATGAAAAAAGAGACATCAGGGTTGACATCTCCTTTTTCGAAATGCTAAATTATGAGTTAAATGATTTAAGCTCGCAATGTACACTGAAAATTTACAGCATTCGTTCCTCCCGCTTTGCTGGCACCAACATCCTGTGCCTCCGTTCAATAAATGTTTATGAACGGATCTTCCCCGCCGACAAAAGTGATTTGTATTCGGATGGCGTTTTACCGGTGGTTTGTTTGAAGGCCCTGTTGAAAGCGGATTTGGAGTTGAAACCGGAATCAAACGCGATCGCCAGAATCGTGTAATTTGAAAAAGCGGGATTGTGCAAACGGTTAACTACTTCGTTGACCCGCATTTCTTTGATTAACGTATAAAAATTCTTATTGAGATTGCTGTTGATCACTTGCGTCACATGATGACGGGAGACCGTAAGCTCTTCGGACAACATATTGATGTTGTATTCGGGGTTAAGATAGGACTTTTTCTTTTCCAGATGATCCAATATCTTATCCTGTATATTGGCTTTTTCTTCCTTGGATAGCCCGGATCGAAGGTATTTCCGGACTTCTTCTGCCCTCTCGACAATTTGCAATGCCTTTGGTCCACTTTCCTGAATTAATATAACGGGCTGATTCAATCCGAAAAAACTTGCCATGATGATGAAGAAAACAGATCCGAACGATTGATGTCTAAACGGGGTCGAGATATCCGGGAGGATCGAATGGAAGGCGCCCGCAATAAAGCTCAGCGTAAAGATCAGCAAAAACATGACAGATATGGTTCTGACCCAGTTGAGCGTATATCTTGAGGATTCGTAGGAATAGATGTTCTGAAGATTGCTCTTATGTTTATTTATCATTTTGAAGGTGATGAGTGTATATAAAGAAATCGAGATTGTAGTAATACAGTAATACACGAAATTCACGATTTGCTCCTGGTTTCTAAAGTCATACCCTCCTCCCCAGTCAAAACTGACCGGATCACCAAATGATCGATGGATTGCAATAATTAAAAAGGGTAAAAAATGGATCAGTTCGCGTCTTGAAAACCTGTACTTTTCGACGGTCAGCGACTTGATATACAGGTAAAGGAACGGGCCGAAACATATGAATATGGGAAATATCCCCGGCCTGAAAAAGGAGACGACAGGAACCGGTATTAGTTTGCCACAAAGAACTATCCCAAGAAGGAAAATCCAAATTCCCAAAATCGTATTTGAGATATGGCTCGGTTTCTTGGCAAGAAGTAGTGCAAATCCAAATACAGCATGAGAAACCCCTAAGGAATAAAGAATTTCCATGGCCTGGGAAATTGTTATTCAACTAAAAAAGAAAAGGAGAATCTTAAATGATTCCCCTTGACTCATATTATCATTGTTATAATGTAAAACTGGCACAACTAGCGTCTTTTTTTTACGAAAATCGTCCTATCCGCTAATATGGCACCTATAGAATTAACGAAAATCGATTTAAATAATGATTTTCAACGATCGGTTCATAATCAATTAAAATTATTTAACATGCGGAATAAATATTTTATGCTATGTTTGCGCCATAATTCAATGAACCGAACCGCATATGAAACATCCCTGGCATGATATAAGCCCCGGAGAAAACACTCCGGAATATGTAAACGGGATCATCGAGATCCCTAAGAACACAAGAGCCAAGTATGAGCTCGACAAAAAAAGCGGTATGCTCAAGCTCGATCGGGTATTGTACTCGGCCATGTATTATCCTTACAATTATGGCTTTATCCCGCGCACCTATTGCGATGATAAGGATCCCCTGGACATCCTGGTGTTATCACAGATTACCGTGGTTCCGATGTGCATGGTACCGGCCAAGGTCATCGGCGTGATGCACATGCTTGATCAGGGTGAAGCGGACGATAAAATCATTGCCGTGGCGGAAAACGATATGAGTGTGGTGCACTACGAAGATGTCTCCGAGCTCCCGGACCACTTTTTTCGGGAAATCAAAAACTTTTTCGAAGATTATAAGAAGCTTGAACATAAAACCTCTGTAGTTGAAGAGTTTGGAGGCAAGGATAAAGCCGTTAAAATCGTGGAAAAGGCGGTGGAGGACTACAAATTACATTTTACGAACTGAAAATGGGGGATTGCTCACCCCCTGTTCAGACTTGCCTCCAATTTTCCATCGATATATTCTTTTTCGAACACCGGGTATTCCCTGGTTTTTTCTTTTGTACTCACATTTTGTTTGGCCAGTTGCTGGTACATGACACTTTCTATTCCGCGTTCTTCGACGAGTAGCAGATGGTCGTATGGACCCCTGGGGGAAATCAGCTTCACAAAAACAGGCGCGGTTTCCACCGCTATAAAAAGTAAAATTATAAACCAATTGGCCAGCCAGACCGCCTGGCTTTTCGAAGTCAGACGACTCAGCGCATCCATTCTCGCCGCAGGCCCGCTGAGGCTTCCGCGATTGACTGCTTGTATTTCAGCATCCCGGGCAGATTCAATACGCCCGAGTTTTGCATAGTTGGCATCGATCAGCGCCTGATTTTTGGCCATCAGCGTTTCCAATTCCCTTTCGACACGGTCTGCGTCTGCCTTTTTAATCTTATAAATGGGGCCTGCGTTTCGCCTCATACTTCCGCCCGTACCATCCGCTTCCCGCTGCGCCAGATTTCTCAATTCATCGCGTTTAAGCGCCTTTTGATCAATTTCGGCCTTTAGCTTTTCAATTTCCTCCCGAACGGCGCCGGACCCAGCCTGATATCTTTGTTTGATCAGGCGCTCCTTTTCTGCAAATGACTGCTGTTCCATCAGCTCGAGTTCGGAATCTATTTCCTTTTCAAATATTTTCATTTCAAGGGGTTTTGCAATTACCAATGAAATCAATACAGCCAAAACAATTCTGGGCATTGCCGTATAGAACTCTTTTCTGGCGTTACCCTCTTTTCTCATACTTGATACGATATACCGGTCAAGATTAAAGATCATAAGACCCCAGACGGCCCCAAATAATGCGGCCGCTATGTAGTTGTCAAATACCGTGTACAGGGCGTATGCTCCTGCCAACGCGGCAAATATTCCGGTAAAAAAAATGGTTGCGCCTATGCCGACGTACTTTGAGCTTTCGGTAGGACATTTTTCCAACAATGCGCGGTTAGCCCCGGAACAAAGCCAAAAGAAATACTTCGTTTTTTTCATGGTTTGAGAGGAATTTATTCAATCACCTGTTTTATCGGTTGTCCGAAACGATCAACTAATGTGCCAACGAATAAATGCCTGCATTTCGTGCCTTCGGGAAGCTTTTAATTTTTCTTTTGTACATAATCGAACACGTCGGTGTTCATTTTTCATATTACATCGATGGAATTGATACGGGCTTCCGCATTCGAAATTTCAACAAACCTGATGCCGTAGGCACCGCTCTAACCAAGCAAGGCTCCTGCCAGCGTGCCGGTAAGCATTGTTGCCAGGGATGCGCCCAAGAGCGCCCGCATGCCCAATTTTGAGATATCTCCCTGCCGATTCGGCGCCATCCCTCCTATCCCGCCGATCTGGATGGCGATTGAACTGAAATTGGAAAATCCACACAATGAAAAAGTAGCGATGACCAGCGATTTGCCGCTAAGCGATCCGGCCGACTTCATGGCGGACAGATCGAGGTATGCCACAAATTCATTGATTACCGTTTTTTGTCCCAGCAAGCTTCCGACCTGTAAGGTCTGGTTCCAATCGACGCCCATCATAAAGGCAAAAATCCTGAAAATATTTCCCAGAATATATTGCATCGAGAACCCGTCGAATATCCCATCCGTAGAATCCGCAACCAATTGATTCAATCCGGTGAGCTCGCCGATAAAGTCCTTTAAAACAAAATTAATCGCGGCTATGATCGCAATAAATGCCAGCAGCATAGCTCCTACATTTAACGCAAGCCGGAGGCCGTCCGCAGCCCCTTTTGCCAGGGCGTCGATCAGATTAACGCCGGTTTTCTCATCACTGATCTTTAACTCGCGGTTCAAACGCTCATAGTTCTTTTCCGGGATCAATAACTTGGCCATTACGATTGCCGCCGGAGCGTTCATTACCGAGGCGCTCAATAAAAAAGTAGCGTATTTCGCTTGTTCTTCAGGATCGGCCCCTCCCAGGAACGCTACGTATCCCGCAAGCACACCCCCGGCAATGGTTGCCATCCCTCCGGTCATAAGACACATGATCTCGGATGTTGTCATATCGGGAATAAACGGTCGAACCAAAAGAGGGGCTTCCGTCTGACCAAGAAAAATATTCCCTGCTGCCGAAAGACTTTCCGCTCCGGACAGCCTCATGGTCTTGGACATGATCCAGGCAAAACCATAGACGATCTTCTGGAGAATACCCAAATAGTAAAGACCGGTCGACAGGGTTGAAAAAAAGATAATTGTGGGCAAAACTTTGAGGGCAAATATGAACCCGAACTCGTCGGTGGTAAGCAGGCCGCCAAATAAGAATTTTGTCCCTTCGTTCGTAAAATCAATAACCTTTACAAAAAATTTGCTTATAAAGCTGAAGCCCAGGTTTACAACCTCAACCTGGGTGATAAGAAACCCGAATATAATCTGAAGCAGGATCCCTCCGCCAACTAATTTCCAGTTTATCGATTTTCTGTCTTTTGAAAAGATCCAGGCTACGGCAATAATAAATATAAGTCCAAAAAATGCCCTTAAAACCCCCATGTGAAGAAATAAGACTAATTCCGCTTGTTTAGCTCATCCCGTATTTTTGCCGCTCTTTCATAATCTTCCTTTTCAATGGCTTTCTCCAGCATTTCCTTGAGTTTTTCCATCGAAACGTCTTTGAGCTTTTCGGAACTTGGAGTTTTCAATTCTTTTTGTGGCTGTATTTGCTCCAGTTCTTTTTGAATATCAGGTTCTTCCTCCTCCTCTTCGGACATCTCTATTCCCGCCTCGCCAAGAATGGTCTCATACGTATAAATCGGCGCATCGAATCTTAAGCCTATGGCAATCGCATCCGACGGCCGGGAGTCGATCTCTATGGTCCTTTCTTCATTCTCACAAATAATTTTTGCAAAAAAAACGCCTTCTTTCAAATCCGAGATAATAATTTCCCGGATCATAAAATTAAAGCTGCCTGCGAAAGATTTAAAGAGATCATGGGTCATCGGGCGATTTGGGATGATCTTTTCGATTTCAATGGCGATGGCCTGAGCTTCAAACATTCCGATTATAATCGGAAGCCTGCGTTTCCCGGGCTTTTCGCCCAACACTAAGGCAAATGAACCGCTTTGAGACTGACTTGATGAAAGACCTAATATTTCTAATTTAATTTTTTCCACGTATACTTTTTTTGATTACAAAGATTTTACCTTTTTGGTAAGCCTGGGCACGATTTCAAAAGCATCTCCTACAATTCCATAGTCTGCCGCTTTGAAAAACGGCGCATCCGGGTCTTTGTTAATTGCAACTAAAACTTTGGATGAATTCACACCGGCCAGATGTTGGATCGCCCCGGAAATTCCGATGGCAATATAAAGGTTTGGGCTCACTTTTACACCCGTCTGCCCGACATGTTCATGGTGTGGTCGCCACTCAAGATCCGAAACCGGCTTTGAGCAGCCTTTCGCAGCTCCCAGGGCCCGGGCGAGATCTTCGATTATGCCCCAGTTTTCAGGCCCCCTCAGACCTCTTCCGCCGGAAACAACGATTTCCGCATCATCCAGCAAAACATCCCCCTCTGCTTTGGATTTCCCGGTTATCTTCTCACTAAACACGCACCCGTCAGGAACAGCCCTCTTTTCGATGAGGGCTTTGTCCGAACTTTCTTTTATTTCGACAATATTTCGCTTTACAAGTAATATCTTTTTGTCTCCGGACATTGAAACCGTCGCAAATGCCTTGCCTGTAAATATGCTTTTATTTACGGAAAATCCCGACGAAACATCCGGCAGGGAGGTGACATTCGAAACAATCGAAGCGCCGGTTTTACCGGCGATCCTCCCGCCTACATTGTCTGAAAAAGAAGATTTTGACATCACCACCAGACTTGCCGCCTGTGATTGCACCAACTCCGAAAGTATGTCGCTGTATACCCTTATCTGATTTTCATTCAATCTTTCATCGTCTACCAGGATCACTTTGCTCGCCCCGTTGCTTCCAAGACTTTCGAGCTCCTCCTCAGGATACTTTCCCAATACAACGGCAATTACTTCATGGTCTCCAAGCAAATTGCCGGCCTCAGCGGCATAACTCACCGCCTCTCTGGAAGACTTCTTTATTGATCCGTCGGCGCATTCAACAAATACTAATATGGACATTTTTTTACAGTTTGATGATTACGAGTACTATAAAACCTTTGCTTCGTTTCTAAGAAGATCGATAAGCTCTTCCGCATTTTCCGGATCGATCAATTTGACCGAGCCTTTCTCCGGCGGATTTTCATAGGAAACCGTTTCGGAGCCAGGTGTAAAATCAACCGGTTCGACAACTTGCAGAGGTTTGGATCTGGCCGTCATAATTCCCCTCATATTCGGGATTTTCCATTCTGCAATTGGTTCCTGGCAACCGGCCACCAGCGGCAATTCCATCTCGAGATGCTCTTTACCTCCTTCAATTTCCCGAACCAGTTTTGCCGTATTGTTTTCAATATCCAACTGCATCACCGGGGAAACCGACGGGATATCAAGTAAACTGCCTACGATGCCATGAACAACGCCGCTATTATAATCTATGGACTCCCTGCCCGTAAGAATCAGATCGTATCCGCCATTTTTGGCGACAGAAGCTATTTGCTTTGCCACATACATAGAATCCGTGGGGTTGGCATTAATTCGTATCGCATCGTCGGCCCCGATGGCCAGCGCTTTCCGGATGGTAGGTTCCGAATTTGCCTCCCCGACATGGAGCACGGTCACCGTACAACCCAGTGATTCTTTCAACTCCACCGCCCGGGCCAGGGCGTAATCGTCGTACGGGCCGATAATAAATTGCACTCCGGATTCATCAAACTTAGTATTGTGCTCAGAAAAAGATATTTTTGAAGTTGTATCAGGGACGTGTGTTATACAAACAAGTATCTTCATTTCAGTCGGAAAAATAAATTTACAAATGATTATGGTCGACAATTTAAGACTTAAATCAATAAATAAAAATCAATATCAATAAATGAATCAAAGCCGTTTGGAACAACTAATTGAATTTTATCGCGAAGCGCCGAATGATCCGTTCAATATCTACGCACTGGCACTTGAATACAGGAATTCCGATCTCCGGAAGTCCCTGGAGTATTTTGAATCGTTAATCCAAAATCATCCGGATTATACCGCAACATACTATCATCTAGCCCATCTGTACATGGACCTCGGCAGGGAAAATCAGGCAAAATCGACCTTTGAGCGCGGAATCCGGAAAGCCGCCGAACTCAACGACCAACTCGCCCTCCGGGAATTGAAAAGCGCTTATGACGAGTTTTTAACGGATTTTTGAAATCAGATAGAAGGCGGAGGACAACGTGAGTCGCAGGTATACCAAGGACGAACTCGGCTCAACGGTTTCGCCCGTAAGTTTCGTGGCTCGACACCCAATCCGAAGAAGATATGGCGCTTCCAAGTGAGATCTCACCCGCAAGCGCAACTGCCCCCACGATCTCTGCCAGTTTATTTACTTTGCCGAGTCCGTAACAATCCATTATTTCCAGGCATTCTTTCTGTGAAGGGAGGCCCGTACCTCCTCCGTAGGTCGCAACGATGAGGGAGGGTATGGTCAGGGAAATGTACAGGTTCCCGTCTTTTGTGAGCTCCGTGTACAGGATCCCGGCGGAGGATTCCGAAACATTCGCCACATCCTGCCCGGTCGCAATAAACATTGCCGTGATCGCATTCGGCGAATGGGCGCCATTGTTGTTTGCCCCGCTCAGAAATGCCCCTACATTGGCAACATTGGCATGGTAGTGAATTCTCTCAGGTTCAACACGCATATGCTGAACGAGCACATCCCTGTTTATCGTCGCCTCGGCTATTACCCGTTTCCCCCGGCTGTGCATCACATTTATTTGAGAGGCCTTTTTGTCCGTAGCCAGATTGGACTCCAGGTAAAAATGCTTGACCGCACCCTTTTTGTAGTGCTCCAATATCCAACTGCACGCGGCAAAGGTCGCCCTCCCCACCATATTCTGCCCGGCGGCATCGCCCGTACTGTAATTAAACCTCAGATACGTAAATTTATTCGAAGAGTAAGGATCAATATAAAGCAGCTTGGCGATGGAGGAGGTTGCCTCGGCTTCCTCTTTGATCCTGTCGTAATTTTTCTTTACCCAGCTCATAAAATCCCTGGACCCCCTGGCATCTTCGAAGACAAAGACCGGGGCCCGCTGCATGGCATCCCCGACTACCGTCACCTTCGCCCCGCCGGAAAGGTTTACAACTTTGATCCCCCTGTTGTAGGAGGCGACCAACGTCCCTTCGGAGGTTGCCAACGGAACGATAAACTCTCCTTTTGCGTGTTCTCCGTGTATCAGGATCGGACCGGCAAATCCAAGCGGCACCTGTACAATGCCGGTAAAATTCTCAATATTTCCCTGAGTTACATGGGGGTCGAACGTGTATTTGAATAAATGATCATATTTTTTCCCCGAATATCTTTCAATAAACTTTTGGCGGTCGCCGATAATCTTTTCCCCGTAATCGTCTTCAACATCTCTGGGGATTCTTATAATGTGCGTCGTGTCCGCAGCGATGGAGTCTTCAACTTTGAGCGTGAGCTTCCCAAACGGGTCCGCCCGAAAGGATATGCTAATTTTGTGTTTCTCTTCGGATAATTCAAGATCGGCGATATTTACCTCTATGACCTTTCTCAGCGGAAAATCAATGGTGTTTTTTTCAATATCCTCGACGGAGTATTCAAGGCCGTTATTCATAAAAAAATTCACTTTCTCGAGAGCGATTTTTCGGTTGTCAATTGTAATTTCCTTTACGGATAATAATCTGGCATCTGCCAATCTGTTTTTTAATGAAAATCGAATGCCTCGCTCATGGTTCATAAGACTGCCATTCGTATAAAGCTGGCGGAGTATTAATTGAGGGATTAACATGGAAATGTTATTTTGATTAGATTCAGGTTAAATTTAGCTAATAATATGAAAGAGTTTGAAAAATTTAAAGTTAATTGCCCGGCAATAATGTAGTCGAACGGCCAATGTTTGCGGCAGTAATATCATTTATCATGCAGATTGATTTCACAGACCTTATCGAATACATCCCGTACCTAAGTATCCCGGTCATAAGTGCTCTGGTTGGCTGGCTGACAAATATTGTTGCCATAAACATGACTTTTTATCCGATAAATTATATTGGTATAAGGCCGATAGGATGGCAGGGCATCATCCCCTCGAAAGCGAGAAAAATGGCTGAAACTGCCGTAGACTTATGGACCACCAAATTGTTGGACATCGGCGCTCAGTTTTCGAAGATCAAGCCCAAGAAGGTTGCCGAAGAAATGGCGCCGTCAATAGATCACCTTTCAAGACAGATCATCGACGAGGTCATGGAAGCCAAACTTTCCACCATCTGGGAAAAAACGCCCGAAAACTTAAAGCAAAATGTCTACCGGCAAGTCGGTGACAATCTGCCTCATATTGTCGAAGAGATGATGAAAGAGGTAAAAGTTAACGTTTCAAGCATGCTGGATCTCAAATATTTGGCCATAAGCTCATTAACTCAGAACAAAGTTCTGCTCAATCAAATGTTTCTTAAATGCGGTGAAGCGGAGTTTCGATTTATCAAAAGCTCTGGGCTGTATTTTGGTTTTTTGTTCGGGCTTATTCAAATGGTGGTGTGGTACGTTCTGCCGCAGTGGTGGATTTTGCCTTTGTTTGGGGTTATGGTCGGATATTTTACTAATTATCTCGCGTTAAAGCTCATCTTCCGGCCATTGAATCCGATAAAAATAGGAAAACTGCACATACAGGGGATGTTTATGAAGAGGCAGGTGGAAGTATCGACGGAATACTCGAGAATCGTCGCCTCGAAAATTATTACCATCGAAAATATCTTCGAGTACATCATCCGCGGTCCGGGTTCGGAAAAGCTCAAACATATTGTGCAGCGGCAAATCGAGCATACCATCGACCTGACCGCAGGAATTATTAAACCTCTGGTAGAGATTTCAACCGGGAGCAAACTGTTCCTTCATATTCGCAATATTGCTTGTTTCAGATTTATGCAGGAGCTGCCTATGAATATCCGGCATGTTTTTGGTTATGCCGAAAATGCCCTGGACCTCGAGCATATTCTCAAAGAAAAAATGATCGGGTTGCCTCCTGTCGAATTCGAATCCTTTCTGCGGCCCGTTTTTAAGGAAGACGAAACGACACTCATAATTATCGGGGCGGTACTCGGAGGGCTGGCCGGCCTGGCCCAATACTTTGTATTCTTTTACTGATGCCTGTTTCTGCCGCTTCTATAATCATTAATAAATAGGATAAAGCCCAGGAAACCGGCGATAAACAGGCAGAATAAGCTGAAATAAGGAATTCCGAACAGTCCGGCCACCGCTTTATCAATCGAGCTGCCATAGCTCAATCCGGCGGCAATGACGAATGCGCCGATTATTATGGCCAGGACGATCCTGTTCGCAACAAAATCGAGCTGCTTCTGGTATTTTTCAAAACCCATCTGCCGGGTATTCAAAACAATCTTTCCTTTCCGGACCTGCTTTACGATGTCCCTGATCTCCAGGGGCAGGTTGTAAAAAAGCGTAAACGCCTGCGCAATCGAATGACTTACTTCATCGGCTACATTTTTGATGCTGTATTGCTCGGCAAGTAATTTCAAGCCGTACGGTTTTATATTTTCCAAAACGTCAAACTCGGGATCCAACTGTCTTGATGTCCCCTCCAAAATCGCCAAGGACCTCAGAATCAAAAATATAACCCCTGGTATTTGAAGCTTGTATTTATATGCTAATTTTTGAAGTCTGGCAGTAAAATCCCGAACACCCACGTCATCTCCGGCCAAAACGACATAGTCCTGGATCAGGTCGTTGAGGTCGTACTCAAACGCGCGCATATCTTCGATCTCATGATCGATTGCAAGCCGCCGAAGATTGGTGGCCATACTTTTTGCGTCCTTATTTGCCAGGCTTATAAAGACACCCGCAAAAGCGTATTTTTGGGATTGCATAAGTTTACCGATCATCCCAAAATCGATCAAAGCGATCCTTCCGTTCGGCTTTATTAAAATATTTCCGGGGTGCGGATCCGCATGGAAAACGCCAATTTCAAATATCTGCTTCAAATAGATATCCAAACCCTTTTTTGCAATCTGGGGAGGTCGAATTCCCCACGACTTCAGGGTGGGTATATCGTTTACCTTACAGCCACTTATAAACTCAATGGTCAATACCCTTTTTGTGGTCAGATCACGAAAGGGTGTTGGGATATAGAGGTGCTCAAAATCCCGGTAAAGCGCCTTAAACTGTTCCAGGTTTCGGGCTTCGGTGAAATAATCAAACTCATTTTGAAGGCTCTTTGAGAAGGTGTCCACGATCTCAAGCGGGTTTAATATTCCGGCTTTGATGAAATAATTTTCGGTGATCTTAACAAATTCCCGGATCAGCGAAAGATCGGCAGCCACCTGCTTTTTCGCGTTTGGCCGCTGCACCTTTACCACGACATCATGGCCGTCGATAAGTCGTGCGCGGTGGACCTGGCCGATACTGGCGGACCCGATGGGTTTATCGTCAAAGTAAATGAATATTTCCCGGAT
The DNA here is from genome assembly GCA_022360055.1 of Cytophagales bacterium. Lineage (GTDB taxonomy): Bacteria > Bacteroidota > Bacteroidia > Cytophagales > Cyclobacteriaceae > JAAUQL01. The sequence goes on along the minus strand of JAKSDO010000036.1, from coordinate 87,892 downwards.
TGGTTTTCCAAGCTCCGATTCAATGATCTCCCTGGCGGTATCCGTGGGGAACGGAGGCACGCTGTCCAACAGCCTTTCCAGTTCCTTAATAAGCGGTTCGGGAACCAGGTCCGGTCGATTGCTGAGCATCTGGCCCAGCTTGATATAGGTTGGTCCCAGCTCCTCCATTATGAGCCTTATCCGTTCCCATCTGCTATGTGCAAATCGCTTTTCTTCGGAGTACTGCCCTCGTACCTTTTTCTTCGACGCAAGAATATTATTCAACCCGGCGCTGATTACAAAATCTTCAAATCCGTATTTTGCGATTACTTCTACAAGTTTTCGAATCCTGCTAATGTTCTCAATCGTGGTATTAAAAAGCATAAAAAATTGAAGAATTTTAGGTAAATATATAAAATCTGTGCCGGGTAATACGCATTAAAAAAATAAATGCCAAACTCCGGTAGAATTTGGCATTTTAAACAATTTACTTTGTATAAAACCTAAACTGATGCCGGCTCTTTTGTTTTGGCCGGTGTCTTTTTTACGGCTTTTGTAACCGGTTTACTCGTAGCTTTTACTTTCTTTTCCAATGCTGTAACGCGTTTTCTCAAATCATCGACCTCCTTTGAAGTAGCATAGTCAAAACTGCTGATCAACCGGTCAACAATTCCTTTCACCTGCGTCTCTACCTCGCTGCTCTTTGATTTTGCATTCTTCAGGAAATCATCGACGGCTTTCTTTCCTTCTTCGGCAGATAATTTTCCTTTTTTCACTAAATCATCGATTACCTTTTTCCCTTCTTCCACCGAAAGTTTACCTTCATTCACCAGTTTATCAATGAGCTTTTTCCCTTCTTCGATAGAGAGTTTGCCATCACCGATTAATTTATCAACGGACTTTTGGATTTTTTCTGCAGTCATTGCCACCAGTCCGACGCCGGTGTACAAGAATTTTTTAAATAGATCTTCCATAGTCATAATTTAAGTTTTTTCACTTGTTTACAATTTACACAAATAATGCGTTTTGATCCTACAATAATTCATCTATTTTTTTTTAAATTTTCAATCCAATTCAAGAAAATCCGCACGACAATCTTGCATTGCCGCGCATGATCCGAACAGCTTTCCGCGAACCGAAAAGCGCCGGCCGGCAATGCAGGCAATTGCGTTATCATCCGGACAAAAAGCGCCTAAGCGCTCTGCTGTTTGGAATCCCTTTGGGCGTAGGCATCCTTGATAAAAAGGATAATTTTTTCGATTGCTTCTTTAGCTTCGGGCATACCGCCAAACATGTGCCACCAATGAATCAGTCCCTTCCATGTTTGAAATTCCACTTTCACACCCATTTTTTTTGCCCTTGCGACAAAACGTGTGGAGTCGTTGTAAAGCACTTCACTCCTGCTGGCCTGTACCAGGATCGGCGGCAGATCCCTCATATCCCCAAACAACGGCGAGAGCAGCGGGTCTTTCAGATCATGATCTGCCGCATACCATTTGGCCCATCTCCTCATCTCAAATACATCCAGAAAACGATCGTTTTTTGCATTGTGTTTGATCGACCTCCCCGTTCCGGTTAAATCGAGATATGGCGACAGGAGCACTGAACACAAGGGCAATTCCCTATGAAAATCTCTCAATTCATATTGAAGTGCAATTGCCAAACCGCCGCCGGCCGAATCGCCGGCAATCACAATATTTTTAGGGTCATAACCCTTTTCCAACAAATGATTATACGCGTGATAAGAATCGTCCAAAGCCGCAGGAAAAGGGTTTTCAGGAGCCTTGCGATAATCGATTAAAAGACAATCGGCAGATATTCCCTGAGCGATTTTGCCGGCCAGAGCCCGGTGGGTATGTGGCGATCCGATCACGTAGCCACCGCCATGAAGGTAGAGCAACACCCGTTCCCTGATCACTTTCCGGGGATGCAACCACTCTGCCTCAAACAGATCAAACCGAATCTTTTTAAACGTTACGCCCCAGGGCAGCGTAGCCATCATGGTCGAAGTTTCAAGTAAACTTCTCAAATGATTCACCGGGGGCAGCTTCCAATACATAGGAAGGCTGAGCGCATTCAAAAAACCCTTCAATATATTGTGTTTTAACGATGCCATCTCCGTGTTCTCATATGCCTAAAGTGCTTAAACTCATAATTTAAGATCTTTTCCTTAACCCTCTGACAAGCAAAGGAATCCAACCCAATACCGGCAGGTAAAAAAAGAGCTGTTTTGGCGACCGAAACAATATTCTTAATGAGGACAGAAACCCTAATTTCAACGGTTTTTCCTCTCCTTTATTTCTTTTCCAGTGCCGATTAAACTGCTCAAACAACAATGGCCAACCAAACGGCATGGTGTACGGCAGTTTGTCCAGGTTTTTAAAGTTTACAAAGAAAAATTCCTTCAGCTTCCACGGCCGTTTTCCATACTTCTCTTTCGCCTCCGTAAGTTGCGTTTGCATATTGCCTCTCACCTTTTCCTTTATTTCTACCAATTCATGATATGACAACTGCTCGACCGGCTTATTTGTCATTGCATAAGGCCGGATCGTTTTGCCGAGTACATAGGTCAGTTTAGCCGGAAAACCCATATAAAATATCCAGGGTTGAAAGGGAATGAACAAAGTAATCAAGCCGATCGGGAGAAACGGAACGCCGATTTTATTGACCAGGCCGTTCAGAATTCCGGACTTGTACGCAAACGGATTAATGTATTCTCCATTGACAGTGAGTATGGGAACAATATCTGTCTTATACTTTATCGACATCGTAATAAAGGATGAGGAGAACCTTTGCAGTTGATATCTTCGGTTAAATCCTTTTCCAATACCCGGAACTCCCTCGGGGTAGATCAGTAAATTGTATTCATCCTGAAGCATCATGGTTTCAAAGTTCAGAAATGAAGCGTCTACCGAACCTACTATTTTCCAGAGGTTATCGTACAAATACGGATTCATCAGCAATGATTCCGAAAGCATAGGCGATGCCAACGGGCGAACTGCTTCGGAACCGTAGTCAAACATTTCATAAATACCGGCCGCCAGAATAATTCCATCCCAGGGAAAGGCCATTCCCGAATGATTGCTGGCAAAAATCAGCGGGACATCCGGATTGTTGCGTTTCGGATAGTTTTCGAATCCGATAAATCTGGATCTGAAATAATAATCATCGAGATATTTGATCACATCTCTAATGATCGCCTTTGTGTATTGAATGTCGAAATACTCATGGATGATATGTTTATTTACGGCGGCTTTACCGGATAGATCCGTGTACCAGCCATTCGGTCCCGATGTCCTGTTTATTGATTCATTTCCGGCCACTGTCTATCTTGAGTCTTATGGTTGAGATTCCGATGTCGGATGCTATTAAAAAGAAAATATAAAACAATCCTGCTGAAAATCTATTAAATTTATAAGCATCTGCCAATCTTGATAAGATAATTATTAACCCACAATTATAAAATTTTTATATGCATTATGTTCATTTGAAGATCAAATGTAATGGACGGCGAATTTGATTACATCGTAATTGGTTCCGGATTCGGAGGTAGCGTTTCGGCCATGCGATTATCGGAAAAAGGCTATTCGGTGCTCGTCCTGGAAAAAGGGAAAAGATTTAAACCGAAAGATTTTCCGAAAACAGACTGGAACTTCAGAAAATTTCTTTGGATGCCAAAAATAAAATGGTTTGGGTTTCAGAACCTGACGTTCTTCAGGCAGGTGACCATATTGAGTGGTGTGGGTGTGGGTGGTGGTTCCATCGTTTACGGAAATACGCATATGTTTCCACCGGACAGGTTCTTCAACAATCCGGTATGGACCAGGTTCAAAGATTGGAAAAACGTATTGACGCCATTTTACGACGTAGCGCGAAAAATGCTGGGCACCGTCCCGCTGACCGATTTAAAAGAAGAGGACTTGCTGCTCAGGGAAGTCGCTACCGAAATGGGGAAAGCGGATTCATTCAGCGGCGTAAATGTCGGTGTCTATTTCGGAGATACGGACAAAGAAACAGATCCATATTTCAACGGGAAAGGGCCTATGAGAACCGGATGCACCGCGTGCGCGGGCTGCATGGTGGGATGCCGGTACAATGCCAAGAACACCCTGGACAAAAACTATCTTTACTTTGCGGAACAACACGGAGCAAAAATAAAGGAAAGGACCTATGTTTATCGAATCGAATATACTCAAAATAAATATGTTGTTTACACCAAACAGAGCGGATCGTGGTTTAAAAAGCATAAACGGACTTTCATTGCAAAGGGATTGATCGTGAGCGGCGGGGTGCTGGGCACGATGAATTTGCTCCTGAAGCAAAAATACAAATACAAAACACTTCCGAATCTTTCGGACCAGTTGGGCGAGCATGTCCTTACAAATTCCGAATCGTTGTGCGGCGTCAGCAATGCCGACCGAAAACTCAACAATGGCGTAGCTATTTCATCCTACTTCAATCCCGATGAACATACGCATATTGAAATCGTAAAATACAACGACCGGTCCGGGGCCATGGGCAGATTAGGGACACTTGCCGTCGGATCGGGCAGCGGAATCGTTCGATTTGCAAAATGGGTTTTAACAGCCATCTTACACCCCATAAAACTCTTACGGCTCACATTCACCTTTAAAAACTGGGGTAGAAACTCGATTATTTTTTTGGTTATGCAATCTCTGGACAATTCCATGCGGTTGATTTGGAAAAAGGGTATAATTGGCAGTACAATGTCCTTCAAAAACGACAAAGCGGCCAAAGTTCCTGCCTATATCCCCATCGGGCAGGAGGTTATGAAAAGATACGCCGGAAAGGTAAATGGAATCGCCCAAAACGTATGGCCCGAGATATTGTTAAACATACCTATGACGGCGCATATACTTGGAGGATGCCCTATGGGGAACACAAAAGACGAAGGTGTCGTCGACGATAAATTCGAGGTTTACGGATATAAAAACATGTACATTCTTGACGGATCCGTTATTCCCTGCAATCTGGGCGTGAACCCAAGCCTGACCATAACTGCGCTCGCCGAATATGCGATGGATCAAGTACCGGAGAAATCGTGATGGGCAATTCGCTTCAAAATGACACTTTTTACTTAATACTAGCATTTATGTAACAATTTGTTAAATTTACTGAAAAGAATATCCATGATATAACAGATCTATTATTTTTAGTTATAGATACCGATAAAGTAAATTTTTACAAATAAAAACATACATGTAACTATTACTACATTTCACCACGGCTTTGTTCTTTAGTTTTAAAACTTAAATACCTTTAACCATATATTATGATGAAACCGGTAGACCGGAGCAAATTCAGGACACACAAGAGCATGAACTATATATCTCTGTGTATCAGCGAACTAAAAAAACATAAACAGATGAAAAAACTACTTACTGTGAGCTTGTTTTTAACTTTTTCAAATTACGCGGGCTATGCATCCGGCTACCAGGTGCTACTCCAGGGCAACCGGACGACCGGTATGGGTAATCTGGGAGTTATGATGAGCAAGGATGCGTCAAGCCTCTTCTTTAACCCCGGGGCAATGGGGTTTATGGATCACAACAGTGTAATGGCAGGATTTAATCCCATTTTTGCGAGCAACAGCTATTGGAACTCGGAAACTCCGAATAGCACCTACACTGCAAACTCGGACAACCCTATGGGCACCCCTTTCCATGTGTACGCAGTCTGGGGGCCTGCGGAAAACAATTTTAAATTTGGGATCGGCGCATTTACGCCGTTTGGATCCCGTGTTAACTGGGGAAATACGTGGACCGGCCGGGATCTGCTCAATGAACTTTCACTCAGATCAATCCAGATTCAACCGACGATTTCCTATAAAATCAGCGATAAATTTTCCCTTGGAGCGGGATTGGATATAACGATCGGAAGTGTAGAGCTGACCCGTACGATTTTGCTCGACGGCAGAAGTTCTTCCGACGGTCACGGTGAAGGTTCGGTAACGCTTGAAGGGAATGCCACGACCGCTTTCGGATTCAACATCGGTGTGCTCTACAGACCTACGGATAAACTTGATGTCGGACTGAGCTATCGCTCCGAGGTAACCATGAAACTTGAAGACGGCACCGCAGATTTTGTCGTGCCTTCTTCCCTGGCACCATTGTTCCCTTCGGGAAACACATTCAACGCCCAGCTTCCTTTGCCCTCCGTCACAACCGTCGGACTATCCTATCGCATCAATGAAAACCTTGAAATCGGTACTCAATTCGACTGGGTCGGATGGAGTGCGTACAAATCTCTTGATTTTGATTTCAAGCAAAATACCCCACTTCTTGAGGACACAAGTTCTCCAAGAAATTACGATGATTCCTGGGTGCTCCATCTGGGCGGGGAATATGCATTTGAAACCGGTCTGCAGTTAAGAGCCGGCGTTTACTACGACAAAACACCCGTTCAGGACGGATACATGACCGCAGAAACCCCGGACAACAACAGGATAGGGCTCACGGCGGGACTGGGATACGGTTTTGGTGACCTGCAATTGGATCTTTCATTCCTGTACATTCACAGCACGGAAAGGGAACAGACGCAGACGCAGGCCGAAGCTGCGGGCACGTACGATTCCGAAACGGGGTCGAGAGATGTGCTGCCGGGCACCTATCGTCTAAACGCGTTAATTCCGGGCATATCTATCGCTTATAAATTTTAATTTTCAATTCTTTGCAACATGAAAATCTGGATTAAAAACCTTGGATATATACTGCCGGCATTTTTAATTGCCTGTAACCCCCAAATAGATGTGCCCGCGCCGACCTCAGGCAGCGTCGATTTCGCCAAATTTGTTTCTGTCGGTAATTCGTTGACGGCCGGGTATTCCGATAACGGATTGTATGCCGAAAGTCAGATGCAATCGTATCCGTATTTGATCGCCCGGCAGATAAGCGAAATCGCTCCAATTGATTTTAAACAGCCCGATATTCCCGGAAATGGATCCGGGTACATTTATCTGGAATCGCTTGCACCGGAATTTGGGGAATTTGACCCGGATCCCGACTGGTTAAAGCAAATTGAAGGGCCATTCAACAATCTTGGCGTTCCCGGAATTCGCGTGCGGGATATTAAGTTTTTCTTGTACGGATCGAGCCCGGATTTCAATCCGTATTTCTATCGCATGCTGGGCGGGAAATCGCCGAATACGACCTACCTGGAAATGGTGGACGAGAGCAGTCCTACCTTCTTTACAAACTGGATGGGGAACAATGATGTGCTCGGATATGCCACTACCGGCGGAGCAAACGGAATCGACGGAGGCCTGCTGGGGCTGGGAGGCTTAACACCTGTGAGCGAATTCGAGCAGCTTTACGGCGAATTGATGGATGCTTTAACAAAAGGAGCCGCAAAGGGGGTGGTCATCACGATCCCCGATGTTACGAATATTCCGTTTTTTACTGCTGTTAAGTGGAACAATTTGGAGGTTGATGCAGCCACAGCCGCGGCCGCCAACGCCTTCTATGCGCAGCAAATAGATCCGCTGGTCCGGGAAAAAGTCCAGGAAGGTGTGATCGAATTGACCGTCACGGAACAGGCGGTATCTTCCCAGGTAGTGCCGACAGTTGCGCAGGGCGCAGTATGGCAGCAAACCTACGATGTCGCATATCAGCAGGCTATTGACGGTGGGGCCACTCCGGCCGAAGCCGATGCAATTGCCACCCAGGCTGCAAATGATTTCGTGGCTTCAGCGAACGGAATGGCTGCTATTGAGGCCTTAGAGACAAGTTTGAACAGCGAACTGAGAAATCATTTACTTGGAGACCATTCGAATCATGGCGATTTGGAGCCGCTTTACATGGTCATCGACGAAGAACTGGAGAATAATTCCGCACTTCAGGCAGGTATAGCCCAGGGGATTGAAGATTTGACGGCTGCTTATGAAAACGGATTGTTGCCTCCCGAACAGGAAGCGGCATTGGATGCAGCCATAGAGACGGGAACAAGCCAGCAAATTGCCGCCTTAAAGGCCGCTGGAATATATCCCGTATTTGAGGAAGGATCAAACGGAGTTGTAATTGAAGTTCCGGTAACCGAAACCAATCCTCTTGGCATTCGCCAAATGGTTGAAGGGGAACTCGTACTGTTTACCGCTGCCGCATCGGGTGAGTTTGACGGGACAAAGGCGCTCGAACCCAAACCGGACCAGTTTATTCTTACGGCAGACGAAATAAAAAATATAAATGATTACATCGCGGAATACAATAAGATTATACGGAGTTACGGTTCAGCGTCCGGCGTCGGAGTCGTCGAGATCAACGACTTATTGGAAGATGTAAATGAGGGTATATTTGTCGACGGGGTAAGCGTAAATAGCGAATTTATTCAGGGAGGGGCTTTCTCTCTGGACGCAGTTCATTTAACCCCGAGAGGCTATGCCTTGGTCGCGAATCAGATCATCGATAAAATTAACAGTGAATTCGGAGTAAGGATATCGCCCGTCGTAGTAAACAAACACCGGGGGGTTATTTTACCATAAAAGATATTTTTCATGTATCGAAGCCTGGTGTTTCCAGGCTTTTTCATTTCTGAACGTATGAGGATTATATTATTCACGGGCAAGGGCGGAGTTGGTAAAACCACCATAGCGGCAGCTACGGCGATCAAAACCTCCGGACAGGGCCTGAGAACGTTGATTATTTCAACCGATCCCGCCCACAGCTTGTCTGATGCACTGGGATACCATCTGGGGCCGGAACCCATGGAAGTGCGCGACAATCTGTATGCCCAGGAACTCGACGTGTATTATTCCATGCAAAAGTACTGGCAAAACATACGTGAGTTAATGTTGACCGTTTTTAGATGGCAAGGGGTCGAGAAGGTGTTGGCCGAAGAAATGTCTGCCATTCCCGGAATGGAAGAGGCATCTGCTTTTTTATGGATCGAAAAATATTATCAGGAACAATTTTATGACCTGATTGTTATTGACAGCGCTCCTACAGGTGAAACATTAACACTCCTCACCTTGCCTCAGGTCACAAAATGGTGGGCGATAAAAGCGTTGCCGCTACAGCGGTTTGCCGTCAGGAATATCGGAAAAGTTGCGCGATTAGCTACAGGCATCCCGGTAGACAAGGGATACGAAGAACTGGAAAACATATTCGGCAAGCTGGAATCCATTCAGAAAATATTTGCCGACCATGAGATATGCTCGATCAGGCTTGTGACAAATCCGGAAAAAATGGTCATCAATGAATCGAAGCGGGCATATACCTACCTGAATTTATATGGGTACAATGTGGATGCCGTGATCATAAACAGGATATTGGAAGCAGAAGGCGAAGGATCCGTATTTTCAAATTATATTAAATCCCAAAAAAAGTACCTGGCAGACATCGAAGATAATTTTTCCGACCTGCCTGTGTTTAAAATCATACATCAGGGGGAAGAGGTATTCGGAATCGAAAAATTATCAAAATTCGCGGATTTACTTTACCGGGATTCAGACCCCGGAGCTGTTTTGCACAATGAATCCCCTTATCAGCTCGATGAAATCAAGAACGGTTATCTGCTTAAAATCAAGCTTCCTTTTCTGAAAGAAAAGAACTTTTCCATAAACAAGTACGGCGATGAAATTGTAATTCAGATTGACAACCGGAGGAAAAACATATTTTTACCCAGGTTTGTAAAGCTGTATCAGTTATCCAGCCATAATTATCAGGCGCCATGGCTGCATGTTACGCTGGAAAAATAATTATGAATCGATGATGCTTTTCAAATCCGCCGGTGAATAATTTATGGATTTTAACGTTTTGTTGTCTTCAGTTCTGTACACCAAAAAATGACCGTCGACTTCTTTGTAAAAACAATCCATACCTTTGTGCTCCTTGTAGTGTTTCACAGTGGCCTCGGCTTCTGCTCTGGTCGCACAGCTCTTGCTCATATTTGATCGCTGTACTTCATCAAAAAGGTCGCGAAATTTCTCTCCAAGTCCGAATTCCAGGACTGCTCCGCTCAACACGTACTGAATATCGCATAAGGCATCCGCTATTTCTACGATATCATTGTCTTCAATCGCAGCCTTTAGTTCTTCCAGCTCTTCCCGGATGAGCGCCACCCTCAGATCGCATCTTCGCCTGGAAGGTACTTTTGGCTCATCGACAATCGGATGTTTAAATGTTCTGTGAAATTCTGCCACCTGGTTTAGTGCATCTAATGCCTTCATGGATAGATCGGTTTATTTGAGGTTGCAATAATAACAAAAAGAACCAAGTATAAAGATAAAAATATACATACAATGGGTTTTTATTACATTCCCGGAGCAACTCATTTACTGCCATTTTTACGGCATATTTTATTATATAGTCATTTTTCACTTATTTTAGGCAGGTTTAATAAGTATGAATAAAAATGAATATATCTAAGAGAAGTATGAACAAATTACTGTTTCTCATTGTAACAGTTTTCTTTTTTCAGGCCGGCATTGCTCAGAAGCCGGAGGCCGAGATCGAACGCTTTATAAGAGATTATGCCAAGGCATATGAAAACATAACCAAATCCCGGGACAAGCAAAGCGTGCTGAAGTTTGTTTCGAAAGATCTTTTTTCAACTATTATTAAATCGAATGTGGTCGATAACTTTGGACTTATCCAAAGCTCATACGCTGATTTTGACGCGTATCTGGAACAATTGATCCGCACGGAGGGCATGCAGGTCGATTATTCGATCAAGAATTTCCTGCGATCGAAAGTCCGAGGCAGAACAGGAGTAGTCGTTGCGGAGGTCGCACTGCAGGTCTCTTCAAAAGGTGAGATCTGGAACCGGGGTACGGAGATCACGACTTTTACGCTGAAGCAGTTTAAAAGCGGATGGAAAATCCTGAATTTTAACGTCGTCAGCCTGGAAGAAGAGCAAAATAAAGGGACATGCCTCACCGAATTGTTTAAAGCATCAACCGGGAACTACATGGTTAAAACCATCGTTCCGAAAGGCGATACTTACCAATCAAATGTCAATAACTTTGAATTCAATCCGGGCAACGGTATTATATACATTAACCTCGACGGAGAAAACAACTATTCATGGCTGAGGGATGGCCCGATCACCCGACTTGCCTCCGGAAGCCAGCCGGAGAAAGTTGTCGGAGAAGGTATCGACGAATACGATGCCATCCTGACAATTATAAAGGAAGATCTTTATAAAAATAATTGCACCGACTTCAAGAATAAGAAATAGATAAATAAAGAGTGATCGTTCGGAAGCCGGCATCGTCCGGCTTTTTTTGGCCTATACGTATTTTAATCCATCCAAATAAATATAAAGCCACTTTTCAAAGACATCTGTCCGGTTTGGGAAATTATCTGTTTATTAAAAGGTTGTATCAAAGCGAATTGTCAATGTTTCTCAATTACCTTAAAGTTACGGTCCGGAGTTTTGTAAATCAGAAGTACTATTCCATAATCAATACCCTGGGACTGGCCCTGGGACTGGCGGCGTGCATCATGATCCTCTTGTTCGTTCAGGATGAATTGAGCTATGAAAAGTCATTTACCGGTCACGACAAAATTTATCGCCTTGTACAGGATTTTCCTATGGGAGATCATCTTTCCCAGTCTGCAAGCGTACCTTTTCCTACAAAAAATGCCATGGCCGCGGATTTTCCGGCCATATCAAACACAGCGCTGGCATACCGCCCTTCGAGCTGGGGAAATCCGACCCTGATCCGTTATGAGGAGGACGAGTATTACGAAGACGATTTCATATTTGCCGAACACAGTTTTTTGGAAATCTTTAACTTCAATTTTATGAAGGGGAATCCTGCAAAAGCGCTCCTCGGACCCAATGAGTTGATCATAACCGAATCTGTTGCTAAAAAATATTTTGGCACGGACGATCCTATCGGTAAAAGGCTAAACCTGAACAGCTTAAGAGACCTTGAAGTAGTCGGCGTCATTGAAGAATTACCGCACAACACCCACCTGCATTTCAATATGCTTTGCTCTTTTGAAACCTTTAAGTCATTTTTCAATAATCCGGCCTTCTTCGACACGCAGTGGGTTTGGGTGGCCGCCTGGATGTATTTCACCGTTGAGAACCCCGATGACGTGGCCCGAATCCGAAGCCAGTTGCCCCAATTCGTAAAAAATCACTACCCGGCCTCCTTATCGGATAAGGGTGTGGCACTGCATATCCAAAAAGCCGATGATATTCATCTGCATTCCGACCTGGAGCTGGAATTCAAGGCAAACGGAAACATTCAACACGTATATATATTTTCATCGATTGCTTTCCTGATACTCATCATCGCCGTCATTAACTTTATGAACCTTGCCACCTCCCGTTCGGCCAAAAGAGGGAAAGAAGTCGGTCTCAGAAAAGTTATGGGCGCAAAGAAAGAAATGTTGGTTACCCAGTTTATGGGCGAGGCATTGTTGACGACCTTTTTGTCCCTGTTGATCGCAATCTTTATAATTTATCATATTTTGCCCTGGTACAATAATATTACCGGAAAATCCATTACGATAAACCTCTTTCAAAATCCCCTGCTCCTTGGCGGATTGTTGATGTTGCTCGTGTTTGTGGGCCTTATATCCGGAAGTTATCCGTCCCTGATAATTTCTTCATTCAATCCGGCGGAAGTTTTAAAAGGAAAAGTAATTAAAACCAATACGGGGGGCGAACTACTCAGAAAATCTCTGGTTATCAGCCAATTTGTAGTTTCAATATCACTCATCATCTGTATCGGGATCGTGTATAAACAGTTAAAATATATTCACACCCTGGATTTGGGATTTGACAAAGAGCAGATCGTGCTGGCGGATATCAACTTTAACCAGTTCAACAAATACGCTTCTTTCAAGAATACACTGGAAAACAATTCCGATATCCGCGCAGTGACCAGGATGGGCGGAAGCATTCCCGGACAGGAAGAATTAATAGAAAATGCATTTGTGGAATCGGGCACTCCTGTGGATGATCAGCAATGGTTTAGCATGTTTTTCGCCGCACATGACTTTGAAAAGGTCCTGAACATCGATTTTATCGATGGCCATAGTTTTCAAATTGGAAATGCTGTGGATTCGGCCGGATTCATCATTAATGAGTCAACGGCAAGGGCCCTGGGATGGGGAGACGATGTCATCGGAAGATCGCTCGACCGGATCAATTCCGTTAATGGCAACATCATTCAGACGGGAACCGTCATCGGGCTGGTAAAAGACTATCATTATCGACCTTTATATGATCCGATAAAACCGCTCGTAATCGGTTTGGCCAATGGCGGCGCCAAACTTTGTATAAAAATGCACACAAAGGATATTAAAAAAACGCTGGCCTTTGTGGAGGAAAACTGGAACAATACGTTTGATGGCACCCCATTCAGATATTCATTTATGGACAAAGATTACGACAAGCTTTACGAGAAGGAAGAAAAAATGAGCCGGGTGATCCAATATTTTTCAATTTTGGCCATATTTATTGCCTGTCTGGGATTACTGGGGCTTTCGTCCTTTACCACCGAGCACAGAAAAAAGGAAATTGGCATCAGGAAGGTAAATGGCGCCAGCACCATCGAATTATTAACGTTGCTGACCAAAGACTTTTCGAAACTAATCGTGCTGGCGTTCGTAATTGCCATACCGGTTTCCTATTATTTTGGAAGCCTTTGGCTCAATGATTTTGCATACAGGACAAGCATTGGCATCGATGTCTTTCTTGTAGCAGGTGTTTCCGCGCTGCTCATCGCATTGCTTACGGTCAGCTATCATACGATCAGAGCAGCTATGAAGAATCCGGTAAATTCGATTCGATATGAGTAGGGTGCGGCGGCCGGATCCATGAGTTTCGCCGGTCAACCGGCAACCCGCCCACGGTCCTTAAATCGGAAAATTTATGGAATTTCCCGCCCTCCGGGCCATCTGCAAACAGACAACCGCTCAATCACCGTAGTCCGGGAATTATATAAGCGTTAATTTCTGATTTATCTCTATGGCCATGGCTTCCTGTTTGAGCTCAGCTTTTATTGCGCGTACGTAATCCACTACTTCATCCAGAAAATTCTTTAGATCTTTTGAGGTGGCATAAGTATGCACTTTGAAAAGCTTCTCGCCCACCAGGCCAATGTCTTCGCTATTCCAGATGCCTTTGGCTTCCTCGCTCGTGGCGCCGCCAAACCGCTCCCCCAGAAAAGAAAGCGTGCGGTCAATGTACGGCGTCGTATCATAATAGTTGCTTACGTCAAAAGTTGTCGGGATGAAAATGCCAATGTGATTGTTCCGCTGGAGCCTGTCGACAAAGGTCTCTACGGCTTCATCAAACGATTCGGAGGCAAGTTGCGCGTTTCCCTCGGACCAGAGCTGATAGTCTGTGGTATCGTCGGAAAATACCACCTTAAAATCCGGCGGAGGAAAAACATTGAAATTGTCCGAAGCATCGTTGTTGATCAGGATGGTAAAAATCCTGGAGTTGCTTTCCTTAATCTGCGACTTGATGGTCCTATGCAGATTTGATATTTCTTTCCATTGATTTTTATTGCTCGATCCGACAACGATTATCTGATTAATATTATCCACGAACTGAGACAGATTTTCTTCGAAATCTTCATTTACATAAATGATCAAATTTTCATATCTGTTCAGCAGGTCGTCTACCAACAGAGCCATTTTAGTGTTTTGAGCCGCACTCGCATTTCCTTTCTCAAGCAGAATATCCAGACCACTTTCGTGATGGTAAATATTTGATTGCACTTTTGTGAGATCAAATTCCGCCGAAAGAGTTCTCTTGAACGGATATTCGGCATAAATGGTTCCGGAGTCCGTGGCATTTTTCAATCGTATGGCCAGTCTTTTTCCCAGCTCCGCGGCTCCGTGTGTGCTGAACAAATCAAAAACAAGAACGACTTTCTTCTCTTTATCACCCCTGGTTATTCTTTTGTTCGATTCTGTCAGATAATATCCCAACAGTTTGGCAAGCTCGATGGCCACTGTTGGGTATTGATGTAAAATCTTGAGGAAGTACTCCCGGTCAAACACCAGTACCTCGACATCCGTTAAGGCGGCAACTGTGGCCGATCTGGGTTTGTTCTCCAGAATGCCGACCTCGCCAAAGGTGCTGCCGGGAAGCAGATATGCAAATATTTTATCTCTTTTGTCGGGAAAGACTTTCTTTACCGCTACTATTCCGTTGATAATGATGAACAACCGGTCACTGGGCTGCCCTTCCCAGACAATGATCTCTTCAGGCCCGTATTCTTCACATCCGGCTTTTTTGGAAAGCTTAATTAATGCGTCATCCCGAATGTTCTGAAACAAGGACGTTTGATTCAATCCCCTTAATATTTTATGCTCTTTTTGTTCAATCACCTGTCAAAAATTAGTTAACAATAAAAATACTTAGCTGATACCTTTTGTCTTCAAGCTCAATCAATCTCCACAGCATCTTGGGCACAGCACTTATGATACTTGCAGGGATGCATATTGCTTCTACATTGTCGTCGATAATAAACTGTTGTCTGCGCCGGAAATTGTTCATCAATACGGCAGCTCCGAAATGTTCGTTTTCCCCGATCCTGATCGCATTTCCATTTTCAAATTGTACGGTTACTTTTCCGTTTGTTATGATAAAAAGATGGGCGCTCAGATGTTCGTGACTAAACTCGTAGTCCCTGCATTTGATCCTAAAAGCGTGTTTGCTGAGGCGATTAATAATTGCATTGGAAAAAAGATCATTTATCAGGACGGATTTACTCAGGCTTCGCATCATGCCGAGCCGCGATTTCATATCGTCCGTAAGGCGCTGCCTTTGTATGAATTGATTCATAAAAGATTCGTCGTATTCCATGCAATGCACAAAACTCCAGGCGTGATAATCCTCGGGCAAATCGTCTCTGAAATACCTTCTTGAGAACCCCATAAAATTCCCGGCATCCACGGTCTGGATCATTCCCGTTTCATTCTCAAAACTTACCAAACCACTGAGAATAAGATAAAATTTGGAAGACTCTTCTCTCGACACAATGTGCTCACCGGGCTTAAACAATTTAATGCTTTGACCGGAAAGTGTTTCCAATTCATCTTTTTCAAGCATGTTAAAGTATCTCCCCAGGTACAACAGCGCTTTTATTCTCAAGTAATGGTTTTCCTTTTCCCCGATTAAAATATGTGACTGACCAAATTCGACATTGACGAAGCTCTTGTCCTTTAGGTCGATTTTTTGAGTGGTATGAGCGATGACTTTCAGATCGGACTTGTCGTGCTCGTAATCGGATAGGTGCCCGTGAATTGCTCCCCCGCCCACGTCGATTTTTTTCAGATTAACTTTCGACAGATAGCTGTCTCTCACCAGAATCATATCCTTATCCGTGAAAATTTCAGGGGAATTCTCCACAATTGTCTGAAATTCCGTGAGATTGATGGTATCGGAAAGATGGGCATACGTTTTGTAGTCCCGCCCGTCATTGGCTCTGAAATGGAATGTACTGGTTTCTACGGTATGTGGCGAATAGATGGGCATCACCTCCAGACCGTTTACGTTATTCCATTCGTTAAACTCAAGATCGACACAATTGAAAGCAATCTGCAAAAGGTCCTGATCGGAATTCATCAAAGCTTTCAACTTCAGTTCCGCAGTATGCCGGACCAATCTTGAAGCATAAAAATTCAGCTTTCTTTCGACATTTAATAATTCAGTAAAACCCGCAAAATGGTCGTCATGAATATGGCTGAGAAAAATCCCGTCAATTTCAGAGAGCCCGATGCCCAGGTGTGCGAGGTTGTTAAGTATATTCGGTCCGGCATCGATCAAATAGATCCTGTTGTCGTGGTGGATCACGCTTGCCATACACGGCCGATGCTCATCCCATCCGTTCCCTTCTCCGGTATGAGTTACCGAAAATCTGCCGGGAGTTATTTGCCTAAACGGCAGGTCATACGGGGCGCTGAAATGTTCGTCTTCCCTCACGTTGAGATTTACTTCGGCTTTCTCCCCTTTATACGATATTTCAAACCAGTTTAATCCCAGTCGTTCAATAAAAACTCCGTTCCTGATCTCGTGCCTGTGTTCGTCAAGTATCAGTGCATCGACCATCTCCTGCATAGGAATGATCTCACCTCCCGAATAATGGATTTTGGTTCGGAAGATTTTTTCAGCGTTTTCCAACGAAATTCCGGTGCTCACGATCTCTTCGACCGAAGAAAGGCCATGGTTTCCAAGGGAAACATAATTGAGCTGCATGTCGATCTGCTTTTTATACCCAATAAGCAAAGGTCTGAGCTTCTTATAATTTGGATGATCAGGCAAATTCATCCCCTGCAAATAAAGCATTTGCAAAATTGGAAATTCCGTGAGATTGGCCACCTGGCCATTTTGAATTAGCGTATCTGAAAGCAAGATTGCATTGGGTCCATTCTCGGCAGGAACCCCTTCGACAGAAACACGTTGAATGACTCCCCTCTTTTTTAAGTGTTTTACGGTATCGGCAGGGCACCCACAGCAAATATACAGACCCGCCTCATCAATGGCTACCCATGTTACTCCCGTAGAAATATGTTTTGTGACGATATGCGACATCTCAACCGATGCAAGACCAAAAGGTTGAAATTAATAAAAACTTGTTATCTCCCAATTTTCCATAGGATATATTGTCAAAATCCGATAAATCAATAAGCAATATTATACGGTAAAACGATACGAATACGGATTTGTTTGTTTAATCCCGGCTCAAAGCTTGCTTAACACCGTTGTACAGTTGCTGATACTGTTGATTGTCCGGATCAATGGCTACAAGTCTTTTCAACACGGACGAAGCTTCACCAAATCTTCGTTGTTCATAGTACAAATACCCCAACGCGTAAAGATTCGAAGTTGAATTCGGATTGATCTTTAATCCCTTTTTGAATGCCGATTCAGCGTCTGTCCGTTTGCCCAACTGCTGGAGCACCAGCACGTAATTATAGGATACGCGGTCATTATAATCGATCTTTTCCGCAGCTTGCTTTAAATACTCAACGGCTTCCAGCATTTTGTTTTGCTCCGCGTACAACAGCCCCAGCGAATAATAGACCTGTCCGAAGGTCGGTTCCAGTTCTATTACTTTTTTGAATAATGCTTCAGCTTCATCAAACCTTTGCTGAGCATAGTAAAGACTGGCGAGGTTCATCCTTGCAGGATTGTAATAGCTGTCGAGTTCTATTGCGCGCGCATAGGCTTGTTCGGCCAGGGATGGATTCCCCGTTTTTTCGTAATACTGAGCGATCTCCATCTGCCCTCCCGGAAAATCGGATCTTAACTGCAGGCCGGTCCAGTACTCTTTGAACACGTTGTCGTAATTGGCCTGATCCAGTTTGCTCATTAAATTTTTTGGAACGCCCACCAGCGATCCGAGTGCGGCTATTCGTACGGAACGCACATCGTCAACAAGCAGTTTCGGCAGGAGCCGCGCCCGCTCCTGAGGTGGTAACTGATCGATCGAGCGCGCAGAAGTATAGCGTACCAAAGGTTCCGGATCGCTTAACAAAGAAGTAATTGCCTGGTAGGCGGCAGGTTCAATCGTCTCTCCCAGATACATGACGGCCGTGGAGCGGGCAATGGCGGGCTGAGTCTTATCAACCGCGAGATTTATGAGCGGATGCACAGCTTCCGGTTCCCGGGTGCGTCCCAAAGCCAGCACGTCGGAAAAATGAGACGCCCGGTCCGGCCCATACCATTCCTTTACCGCTTTCGCCGCCCACGCCGCCGACTTGTCATCATGGCATCCCGATTCGTTGCAAGTGTTGGGGACTCCGTATCTGGCGCTCAAGTCCGGTCTCGGCACCCGGAAGCTGTGATCTCTTCTGAAATCGTTGCCCATGTAGATCCTTCCGGGCATGTGGCAGCTTATGCATTCGGCGGCTTCCGTTTTCATTTGATGAAAATGATGCGCCTTCGCATCGTATTTTTCAGGTTCGTGGCATTGAAGGCAAAGTTCATTTCCCTGGAATTTTAATTCCAGGGAGTGAATATTATGGCAATCGTTGCATTTCACATTTTGAGCATACATTTTGCTCTGTATAAAAGAGGCATACACATAAACCTCTCCGAGTATTTGCCCGTCGGCAAAATATATCCCGTCGCGAAGCAGGTCCGGAGCATAATGATCCATATAAATCCCTTCATGATCGTAGTATTCCGTATATTGAGTTCGCAGGGAATGACATCTTGCACAATCGTCGACCATCTGCTTCGGAAGCGTATATTTACCCATATACAATTTCCCGATATCCCGGTTTAATGTATCCGGATCATTTTTAAATGCTTCGGATTCCGTGATCTCCACATGTTCCTTGCCCGGTCCGTGACAGGCCTCACAGCTCACATTGATGATCGAATAACTGGTATTATAGGAGTCTTTTACCGGGGTGTAGTTTTTCTTTACCAAAGTAGAATGACAATCGGAACACATGGTGTTCCAATTCAATCCTCCTTTTGTCCAATGGATCCATTCGTCGTGCACAAGTTTCATATCGGGGTACAGGTCAAACCATTCGTTCTTTTCGGTATCCCAGGCGGTTCGAAGACACTGAAACTTACCTCTGGGGAATTCTACGATATACTGTTGCAACGGCTCAATTCCAAACGTATACACAATCTCGAAATCGTTATAAACACCGTCTGTCCCTTCCGTGTTCACGAAAAATCTCCCGTCTTTTTTGTAAAATTTTGAGGTGACCCCCTGATTGGTAAAGGTGGTATTGAAATCTGCAAGCACCGACTGCTCATCCGCAACCATCATCGCCCGGTCGTGATGGGAGCCCTCCCAATCGTTGTATTCCTTTTCGTGGCACGATTTGCAGGTCTCGCTTCCGACATAATCGGCATCCGTAAGCCTGTCATCCGTTTTACTCGACGTCAAAACCTTTTCCACATCTTCATCTTTTTGCTTTTTGCTGCAACTGTAAAACACTACGACACCGACCCAGACCATCAAAAAAATTGATGTAAAAAATGCCAGGCTTCGGTTACGAATAAAGCGATTCGGGATCATAAGCTATAAAAATGTATGACGCGCAATTTAGTTAAATCTGAAATGTGCACAAACCAAATTTTTTCTCGAGGTCAAATTTAATTTTTGCGGAACAGAAAGCTATTTTTGGTCAATAAGTACTAAATTCAGGGACGAATAAACACAAATGTAACTTGAGTATGAAAAAAAATACCCGAAGGGATTTCCTGAAAATATCCGGAATGACGGCTGCCGCTTCGCTTGTGTCCATCGGGCCATCAAAACCAATGGCCAAACCAAACACCCTTAAACTCGGTTTGGCATCCTACAGTCTGAGGAAGTTTGATCAGGCGCAGACCATTGCCATGGCGAAACGCGCCGGTTTAAAATACATGTGCTTTAAAAGCATGCATTTGCCTCTCGACGCATCCACAAGCGATTTGAAGGCCGGAGCTCAACATGTGAAGGATGCCGGCATGAAGCTTTACGGGGGCGGGGTAATTTATATGAAAGACAAGAGCCAGGTAGATCAGGCTTTTGAGTATGCCAAAAATGCCGGAATGGAGCTGATTGTCGGCGTACCCGAGCACGGCCTGCTGGAATACACAAATGAAAAAATAAAAGAATACGACATAAAAGTAGCGATCCACAACCATGGCCCCGGAGATGAAAAATACCCGAGCCCCGAGCGTATTTATGAAAAAATAAAAGATATGGATCCCAGGTTTGGCATCTGTATGGATATTGGCCATACGCAACGTATTGGAATTGACCCGACAGAATCGGCAAAAAAGTATTTTTCAAGGTTGCTGGATTTGCATATGAAAGATGTGGATAAGGCCAGAGAAGACGGTAAAACCGTCGAAATCGGAAGGGGGATTATAGATATTCCAAAACTCCTCAAATTCCTGGTGGACAGAAAATACGATGGAGTTGTAAGCTTTGAATATGAAAAAGATGCGGACGATCCGCTCCCGGGATTGTGTGAATCCGTTGGATATGTTAAAGGCTGTCTGGCATCCATTGCATAGGCCGGCGCTTGAAGCCTTCCAATACAGGGAAATACTTGTTAAATCATTATAAAATAACATATGAAATCTTTACACAGGCGAGCTTTATTTGCATTTGCATTGATTTTGGCAGCTTACGGCTGCGGAAATGAGTCCGGGGTTAAAGAGTCGGAATCCGGAATTTTACATGATTATATGGATACTTCGGTAAATCCGGGAGACAATTTCATTTCATTCGTCAATGGCACCTGGATCAAAAATACTGAAATTCCGGCAGACAAATCATCCTATGGCATTGGATATATTGTACATGAAGCATCCGAGGAAAACGTAAAAAAAATCATTGAAGCATCTGCCTCGGGCGATTATCCGGATGGTTCGGACGAGCAAAAGCTGGGCGACTTGTATCAATCCTTCATGGACCTGGAAACAAGGAATAAGCTCGGTGTCGACCCTCTGAAGGAGGAATTCGATAAGGTTGAAGCCATAAAGAATTACGACGATCTGGCACGATATTTTGCCTATGCTCTTAAATATGGCTACAACGCCCCTTTTGGCGGATTTATCGAACCCGATTTCAAGGATCCGACAAGCTATGTGGTTTACCTCTGGCAATCGGGGCTCGGGATGCCGGAAAGAGACTATTATCTAAAGGATGATGACCGCTCAAAAGAAATTCAGTCAAAATATGTAAAGCACATAGAAAAAATGTTTGAATTGGCCGGGTTACCTGACGGGCAGCGCGCGGCAAAAGAGGTGATGACGGTCGAAACCAGGTTGGCGGAAAAGCACCTGGAAAAGGAGAAGACAAGAAACCTTGTCGCGCTTTACAATATGTTTCCGGTGAATGAATTGCCTGATATCATGCCAAATTTCAATTGGGATGCCTACCTGAATGAAGCCGGCCTGGGCGATCTGGATAAGCTGGGGATCCTGATGCTGGACTATACCCGGGCCCTGGACCACATCCTGGTATCGACAGATCTTGACACCTGGAAAACGTATCTGACATGGTGCGTCATAGACGCGAATGCCTCCCGGCTGAGCGACGTCATGGACCGTCAGAATTTTGAATTTTACAGCAAAGAGCTCAGAGGCACCCTGGAGCAGCGGCCGTTGTGGCGCCGCGGAGTGTCCACCGTAAACGGGAGCCTGGGCGAACTCATTGGCAAGGTATATGTAAAAAAGCATTTTCCACCGGAGGCAAAGGCAAAAATGGATACGCTGGTCGGGAATTTGCTAAAAGCTTATGAAATCAGCATCAAGGAATTGGATTGGATGGGAGAAGCGACCAAAAAGGAAGCTTTGGATAAACTTGCCAAATTCTACCCGAAGATTGGATATCCGAATAAATGGAAAGAATACGATGTTGAAATAAAACCGGATGACTTGTTTGGTAATTTAAAAAGGTCGGGCCTGATGAATTTCAATCGTGAAGTCGCAAAGCTCGGAAAACCGATAGACAAGGAAGAATGGGGCATGACGCCGCAAACCGTAAATGCCTATTACAACCCCACCAAAAATGAAATCGTATTTCCGGCGGCAATTCTACAGCCTCCCTTCTTTAATATGCATGCGGATGACGCTGTGAACTACGGAGCAATCGGAGCCATAATCGGACATGAAATTGGTCACGGTTTTGACGACATGGGAAGTACTTTCGATGGCGACGGAGCCATGAGAAACTGGTGGACAGACGAAGATCGCAAGGAATTTGAAAAAAGGACCGGCAAGCTCGTGGACCAGTACAATCAATTTGAAGTGCTCCCGGACCTTCGTGTAAACGGTGAATTCACGCTCGGAGAAAACATCGGAGACCTGGGCGGCTTAAGCATCAGTCTGAAGGCCTACCGGATGTCGCTGGAAGGGAAAGAAGCCCCGGTCTTGGACGGATATACGGGCATTCAGCGGGTGTTCATCGGGTATGCTCAGGCCTGGAGAGGAAAATCGCGCGATGAAGCCCTGAGAGTACAGGTGAATACGGATCCTCATTCCCCCAGAGTATTCCGGGTGAATGGGGTTGTCAGGAATATCCCGGAATTTTACGAAGCGTTTAATGTCACGGAAGCCGACTCGCTTTACCTGCCTCCCGAGGAGCGGGTAAAAATATGGTGATTGAAAAGCATTCCCGAACCGGGGATGGGACTTATCGTTAAGCGTCAAACCTGCCGGAATCCTGCTTGCTTCCCGGTTGGGGACCTTTTCAAGTATTTTTTTCAAAAGATTACCGTACGGATCGATAGTTTTTAGTTTTTGATCGACAATACCCGGTGCTCTTCCCTGCCGTAGCCCCGGATTTCCAGGGAATCGCTCCTTACGGTAAATACTGCGTAAGAGGTCTCATACGTATCTACCATTCCCTTGACCGTTATGTAATGAATCCCGCTATGTTCGCCATAATTTCCTTCGTGGTTATGGCCGTTTACATAGGCCTTTACACAGCTATAATCTTCGAGGATACCCATTATTTCCTTTGCATTCCAAAGATTGTGCGGGTTGTCGGGATACACCGGAAAATGACAGTATAGAATCACCTTTTCACCGTCTTTAGCGGCCGAATTCAACCTGTTCTTCAACCACTCAAGTTGCTCATCTCCTACGGCTCCATTCCATTTGGGCGATTGGATACCGTTTTCCTCATAGTATTTAGCTGCTTCCCGATACTGTGCGCTTCCGGCCGGATAGGCGTGAAAACTGATGTCATTTCCATCCAGAACAATAAAGCGCCATCCGTAGATTTCGAAATCATAGTACCTCGAAGGCATTCCCAACACCTGAGGTATTTGTTCTTTCTCATCATCTCGAACCGAAAAGTCATGGTTCCCCAAAACGTGATAACCGGGCACGCTAAGATTTTTGAAAATGGGTTCGACCACACGAAAACTCTCCATGTTCTTGTCAATAAAATCTCCGAGATGAACCACATATTCCAATTCCATGGAATTGAAGTGATCAATGCACCGGGCAAGCTTTTCTTTTGATGCCGAATATTTTCGAACACCCGTTCCGGGATCGTCACAATATTGACAATCGGCTATTACGCCAAAAGAATACGTTTTATTCGTGTCTGCTTTTTTACATGCAACAAGGCAGGTCACAATGAGGAGCGCCAGCACGGCACCTGTTATTATTGATTTCCTACGCATCGGTTTATTTTTGGAATACCTGCGAACAGATCTTTTTATCGGGTTCAATTGATTTAGCAAAGTTATAAAAATACACATCCGTTCTGCATATTGGGCGAGGGAATAGCGAACGGAGGTTCGAATCAAAAATAAAAGGAATCATCTAAGCAAGACAAATCAAAACAATTGTTTCTGGGGTTCGTAATGATTATCATTGTTTTAACGGACTTAATCTATGGCTGAAGACAACAAAACCAAAAGTAATAAGCAATCGAAAAATCATTTAAAGTACATTATCAAAGAAATACTTCTCCCGAGAAAATGGCTTTTGCTCCTGGGATTATTGCTCATCATAATCAACAGGCTGTCGGGGCTTGTACTTCCCGGGTCCAGCAAATATCTTATTGATGAGGTTATTGCCAAGGAAAACTATGATTTGTTCAAGTGGTTGCTTATTGTGGTAGCCATCGCCGTAATCATTCAGGCAACAACTTCCTTTTTTCTTACCAGATTGCTTAGCGTGGAAGCACAACACCTCATTTCATTATTGAGGGCCAAGATTCAACGGCATATCATCAAGCTTCCGGTGAATTTCTTTGACAATACAAAATCCGGCGAGCTCGTTTCCCGGATTATGACGGACGTCGAGGGCGTCCGAAACCTGGTGGGCACGGGCCTGGTTCAGCTCTTTGGCGGTGTATTGACGGCAATTGTGGCGTTTGCTTTGCTTATTCGCATCAGCCCGAGCATGACCTTGTATGTAATGGTGCCACTCACGGTTTTTGGATTGATCTCGCTAAAGGCATTTGGTTATATACGGCCGATATTCAGAAAAAGGGGTCAGATCAATGCCGAAGTTACCGGAAGGTTGACCGAATCCCTGAATGGCGTAAGGGTAATCAAGGGATTTAATGCTGAAGCCCAGGAGATTAAAACCTTCGAACACGGCGTGGAACGGCTTTTTAGAAATGTCAGAAAATCATTGACTTCGACCAGTTTGGTAACGAGCGCGGCAACACTTTTGTTGGGCCTCGCCACAGTTGGCATTATGGGCGTTGGAGGAAATATGATTCTGGAAGAGCAACTGACCGTAGGTGATTTCTTTGCTTTTGTTCTTTATCTGGGATTTCTGATCGCCCCGATCGTGCAAATGTCAAACATTGGCAGTCAGATTACAGAAGCTTTTGCCGGTTTGGACAGAATGCAGGAAATACTGAATCTCCCAAAAGAAGATGATGATAAAAACAGGAAAGATGCGCTGCAAAATATCCGGGGCGAAATTCGCTTTCACCACGTTTCATTCTCTTACGAAAAAGGCAGTGAGGTATTGCATGATATCAGCTTTGTAGCACAGCCCGGATCCGTTACCGCATTGGTGGGCAGTTCAGGGTCCGGCAAAACGACCATTGCCGGACTTGTAGCCTCCTTTCTAAATCCCGACAGCGGGGAAATCACAATCGACGGCAAAGATCTGCAAAAAATCAAGTTAGAAGATTACAGATCATTTCTGGGGGTAGTACTTCAGGACGACTTCCTGTTTGAAGGCAGCATTCGTGAAAATATGCTCTTTCCAAAGCCACATGCCAAGGAACATGACTTGATTGATGCTGCCAAATCGGCCCACGTACTCGAATTTGCCGACCGGTTTGACGATAAATTGGAGACACTCATCGGCGAACGAGGCGTGAAACTTTCAGGTGGGCAGCGGCAAAGACTGGCAATTGCACGGGCGATTCTCGCAGATCCGAAAATTTTAATACTCGATGAAGCAACATCGAATCTCGATACCGAAAGCGAAGCTTATATCCAGCAAAGCCTTTCAAAACTTATGTACGGACGTACAACATTTGTAATTGCCCACCGGCTGAGCACCATAAGAAAAGCCGATCAGATTTTGGTCATCGAAAAAGGGAGGATTGTCGAAAAGGGAACACATGATACCCTGCTTGAAAAACGTGGCAGGTATTACGATCTGTATAATTTTCAAGCCAGGATTTAATCTAATACTGTTTAATTTATATAATAAAAAATTAAACGAATTATAATAAGCACATCATATTCAAAATATCATTTCAACGTTTCAATCCTGAATATATACACTTCAATTCTATAAAAAGCCAATTAGAGCCAATAGTGACCTCCAACATTGTCTTATTTTGTTTAATATATATTATATTTTATTAAACAAAAACATATTACTATGAACTCAAACTCAACTTATCGACTGATGCACTTTGGGCTCAGGTCCACTCCGGTCCTTATTGCAATTCTGCTTTTCGCATCGAGCTGTAACCCTTCGGAGGAAAATCTTGCGCCCGTTGAAAACCTGCCGGAGCTTACGGAAGCCTTGGAAACCTTTGATGAAGAGGTTGAATACCTGGAATATTATTCCGCCGGTGAAACCAATGCCAGATGGGGCTTTAGAAAATGGAGACGAAAACCAACGTTCTTAACGCTGGTCTCGGCGCTAAATTACACGGGGCTGTTAAAGACGGTGATTAAAGGAAAACTTACAATTTTTGCTCCGGATGATAAGGCTTTCTCAGAACTTGGATTGAATTTTTGGAACATCAGAAACAGGATCGACAAGGAAACACTCACCGCAATTTTGCTCAATCACGTTGCGGATGGATTCGTCTTTTCCTCCGATCTCGATTGCTCGCTTCAAACCCTTGGCAAAACAACCCTGAGAGTTATTGAGGTAGACGGCGGACTGGTATTTCAAGATGATACGGATGAAGCTGCGAATATTTTATTTACGGATAAAAAAGCGTTTCATTCCATCTACCACGGCATAGATAAAGTCCTATTGCTCGACATGCCTGCGGGAACAATCGCCGATCTTGCCATCGACGCTGCATCGTCGTCCACTCCTCAGTTTACGCAATTGGTGGCCGCTCTTTCAAAAGCTGGGCTGGTCGGCGCCGTTTCCAATCCGGATGACGATCTGACCGTTTTTGCGCCTACGGATGAAGCATTCAACAATCTTTATGCCGGTTTGGGGGTAAGTGGCATCGAGGAAATTTCCGTGGATATCTTAACCCGGGTTTTAAAACATCACGTCGTCGGTGCGAGGGTGTTTTCGAATTGCCTGGAAAATGGCATGGTGCCGACACTAAATCAAAGTATTACGATCAACGCCGACGAATTTAAAATAACAGCGTCTTCCGGCGGGGATCCCGTGAATATAATCGTAAGCGATGAAACCGTAGATATCAAAGCATCAAACGGGGTCATTCACGTCATAGACGGTGTACTGGTTCCCGCAAATTATCTGGATCCATTGATGTGATTGATATAGAGGTTGATAAAAGATGGGAAGAGATTGATGGGGGTTGATGGGGGATTGATAAAAGATGGGAAGAGATTGATGGAGGTTGATGGGGGATTGATAAAAGATGGGAAGAGATTGATATAGAGATTGATATGAGATTGATGGGAGATTGATGGGAGTTGATATTGGTCTTCTTTCAATCTCTTATCAATCTTGGTTATAAGCACTTTGTGTCTTGGCGCCTTAACGAGAATCGTGCGCATAAGACGTTTTAGACAGCCTCTGATCTGGAAAAAGTGCTAAAGGTCAGAAGGGCGGCAAAAAAAGAAAAGCTCAAATAGTAGGTTGCACCCGTATCGGTCTATTAAAATAAAACTATGAACACAAAGTTTATTTCATTCGTCATCATTTTATTTGTCGCCGTAGGATCTTCTTATTGCCAGGTCGATCATGACGAAAAAGAAAAAAGAAAAAAATATGAAGTATCAAAGTCCGAAGATGAATGGAAGTCAATTCTGTCTCCCGAGGAATTTGACGTTTTAAGAAATAAGGGCACCGAATATGCGTTTACCGGGGAATACTATTTGTTTAAGGAAAAGGGCATTTACACCTGCGCCGGCTGTGGCAATGAACTATTTGATTCAAAAACAAAATACAACTCAGGTTCCGGTTGGCCGAGTTTTTATCGGCCGATCAAGGGAAGTGCGATAGACATTGAAATTGACAGGTCATTTGGCACTGTACGGGAGGAAATCCTGTGCTCGAGATGCGGTGGTCACTTAGGGCATGTGTTCAACGACGGCCCAAAACCCACGGGGCTTCGTTATTGTGTCAATTCCATTTCCCTGGATTTTAAGAAAAAATAATTTCCATCCGCCATGTCTTCATATTCGGATTTTTAATTGAACGGCGGGATCCATATTAATATTTGTTTTTCCGTCGTTATATATGACATCAGGGAGATAATATGTAACTTAGCATGTGTGTGGGGTTGGGGATTTTTAAGAAATTCACAAAATTTGAGTTATGATGAAAACCTTGCTAATTTCAGGATTCATTTTGTGCCTTCAAAATTTCGTCTTTGGCCAGGAATTAAAGGAAAAAAAACCGATGCCATTTGATCATGAGAAGCTTAGCGAGCAGTTCGGGAAGCTTAAACAGTGGCACCCGGACAGTTTTAGGATCTCTGAAGATTCCGCTCATGTAAAATTAAAGGACAGGAATTCCATAAGGATTTTTTCCGTTCCTGAAAAAGATATGGCTAAAATGCCTGAAATGAAAATCAAGGAAGACTTTCATTATGCCATGCGAATAAAAAGGTATAATAAAAACTACCCCTACACCAGGCAATTAAAGCCCAGAGACAGTATCCCCGGCGAATTAAAGTTATACCGGCCCCTCAATAGAAGGCAGGGCAGGAATTGACCCGGACCGTTGATTGAACTATATAACTATCGCTATTTAAACCTACCGACTGCTTGACGAATGACAGGCAACCTCTGACCGGACAAAAACAAGGTTATGAAAACGTACGGGCAAAAAATCCGGGGATGTCCGTAAATTTAAACCGAATGTTACCCAACTGTGAAATTTTGCCGGGAATATATAAAACCGAATAAATACCCGTGAGATTTGAAAATAAATCCATAAATTCAATAGACACTTTCAACCTTTACAAACCACATGAAAAATTCTACAACAAGCCAGGTAATTGTCGAAGACGATCGTACCGGAGTCGAAAAGGAAACACTGAAAAGAGCATTTCTCGACAACCTCTATTATTTACAGGGCAGAATTCCGGAGGTCGCCACAAGGAATGATTATTATATGGCGCTTGCCTATACCGTCCGGGACCGGATGCTTCACCGAAGTTTGCATGTGTTAAGGGAATATTTCAGAAAAAAAAGCAGGATCGTTTCCTATCTGTCTGCCGAGTTTCTCATGGGACCCTATCTGGGCAATAATCTGATCAACCTCGGCCTTTTTGACAATGTAAATGAGGCGATGAAAGATTTGGGACTGGACCTGGACGATCTGCTGGAACAGGAAGAAGAACCGGGCCTTGGGAATGGCGGATTGGGCAGGCTGGCTGCCTGTTTTCTGGATTCTCTCGCCACCCTTGACATCCCGGCCATCGGATATGGCATCCGATATGAATTTGGTATATTCGATCAGGAAATCAGGGACGGATGGCAGGTAGAAATCACGGATAAGTGGCTGCGCTTCGGCAACCCGTGGGAGATCGCTCAAATAGAAATTACCCAGGCTGTAAAATTCGGAGGGTATACGAAATCATATTATGACACGCAGGGCAAATACCGGGTATACTGGATACCGGAATATATCGTAATAGCTGTTCCATATGATACCCCCGTTTTGGGATACGACACCAATACTTCCGCAATCCTTCGTCTTTGGAAAGCCGAAGCAGCGGAAAGCTTTGATTTTGCCAAGTTTAACCAGGGCGATTATTACGGAGCGGTACATGACAAAGTAACATCCGAGAACATCTCAAAAGTACTGTATCCCAACGATGAGCAGGTGAGCGGGAAAACCTTGCGCCTTGAACAGCAGTACTTCTTTACGTCGGCTTCGATCCAGGATATGTTAAGAATCCATTGTCTTGAAGATCACAAGGAACCTGAGACATTTTATGAGAGTTTTACAATTCAACTAAACGATACCCATCCTTCCATAGCTGTCGCCGAATTGATGCGTATACTATTGGATGAGTACCGGATCAATTGGGACCAAGCCTGGGACATAACCAGGAAATCCATCAATTATACGAATCATACCCTGTTGCCCGAAGCGCTGGAAAAGTGGCCCATGAGCATTTTAGGAAAACTCCTGCCCAGGCACATGGAAATTATTCTGGAAATAAACCACCGTTTTCTGGAATTGGTGCAAAAAACGTTTCCCGGAGACCATGACCGGATAACCCGGATGTCGATCATAGATGAGTCCGGCGAAAAATATATCCGCATGGCGCACCTGGCCTGTGTCGGCAGCAGTGCGATAAACGGCGTGGCCGCACTGCACACTGATTTATTAAAATCCGGCATTCTTAAAGATTTTTATGAATTATGGCCGGAAAAATTCAGTAATAAGACCAACGGTGTTACCCCCAGGAGATGGGTTGTTCTAAACAATCTGAAACTGGCAGACCTGATCTCTAAAAAAATCGGAAATGCATGGGTAAAGGATTTGTACAAGCTCAAGGAGCTCGAAAAATTCGCAAAGGATAAAACCTTCCAGAAAGAATGGAGGCAGTGTAAGAGAAGCGTTAAAGAATATCTTTCCAAATACATAAAATCTCATCTGGGAGTAGATGTACATCCGGAATCAATGTTTGATATTCTCGTCAAGCGTATTCACGAATACAAACGCCAGCATCTGAAGGTTTTGCACATCATAACACTTTACAACCGGATTAAGGAAAACCCCGATATCGATCTGGTGCCCAGGACGTTCATTTTTGGAGGCAAGGCAGCGCCCGGATATTTTATGGCCAAATTGATCATCAAGCTAATCAATTCGGTGGCGGATATTATAAACAATGATCCCGACGTGAAGAACCTCCTGAAGGTGGTGTTTATTCCAAATTTCAATGTGAAAACAAGTCAGCATATTTACCCGGCCGCAGATCTTTCGGAACAAATATCCACTGCCGGCAAAGAAGCTTCGGGGACCGGAAATATGAAATTCACAATGAATGGTGCCATAACAATTGGAACTTTGGACGGCGCAAATATTGAGATCCGCGAACAGGTCGGGGAAGAGAACTTTTTCCTTTTCGGTCTGCAGACCAAGGAAGTTTACAAAATGAAGGCCGAAGGGTACAATCCACACGGGTACTATGAGTCGAATTGCGACCTCAGAAAAGTTCTTGAAATGATTCGCACCGGATTTTTCTCCCCGGATAATCCCGACCTGTTCAAACCGATCTTTGACGCTCTTGTATTTCACGATGAGTACATGCTGCTCGCAGATTACCAGTCTTACATCGATTGCCAGGACAGGGTGGATGAAGTGTACAGGGATGAAAGCAAATGGACCGAAATGTCTATTCTGAACGTTGCCCGAAGCGGTAAGTTTTCCAGCGATCGCACGATTAAGGAATATTGTGAGGATATCTGGAAAGTCAAGCCTGTAAAAGTCAAGATCCCGAAATATAATCCCAAAGCGCTCACAAAAGTAAAGCTTAA
Source organism: Cytophagales bacterium (assembly GCA_022360055.1). Classification (GTDB taxonomy): domain Bacteria; phylum Bacteroidota; class Bacteroidia; order Cytophagales; family Cyclobacteriaceae; genus JAAUQL01. The sequence goes on along the minus strand of JAKSDO010000036.1, from coordinate 56,363 downwards.
CGGCACAAAGTGAATTCGCGGCAATGAATATATCCTGAGCTCCGGGACAGATTTCGATGCACCGTCCCTGCTGTTTGCCGCGCGAAATGCGAAAAATACTTTTTTTTACTATTTTGCCTGAAATACAGGCAAATGACGGATTACTGCTTTCGGGTTTCCATTGCTTTACTGTACCTGTTGTTTATCTCGGGTTGTGATAAAGATACAAAACCACCTGAAAAACAAAGTTTTATAGAGAGTTACGAAGCACCCCGGTTTACTCAAAACGAAGGAGCGCTGAAAGTGCTTATGGACAATAGCCTTACGAGTTATTTCATATACCGGGGACAGCCCATGGGGTATGAATATGAAATGCTGGATTTGTTTGCTAAGGAAAACGATTTAAAACTGCACATAAAAATCATACACAACGTAGCGGGAATTCTGGATTCGCTTAAAGCAGGCGCAGGGGATTTGGCAGCGGCCAATCTTACCATTTCAAAAGACCGAATGAACCATGTCGCATTCAGTTCCCCGCTCTTCAGGACCAAACAGGTGCTCGTGCAGCGGCTGCCCGATGAAAAACAATATATGACCCGCGATCGAATCGAGAAAAGTCTGATAAGAGACCGGCTCGATCTGGACAATAGAACGATCACCGTACGCAAGAGCTCATCGTATGCTTTAATGCTGCACAATTTAGTTTCCGAAACCGGGTTGAACCTCAACATCGACTTCGCCCGCGGAGATTTCGTTACCGAACAATTGATCGAAATGGTATCAAAGAAGGAAATTGATTACACCGTTTGCGATTTGAATAAAGCCGAAATGTTTGATGCTTATTTTGACAATATCGATATAAAAACCCCAATGAGCTTGAGCCAGCCTATTGCCTGGGCCGTGAACAAAGGATCTGTCGGGTTGCTGTCTGCATTAAATTTATGGATAGAAAAGAGAAAAGGATCGATGGAGTTTAACATGATTCATAACCGGTATTTTGAAATGACAAGGCGCAAAGAGCGGCTGATCTCCAAAGAATACAATTATATAAAGGAAGGCAAAATATCGGAGTATGACGGATTGATCAAAAAATATGCCTCCGAACTTAAATGGGATTGGAGACTTCTGGCTGCTCAGATTTATAAAGAATCCAGATTTGATCCAAAAAGCAGATCCTGGAGGGGGGCGGTTGGGTTGATGCAGTTAATACCGCGTACGGCAGAGACGTACGGAGTAAAACCCGATCAACTGGTCCGCCCGGGAAAAAATATATATGCCGGCACCAGGCACTTATTCATGCTTGAAAACTACTGGAGCGCATCCATTACCGATAGTCTGGAGTTATTAAAGTTTACCCTGGGCTCATACAATGTCGGTCAGGGGCATGTTGAAGATGCCATTCGATTGGCTGAGAAATATCAATTGGATACTAAAAAATGGGATGATCACGTGGCTAAAATGCTGATAAATAAATCCACCCCCGAATATTATAAGGATCCTGTTGTAAAATATGGCTATTGCCGGGGCAGGGAACCGGTCAATTATGTAAAGGCGATATTTAATGATTATGACCTCTACACTCAATTTACAGATTAGTTTCCCTAAAGGTTTCCCAAAATCTGTGAACAGATAATAATCAACACCAGCGCAAAGGGATACACCGAAGCATAGGCTATTTTCGGGCCATTGGAGTCTGTCATGGGATCTACGGCGCTTAAAGCCGGCGTAGAAGTCATTGCCCCCGTCAGTGCCCCGATGAGTACCAGAAAGTTTATCTTAAGAAAATAACGCCCGGCAATTACGGTAAACAGCATGGGAACTATTGTAATTACCGCGCCGACGCCCAGATAGGTCAAGCCCCCTGAACGGAGCGTTTCCAGCAAACTTCCTCCGGCATCCGTACCTACGGCCACAAGAAAGAAAATCAATCCGAGTTTTCTCAAAAGCTGGTTGGAAGAGCCGGACACGTTCCACACGATATTGCCGGTTTTTCCGATTCGACTCAGAATAATTGCGGCCATCAATACACCGCCGGTCAGACCAAGGCTGAAACTGAATCCCAGTATCGGGACGGACAATTTCCCCAGGACAACACCGATAATGATTCCGATCGAAACCGGCAAAAAGTCAAGATCCGAATATTTCTTCTTACTGTCGCCCAACAATTTACGGACATTCGCTATGCTTTGATCGCCACAAGCGATCGTAACCTTGTCTCCGTACCTAAGTTTACTTGAAGCATCCGGTGGGATATCAATACCCGATCTCCGGATTGCCGTTGCCGTTGCGTCATACTGCTCAAAAAGCCCGATTTCGGCCAATGACCTGTTGATTACTTTTTCATTGGTGACCAATACGGACTGGATTACAAACCGGTTACTCAATGGTATTTTCGTGCCTGTCTCCTCCCCTATGAGTATCCGGACTTTGTTCAGATCATTTTCGGTACCTACGGCCTTGATAATATCCCCCTTATGCAAAGGGGTCTTTGAGGTTGGAGTAAATGCTTCACCGTCGTGCAGCACTCTCGATATGTTGGTTTTGGTCATGGTGCGTATTTTCAACTCACCAAGGGTTTTGTCAAATATATTTTTATTTTCAACCACATAGTTTTTGTGAACAATGCCGGGGAAATCTGCCTTTACATCTTCATTGTACTTCTTTTCTTCATTCGTTATCGATATTCCAAAGAGCTTCGGAGAGATTTTTACAAAGATTATTACCGCCAGGACTCCAAACGGATAAGCGATCCCATACCCGATAGACGCCATGGTGGAATTCGTACTTTCGATCGCAGCCGCCAGGCCAGGAGTGCTTGTCAACGCACCGGTAAATAAGCCCACGGCCAATTTGAAATCAACATCTATAAAATACGCCAGCAAATAAGTGGCAATCCCTCCTGATAACACAGCAATACCGGCAATACTTATCAATCTTAAACCATCTTTTTTAAACGACTCGAAAAAACCCGGGCCGGCCTGAATGCCAACGGAATAAATGAAAAATATCAAGCCTATCTTTTGAAAAATGTCAGGCATGACAACCCCGTAATGTCCAAAAAAAAGGGCCACAAAAATTATTGCCGATACATCGAGCGAAATGCCTTTGACTTTTATTTTCCCCAGTAGTATTCCGGTGGCAACAATAGCAAAAAATGCGACGTATTCATTTTTCAGGAATTCCATAACGCTTCATCTTCCTCGTATAAAAGATGCAAATATATGGAATAATACGATCCGAAAACCGGCTTTATCCATCTTTTAAAACACATGCGATTACCCTTCGGGAGCAGATAAATGCTCCTTTTGGAATAGGTATTGAGGATGACCCTTCGGAAATTCTGTAAATCGCTCAGGAAGCATCGAATAAAACGAATTTTGGTCAGGCTCCGGATGATTTCCTCTTTAAACAAGATGGATGCAGAGCGAGAAATCCGATAATCCGGAGCTTTGTTTTCATCGTAATATATATCGCGGTCAAACGTTTTTTTGCCGGGCATAAGTACCTGAGAAAAATAAAAACTTTAAAATTGCTTATACCAAACAAGCGTACAAATGAGCAAAACAGACGGCTCAGATCAAAAATCAAGGATCCGATTTGTCGATATTCGAAGGAGCGATATTGCGAACACCCCGTCAAATTGTTGCTTCCGAGCATTCATTTGCGGACCGGCGAAGGTCAGATCAAGGCATGAATAGCTTTCCAGAGCTCAAAATTCTTCTCCATTCCACGATAATTACCCGCAGTCACAACCATAACCATTCCGGATGCGGGGATGATCATTATTACCTGAAATCCCATTCCCTGGGAATAGACGATCTGCTGCCGCCCGTTCATCTCATTCGGTTTCTCGATCCACCAGTGATAACCATATCCTTCGGTCCCCCAGCCTGTTTCTTCTACATGCAACCTTGTAGATTCTTCGATCCACGACTCCGGGATGACCTGCTTCCCATTCCACTTTCCCTTGTTTTTAACCAGAATTCCGATTTTCAACATATCCCGGGCAGTTAGGGCTAAGCCTCCATCCATAACAGGAAATTTACCTTCATGGTCCTTTTGCCAATAATAATCCGTAATATTCAATGGTTCAAACAAAGCCTGTTCGGCAAATTCATCGGCCTTTACGCCCGACCTGCAATGTATGATCTTTCCGAGCATATTGGAACATCCGCCATCGTATTGAAACGCTTCCCCCGGAGCCAGCGCCATCTTTCGGGTCAATGCATTCTCATAAAGATCTTTAGCGCCATCCCACAGATGATCCCCCACTTCAAATCCGGCGGTCATGGTAAGTAACTGCTCTACGGTAATGGCACGATTTGAATCATTTCTGTGCGAATCATATTCCTTCAGGTAGGTCCAAATACAGTCATCGAGAGCAGCCGTACCTGCCGCCATACCGAACAGCAACGAAGCTATGCTTTTTGTCGAAGAATGTAAGGGATGCAATGAATTCATCCCATGTCCGTAAAAATACTCTTCCAGCACCAATTTATCGTTCTTTGCAATCAGCACCGCATGGACCTCTCCAACCGTCTGATCCGCTATTTTGCGTATCAATGATCCTACTTTGTCCGGGTCCATACCTTCTCTGCCGAGATCGGACAAAACCACGCCATCCAATGGCAAGACCGGAGGATGATAGTTGTAGATAAATGGCTCTGATTCCTGCATTACCGGGCCTGATCCCTCCAAATATTTATCCTCCAGTTTTTTCAGATTGTGCTTCAAGGTACTTCCGTCCTCGCCGGTGGGGAAGCCCTCAATCCTATTTAAGCGATTGTTGTACATGCCTGAAAATCGCTGGTTTTCTGCCGGATCACTTACCATCGAAATTTTGTTGTCTTTGTACCGAAGATTAAGGAGCGTGTCCGTCGTATATTTTGCCCCCAGGTAGAACACATGTGAATTTCCGACGTATCGACCTGCAGAATCCTTTTTAATCTCAAAAATCACGTTCATAATATCGTCAGGATCTGGAGCTTCCAACACCCAATATCCCAACAGGGGATCATCGGTTGATTTTTTCGGTGAACACTCGGACAAATATAAAATCATACAAAAAACACAGCAAACGTTTGCCGATTTTAAAAGATACGTCATGACTTTAACTAAATTTGATTCAAGATGATTTCAACGGATTATACCCGAAAGGAGTATGTAATTCGTAAAATGTGTGATGTCTTACCGGTTTTGGGTTCCCCTCCGGAATTATCCGGCTCCTCGAATTGCAATCTGGGGATTTAACGACCTCCCGGTGTATTTTGCCGGTCAGGTAACAACTTTCTTCTTATGGTCATAGCTGAAAAACAACCAGGCGATAAATGCAATGAAAAAAATGATAAAACCAAAGTAAGTAGTGCCGAAAGACGCCTGAAGTCCTTCAATGACAATTGTCGGATTTATGTCTGCCGCCTCAAGTATCGCTGCGAGCGCATGCCAGATACCCATAATCTGACCAAGCATTCCTACAACCGCACTCAAACTACCGAGCACAAGCAATGCGCTCAATCCCTGTTTATACCTGAACGGGTCTTTTTTGCTTCGAATAAAATTTTCCACGACCAACAGTACAATAACCGTCAGCACAAGAATCAGCAACAGAATCAACGGGATTTTAAATGCACCAAGGTTTTGGGTGATCGGCCCAAGAACAACTGAAGTTTTCATGATATATAAAATTAGTACAAAACAATCAATAACAGCGTAAAAGTAATTGAAAGAAATGTGCCGAACAGGTATATTAGACCAGTCCTGCCTCATCGAAGACGCATTGCACTACGGTTACGAGATAAGCATTTTATTTCCCGAAATCATTCGCTCCTCTACGGGGATCTGCCATTTGTCTACATACCCGGATTATATTCCGAAAGTTTTGCGATAAACCGTAACTTTATTCGGACAAATTGATTTATGGAGTCGATCGGGTTCATATTGACAAATACCAAATACAGACTGTTCTGGCATATAGTGTTCTGGCTGATTGTCCTGGCCTATTATACCCTGTTCTTTGGTCATCAGGGTGGATTTTACTGGTTCACTCTAAAATTCGTATCCGTCCTTTTACCGGTCGCCATTGCAACTACGTATCTTTTTAACTATTACCTGATTCCGAATTTTCTATTTAAGAGAAAATTCAAAACATTTGTTTTACTCGCTTTCTACACTGCGGTGGTATCATTTTATCTGATATCGCTGATCATATTTCCATTCCTGATCCTAGGTAAAGGCGACGTAAACTTTGCCGTACTTGACAAATCGTTCCTGGATATATACTTCCTTGTGGTAGGTCTGTATGCCGCGGTATTAATCGCAATTCTTATAAAGCTCCTGAAGTATACATATGAAAGGCAAAATCAACACCTTCAGCTATTGAAGGAAAAAACCGCCGCCGAACTCGAAATGTTGCGGTCCCAGATCAATCCGCATTTTTTATTCAATACGTTAAATAGTATTTATGCCTTATCTCTAAAAAAATCCGAACAAGCCGCCGAAGTCGTTTTGAAACTATCTGAAATGCTCGATTATCTTCTTTATGAGTGCCGGGAACACAGGGTACAATTAAAGAAAGAAATCGGATTGATTCAAAACTATCTGTATCTGCAGAAAATCAAACACAGCAAAAGGCTTCACGCCGTCTTCGAGATTGACGGAGAAGTTTCCACACAAAAGATCGCTCCTATGCTGCTTTTACCTTTTATTGAAAACAGCTTCAAACACGGGGTGGGTAAGCAACGGAATAATGCCTGGGTTAACGTTAATCTAAAGGTGAATTCAGATTCCCTGGATTTTTATGTAAAAAACAGTCAGGCGGATGGCTCGCAGCGAAAAAAATTCAAATCCGGAGGAATTGGGATCATCAACGTCAGAAAAAGGCTGGACCTGATGTATAAGAATAATTACAGCCTTAATATTCAGAATAATGAGAAGGATTACCGCGTACATCTAAATCTTAATAAGGTGGAATGAAAACGAAGTGTATTATTGTCGATGATGAGCCTTTGGCCATCGAAGCTATTCGAATGCATATTCAAAAGACCGACAGTTTAAAGCTGGTCGGGACCTGTTCCGATGCCATAAAAGCGTTTGATCTGCTCCGTAATACATCCGTTGATCTTATGTTTCTGGACATCGAGATGCCGGAAATGACCGGGCTGGAATTTCTAAAATCGTTGAAAAATCCGCCGAAGGTAATCCTGACCACAGCCTACCGGGAATATGCCGTTCAGGCTTTTGATCTGGATGTGATCGATTACCTTTTGAAGCCTGTTTCATTTACAAGATTTTTACAGGCTGTCCACAAATACTTTGATGCTATTCCGCAAAATGCGATCAAGGCAATATCCGTGCATCCGTATTCCGGCGTCGAGGAGTATTTTTTTGTGAAAGCAGATAAAAAAAATGTAAAAATCCGTTACAGGGAAGTTTTATACGTGGAAGGCATAAAGGATTATGTGAAAATTGTATGTATTGACCGAACAATAGTCTCGAAATTAATGATCGGCAATATGATCGATATTTTACCCGAAGATCAGTTTATCCGGATCCACAGATCCTATATCATATGCATCCCGAATATCAATGCATATTCCTCCACATCGGTTGAAGTTCACGGAAAGGAAATTCCGATTGGCAGGAACTACAAACATGAAACCTTGAACACACTGCGGCAATGACTCCAATCCTACCGGGTTCCATTTTTGTATGAGTTTGGCAGTGTCCGGGCTCGCACTGCAAAAAGCGCGATTCCGGAAACTCCAATGGAGTTTATCCGTAGAATCGACGACCGCCCGCACGACAATTTTACAAGTCGGTAAAGGTATGTTTGTTAAACGGCTATTATATACGGGACCGTTAACTGTAAAAGAGCAGATTTTCGAGTATTTCCGGTAGTTATTTTTTATCTGAAAAATGATTTTAATGAGATAAATTAATTAGATTAGTATACCTTATTCTACTAAAGACCAAACAATTAAATTCCCGAAATCATGGGGGAAGGGATTAATGTTCAGAAGGAGTTCTTTCAGGAGCTTAAAACAAAGCTGCCATCAAACCTCTCGATGGCGAATGTAGTAGCCGACGAACTGAATATAAGTATTGATAGCGCATACCGGAGAATCCGGGGAGAATCCGATCTTTCGCTTAAGGAATTTGATATTCTCGCCTCAAAATTCTCCATCTCCGCAGATGCGGTTTTATCCAAAACTCATAATGCGGTGAATTTTAACTACAGGCGCATCAACTATGATGGTTACAGCTTTGAGTCGTACTTCAATTCTCTGACCTAGGAGATCAATTCTTTCAAACAATTCGGTTTAAAGGAGATGATCTGTGTAGCTCCGGACCTTCCGCTGTTTTATTATTTCATGTTCTCCAAACTGGCCGCTTTCAAAGTATTTTTCTGGAAGAGAAACATGTTTAATTTTCCGGACGACCACTCGGGTCCATTTGGTTTTGATTCGATATCCGGGAATGATTTGGACAAAGCAAGCAAAATGCTCAGAAGCTATCTGAAAGTGCCTACCATTGAAATCTGGAGCGAAGAAACGCTAAACCCCACATTGCGCCAGATAAACTTTTTTAATGAGACCGGAATGTTTCAAAGCAGACAGGATGTTTTTGATATTCTGGAAGATCTCAAAAAGGTCGTAGACCATATTCGGAGACAGGCCGAATTGGGCTATAAGTTTTATCCGGATAACGAAAATGTGCTAACTACCAACCGTGCGAACTTTAAGATTTATCGAAATGATATTCCCCTGTCGGAAAATGTCCTGCTTGTAAAATTCGAAAACTTCAATGTCGTTCATTTGGGGCACAATGTTTTAAATTTTCTTACCACCAGCAATGAATATTTTTTCAACGACACCTTAACCTTCATTGATCGCGTGATGAAAAACTCCACCCTGATCAGCGTTTCAGCGGAAAAAGAACGAAAGAGGTTTTTCAATCTCATACATCATAAAATAGATGCGCTTATTGCCAATCTTTAAGCGCTGTTGCCTCTTCGGACAAATCCATTCGCCATTTTCGATAACCGACCGCGGCCAAAATTGTCAGGAATAAAAACAGGACAGCCGTTGGATACAGGCCTTTATAAATATAAATACCGGTCGAAACTGCATCGACGACTATCCAAACGAGCCAGTTTTCAATTTTTTTCCTGGCAAGCATCCAGGTGGCCACAAAGCTCAATGAGGTGGTGAATGAATCCCAATAAGGCAGATCCGAATCTGTAAATCGAATTAAGATCCAGGCAATCAAAAAGAAAAGGGCCAGGGAAACCACCGCGAGAATTGAACGCAGTTTTTTGGATGTGGCGGTTACGTTCAACCCGGCTTTATGATCGTTTACCTGTCTTCCGTATAGCCACACGTACCATCCGTAAAAGCTGATCACCAGGTAATATACCTGCAGCGACATGTCGGCGTACAACCTGGCATCGATATAAATATAGATGTACATCGACACCATTACGATGCTTACCATCCAATACCAGACGTTTTGCCTGATCTGCAGGTAAATTGCGATAAAACCCAATGCGGCGGCCACTACTTCGAAGTAATGGGCGGCCATCCAGTGAACTACCGGTTCCATCAATCGGGTATTTCCTGCAGATCCGCATTAATAATCTTCAAAACAAAAACAGAGTGCGGAACCTCAAATGAAGTTTCAATTTCGTTCGTAATTGCTCCCATTACATCCTTGTACTCGCCGAAAATATGGGTACTTATCCCACTGATCCTCACCACGAGTGCTTCATAAGTATGCAATCGCTCAATAAAGGCTCCGATCGGTTTTATATAGTCTTCCTTCAAGGGATAGTAGCTTATTTCAACAGAAATTTTCATTTGGAAAAGGTTTAAAGATCCGGCTGCAAAAATAGACGCAAATTGTAATAATTCATATAAAAGCTATCTTTACGTCTCTTATTATGAAATTATACATAACCCGAATGTTATAGCCCATGACCGTCGACAACAAGATGGATATACTTGCAAAAACATCCCACATTGTGAGCCCGGCAGCAATTTATATGAATCATTTCACTCATGGAATCAGAATGTTTTTCATGTTTCGCATGCATGATGTGTTGATGTTATTTTCTCTGTTTGGAATCATAAATGGCTTTTTTTATCCACTAATTTTTAACAATGGAGCGCGTTAATTGGGGTATTATTGGCACCGGCAACATCGCCAATTCATTTGCAAGGGATTTTGCATACGCGCACGGAGGCAATCTGTTTGCCGTCGCATCGCGCTCCGTGGACCAAGCCCGTATCTTTAAGGAAGCATATGGTATTCAAAGAGCCTACGGGTCTTATGAAGAACTGCTGGAGGCCCCTGAAGTTGACGTGGTTTATATCACGACTCCGCATAATTTTCATTTTGAAATTTCCCGTACAGCCATCAAAAATGGGAAAGCGGTTCTCTGCGAAAAGCCAATTACAGTAGACCCTGCTCAGTGCCGGGAACTGATCGCCTTGTCCAGAGCTAACAAAGTATTCCTGATGGAGGCTATGTGGACCTGTTTTTTACCTCCGATTTTGAAAATGAAAGAATGGCTGATTCAGGGGAGGATTGGAAAAGTACGCTATTTAAGGGCTGAATTTGGCATCAGGGCTTGTGAAGATCCCAAAAGCAGATTATTCAATCCGGATCTGGCCGGGGGAGCGCTTCTGGATATAGGAATTTACCCGGTAGCCCTGACATGGCTGGTCTTCAATCAAATGCCGCAGCATGTCGCTGTAAACTCAAAACTTTCCAAGCGTGGCGTTGATATCGAAGAAACCATGATCTTTCAATATCCGGATGAATCTTTAGCCAGTCTCAACGCCTCGTTCAATTATTCAATGCCAAACGAAGCCCTGATCGTTGGAGAAGATGGCTATATTAAGATCCCCGAATTCTTTATGGCGCGAAAGTGCCTCCTCTACTCGGAGCACGGAGTCACGGAACGATTTACAGATCAGCGAAACTCCGTGGGATATGCGTATGAGATCAATGAGGTGAACAAGTGCCTGACCGAAGGCAGGCTCGAATCTGAAATTATGCCTCTGCAAAACAGTTTGAAAATTCAGGAAATCATGGACATTGTAAAGGATAAGTTCTAAACGACGACCGATAAAATGCCTGTGCGCGTCTATTTTATTTCAATATCCGGAGCGCTCGGGAGCAATTCCTGGATATTCATTTTTATTGCTTCACCGGAATTACAGGTGCAAATGATGTCGAAATCTTCTCCGAATTCATACAAAACCTGCCTGCAGGCACCGCATGGAGTAATGGGCCCGGGTGTCGGAGTGAAAATTATTACGCGGGCAATTTTGAAAGACGATCCTTCGACGGATACCCCCTTGAATACGGCTGCCCTTTCCGCGCATACCGTTAATCCAAAAGATAGATTTTCGACGTTGCATCCGGAGTATCTCTTCCCCGATTCGGATACGACAACACATCCGACCTGAAATTTGCTGTACGGCACATAGGCTTTTTTACTTACTTCCCTGGCCTCACGAATGAATTGTTCAAGGTACTGATCCATACAAATGAATTAGGCATTCCAGATATCTTCCATTTCTTCGAGCGTTTTCCCTTTTGTTTCCGGGACCAATTTCCACACAAATAGCGCTGCCAGAATTCCCATCAACCCATAAATCCAGTAGGCAAATCCGTGATTGAATTGATGATTCAACCAGGTATTGTTGTTCATCATTGGGAATGTCCATGATACCACAAAATTCGCAATCCATTGGGCGGCAACTGCAATTGAAAGCGCCCCCCGGATCCTGTTTGGAAATATTTCAGATAACAATACCCAGGTCACCGGGCCCCACGACATCGCAAATGAAGCGGTGTACACCAACATGAATATGAGGGATCCGAGTCCGACGGCATCGAGATAAAAAGTTAATCCAAGCGCAATCATACTAATCGCCATACCAATTGCTCCGATGATTTGCAACGGTTTTCTGCCAAATTTGTCAACCGAGAATATCGCCAGAATCGTAAACGAAAGGTTCACTGCACCGACAATTATGGTTTGCAACAACGACGCTTCCGTACCGCTTCCCATATTTTTAAATATTTCAGGGGCATAGTACAGCACGACATTTATTCCTACAAATTGTTGAAAAACAGATAAGAATATTCCGATTATTATTAAAAGCCAACCGTAGGAAAGCCAGGGTGCGTCCGTAATTTTCAGCGATTGCTTGATTTCTTCGAGGATATTTTGTGACTCAGCCGGTCCGTTTAATCTGTTCAATATTCCCAGCGCTGCTGTGTCCCGGCTTTTCATCACCAGATATCTCGGTGTTTCGGGCACAAAAAACAAAAGAAATAAAAATATGCCGGCAGGAATTGTTTCCGAAGCAAACATCCATCTCCATCCCGTATTGTTCAGCCAGGTCTCATCCCCTTGCCGGGCAATGAAATAGTTGACAAAATATATGACCAGCATCCCGAAAATGATGGCAAACTGGTTCCAGGAAACCAGTTGCCCTCTAATTCCAGGCGGGGCAATTTCCGCAATATACATCGGGGATAGCATGGAAGCCATACCAACCCCTATCCCTCCAAGGATCCTGTATATGATAAATGATATGATATTTTCAACACCAAATATGTTCATTAACTCCGGGATGGAGCTGCCGATCGCAGAGAGCGAAAAAAGAATGGCAGCCAAAATCAAACCCTTCTTACGCCCCAACTCTTTTGAGATAAATCCTCCCAGTGAACCGCCGATAATACATCCGATAAGCGCGCTGGACACCGTAAATCCAATCAAAGAATTGGTGGTTTCCTCATCGAGGACCGGCGCGCCTTTAAAATTGTTTGAGATAATGAATGTAGCAAATGTCGCAAAGATAATTGTTGCCAATATCCCCTTTCCCCTGCCGATCAGCTTAACAAGAATGCCTCCGACGGCCAGCAGAACAACATAAATTGCCACATAAACCGTTATCCTGTATTCGAGGATTACGGATTTTGTCTCTCCGTTTTCAAGATTAAGGGAATCGATAAAAAAAACCTGAATTGAACCGACCGCACCCGAAATTACCGCAGTATCATATCCAAAAAGTAATCCACCCAATGTCGCAACAAGTGTCAACCCCATCACAAAAGATGGACTTGTTGCCTTGGAATTCATATGAGTCATAGTACCTGGTATAAAAAGTCGTGGTGAAGATAGCCACTCTCATCAGAAATCACTAATAGAGAATTAAAATAATAAATAAGGGCAAACATTTTTTTCTCATTGCGCTATGGTATTCTTGAACGGGCCGGAATGGCATTATATGACTGTCCATACCCGCACGGCGCCTGCCCGCACAGCGAGGTAAAACCTTCCATATGGAATATATTCCATTCGTAAAACTCATGATGTAAAAACTAAAAACATCTAAAAAAATATAACCGAATTTAGTAAGTTGCTCGTTCATTCCATTGAAGCTAATTATCAGATATGGCTCATACATCCCGGGAATTAGGTACGGAAAACATCAGCAAACTTTTGATCAAACAGTCGGTTCCGGCCTCCATCGGATTTCTTATCATGTCTATTTATTCGATCGTAGATACCATATTCGTCGGACGTTGGGTCGGACCTTTGGGAATCGGAGCAATTACCGTGGTAATGCCAATTACATTCCTGATTTCCTCTATCGGCATGGCAATCGGGGTTGGAGGCGCCTCTATTATATCCAGGGCGCTAGGCGGCATGGATAGGAAAAGAGCCTTGAAAACCTTCGGGAACATGGTAAATACAACCCTTCATTTTGCCGTAATTCTTGTAATCCTGGGTTTTGTACTGGACGATAATGTCCTCGCAATATTCGGTGGGAAAGGCGACATTCTGCCCTATGCAAAAGAATATTTCAGAGTCATTTTAGTAGGTGTTCCTTTTCTGGCATGGGCCATGATGTCGAATAATGTAATCCGGGCACAGGGTCGGTCCAAAATAGCCATGCTTGTGATGGTGATACCGGCAATAATAAACATAATACTCGACCCCATATTTATTATCTTATTGGACATGGGGCTCGCAGGAGCTGCTTGGGCCACCACGATATCCTACATCTTGAGTGCCGGATATGCGTTGTATTTCTTCTTAAAAGGCGATAGTGAAATCAGCTTTATTTTCAGATATTTTAGACTTGATTTTTCGCTCATTCGGGAAATTTTCGCCGTAGGAAGCATTACGCTTGCGCGCCAGGGCACCATAAGTTTGTTGATCGTGGTCCTGAACCATACCCTCTTTAACTATGCCGGAGAAATGGGTATTTCAATCTATGGCATCGTCAACCGCGTCATGATGTTTGCGCTGTTTCCGATCATTGGAATTGTACAGGGGTTCCTGCCTATCGCCGGATATAATTACGGAGCCAAGAACACGAAACGCGTAAAATCGAGCATCAATGTATCCATCAAATATGCAATTATTCTGGCTACATTGATCCTGATCATTATTATTTCCTTTTCCGAAAATGTTGTTACTGCCTTCACATCCGACAGTGCTCTGATAAGGGACAGCTCCTTTGCGTTAATTTATGTATTTATGATGTCCCCGCTCATTGCCGTTCAGATGGTGGGTTCAGGGTATTTTCAGGCAATAGGCAAGGCCTTACCCGCCTTATTGTTGACCATGACCAAACAGGGGTTTTTCCTTATTCCACTCGTTTTATTCATGCCAAAATTCTATGGTTTGAACGGGATCTGGTATTCCTTCCCCATCGCCGATTTCTTATCTGCGCTCGTCACCTGGTTTTTCCTCCAAAAAGAAATTAAAACCAATTTGAGCTTCGAGCCGGCCGAATTGGTCAAGTCGAATGCATGACAGCGAATTTTTCGCTTCATTTATTCGCAGATTAATTCGATAAACCAAAATTGTACTTATTTTATATTTTTTTTAACTATAAGGGGTTACCTGTCTTTGTATTTTTGTATCCAACACCAGACACACAATAAGAGGATTTTACATAGTATGGCACAAAGATCAAAGTTACCGGTTCATTTTTATCAAAAATATGTTATGCCCCAAAAACCAATTACGCTGTGGTTAAGCAAGTTGGAGGTAATTACAGACAGCCGGAAGATTCTATATTCCATAAGAATATTAATTGTTTTACTCGCCTTTTTACTGGGATATATACATACGCCGACCGAAAAGAGCGATGTTTCAAAAAATCAGGTTGCCCCATCCCAAGAAGCAAACAATTTTATTCCGAAAAAAGAGCGTGATTCGGATTTTCTTTTAATTGAAAAAATTCAGTAAGCTTTTCTTTCTGGAATCAAGAACAACGGGATCCGTATTTGCTGCGTACTCAAATCCTTCCTCCCACCAGACCGACATCTTGGAAGGTTCAAACAGCAATACATTGTTTGTCAGCTCATCAGGTATGTAGTAATAATTTATTTTTACCTTATTCTCTTTCCCCTTCCACATCGATCGTTTTATGTTATCAATGGCGATCTGATTTATCATAAATGAAAACGAATTTAAAAATAACTCCATCGGATTGTCAGAAGTTATTATTTTCGAAGAGACCTTTTGTGTTCTGAGGATAATGGCATCTATTTCAGTGGCTCCCATTTCGATGGCTTTCTGAATGGGAATAAATATCCCAAATCCTCCGTCGGCATAATCGCAACCATCCTTGTGCAATAAAGACATAAACGGCACCAAATTCGCGGAGGCCCAAACCCAGTCGCAGAAATCAAGATAATGACATTTATTCGAGTGCTTGTATTCCACATGATTCCTGCTAAAATTAGCTACAGTTACAACCACACTTCGATTTGAGCTTTTTAATTCGTTAAAATCCGACAAGGTAAAACTTCGCCGGATGAGCTTTCTCAGGTTTTCGCTTTCGCCAAATGTCTTTTTATTTTTCACGAACATCTTTATGACATTGAGATGATGGATTTTAGTTTTTGGCTTTCCATTTTTATCCGTAACAGTCCGGAATGGATTCGTACTGAAAATATCTTCCTGAGTAACTGAGGTAAAGACTTTTTTGATTCTGTCTACTCTCCCGACAGAAAGCAGCGGAATTAACAAACTCCCGGTAGAAGTACCTAAGAATACTTGATAGTCCTTTTTCAATTCCTTGATAAGGAATTCAGCAATTCCGCCTGCGAATGCTCCTTTATTTCCACCTCCCGATATTACCAATGCTTTCATAAAAAGATATATTACTTTTCTATATATAACCAATTATCATGCAAGATGACCGCTTTGAAAAGAAAAATTTAATGCTTACCGCAATATCTCACTGAGCGCCCGACGATACACATCAGATTCCGGCAGATCGTTGTGATGTCCTCCCGGGATTGTTACGAGTTGTCCTCTATGGCCCAAATGCTTTTCCAGTTTTAAGGACGATCCATAGTAGATCACCTCATCCGATGTACCATGAAATAGTGTAACCGGACATGTAACTTGCTGAATATGAACATCATTCCTCAATTTATATTTTATGAGTCGGGATGGGATCAAAGGGAAATACCTTTTGGCCAAATCGGGAAAATTATAATAAGGGCTCTCGAGCACCAGATGTCCGGGATTTTTTCCTACGGCCACTTTTGATGCAATACCGGTCCCGATTGATCTGCCATAAATTACGATGTTTTCTTCGTTATACTTTTTCGCCAATTCGCCATATATGGTTTCAGCGTCTTCATACAGTTTTTCTTCGGACAATTTCCCTTCGCTTTTGCCGTAACTCCTGTAATCGTAGATCAAAAGATCATAATCATTGCTTAGAAAATCCCCGGCTATTGAGCCCCATGTTCTCAGACTCCCCGCATTTCCATGCGAATAGAAAACAATACCTTTTGAGGATTTTGCCTTGAAATGCAGCGCATTTATGGAAATCCCATCTTTGGTTTCATAAAAAATCTCTTCGAAATCCTCATGAAACTCAAATTGGAATTCGGAAGGTAATACTTCGGGGAAAAATATAATTTTGTTTTGCAAAAAGCAGATCCCCAATGCAAACGACACAATAAGAAGTAGAAGTACTAAAAACGACATCCAAATTCCGGATCCTGAAATTGCTTTCAATATCACAAAAAATATAATTTATCAGCGAAAGTATCCATACGGCGCCGGGCGAATCACAATTTTTCAGCTTTTGAGAGAAATTCTCATCACGTACATGTCCGCAGTTATGTAAAGTACATTTCCGCTGTTTCCAAAAGCACAATTTGAAGTGGCCTGCCCGGTCTTGATTTTACCAAGCACTTTGCCGGTCGGGTCAAAGATCCAAACACCACCCGGACCTGTGGCAAAGATGTTGCCTTTCCGGTCGACTTTCAGTCCGTCCGGCAATCCGGCTTCTTTGCCAACTAATGAAGTGGCATTAAAAAATATCGATCCGGATTCAATCAAGCCATGGTCATTGAGCTTAAACTCCATCCAAATTGCTTTTTCCGGATCGGAATTCGCAACGTAAAGCGTCTTTTCATCCGGTGAAAATGCAATGCCGTTGGGTCTCGACATTTCGTCGGTTAGCAGGGTGATTTCTCCGTCTGCAGCGTATTTATAGACGCCCTGGAACGGAAGTTCCTTAAGGGGATCGCTCATGTTTTCCTCAAGGCCATACGGAGGATCGGTGAAATACAGGTCTCCGGTCCTGTTAAATGTCCCGTCATTCGGGCTATTTAGTTTTTTTTCATCATACCGGTCAATGATTGTCCGGTAATCCGCTTTCGGATCACTCAATGAAGCATTCATTTTTGCAATCCTTCGATCTCCGTGCTGGCAAAGAATCAAATCTCCCTCCGGATCCAGCAGGAGTCCGTTGGATCCCATTTCTCCCCCTCTTCGTACCTGTCCCGTATACCCTGAGGGCGATAAATAGGGTCGGGCACCTTTTTCTTCCGTCCACAAAAAGATGATATTCCGGGGTATGTCGGAAAACAGCAATCCCAGTCCCTCAATCCACAGGGGACCCTCTGACCATTCAAATCCTTCGGCGATGATTTCTATTTTTGAACCGGGATCAATTATTTCTTCCAGCGATGCATCCAATATTTCAAGGCTGGGCCGAAATTCCTTCATACTCCCGGTGCCGGCATTTTGCTGCTTTTCTTTTTTAGCCGCACAGGTCCACGTCGCCAAAGCAATCATGAAATAGCATATTTTTTTCATGGCTTAGCTTTCAAGTATCCTTCTCAGGTAATTTATCTGACCTAAATGATAGCTCAGATGCGAAACCAAATGCATCAGAAAAAATTCATATGTCATATCTTCGCCAAACACCTGAATCGGATAGGTCGTCTTTAAACGGTCCGGCTCAAATTCTTTCAGGGAATTCGCCACCACTGCACGCGTCTCAAACACCATCTCAATGAGCTTGTCCTTTTCAATATCTTTGGTGCCAAATTCCGCATCCCGGTCCCGTATATAACCTGTGTTACCTATCACGGCGCCGATAAAATGGTTCAGGTTTCCAATGAGATGCAGACAAAGATTTCCGGCAGAATTGCTTATTCCGTCCGGGATTGCCCATAGATTTTCCGGATTTTCAAAAATCTCAATTTCTCCGGATAGCTTTTTTAAATCCCTTGTAAATAATCGTATCAGCTCTTCCATACCAATCTATTATAGTTAATCGCAGTGCAAGATATACGCGCTTCAATATAAAAATAAAATTGGAATCCGGTGCGACATCGGTGATCCGAATTCAAGATAATTGTCTGTTTACATTAAAAATAATTTATTTACTTTGCCGCGAACAAAAACGAAACCATGAAAAATCTGACTTCGCTCCTACCGGTTATATCCATCATGTTATTTAGTTGCAGCAGTTCCCTGAAGGTGTATACCACCAACGAAAAGGATGTTGACTTCAAATCGTATAAAACATTTGATTTCTATGAAATCAAGGAAGAACATTTGAAGATGAAAGAAGTAAACCGGAGAAGATTGGCCATGGCTATAGAACTGGAGCTTGGGTATAAAGGTATTAAGCGCTCGGTAAATGATCCGGATTTACTTGTGAATCTTTATTCGCTGATCAGCCGAACGGAAAATATCAACACAAATACAAGCAGTGTCGGATACTACGGAGCGGCAACACCTTACGGGACCGGGATTGGCATATCAGTTTCGCCCCAGGGTAAATTCAGTGAGTATTACACCAAAGGGACCGTAACCATTGATCTGGTAGATCGAGTTCAAAACAGACTCGTTCTCGAGGGCGTAGCTAAAATAGATGCCGGTTCAGGGGATGATGCCGATCGCATAATAAATTATACCGTTAAAAAAGTCTTTAAAAAGATCCCGGATGCCTCAAAAAGAAGATAGCTATTTCATATGGATCAGATGGTTCTTTTTTTCACCGGTCTCCTGATGTTCGACCAGGATCCTGAAAAAGAAAATCCCTTCATCCATATATTCTTTAACATTGATTTCAAACAGCTTAGTCTGCCTACTGTAATTAAAATTCGTCCAATAGAGCAAACGGTGAGTTGCAGCGTCATATACGGAAATCTTTAATTTGCCTGCAATTGTATAAAACAATTCGAGTTCAAGCCATTCGGACCGATCCAAACCCGTATTTTTAAGCCGCGGGGCGAAAACTTGTTGTTCGGAAATCACGAGCCGTTCATCTTCATTTGTCCCGATGATTTTATAAAAATAAGTTCCGAAATCCGGCAAATACTCTTCTACGAAATAATTCATTTTCGGTGCGCCAAAAGCATTTAATCCCTGCTCGATGTCATGAACCTTTTCCGATTTGAAGGAGTTTTCATGCCTTCTGTAAACTTCGTAACGGCTAAATGTCGTAGCGAGTGAATCCGGAACGCTCCAATAAATCTCAAGATGCCTGTCGCCGATTAGATTTGATCTCAGAACTACCGCATGATTTACTGTAAAAGGAATGCCTTTCGGCTCATCACTAAATTCCAGATGGAATTCGCAGAAATCATGTAAATAGCCGTCTACCAATAACAGGTATTCCCTGTCCCTTTCAAGATCATCAAGTGTAATGAATATATCATCGTGATTCCCGAGCGAGACACATTTTAAGATATGGTAGGTCTCCGGTTGGCACGGCACTCCGTCAATTATCAGTAATTGAACACCTCTAAGATCCCGGCATTTCTGATTATAGATATTTAAATAGTACTTGTCTTGATCCGTTAAGGATATTGCAAACCATTGATCGTTGTGATATTGAATACACTTTTTCGTTTGTTTGTGATCCAAACACTCCCATTGCAAGGTGCAATTAGCCGTAGAAGACCTGACTGCGGAATTCAGAAATAGCGGGATTCTATGCTCAATATCATCGTTGAGCGCCTGTCCCGAAGCATCTCCGGAGCCGATGAAATAAATCATGAAAAACAAGCTTCGCAGAGCTGCCCTGTCAAACGAATGATCCGGTAAAAGCATTTCAAAAAATCAATTGAACAACTTCCTGATCTCCGATTCATTTGCCCGGCAAACGCCTTTTTCCGTGATCAGGCCCGAGATCAATCTTGAAGGAGTAACATCGAAACCGTAGTTGGCCACACGGCTGGTTTCGGGCAGGATCATTACCTCTATCTCTTCATTTTTATACAGGCCCGACATACGCCTTACTTCACTCCCGTCCCGCTGTTCAATTGGAATCTCCTTTGCACCGTCGGAAATATCCCAGTCAAATGTAGAGGACGGCAATGCTACATAAAAAGGCACTTTATTGTCCTTGGCTGCCAGAGCCTTGAGATAAGTACCTACTTTATTGGCTGCATCTCCCGTTTTTGTAACCCTGTCGGCACCTGTTATTACGAGGTCGACCAATCCGTGTTGCATAAGGTGCCCACCGGTATTATCAGGAATTACCGTATGCGGGACACCGTGCTGTGAAAGCTCCCAGGCCGTAAGGCGGCCCCCCTGGTTACGAGGTCTTGTTTCGTCCACCCAAACGTGGACTTTTATTCCCGAATCATGGGCCTGATAAATGGGGGCTGTCGCCGAACCGTAATCGACGAAAGCCAGCCATCCGGCGTTGCAATGGGTGAGTACATTTACGACATCACCGTTTTTCTCTGAATGGATTTTCTCAATAAGTCGCGCTCCGTGTACGCCTATGCTTTTGCACATGTCCGCATCTTCTTCTGCAATGGCCTTTGCAGTAATCAAGGTGGTCTCAATACATGCTTCTCTTGATTTGCAATTGCTGATTTGCATCAATTGTTTTTGCACGGCCCATTCCAAATTTACAGCGGTGGGTCTGGTATTGATTAACCGCTTTCCGGCTTCGATCAGCTCCGTCTTAAAATTTTTCTCATCGGAATGCACTGCAGCCAGGTACATCCCGAAAGCTGCCGTAGCCCCAATCAATCCTGCACCCCGAACCTGCATATCCACAATTGCGGCTTCAGCAGACGCAAGTGTGTCCAGATTTACGACTTTAAATTGAAAAGGAAGTTTGGTCTGATCAATGATTTGTATGATCCCCGAATGCTCGGGATGAATCCAAATTGTTCGATAATGCTTGCCATCGACATTCATAAGCGTTCGAAAAAAAGAGATGTAAGAGCGGGTAAATTTAATGCAATAGGTTCTAATGTAGAAACTATTGCTTTTTCAATTGATTCTCAGCAACTGTCGGATAAATATTCCGGAATGAATTCGCCGTTCGTTTTTGCCCGGATGCTCAAAGGGACATTAAAGATCAGCCAACCTCTTTAACCCTATTAAATGCAAATGCTTTCAGAATCCATCGCGAAAGCGCCTTCTCCGGATCTTTTTTCTTAAGATTCAAATAAAGTCCAAGTTTTTTAACAATTGGAACTTTATGGGTTTCGATAAATTCTATTAAGGCCCCGTCCGGATCTTCAATATAGGAAAAATGTCCTGCAGCCTCCCCCATGTCAAAGCTTGCTCCGTTTTGGTCCGCTGTACTGTCTACGGTAAACGGGTGTCCATGTTTTTTGCAAAGGTCGCGCAGCTCACTAAATCCGATTACGTCAAAACTGAGGTGAATAAAACCGAGATCCCCCCAAAACCGGTCTTCATAAATTTTATTCGGCTTTCTATCCCGAACCTGGACCAACTCAATCTCACTCGGTCCAAATAATGGACTGAAATGACCTTTCCTTGGTTTTGAGTGCCTCAGTAAAGCCCGCTTAAACGTAAGATCCCCGCCGGGAATAAACCGGAATTCGTCAAATTTCCCTTCTTCTTCATAAATTACCTCGTCGTAGCCAAGAATGTTGCGGTAGAATGATTTTGATACCTCAATGTCCGAAACACCGATAAGCGCTCCGTAGCTGCCACCGGTCAATTTATTTTCGTTTTTAAACCAGGAGTTGCATTCGACAATATTAAAAATATTTCCAAAAGGATCTTTTATAAAAAAGTTTGCAATACCGGCCGGACAAGTATGCACATCTCCAAGCACTTCGATCTCCGATTTTGAAAACTCTTCGTATACTTTTTGTGCATTTCTGCATTTCAATTTCCCCGCAAAAATTCCGAGATCACCAAGCAGGAGCTTTTTTTTGGGTTGTAAAGGCGTTCTTTTGGTATATTGCCAAATTTCAAAACCTCCCCCGCCTTGTAAATTCAATGCCAACACGGCCCTTCTGTTCTGAGGCTTTCCCCCGGTATACGGCAACATCAATTCAGCCACTGCTTCCTCTTCAAATACTCTTATGTCAAACCCCAGGTAATTCCTATACCACGACCAGGCATTGTATAGATCTTCCACCCCGATTCCAATCTGCTGAATCCCGCTTATAACCATTGCCAAAAATTACATTTTATCAAATAAATCCGATCTGCAATGGTATGACATTTATTGCTCATTTCTTAATGTTTGACCGGTGAAATTAAAATTAATTCCGGAAGCGGAAACCGTTAGCGGCCCGAAGATACGTCTATCTTCATCCGTTTATATTTTTATAATTTACTGATGCACAAAGCAATACAATCATGCTTGTGCACATCCTGAGTTTGCTCCGGTCCTACCGGTTTCATACTATTTTAATGAAGAGCATCGATCGGTCCGGCTTATTTGCGGGAATTTAGTAAAACGGATTCAGGATCATTTACAAGTAATTGAAATATAATCAATTAAATCCCCGGGTTAACCCCGATCATTGTTTTTAAACATTTCCCAAACCTGCCTTACCGGCAAGGCAGGCCTGTCCTGCCCGGAGGGAAAAATTGTGAACTTTGCGGTTGGGCAATTGTACAAGATGTGCAGTCAAATCAATTTGAAAAAGGTTGATAATGGCAGTATTCCCTGAATTTTGAAGCCGGCGGTTAGCCGGACCCGGATGCCAAAGATGCCGTTAAACTTCGATTTCCGCGCTATGAAGTGTAGGTAATTTGATTTTAACGGCAGTCCCAATATGCTCTTTGCTTTCAATACTTATTTCACCGTCGTGCAAGTCGACGATACTTTTTACAATTGACATGCCTAATCCGGTAGATTTTTCTCCGTGCAGACCGGGCCGTCCTACTTTTGAATATCTTTTGAAAATGTTTTTTAAGGATTCTTCGGGAATGCCAATGCCTGTATCCTCGATTACAATTTCGGCGTTGTGATCGTTTACTAACCTCGTGGTAAATTTGATGGATCCGCCTTCCGGCGTAAACTTCAAGGCATTGCTCAAGATATTCTGAATCGCTCTTGACAGTTTTTCCTTGTTCACAGAAAAAGTCCTGCTCCCGGCACTGAATTTGCTTTTCAACAATATCCCGTTATCCGTCAGTTTGCATTCGATTGATGCCAATTCACTTTTGCAGAAGTCATCGATATTCACCGAATCCTTCGCCAATACATAATTTTCGTTTTCGATTTCACCGATTTCCAAAAGCTCACTTATCAACGATAACGAATTTTTGCAATCCACGGTGATCAGCGATAAAAATTTATCTTTATCCGTTTTGGTAATGTTACTGTCGTTAATCATTTCCAGCATTACAAGAATATTCAAAATTGGGCCGCGAAGATCGTGAGCTACCGCGCTCAACAAATGCTCTTGTTGTTCAATGAGCTTTTTCAGCTTCATTTCATATTCTTTTCTTTTGGTGATGTCAAATCTTAACGAGAGAAATCCTCTCGGTTTATTCCCGGCATCGAGAATAGGCGATATGGACGTTTCGAGCCAATACACCGAACCGTCTTTCCTTATATTTTTCATTTCACCTCTCCATACCTCTCCGCCTAAAATAGTTTTCCACAAATGCGAAAAATATTCCGGTGGATGCTCATCCGATTTTAACATACGCGGATTCCGGCCGATCAATTCCTCTTTTTCATATTCGGTAATTTTCACAAAATTTTCATTTACATCGCGAATGGTCCCGGCCGCATCCGTCTTAACCAATATTGCGGATTCATTAATTGCCTTTCTTTCAGCGCATAATTCCTGATTCAATTCCGTCAACTGTATGTTTAACTTTTCGATCTCGGCCAATTTATCATAATTTGATCTGACGGATTTATATATGACGAAGGATATCAAAAGATAAGCAAAACCGTGAATTTCCTTGATGGCCGGAGGGTATACCTTCAGCAATGCGTACAAGTTTTCCGGTATTATCTCCTTGCCAACCGAAACAATAAATTCGTAAAACATCAAGGTCGTTCCATAAAACAAAAAAGATGCAACGAGCCATATTTTCTCCGTTTTATAGCTGAAAACCAGGTATGGAAAGAGCGAAAACGCAATGATCAAAATTGGGATCCACAGGTAGTAGCCGGTAAGCTCGACGCCCCAAATTCGATGAAGAAGCACAGTGGCGGGATAGATGAAAACCGTTATGAGCTTTGCCGGGAAATAAGCCTTTTTTCTAATCAGAAAAAAATTCAGGAGCGCCAGAAGTAATAGAAAAACCGAAATGGAGTTTCTCAAGTCTATTCTCTGATAGGCATATAGATCATTTATTACATAATGCGAGGTTAATATACCGGTTAGTATCAATACAAATAAATTGATGTTCCGAAGATTTTCGATTCTGGAATCATCTGTATGCACATATCCCGAACGGGCTCGCTTCCTACTAAAAAATGAAATAAAAGAATAAAAGTTTAGTTTCATATCGCGCGTATATGAAAAATGAAATTGCGTTCCTCTTCACTAATTAAAAACAAATACACACAAAAATAAAAAATCTATAGCAATTATAATATCAACCCAGCAAAGTTAAATTACATTAGGATAAACTATTGGGCCTTTGGCGATGGATCGAAAACAAATACTTTTAATTACATTTGCGGGAATTTTTATTTTTTGACGCTATGAGCCTGATTGAGGAGATCAATAGAAGAAAGACATTTGGTATAATCAGCCACCCGGATGCCGGCAAAACTACTCTAACGGAAAAGTTGTTGCTTTTTGGCGGGGCAATTAAAACGGCCGGAGCGGTGAAATCAAACAAAATCACCCAACATGCTACGTCCGATTTTATGGAGATCGAGAAACAGCGTGGGATCTCAGTTTCAACATCGGTCATGGGATTTGAGTATAAAGGTCTGAAGTTAAACCTTCTTGATACCCCCGGGCACCAGGATTTTGCCGAGGACACATATCGAACCCTCACTGCGGTCGACAGTGTGGTTATGATAATTGATTGTGTAAAGGGTGTAGAAACGCAAACTGAAAAGCTTATGGAAGTTTGTAGAATGCGAAATACGCCGGTGATTTCATTCATCAACAAACTGGACCGTGAAGGAAGAGATCCCTATGAGTTGTTAGACGAAATTGAAGAAAAGCTCACCATAAAGGTGCGACCGCTGAGCTGGCCCATAGGAATGGGAAAAAGTTTCAAAGGAGTTTATAGCCTATTCAACAAGAAGCTTATACTTTTTAAAGGGAGCAAAACACAAATCGACCGGAATGAGTTTGTCGAGATTGAAAATATTCAATCCAAAAGACTTGAAGTGCATATAGGTAAAGATGAGGCCGCTCAACTTAGAGAAGATGTTGAACTGATTGAGGGCATTTATCCCGAGTTGGATGTAGATGATTATTTAAGCGGTGATTTGGCTCCCGTATTTTTCGGAAGCGCCGTAAACAATTTCGGCGTGCAGGAGCTGTTGGATTGTTTTGTAGAAATAGCGCCGGTTCCGGGGGCCAGACATACCGAATTGAGAAAGGTCGGGCCGGAAGAGAATGTGTTTAGCGGATTTGTCTTTAAGATCCATGCCAATATTGATCCGCGTCACAGAAACAGAATTGCATTTGTTCGGGTCTGTTCCGGGAAATTTGAGCGAAAGAAAAACTATTTCCATATCCGGCAGGAAAAGAATCTGCGATTCTCAAATGCCACTGCCTTTATGGCCCAAAATAAGGAGACCATTGACGAGGCGTTTCCGGGTGATATCGTAGGATTGTATGATACCGGAAATTTAAAAATTGGTGATACCCTAACCGAAGGAGAACGAGGAATCTTTAAAGGTATTCCAAGCTTTTCCCCGGAAATATTCAAAGAAGTGGAAAACCTGGATGCTATGAAAAGTAAACAGCTCGACAAGGGATTGCGACAATTGATGGACGAAGGTGTCGCTCAGCTTTTCACTTTTGAAATGGGATCCCGCAAGGTGGTCGGAACCGTCGGGCAGCTTCAGTTCGAGGTTATTCAACATCGATTGAAACATGAATATGGCGCTACCTGCAGGTTTAGATCATTGAACCTGTACAAGGCCTGTTGGATAACGAGTGAGGATAAAAAGAATCTTGACGAATTTGTAAAATCCAAATATAGGCACATTGCGAGGGATAAAGAGGGGAAATTGGTATTTATGGCTGAAACCAGGCAATGGTTGTTGATGGTTCAGGACAATTTTCCCGGTGTAGATTTTCACTTTACTTCGGAGCATTGAAAATAAAGCCGTCTCAAAAGGCCCCGAGTTGAGTTATGTTCGCGCATATTCTGCGTTGTGAGCCGTATTCTCCAGGGCCGGCCGGCGGATCTCTGTGGTTTGCAATCAATAATTGACCGGTGCGCTGAGTATGTATTAACTCGCAAAGAAGCTTTTGAGACCACCTTAATGCCGGATCCGTCCTAAAAATTGGGGACATACCTATGGATACCAATAGGAAAGAACGTCAGTTGAACTTTTGCGGACGGGGAAAATCCAAAATCAGCGCAGGATCAAGACACCATCCGCAAAAGTAGTTTCTCAAAGCTCGATCTTAAACGGTATTTTCAGCTCGGCCCATTTCAAATACACGGTGGTCCCGGTTTCGCCCAGCTCATCAAAACCGTATTCGAGCCACTCGGTATGCGCTACGGATTCCGGCTTTACAGTGATGGAAAGCACATCTTTTGAGGCATCGTAGGAGTAGCTTCCCCAAGAATCGTTTACTTCATTAAACATAATCTTAAACTCATCTTTTCCCGCAATCATATGCAATCCGTACTTACCGGCGGCAACAATATTACCATTTATTTTCACGTCGCTGTTAAATGAAATTGTGGTATTTTCGTTTGCTCCGGCTCTCCACGGAAATGGTTTCTCTTTCGAGTACTTATTTCCGGGATACATTCCATACGGCACGAGCTCTCCCCAAATCGTTCTTCCTTTAACTGCCGGACGACTGTAGTCGATGACAATGTCGGTATCGACCCCCACTCGTTGAGAAACAGTGGCTTTCGGGCTTTTTCTGGGTTTGGCATTTTGAGCATTCAAAAAATCATTGCTTAAAACAAATGCAAAGGCCAACAAAACAAATAACAAATGATTTACCTTTTTCATGTGATTAAATGAATTTAGTTTAATGATAGAAATTAATGATTTATGGGTTATAGTTAAATATAAATTTAATTTATCTCAAGATAACCGGTGAAATACATTGTAAATTATCTTCCCTTTGACAATTTTGTCTGCGGGTAAAATATTTTTCTAAGCACGGCAGCAAAATAGATATGGCTCTTGAAGAATTGATCTATATTTGCCGGACAATTGATTTTAACTTCAGGATCATTGCAGGACCACAGCATATTTACATTTAAAAACGGAATCAGAATTGTCCATAAACAGGTGACAAATTCCAACATCGCTCATTGCGGTTTTATACTTGATATAGGAAGCCGAGATGAGCTCCCCGGTCAAATGGGGCTCGCGCATTTTTGGGAGCATATGGCCTTTAAGGGTACCGAAAAGAGAAAATCCTATCAAATAATAAATCGATTGGATAGCCTCGGCGGAGAACTAAACGCCTATACGACCAAGGAGAACATCTGTTTTTACGCCTCCGTATTAAACAACCATACCGAAAAGGCTTTTGATTTACTGACCGATATAACCTTTCACAGCACATTTCCCGAGCGTCAAATAGAAAAAGAGCGCAATGTGATTCTGGAAGAAATGTCGGTTTATAAAGATGCGCCCGAAGATGCCATCCAGGACGAGTTTGATCAATTGGTTTTCTCAAATCATGCACTGGGATTTAATATTTTAGGAACAAAAGAAAGTGTGCAATCGTTCAGGCAATCGGATTTTCTGAAATTCGTGCGTCAAAACATCAATACGGGCAGGATTGTTTTCTCTTCGGTAAGCAGTTGGCCTTTCGCCAAGGTGCTAAAAATCGCCCATAAGTATCTGAATGATATTCCCGCTTACGCAGGCAAGCGGGCCAGAAAATCTTTTAATGACTACACAGCAAAAACCCGATTGGATAAAAAGCCTGTTTTGCAGGCGCATTGTGGCATAGGCACCATCGCTTACAACAACGTGGACGAGAGAAAATTACCCTTTTCCATATTGGTTAATACGCTGGGAGGCCCTGCGATGAATTCTCGCCTTAATCTGGCGCTAAGAGAAAAACACGGCTATGTTTACTCTATTGATGCAAACTACAGTGCTTTTCACGACATTGGCCTGATGAGCATATTTTTCGGAACGGAAAAAAGGCAGTTATACAAGAGCGTCGATCTGGTCATCCGCGAACTAAGAAAATTCACCTCTAAAATTATGGGAAGCGGGCAGCTTCATAAAGCAAAGGAACAATTCATCGGGCAAATGGCCATGGCAGAAGAAAACAATATTAGCCTGATGCTCATGATGGGAAAAAGCCTGTTAATTCACGATAAAATCGAATCCTTCCAGGATGTGGTAAAAAAAATAAGAAAAATATCGGCCGAAGAGCTTTTTCTGATTGCAAATGATATTTTTGATGAAAATAAACTTAGTTTTTTATATTTTGTGCCCAAAGAATAGAACATGCAAATCACAGATGCCGGAATAGAGCAATACATTGATCAACACACTTCCCCGGCCAGCGGCATTCTCCACAAAATAGAACGTGAAACGTATGTAAAATCCATTTATCCCAGAATGCTTTCCGGGAAAGTGCAGGGAAAATTTCTCCGGATGGTTTCAAACATGATCAAACCGACCAATATTCTGGAAGTTGGTACGTTTACAGGGTATTCCGCAGTTAGCCTGGCCGAGGGCCTCGGAAACAATGGTCGGCTATACACCATCGAAATAAATGAAGAGCTTAAACTTCAGAATGAAGCTTACTTTGAGGAGGCGGACATGGCGGATAAGATCGTAGCATATTTTGGCAACGCATTGGATATTATCCCTCAACTTGGCATTCAATTTGATTTGGTTTTTATCGATGCCGACAAGATCAATTACTGCCGGTATTATGAACTGTGCATGGATAAAGTTAAGACCGGAGGATTCATTTTAGCGGATAACGTACTTTGGAGCGGTAAGGTTTTGATGGAAAAAATTAGTAAGACCGATAAAGATACGCTGGCCGTAAAGAAATTCAATGAGCTTGTGCAAAACGACAAACGGGTTGAAAATGTCATGATACCATTGCGCGATGGTTTGACTTTAATTCAAAAGATATGTTGAGATATACTTTTTTTATCTATTTATTTGCAATTACACTAAGCGTTTTTGGAAACCCGCGCGTTCCTGCCAATTACGAGTTTGCGGGCATAAAACTATCTATAACCGAGGGGGCCAGAAAACAAATTCAAACCGATGTCGATGCGCTTCACAGGAACCAAACGTATCTGAATAGGAAAGTCGATAAAATAAACTTGTACTTTCCAATCATCGAGCGCGTTTTCAGGGAGGAAAATCTTCCCGACGATTTTAAGTATCTGGTCATTCAGGAAAGCGCCCTTATTTCAGATGCCGTGTCTTCTTCAAATGCCGTAGGATTTTGGCAGTTCAAAGAGGCCTCGGCCCGGGAAGTCGGGCTCCGCGTAGACAGATATGTGGATGAGCGGATGCATATTACAGCTTCCTCTCGTGCCGCGGCAAAATATTTAAAAAAGAACAACTTCTTTTTTGACAACTGGGTATATGCACTTTTGGCTTATAATACCGGACCCGGCGGAGCAGAAAGACATATCAATAAAAAATACCTCGGCAAGGTCAAAATGGAGATTTCCCAACGAACACATTGGTATGTCAAAAAGTTTTTAGCTCATAAAATCGCCTTTGAAGACGAAATCCGCAAAAACAATATGCAAAGCATCCGGCTTTACGAATACGGCAATACAAAAAACAAATCGTTAAAAGAAATATCCGTTTACTTCGATATTGAACAACAAATAATCAATGACCACAACAAATGGCTAAAAAGGGGGAGAATCCCTTCGGATAAGACCTACCCTGCAATAATTCCTGTGTCGTCCAATGACCTCGTGGCACAGAATTTACTTGGGGCAGATGCTGAAGTGCGAACTACCGAAGAATCCCCAAAATCGAAATTGCTTTTTCAGTACGACTACAAGCCAGCATCAGAATTTGATTTTAACCAAAACCGGGAGTTCCCGAAAATCAAAAATACCTCTCCTACCGAAGTAAAAATAAATGGTTTGCCTGGGTTTATCGCTTCAGATACAGACGACATAAATTCGGTAACGGTCGGTTATGGCATTTCCGAGAAAAAATTTCTGAAAATAAATGATATGACTTCATCCGACAAAATAGTCGCCGGACAAGTCTACTACCTGAAGACAAAAAAATCAAAAGCCAAAATACACTATCACGTGGTAATCCCCGGAGAAAATGCGTGGTCCATATCCCAGAAATATGGAATTAAACTGAAAAAACTGCTGACGAAAAACAGAATGCGCGAAGAAAAGGACCTGAGCCCGGGTATGGTCATGTGGTTGAGGTTTATTCGGCCAGGCGATGTCCCGGTCGAATATAGACCATCGAAGGCCCAAAATGTAATTGTGAAAAGTATTCCGAATGAAATAGCGTATCCCGAACAGACTTTTCCCGCTCCGACCGAAAGCCAAATCGACGATCAGTCCGCCGCAGAAGCGGCACCTGAAGCAGAGGAAGAATTCTTATTTGAAGAATTGAATGACGAAACGGAGCATATCGATGAAAACAGCTTTGTTGATTTGAATGAAAAGGCTGTAACATCGGACGCCAGTGAAGTTGCAAAACCTCGTGATTCTGACGATGTGACAAGAAATGTTAAAGAAAAGGAAATATATCACATAGTGAAAGCGGGCGAAACCTTATTTAGTATTTCCAGGGCATATGGGGTGAGTATCGGTAAAATCAGACAATGGAATAATATTGACGATCTGGATGTTTTAAATATTGGACAAAAGCTGTTCATCAGGCAAAACACAAACGGTTTTGAAGAGCCAGTTGAAAAACCGGCCGATGTCGGTCGGATCAGACTTTACAAAGTAAAGGCCGATGATACACTGTACGGCATAGCGAGAAAACACAACATATCCGTCAAAGAATTGATGGATTTGAATGATAAAGATGATTTTGTGATTAAGGTCGGAGAAGAACTAAAAATCAAAACAGCTCCCTGAAGTGGAAGTGTTACACGCACAGCAGGTTAGCGACTCTTCTTCGGAGGAGTCAGAGGTATCGGAACGCTAAAGGCGGGTTTTCTTGCAGACACAAATTGGATTTCAAGGTTTCCGCAAAGAATATCTTGCATTAATTTAGATTTCGCTTAAATATTACCTTGTCAAAAAATAGTCTCCTGAAAAATATTATTATTACTTATATTTGCTGGAAATAATGCAAGTTTAAGTTCAATTTGTGATACTGATACAAACTGAATTACAAGTAATGCTTAAATCATCTCAAAACAATTTGGTCGGACATGGTTGTAGATAATAAAATTGATTTGGTAATGCTCGTCGATGATAATGACACGGACAATTTTATAAGCAGACGTATCATTGAAATTACCAATTTTGCAAAAAGCGTCGAAATCAAGAATTCCGGAAAGAGTGCACTCGAATACCTTGAAACCCATAAAGACAATCCGGAAAATCTTCCCGACTATATTTTTCTCGACATTAACATGCCCATCGTAGACGGCTTTGTTTTCCTTTACGAATTTGAAAAATTCCATTCTTTTCTTAGAAATAAATGCAAGGTGATTATACTATCCAGCTCAGATAACAAGCGGGACATCGATAAAATCGTTAACAACGACAATGTTGTTAAGTTTATCACAAAGCCCCTGACAGAAAATGCACTGGAAGAAATCAAGGCGCTGACTTGATTTTGTACCGACCCTCATACGCACTAATAATAAAATAAGGCAGACACGTAATCAACCACCAGCTCTTCTTCGTTTTTGGTTTTGCTGGAGGAATTTCCACGTGCTAAAATCTCAACGTTGTACGCGGAGTTAATCAACCTCGAATAGAACATCAGCGTCATTATCGGCCCATACCCGCACACGGAGATATTGTTTTCGTGAATGGTATCGTATAATCCTCTGATGCTATTGTTTAAAATCCGGTTAATGACCAGGTTATCATTGTAAAAGGCAACTTCGGGACGCTCGTAGTGCGAAAAATCCGTAGATGCAATTATTACGATGTTTCTGTTTTTCACCTGATTTGCTTTGTATATTTTCTCTGCCAGGTCCCTGGAACATTTATAACTCTGTTTCCTCATGGTAATAGGCAGAATCATAAAGTCGTAATCGAGAAAAAACTGTAAATAGGGAATGATAACCTCCGCCGAATGTTCGGCACTCTGCCCATCTGCCGATTTAGGAATATCGATAAAATCCATGAGTTCCAAATCCAGCTTTACATCTCCCAAAGGCGTGTTCCAGGCCTCATGGCTATCAAACGACAGGTTGAATTTTGAACCGGAATGTGAAGGGTTCAGGATAACTACAGTGTCCACTTTGCTTTCCGATTTTTTGAGAAAACTGAAAAAATGTATGGCCTCTTTGGCCGAATACTCATACCCGGCATGAGGCACAATACCCCCGATTATCCTGTTTGGACTAATCGCATTATTGATTTTTCCCTTTTCGTCCGCAATTATTTGCGACAATAACTCCTGAATCTCTTTTGCCCTCCCGGGATAAAAAGTCCCGGCAACTTCAGATGAACGTATCGACATTTTTCAACTAATTACAATTTTATTATTACAATGCAGGCATATGCCTTCCGAATCAATTCCATTCTTTTGTATAAAATACCCGTATCGTGATATCACGATTTTCCCGCAATTACTGCATATTGTATTTTGCGATTCGCTTCCGGTTACATTTCCCAGATAAACATAATCCAGATACTGCCTTGCCGTCTCACAAAAATTAAACAGCAACCCCAACGAGGTCTTTTGTATGTCGCTTTTATACGCCGGGAAATATCTGGACAGGTGCAGGACCGTATCCTTGCCCAATTCTTCCCTGATCCATAAAATCATCTCAGTAAATTTCGTCAAATCATCATTTTGGGAGGGGATCAAAAGATTTGTAACTTCCAGGTGCTTCCCGGCTTTTTTAATGGATATCAACGCCTCTTTTACCGGTTTTAAATGACCTTTGGTTATGGTCTTGTAAAATGACTCGGTAAATGCTTTCAAATCGATGTTGAACCCATCCATGAAGGGCAAAATATCCAGCAGAGGCCGTTCATTAATAAAACCGTTGGAGATCATAACGTTTTTCATTCCTTTAGCTTTGGTCGCTTCAGCAATCTCTGTCATATATTCAAAATATACCGTTGGCTCATTGTATGTAAAGGCTACGCCCAGATTTTCGGGATGGTCGGCAGTCATTCCGATTATTTCCTCCGGCGAGTAATACTGCCCGGAGACATACCGGTCTACGGATGTCTGGGATATTTCACAATTCTGGCAAAAGTTGCATTTCAGGTTGCAGCCAATACTTCCAATGGAAAAAATATAGCTGCCCGGGTGAAAATGGTATAGCGGTTTTTTTTCTATTGGTTCAAATTGGACGGCCGAGCATAAACC
Source organism: Cytophagales bacterium (assembly GCA_022360055.1). Classification (GTDB taxonomy): domain Bacteria; phylum Bacteroidota; class Bacteroidia; order Cytophagales; family Cyclobacteriaceae; genus JAAUQL01. The sequence goes on along the minus strand of JAKSDO010000036.1, from coordinate 22,179 downwards.
ATGATTCTCCGAAATAAGCCGGCCGTCAATATTTTTTCTTACATCACAATTTCCGCGATCTCCGAGGGCCAGGATACAATTGTGCGGACAGAGGCGACATTGCACCTTGCCATTGTCAATTTCCTCATAATAAAGGGCCTGTGTCATAGATTAAACTTGCTGGGAAAGACAACAAATAAATATAATAATTTTGATGTATTATTGAAACTTAGTAAATCGTTTAGAATCAAAATTTCCCCTTGGCACAAGCGGATTAAAACCAATATGGCAAAAAGAGGACAACAGCATAAAAGCAGGGGCTCAGTTGGAAACAACAGAAAAACCGGCGCCGGTTTTATGGAGAAAAACGGGCAAAAAGACGGGGTAATCACCACGGAATCCGGTTTGCAATATAAAGTCTTGGAAGAAGGCACGGGCGATCTCCCCTTCGAGGATTGCAGTGTGATTATACATCAGAGATGCGCGCTTTTAAGCGGCAAAGTTATCGAAGATACATACAGGAATAATGCACCGAATGAAGTGCCGCTAAATGAATTGATCGAGGGATATCGCGAAGGAATCATGCTCATGAAGAAAGGCGGAAAATCGAGATTTTTTATTCCGCCGGATCTGGCCTGGGGCAAAAAAGGTTCAGGGAACAAAATACCTCCCAATGCCGTGCTGATCTTTGATGTGAGGCTTGTCGATTTCTGGTAGCGCATTCAGAGATTTCCGATGTCACTATGTGTTTGCCGAAATCCACAGGAACACTACAAACTGCAGGGAGCTAATCATTTGATGGTTTCCATGATAAGCGCCATGCATCTACTTGCATCCTTCATCAAAAAATAAATGTTACATCGTCGTATGCCTGACCTCATACACGGCCCGATGCATTGACAGAACATTATGAAATCCATATATTCGGGAGAATTTTAACAGACTATGACCACGTTATTAGCTTATGTTTTTGTCCTGATTGGTTTTTACTTCTTCAGCGGCCTTATTTTTTCCATCTTGTTTATTATCAAAATGGTCGGGCAAATGGATGAGCATGCCAAAGGCACAGGCATTGGCTTCAGGTTGTTGATCGTACCCGGAACCATAGCACTCTGGCCGGTCCTGTTAAACAAATGGAGAAAAACCAGGAATATGACCGAATCGGAAGAAAGGAGCTATCATGACTAGCCTTTTGCGCAAAAGACACCGCCAGATATGGACAGTTACGGGGCTTATTATACCCGTGTTATTCCTCCTCGCAATTTTCAATGTCCCGGATTTCCCATATAACGACCTTCCGCTATCGCAGCGCCCGGTGGAATATGAATCGGTAACCTTCCGAAAAAATACCGACATATATGACCTTGAACTGGGGAAAATGGAGGATGGCTCCCAGGGCATTACCGTAATGTTAAAAAAAGCGTTTAACTCACCCGCCGTAGGGTTTTATGCATCGGATTCCGGAGACATGCACGGCGCAAAATTTCTGTTTGCAGTAGAAGGCCCCAACGTATACACCGCACAACTTACGCATGGCACTCCCGGAAATATTGTGGTGTATGATCGGGTTCATAAAAAAATGCTCGAATCGATAAATATCACACAATAGCCTATGGCTCATCAATATGTACCGGTGCTCTGGAACCGTCAAAAGAAACGCTATGATCTGTTCGTATTCATAGGAATTATCTTATACCTGCTGACCTTTGTGGCTTTGACGGCGGTACTTAAGCCCAACATCACGGCAGAAGCTTTGGTCGTTCGAGCTACAGGTTCCCTGGCCGTATTAATGTTGCACATTATCCTGGCAATTGGTCCTCTGAGTAGATTGGATACCCGTTTTTTACCCCTGCTTTATAATCGGAGGCATCTCGGTGTAACCATGTTCGTAGTCGCTTTTGCCCACGGAGGGTTTAGCATTGTTCAGTTTCACGCGTTGGGAGATGCCAATCCTTTTGTCTCAATTTTTATTTCCAATCCGGAATATGGCACGCTGGTTCATTTCCCCTTTCAGACCCTCGGTTTTTTCGCACTGATCATATTTTATCTGATGGCGGCGACCAGTCATGATTTCTGGCTTGTCAACCTAGGGCCAAAATTCTGGAAAGCCATGCATATGATGGTTTATATTGCTTATGCGCTGGTGATCATGCATGTGGCATTGGGCATAGCACAATCGGAACCGGAACCCATTATGCTTGGTTTATTGGGTATTGGCTTATTTACAATTATCAGTTTGCATGTGATCGCGGCTTTTAGAGAAGCAAAAAACGACAGAGAAGGAAGTTTGAATCAGCAAGGTTATGTGTACGTGGGCGCCGTAGATCAAATTCCCGAAAATGAGGCCGTTACTATTAACATCAACGGGGAAAAAATAGCTATTTTCAAATTTGAAGGAAAACTTTCCGCGGTTTCAAACGTATGCCGCCATCAAAACGGTCCGCTTGGAGAAGGAAAAATCATTGACGGGTGCATCACCTGCCCCTGGCACGGCTATCAGTATCTGCCTCACAACGGTTGCTCGCCCCCGCCATTCTCTGAAAAAGTCGAAACCTTTGACGTCATACTTGAAGGAGATAAAATTTATGTACATCCCAAACCGTACGAACCCGGCACTGAAAGGCCCCCTGCGGTGATCGGTGCTCAGTAAAAAAAATGATATGCAACATCAGGACGCGTTTTACATAGGCTATCTTCCCAAAGCGCCCAAAAATATGGCCGGCCTATTAAAAATAGTAATTGCCACGATCGCTCTGCTGATGATCTTCGTGGCTTCTATGGTCGTAGTAAACGAAGAGAAATTTGATGAAAGTACTTTTGAGTATGGCCGGTTGACCGAATTAAAGGGAGTCGTTTCAAAGCACCCGGTCCCGATGCTCAAAGTGGCAATGGGAACAAATCCGGAAGGTCAAACGGTATACCGTTCATTTGTACTGGTCAATTTTGGGAAAATGGGTGCATATGAGCTGGTGGACGAACTCGCAGCCAAAATGGACGAACCGCTGGATCGATATGAAGTGACCGTTCGCGGCACCTTGATCTATTTCGATGGCAAAACCTTGCTGGAGCTTACAAATCGGTCGGCGTCATTTCTCGGTCACAGTATGAGAAATAGTCCCGGTCCGGTGTCAAACTCTGTAACCATTGATGAAGCGGCTTCTCTCGAAGGAGAAATAATAGATCCGAAGTGTTATTTTGGAGTTATGAAACCGGGTTTTGGCAAGGTCCATCGTTCCTGTGCGGTAAGGTGTATTTCAGGTGGCATACCTCCGGTTTTAATGATGAAAAACAAAACCGGCAGTAGGACCTATGTATTGCTGACAGACTTTGACTGGCAACCTGTCAATCGTAAAATCCTCGATAAGATAGGAAAAGGTGTGCGCGTAAGCGGTTCATTGCAAAAAGTGGATGACTGGCACGTACTAAAGCTCAATGAGGCAACACCCGTTGCGCTGCTTAACGATCCTATAAACCTTGCAAAAAATACCGATGCATTATGGGCGATGCGCGACAACCATAAGGCAACTACATGCCCCTATCATCTTGAGTCGGCGATTAACTTGTGTCGGTAATTGTCGAACTCGGAAAAACGGATTGCCCCATATGCCTTTTCGCATGTTCAACTTTTACACGTAGTACTGCAATGCCTGGAATCCACAAGACTTCAAACCACAAGTGAATGCCGGGAACCTTCTTCTATCATTCTCCTTCAACCCCTTCAATCCCCTCAATCTCCTATCATTCTCCTTCAATCCTCTCAATCTTTTATCATTCCTCTCTCAATCCTATCAATCTTTTATACTCTCCCCTCAATCCCCTCAATCTTCTATCATTCTCCTTCAATCCCCTCAATCTCTTATCATTTCCCCAGGGTCCGTTCTGTTTGCTGTATTCGCCTGAAACCATGATGGACATTGGCCATTAACCCGACAACTCAAATTAGAGCTCGAATACCGCTAAAAAAACGACAATTGCTTTCCGTCGTCAGGCGCATTTTTTGGATCTGATCTTATCGGGTTTGCCGGATCGATCAGCTCGGAGGAAAACTCCTCAACAAAACGGGATCGCTCATGAAATTCATCTTTTCCATACTTAAAACGTTTTGTCGCGTGCGTAATGTAAAGCGCATCCCGGGCCCTGGTCATCGCCACATAAAATAAGCGGCGTTCTTCTTCCAGGTCCGCATCCTTGCGGCCCGAAGGGGTAATACCCTCTTCAGCTCCTGCAATGAAAACCACGGGAAACTCCAGGCCCTTAGCCGCATGGAACGTGAGCAGATGCACCCCCTGGATTTGTTGTCGCCCGGTATCCGTATAATTATTCAATGTGGTGGTATTGAGAAATTCCCGGACATCGGAACCGGCTTCCTTGGCGAGCGTCAGAACGATTTCCTTTTTCAGCAATTGTTCTTCGGTCAACGTTGAATCCGGCAGGTAACGATCAAAAATATCATGAACACAACCAATCACCCCGTACTGTGCCAGACGGCCGGGAAGTTCGGTATAGAATTCCTTCCATTTTGTAAAACTCTCTGCAGCCGTGATATTTACCGGAGGGGAGGATATTTCGGCCCATTCCTGTTTGCTTTCGTGGATCCGGGACATAAAACTGCGAATGTCTGCCCGTTTCCAGCCGTGTAAACTATCCAGAATACCTTCCAGGGCAATTCGATCGTGCGGATGGAGAAGCAGCTTCAGGATGTTCGCGATCAGCGTAAAAGGCGCACTTCTTAAAAAAGCCGTACCATCACCCAGAATCACCGGTATGCTCGATTGTTTAAAATGGGAAAGCAACTCCCGGCCTACCTGATGTGTCCGGTACAATACCGCGAGGTCGGAAAATGCGCAATTGCCGTCGTGGTAGGCAGGTCCGCCCGAAAGCAGGTTAAAACCACCTACCTTCTTTTCAATTTCCCCTACGATAAAACGGGCTTCCTGTTTTGGATCTTCGGCATGATAAACCTTGATCTTTTGCCTTCCGGTGCGGGTGGCTTGCAAAACGAGGTTGCTTCGTAGTGAATTGTGGCCAATTAGTTGACCGGCAGCTTTTAACACCACGGGGAATGAACGGTAATTTTTGGTAAGATTGATTTCTTTCGGGTGAAAACTGTCCGAAAAGCGAAAGAACAGTCTTACATCAGAGCCTCTGAATCCGTAAATTGCCTGATCCGGATCGCCTATGGCCAGCAGATTTTTGTCCCGCCCGAGCATGTTCAGAAATTCGTACTGCAGACTGTTGATGTCCTGAAATTCATCTACCGCAATACTCCGGATCTTTGACCGTTGTTTTTCGAGTATCCCGGGATCATTTCTCCACAAAGAAACAAGTTGACCCACAATATCCGAAACATCTATGGCGTGCTGTGCCCAAACATAATCTCTGTAAGTGCTTGCATCTTTTTCTATGGATTCCCAATCAGTATGCTCATTTCGTTCAAACCAGGCCGTCAAAGCGGATGAAAGTCGATTGCATTCACGTTCACTCAATCCTGGAAACAGGAACCGAATGATGGACAAACGGTTCGCCTCATCATAGACGGTATCCAGTTCCGGGGAGTGCTCCTGCAACATCTTATAGGCAAGGGCATGGAACGTACCGGTCTCGACCTGTTTTGCTTCCTCACCTAATGTGCGAACAAGTCGTTCGCTGATTTCAGAGGCGGCCTTATTTGTGAAGGTAATCGCCAGCACTTGCGACGGCCGGGCCTGTTCTGTTGCAATCTGATGTCCAATCCACTGAATCAGGGTACTTGTTTTCCCGGTTCCGGGGCCGGCTTTAACCAAAATCGACCCGGTAACCGATTCTTTTATTTGCTGTTGAGCTTCGTTTAATCCCGATGACTTTAACGGAGCGGTTGACTCGCTTACGCGATCTGTTTCAGCAGTACGGTGAGATGTCGAATCATAATAGGTCGCCGGGTTTGGCTTGGCTTTGGGAACAGTCTCGGGAGCTCCGAAGAGATAAAGCGCTCCCGTTAGCTTGGCAAGTTCTTTTTCTTCAAAAATGCGAATGGTACCGTACAGGCCATCGTATCCGGCCTGCGGATTCACCTCCTTATGCCGCATTCTGCGAATTGCTTCAGCCAATATAGGGTCGCCATGGCGTTTAATATCTTCAATAGGAACCTTTTCCAGCAAGGTAAACTCATTCCCGAAAATAGAGATCGCCCGATGAAAAGCCTGCATTACCGTTTTGCTCGATGGTCCTGTGTTTTTTATTTCTGAGAGAATCTCTGGCAATGGGATTATATGATCATAGCTGGCAGCATTTTCAGGCTTTTGAGATTCGGACCGATCGGATAGCGCTTCGACACGGTTCAGGACTCCAATAGTAAGCGGCTGCTTGCATACGGGACAAAACCCTTTGTAATGCATGGTATCCTGCGGCTTCAGTGAAATACCACATTTCCGGTGTCCATCGTGGTGATATTTCCCTTCCTCCGGATAAAACTCGTAAGTCCCCAGAAAACCCTGCTTTGTTTTTATGGCATCGAAAAGCCCGTCGTAGCTGCATTCGGTGTCAAACAAGTTGGCTTCACGCCCCAGTTTTTGCGGCGAATGGGCATCTGAATTGGAGATTAGCGTAAACCGGTCAAGGGCGCTCCATTTCCAGTTCATTGCCGGGTCTGAAGAAAGACCGGTCTCCAGAGCAAAGACAAGTCCTGAAAGATCGCGAAAGCACTCCTCAATACTATTGTACCCGCCCTGGGATCCCAGCGTTGAAAACCAGGGTGTCCATACGTGCGCCGGAACGAGGTAAGCCCGTTCTGAACATTCGGTCACAATTTCCAGCAAATCGCGTGAGGGCAATCCGAGGATAGGACGGCCATCAGCGGTTAAGTTCCCGATGGCTGACAACCGGGCGTTGATGCGCGCTACGGTATCCAGGTCCGGTGCATATACAAGGTTGTGGTTTTTCCGAACTTTATCGCCGTATTTGTAAATAGAGCTTATTTCCGTAGAAAGGCAAAAACGCACATCGATATCCTCAACCTTCATGCCCGGCAACGCCGGGTCCCGCGGAGGATCCTTCAAGCGAAACAGGCCGTTGCCCTCGGGCTCCAGTTTTTCCCCGATTTCCTTAAACCATTGTGGATGGGTAAAATCACCCGTACCAATAACATGGATGCCTTTAACCCTGGCCCACTGGTACAGCGATTCCAAATTGAGGTTTTTACTGGTCGCCCGCGAATAATGGGAATGCACATGAAGATCTGCAATATAAAACATCGAAAAGTAGCATTATTTAGAACGGATGAAATTACTACTTTTTGTCGCCGTGCACAAATCGGGTTTTACCGGAATACAACGTATGTTTCGCTAATTGTATTTTTTGTTTCAAGCGATCTCTTTGCAGCTTATGCAATGTGAAAAATGCGTTTTCATACGATGCTTCAAACAGCGGAGAAGCATCTTTTGGAATTTGCGGAAAGATACAAAAGCGATGACCATTGACTGATTCGGGGCACCAGGACTCATGCCCCGTATTAATATTCCCATCAGGGTTCCGGCTTAGTGTGCTATATGGCCCGGCATGATTGCTTTGCGGTCATTGGCCGGTCTCAGCCGGTGAATCTATTTGAAAATAGCGATCGAGGACGTAGTCGCCCAATACGGCGTATCGTGCGCAGGACGCTGACCGGCGCTTGCCGGGAGTCTTTTAGCGCGGCTCTTACATGGCTTCAAGTATCCTTTCAGGGGTCATGGGCATTTGGTTTAATCTTGCACCAACGGCGTCATAAATTGCATTTCCGATCAAAGCGCCCATGCAAATTATAGCGGGCTCTCCCCCGCCCTGCGCTGGCTCATGAGGCAAATCCAGCAGCACGACTTCAATTTTGGGGGTCCATGAGAATTTTGGCAATTGGTAGGAATCGAAATTGCGATTATGAATTTTTCCACCGCTAAATTGAATATCTTCGGAAAGGGCATACCCCAAGCCCATCATCACACAGCCTTCGGCCTGGATGGTCGCCCCTTGCGGATTGATCACCAATCCCATATCCTGTGCGAGCACAACACGGTTTACCTTTACTTTGCCCGATGACTTTTCGACATCAACCTGTGCCATCATTGCCACATAAGATCCGGCGTCGACACCACACGCAATTCCAAAGCCTCTTCCGCTTGGTGCCGTAATCTCTTTCCATCCGAATTTTTCTGCCGCAGCCTTCAACGTACGAATCATTCGCTCATCCTTTAAATTATTCAATCTGAACCTCAGAGGGTCCATGCCGATTTTTGCCGCCATTCGGTTGATCTGAGACTCCCTGGCAAAGGTGTTGGTATTATTGCTTGGCGCCCTCCATGCGCCGGTAGCAAAAGGATGTACGCCAGGCGCCGTCCAGCGCGTATTGTAAGCCACGGTCCTGTGGTTCGGTATATCATAGAAGTGTCGGGCGCCGCGCTGACCCGCAAAATACACGCCATAGTCCCAAAGCGTGATCACTCCATTTTTGCCGCAGCCGGATTTTAACCGGGCAACTGCAGCCGGCCGGTACGAATCGTAAAAGAACTCCTCTCTCCGTGTCCAGGCCACCATCACGGGTTTTCCGCTCAACTTTGCCAGCCTGGCAGCCTCCAGGGCTTGGCCATTTGAAGATTTTCCTCCAAAACCGCCTCCCAGAAACACCTGCATAACCTGCACGTCTTCTTCTTTCATCTTCAGGGCCTCGGCAATATTTGATTTAAGCCTGAACGGAGTTTGCGTCGAGGCCCAGACCTTCATACGCCTCCCCTCCATCGTTGCAAGGGCGGTATGCGGTTCCATCGGGGCATGCGCTACATAACCGTCTAAATATTCCTCTTCAAAAATCTCATCCGATTCCATCCCTCCCCTTTCCAAATCTCCTCCTTCTTCCAAAACATTACCTTCCGGAGCGGATCTCACCAAATGATCAAAGATGGTATTTTCATTCAACCCGGAATCAGGCGTTTCGTATTTCGCTTCGATTTTGGATAAGTACTTCTCGGCAATCTCCGGATCTTCATGCAATACCGCAATGAAATCCCCCTCGCGAATGAGTTGCACCGCACCGGAAGAATTAGCGGCAGAAGTATCTGCGCTCACAAGTTTTGAATCATGAGACGGAGGCCTCAGGATTTTTGCGTAGACCATCCCCTGTAACCGAATATCCCCGGCATAAAGCGCTTTCCCCGTTACTTTGGCACGCCCGTCCGTCCGCCGGGTCGACTTTCCGATAAGCTTAAATTCCGAAGGGGTTTTAAGCCTGGGCTTTTCTTTTAAGGACTTCACGATTCCAGAACCTTTGGTGAGTTCCGCATAGGAGATATTGTTTTGTTTATTGGCCTTCTCATATACAATTCCATTACTCACATCCAAAGATGCAATGGGTTTGCCTAAACTTTCGGATGCCATTTGCAGCAATATGATCCTGGCTTCCGCCGCGGCAGACCTCATCGCCGGGCCAAAGACCCTTGTTGTTAACGAACCAAAAGTTCCCCGGTCATAAGGGCACAAATCAGTATCTCCCATAATCATTGTAACATCGCCAAGCTTTACATCCAGCTCTTCGGCAAGCATCTGGGCAAGCGACGTATTAACACCTTGACCCATTTCGATTTTACCGGTATAGCCATACACCCGGCCATCCTCGCCGATTTTCAGATAGGCATTTAAATCGGATGGATATTGCTGCTCGACGGCGCCCTCAAGGATATCGAAGTCGGAGAGCGCCACGGCAATAACGACCCCTCCTCCAAACCTTTTCAGAAACGACCTTCTGGACATCCCGGAAGGGATATGCCGGGGTAACAGATCGATGGATGTATTAAATACTTTTTTCATTTGTTTAAAATTTGCAGAGACCTCACCATGTGCTGTTGATCATCATGATCTTGTGTGTCTCAATAATTATCTCAGGCATCGCCTGTTTCATCTTAGGTTTCTCCTTATATTTCTTTTGAAGCCGACTGAATTGCATCAATTATTCTGGGATGCGCACCGCATCTACACAAGTTCTCTTCCATTGCATCTACAATTTCATCCCTGGAAGGGCCGGAATGCTCTTGCAGAAACCCTGTGGCGGTCATAATCATCCCGGGAGTGCAGTATCCGCATTGAAGAGCATCGTGCTCAACGAAAGCTTTTTGGACCGGGTGCATTTTTTCAGGAGTTCCCAGACCTTCAATAGTCACCACAGACTTATCCTCAATAAAATCGGCGGTTACCATGCACGAGCGCACAGGTTTGTCGTCGACCAAAACCGTGCAGGAACCGCAATGTCCCATGCCGCACCCATATTTAGTGCCGGTCAAATTGAAATCGTTTCTCAGAACCCAAAGCAGTGTTCTATCCGGATCAATAGTGATTTTCCTGTTCTTATTGTTGAGTTTGAATTGAATGCTTTCCATCATAAGGCAAACTTTTTTGACTTGGGAAAATAAAATGACGAATGAAAATATACCGAATTATACAAAAAGAATCTAATGGAAATTTGAGATTTTACTAAAGGACAATTTAATTATTCACTAACTTTATATATTCAAACTTCCTATTTTGTTGCTTGTTTTAATCCTGTAATTTTTCAATTAGTTAAAGCTATGAAAACCTACTTTTTCATCATCGCAATCTTCTTTTTCTCCGGGCTTAATATAGTATTTGCCCAAACGGCCACTACATGGCGAGGCCCGAATCAAAGCGGTGTGTACGAGGAATACGGATTGCTTGATAAGTGGCCCTCATCGGGCCCGGAGATCCTGTGGAGCTTCGATGGCTTGGGAGACGGATATTCTTCGCCCGCATTTGCCAATAATCTCATTTACCTTTCCGGCATGGAAGGTTCAACTGGCTATATCTATGCACTTTCGGAATCGGGAAAACTGCAATGGAAAGCCGCTTATGGCGAAGAATGGGATAACAGCTACGAAGGAACCAGAGCCTCCCCCGTAGTTGCCGGCGATGAACTTTATATGCTTAGTGGTGTAGGAGACTTGTCTTGCATGAACGCCAAAAATGGGAAATCAATCTGGAAAAAAAATCTATTCAGGGAGTTCGGAGGCAGAAATATTCAGTGGGGGATCAACGAAACCGTGGTAATACACGAAGAAAAGTTAATCTGTACTCCGGGCGGTACCGGTCACAATGTGATTGCCCTGGATCGCCATTCGGGAAAACTCATATGGTCTTCAAAAGGCAAAGGAGAGAAATCTGCATATTGCACGCCATTATTTATGAAAACAGGAAGCAGAAATCTGTTAGTTACGCATACGGAAAGGAATATACTTGGAATCGATGCCGACTCCGGGGAGTTGCTGTGGAATTATGCACACACCAATCGGTGGTCTGTTCACCCAAATACGCCCATATTCCATGGAGATCAGGTATTCTGTTTTAGCGGTTACGGTCAGGGAGGTGTAATGCTTCAGCTTTATCAAGACGGTGCGAGCGCTGGCAAGAAATGGACGAGCAACACGCTGGACAGCAGAATGGGAGGCGCTGTTGTAATGAATGGAAAGATCTATGGATCAGGCGATAACAATCGCCAATGGCAGTGCGTCGACTGGCAAACCGGTAAAGTCATATACGCCTCAAAGGAAATTGGAAACGGCGTGGTCATAGCTGCTGACGGAAAATTATACCTGTACAGTCAGCGAGGAGAACTGGCTATGATAAAACCCGGTAATTCTTCCTTTGAAATTTTGAGCGAAACAAAGGTGACACTTGGTTCGGCCCAGCATTGGGCGCATCCCGTGATCAATAAAGGAAGACTCTTTGTCCGCCACGGAGACACGCTGATTTCATATAAAATAAAATAGCCCATATATTTTATAAAATACATGATATAGATCATAATTGAACCGTTCAATTCCTTTTATATTTGTTTAGGGCTGTTTCAAGGTATAAAGAACAAAATCCAACGATTTCATTGCAATTTCAATCGGATCCGGTCTGAACGAAATTTTAATATATATAACATTGAATCATTATTTGATATGAAAATTCCGTGTGGGTTTCTGTTGCTATTTTTAATTTCGAGCCAGACCTCCTTGGCTCAGAAGGTTCAATGGAGAGGGCCGGATCGATCCGGTATATTTCCCGAAACCGAACTCTTGGACGAATGGCCTTCTGCGGGTCCTGAACTGATCCTGAAAGTTGACAGCCTGGGTACAGGCTACTCATCTCCGGTATTGTCCGAAGGAATCATTTACATAACCGGAAAAAAAGGTGAAGACGATTATCTGAATGCCATCGATCCGGAAGGAAACGTACTGTATTCGGTCAAATTCGGCAAATCATGGGAACGATCCTATCCCGACGCCAGAAGCACGCCGACCATCGAAAAAAACAGAATTTATGTAATAAGCGGATCCGGCGAAGTCGCTTGCCTGAATAAACCGGACGGAAGGATCATATGGCGTGTATTCGCCCATAAAAAATATCGGGGTGAAATCCATAGATGGGGTGTGGCGGAGTCGCCCCTGATCGTAGATGATAAAGTGATTTATACAAATGGCGGCGAGGTATCGTCCGTAATAGCTCTGGATAAAATGACCGGCGATGAGGCTTGGAAAACCAGGGCCGTAGGCGGCGCCAGAACCTATGTATCACCTGTGTTATACGAAAATGGCCAAGTGAGACAAATTATCGCCTCGACATCGGAAAACGTAATCGGGATCAACCCTGAAGATGGAAATATTTCGTGGACTTACCACTATCTCCCCGACGATCCGGAGCTGGTTCGCAGGGCCGGAATAAGTACAAATTCTGCCATCATCAAGGGAAACGAAATTTTCATATCCAAGGGTTACGATCAATATGGCGTCATGCTTCAGGTATCGGAAGACGGCAATTCGGTAACGGAAAAATGGAGAACGGAAGTGCTCGACACGCATCATGGCCACTATGTCAATGTAGGCAATTTCATCTACGGGTCTACGTGGATTAATAACAGCAAAGGAAACTGGGCCTGCATTAATTGGGATACCGGGGAACCGTTGTATGAACATGAATGGATAACCAAAGGGCCTATTGCGTATGCGGACGGTAAACTTTATTGTTGCGAAGAGCGGACAGGTAATATCGCCCTGGTAAATGCCACACCTGAAAAGTTTGATATCATCAGTACCTTTAAAATAAAACATGGATCCGGACCTCATTGGGCACACCCTTATATTTCGGACGGAAAATTACTTATACGTCATGGAGAAGTATTGATGGTTTTTAACATCAAATCCTGAGTCCGGGATGCGTAGCCCAAATCACATAGCGCTTATTGCCGTTGGTACCCTATTTCTGATTGCCCTCGCCTGGTGGACGTTTTCAAAGCCCAAAGTCGATGTGGTAATGAGTGTCCCGGGTATGGATAACCGCGGAGATAGGGCCGGAGAATCCGTTGAAAATGTAACTATCGGCGAATTCTTTGAAAGCTTTTTTAGCCCGGGCGCTTCCCTTTCCGAAATTTGGCCAAGGTTCAGGGGCGGCGATTATGATAATATCAAAAAAACCGGAATTCCGCTCATCGATAAATTCGAACCCGATAATCCCAAAATCCAATGGTCCGTAGAGCTGGGAGAAGGGCATGCCGGGCCGTCCGTATACAAAGGGCTGGTCTACGTTATGGATTACGATGAAAAGCAAAAGGCAGATATGCTCCGCTGTTTCACGCTCAAGGATGGCAAAGAGGTATGGAGACGTTGGTACAACGTGAACATCAAGCGAAACCACGGAATGTCGCGGACGATTCCTGCGGTTACTGAAAAATATATACTCACCATCGGTCCCAGATCACATGTAATGTGCCTGGACCGGGAAACGGGAGACTACCTGTGGGGTATTGATGTGGAAAAAGAGTACGAGAGCCAGATCCCTTTTTGGTATACAGGCCAATGTCCTTTAATCGATGACGGCAAAGCAATCGTTGCGACCGGGGGCAATGCCTTGATGATCGCCGTAGACTGTGCGACCGGCGAAAAAGTCTGGGAAACACCCAACGATCATGGTTTAAAGATGTCCCATGCTTCCGTCATGCCCTGGGAATTTGGCGGCAGAAAAATGTACGTTTACAGCGCTGTCGGCGGTGTGGTTGCGATTGCAGCCGATGGAAAGGATGCGGGTGAGATCTTATGGCAATCCCTGAAATGGGGGTGTTCTGTTGTCGCTCCTTCGCCCGTGTGTTTGCCCGATGGAAAAATATTTCTTACGGCCGGTTACGGAGCCGGCAGTATGGTCTTTCAGGTCAGAGAAAAAAACGGTTCGTTATCAATTGAAAAACTTTACGAATACAAGCCCAAAGATGGCCTGGCCAGCGAACAGCAAACACCTGTGTTCTACAACGGATTGGTTTACGGAATTATTCCCAAAGACGGCGGAGCACTCCGAAATCAGTTTGTTTGTGTGGATCCGGGAGATTTCCGGAAAGTAATCTGGTCGAGTGGCAAAACAAATCGCTTTGGACTGGGGCCATATATGATTGCGGATGGTAAGTTCTGGATCCTGAATGACGACGGTATGCTTTCAATTGTTCGGCCGAGTAAAACAAAATTCGTACTCCTGGATCAAATCAGGGTTTTTGATGCCCGTGATGCCTGGGCGCCGCTTGCCGTTGCCGACGGGTACTTGATATTGAGGGATGATCACCGAATGATTTGTATGGACATTCAAAGACCGTCATGAGCAAGATCGCAATCTATATATTGCTGATTGTCCTGGGCGCCCTGGCGGCCTACATTATTCTTGAGGACCTTATTAAAAACGAGATGCTGATCCGCGCCGAAAATCCTTATGCTTTTGACCTGAAGGAATTCGAGGAGGTTGATCCTGCGTTGATTAAATACCATGAAACAAAACGTGTGAAGCTGGATAATCCATTCCCAAAAGCCATAGATTACCATAAAGGTTTTTTGGCAATGGCTTTTCAGAACCATTTGCAAGTTATTGACACGTCGGGCAGGGAAATATTCAACAGGAAAGTTCCCGGACCTTCAACGGCCATATGTATATCTGAAAAAAAGATCATTTACCTGGGATGTAAAACCCGCCTGGAGGTATATGACTTTTGGGGAGACTTGCTGGATACCTGGCAGGAAATTGACACCGGCGCCTATATTACTTCAATTGCCATAGTCGGCGGGAAATTGTTTGTGGCTAATGCAGGCGGTCCCGAAATAATTCGATACGACAAACAGGGAGAAATCGAATTGAAGTTTGACGGGAAAAATCAGGAGTCCAAGGATCATGGATTTGTCGTCCCCAGCCCCTATTTCGATGTTGATATTGACCCCGAAGATGACTTGTGGATAGCTAATACAGGGCTCCAAAACATCCAAAATTATACTAAAAGCGGAAGTCTGAGAGGGTATTGGGGAAACAGTGGTTACAATGCGGAGGATTTCACGGGGTGTTGCAATCCGGCTCACTTTACGATATTATCCGATGGTTCGTTCGTCACATGTGAAAAGGGACTGGTGCGGATCAAGGTGCACAAACCTTCAGGTAAGTTGGATGCATTTGTAGCCGCACCAAAGGATTTTGCAAAAAATTCCGGTCCCCTCGACCTGGCATCAGATGAGCACGACCATATCTATGCTCTGGACATTACGCAAAAAATGGTCCGAAAATTTGAACGCAAATGAAAAGAAGAAAATTCATAGAACAAAGCATTCGATGGTCCCTGACCGGCGGATTATTGGGGACCGGCGGATTTCTGGTCTGGAGGCGTCAAATAGGTGATCCGGACAATTGCTTCAAAAATCCATACTGTAAAAGCTGCAACCGGTTCCATTCGTGCAGCATCACAGCGGAATCAAAAAAGCGACAAGGATGACGGACAATAGTGAAAACAACGCTCAAAACCGCCGGGAGTTCATCCGAAGCTCATCCAGGTTTGCATTGGCGCTCGGTATCGGCGGACTTGGCGGATTGGTATTGAACAAGGCCAAGGCAGGCGAATACGTCTGGCAGATCGATCCTTTTGAATGTACGCAATGCGGCCGTTGCGCAGATGAATGCGTGCTCACTCCTTCGGCGGTAAAATGCTTTCACGCTTTTGACCTATGCGGATACTGCGACCTGTGCGGCGGATATTTAAAGCCCGGCGCCATTGAAATGAACACGGCGGCAGAAAACCAGCTATGTCCCACCGCAGCAATAAAACGGAACTTCGTCGAAGAGCCGTTTTTCGAATATACGATCGATGAGGACCTTTGCATTGGTTGCGCAAAATGCGTGGAAGGGTGCTCATCCTTTGGGAACGGATCGCTGCATTTGCAAATCAACCAGGATCTTTGCGTTAATTGCAATCAGTGCGCCATCGCCAGAATGTGTCCTTCGGATGCCATTTCCAGAGTTCCATACGATGACCCGTATAAAGTGAAGGGAGATTTTACAAAATCAAAATCATAAGTGTTGAAAGGAAGGCTGTTTAAAATATCATCCGTGTTGTTCGGGCTGCTGGTTTCAATTGTGACTTTTGCACAACAGCGATTCCCACGCCCGGATTTTGAGAGCGATTACAAGACCCCTACCCTGGAAATTCCCGAACCTCGGCATGGAATTTTAGAGTATGCGGATGTTTTGATCCTATTGATTGTCCTTTTGCTCGCTACCCGGTTCGTACTTCAAAAAAGATCGCGCAAAGGAATTTTATATTTATCCGTTTTCAGCCTGCTCTATTTCGGGTTCTATCGAAACGGGTGTATTTGTTCCATCGGCGCAATTCAAAATGTAGCACTTGCCATCGTTGATCCGTCATACGCGATTTCTTTAACGGCCCTGGCATTCTTCATGCTTCCTTTGCTGTTTGCACTGTTTGTCGGGCGGGTATTTTGCGGGGCGGCATGCCCCCTGGGTGCAATTCAGGATTTACTGATTATTAAGCCCATCGAATTACCTGTCGGCATCAGAAAATCACTTGGGCTTCTACCCTATTTATATCTCGGATTATCCCTACTTTTTGCATGCACGCAAACGGATTTTATCATCTGCCGCTATGATCCGTTTGTCGGAATATTTCGAATGGATGCCAAATTCAATATGCTGGTACTTGGCGGAAGCTTCTTGATTATCGGAATGTTTGTGGGACGGCCCTATTGCCGGTTTTTATGTCCGTACGGCGTGTTGCTTAACTGGATGTCAAAGGTATCAAAAAAACACCTAACCATTACACCGTCCGGCTGTGTGGATTGCAGGCTATGCGAAAGATCATGTCCAGTGGATGCCATCAAAAAACCGGTAGCAGATCCCGTCTCTAAAAAAAAGGATATCAATCGTTTCCTGATTTCATCCTTATTGATACCGCTCTGGATCCTGGCGGGAGGATATGTTGTTTCCAGCGCCCATGTCTATCTCTCAAAAGCCAACAGAAATGTACAACTCGCTGAGCTGCTCATCAGCCATCCGGAAATTAAAAATGATCCGGACCATATAGACGTACAGACATTTTTAACTTCCGGTAAAACCATGCAAACACTCCTTGGGGAAGCCGCTCAAATCCGGGAGCAATTCCGTATTGGCGGATGGATTTTGGGTGCGTTCCTCGGCCTGGCTTTTGGGCTGATGTTTACAAGGAAAACGATCTATAGAAACAGAACCGGCTACGAACCTGATAAAGGGAATTGCGTGAGTTGCGGTCGATGTATGGACTATTGTCCTGTCGGCAAACCAAATTTCGAAGAACTGATAAAGACAAAAATTGGAACACAGAGTTAAAAATATTTTGGCATTGCGAATTGCCTACGTCGCAGGCATTTTTTCATTGATTGTCTGTATTGTAATGCTGCTGAACTATTGGCAATTAATCACAACCGATCCGCTGGATAACAAGTCGCTTAAAGCGCTTGTTGAAAAGTTTCAGGATGACAATAAAAATGAAGAATTAAAACAGGACATCAGGAACCTGGACCTGATGGCCAGAAATGCTTACTTTACAAATCAGTGGCAAATTCGCTCAGGCGCCTATCTGCTTATCGGCGGGATTATTTTAACGGTCGCTGCGCTGCGGATCTATTACGCGTCAAAATCCGAAATCGAAATCCCGGATCGAAAGTCGTCCGAGTCGGATATTGAATTGCTGATAACCAGGAGATGGATTTTGTATACGTTAGCAATAATTTTCGGAGTGGCATTGCTGGGTTCATTTCTGTCCGTCGACCACCTTTCCAAGGCCTATGTATTAACTGAAGTGGAAAAAGATGACGAGCGCATTCCTGTCCTGGAAATTATAACAGACGAATCTTCCGAGGCACAAATTCATGATATTCAAGAAGTTACAAAGAAAGAAATACAAAAAGAAAATATAATTGAAGCTCCCGCTGCCAAACAGGAAAAAGAAATAGACGAAATTGTCGAAACAGCCACACACCAGGCAAATACGGAAACAGCAATAAAAAAGCCGGAAAACGCGCCTCCCGCATTTCCTTCGCACAGCGATCTGGTCGCTCAGCATCCGTCCTTCCGGGGTCCATACGGCCTTGGAATTTCCGGACATAAAAATATTCCGACTTCCTGGAACGGCCTTTCAGGAGAAAACATATTATGGAAAGTGAAAATCCCGCTCCAGGGATATAACTCACCCGTCATATGGAATAATCAGGTGTTTCTTACGGGAGCAGATAAAAACAATCAATCCGTCTATTGTTACAACCTCCGTACCGGCGAATTGATATGGGAACACAAAGTGTCCGGAATCC
The DNA here is from genome assembly GCA_022360055.1 of Cytophagales bacterium. GTDB lineage: Bacteria > Bacteroidota > Bacteroidia > Cytophagales > Cyclobacteriaceae > JAAUQL01. The sequence goes on along the minus strand of JAKSDO010000036.1, from coordinate 3,553 downwards.
GGCAGACATCGTCCGACGAGATCAAACCGACAGAAGACACGGGCTTCGCGGCTCCAACGGCAGTTACCGACGGGCGATATATATTCGCTATTTTTGCAACCGGAGATATCGTAGGTTTGGACATGAACGGAAACCGCATTTGGGCGCAAAACCTCGGAGTTCCGGATAATCATTATGGGCACTCATCGTCGTTGCTGACCTGGAGGGACTTACTCTTTATTCAATTCGACACGAATGATGCCGGGAAGGTAATGGCATTGAACACCTCAAACGGCGCCTTGGTTTGGGAGACAGGCCGCATATCGAAAATCTCCTGGGCATCTCCAATACTCGCCAATTTCGGAGACCATATGGAACTGGTACTCTCGTCCAGCCCCCAGGTAGCGGCTTACGACCCGGAAACAGGAAAAGAACTGTGGGCGATGGATTGCTTGTCGGGTGAAATCGGACCTTCTCCGGGATTCCTGAACGGGGTGGTATTTGCAGCCAATGAATATGCCAATCTCGTTGCGATTAAGCCGGGATCGCCGGCAAAAATCCTGTGGGAAAGCAATGAATATTTACCGGAAGTTGCAAGTCCGGTTGCACTTCACGATATGCTGTACATTGCTACAAGTTATGGTGTAATCGCCTGTTTCGATGCAAAAACAGGAAATATTATCTGGGAATACGAATGCGATCAGGGATTTTATTCCTCACCGGTTGTCGCAGACAATAAAGTATATTTCATGGATATGGACGGCATTATGCATATATTCTCAACGGATAAAACAATGAAATTAATTGGCAAACCGGAGCTTGGAGAGCAGTCGGTAAGCACTCCGGCATTTGTCGACGGCAAAATTTTGATTAGAGGATATGAACATCTGTATTGCATAGGTAGATAAATGGCTGAAGAAAGATACATAGCATTGGACCGTATCATCGAAAAGAAAGGCGGCACAAAAAAATCGATCGTACCGATACTTCAGGCGATTCAGAATAATTATAACTACTTACCGGAAGATGTGCTAAGAAAAGTCTGCGAGCAAACGGAAATCACACCAGACGAGCTCATGGGAGTCGCAAGCTTTTACTCTCAGTTCAGGTTGCAACCTACAGGCGAACATATTATTAAAGTGTGCACGGGAACGGCCTGCCACGTTAAACGCGCGGAACTGATTTATGATGCTTTTGGCAGAACGCTGCAACTTGAAGGGACGGCTACTACCGATAAAGACGGGCGCTACACCCTTGAAAAAGTGAATTGCCTCGGCTGTTGTACACTGGCGCCGGTTGTACAGATCGATCAGGTGACCTATGGGCATGTGGACGTTGAAGGAGTTGGAAGAGTTCTGAGCGATTTTGAGCACCTTGGCGCAACCGGGAATGGGGAGAAAAAAGAAAAATTTTCGAACACAAATAAGGATGGCGAAATCCGGATCGGTCTTGGGTCATGCTGTGTGGCCAGCGGAAGTGAACAAGTAAAGGCTACTGTGGAGTCCGTTGTGAAATTGAATTCCCTGGATGTAAAAATGAAAGGTGTGGGGTGTGTAGGCATGTGCCATCAAGTGCCTCTGCTGGAAATAATTCCAAAGGAACAGGAACCGGTACTTTATTCTAAAGTTCATCCGGAAGACGTGAGAAAAATTTTGGATCGACACTTCAAACCTCGGGGTATTTGGCACAGATTAAGGTCTTCCGTTTATAATTTTATTGAAGACATCCAAACGGACAAGAACTGGAATGGTGTTGCACATTACGAATTGAACATAAGGGAAAAGCAGGTGTCCTCGTTCCTTGGCAGGCAAATTCCAATTGCCACCGAACATCGCGGGATTATAGATCCGTTGGATATAGTCGAGTATAAGCGCGGCTTCGGATTTAAATCAATCGCTCGCTGCCTGAGCGCGTTCACGCCGGAGCAAGTCATCCAAGCCATCAAACAGAGCGGAATCAGGGGCAGAGGCGGGGCAGGTTTCCCGACAGGAGAAAAATGGCAATTGCTTTACAATCAAAAAAGTGACACAAAATATTTGATCTGCAACGGAGATGAAGGAGACCCCGGCGCATTTATGGATCGCATGTTATTGGAGTCTTACCCCTACCGCATTATTGAGGGAATGCTGATCGCAGCATACGCCACCGGTGCGACGCACGGATATTTCTATATACGGGCCGAATATCCATTGGCCGTAGAGCGAATTGGAAAAGCCCTGGAAATTTCGAGAAAGGAAGGATACCTGGGACAGAATATCCTGGATTCCAATCTTTCTTTTAATATTGAAGTATTCGAAGGTGCCGGAGCTTTTATTTGCGGGGAAGAAACAGCCTTGATAGCTTCTATTGAAGGCAATCGAGGATTCCCGAATTTACGTCCACCCTACCCGGTTGAAAAGGGACTTTGGGGCAAGCCAACTCTGGTGAATAATACCGAAACATTCGCACAAATTCCATATATATTGAGAAGCGATGTCGCTTCTTATTCAAACCTCGGCACCAAAGATTCAAAAGGCACAAAAGTATTTGCCCTTGCCGGGAAGATCAATCGCGGAGGATTGATTGAGGTCCCGATGGGAATTACAATCAGAGCGATTATAGAGGATATCGGAGGTGGGGTAGCCGAAGGAAGAAAATTTAAAGCCGTTCAGATCGGAGGGCCGTCCGGCGGTTGCATACCTGAAAAACTCGCAGATACGCCTGTAGATTTTGAGTCACTCCAAAATATTGGAGCAATGATGGGTTCAGGAGGACTGGTTGTACTTGATGACACCGATTGTATGGTCGATATCGCCCGGTATTTCCTATCATTTACACAAACCGAATCATGTGGCAAATGTACATTTTGCAGAGTCGGGACTAAGAGAATGCTGGATATCCTAAACGCCATCTGTTCGGGCAGAGGAGGCGAAAAAGATCTTGATGAACTTGAAAAACTCGCGCAGCTGACTAAAAAGGGCAGTCTGTGTGGATTAGGTCAGACCGCCCCAAACCCGGTGTTATCGACCCTTACTTACTTCCGGGATGAATATGAAGCCCATATCAACGGGAAATGCCCGGCAGGAAAGTGCAGAGACCTGATTGTCTATCATATTGATGGTAATTGTATCGGGTGTACCATTTGCGCCCAGCATTGTCCGACAGAAGCAATTCCATTCACACCTCATAAATTGCATGTGATCGATCAAGATCAATGTATTAAGTGTGACAGTTGCAAACAGGTTTGTCCGGAGGAAGCGGTTGTCGTGAGCTAATGGAAGGCTTGAAATCTGAGCATGAATTCGAGCGTGGATGAAGATTGAAGGGATTGATAGAAGGTTGAGGGGGAATATATGAGATTGAAGGGATTGAGGGGTGAGTATAAAAGATTGATGAGATTGAAGGGATTGAGGGGAGAAAATAAAAGATTGATAGGATTGAAGAGATTGATAAGAGATTGAGGGGATTGAAGAAGAGGATGAGCGTCGCGAATCAACACAAATTCAATCTCCATTCAATCTTAAATTCAACCTACATCAATCTTAAATTCAATCTAAATCAATCTCCAACTCAATCTGCATCAATCTAAAATATT
>JAKSDO010000115.1 GCA_022360055.1 Cytophagales bacterium | reverse complement strand
GTTTTGGCAACCGGATCATATACATCCAACCACGGCACCCAACCGGAAACGTGCCCGTTCTGTATACCACAAACCATGTATATCTTGTTATCATGGACAACAACACCGGCCGACCCCCGCCTGCGATTCGCTGGAATCTCATCCCCTACAGACCAGTTATCCAGTACAGGATCATAAATATAAATATTGGATATAGGTGTCTCATTAGGAAAACCTCCGGTAAACGCCCCGATTACGTAGATCAGTCCCTGAAAGGCAATCGCCTGAAAGTGATGCATCTGAACAGGTGGTTGGGATCCGGTAGTCCAGGTGTTGGTGACGGGATCATAAATATCCACCGGTTTATTGCCCCGGCCACCGATCAAATAAAACTTGCCTGCCACCTCGACATAAGCATTTTCGTGCCGTGCCGTGGGCCCACTGTTGTCGGATGAACTAAGCTCCTGCCATATGTTTTCCAGGTTTTCCGGCTCAAAAATGGTAACATTATCCGCGCCGTAGGTAACAGCCCATATGGTTCCTTCAAAAATTTCTCCTGTTCCCTGAGCAATTACATCCAGAGGGATGGATCCAAATCCGGCGGCCAGGCTTTCAACGTTGAGTACCTGTGTCCCATCCTGGTTTAACTCAATCTGATAAATGTTTCCATCAAAAGAGGCGGCTAAAAGATCTCCGGTCAATGCACCACCAAAAAAATTAGTAGCCGTATATTCCGCAATGCCGTTGGTAGAAGCCGGCCATGTATAAAGTGCACCATCATTTACCCCGGGATTCCTGTAATCACTCTCTACGGGGTTTGCCATGGATACAGGCACCGGTGGCCAGTCAACGGTTGGATTCAGATCAAAAAATTCCTGATTAGAGCTATTGCGGTAATAGAGTCCTGCACCTGATGGGTTAGCGCGTATAGGACACGGATGGCCCGCGTAAATTGGGCTCATGCCAGGCTTCGAAACCAGGTGCAAATTATCCAGGTTGTTTACCTGGCCATCATTTGGACCAGAACCCGCGGAACCTGGTTCGCCCTGTACGTAATTATTTGTAACAGTGGTGGTTAGAGGATTGCCAAAAGCCCCCTCATTATCCGGATGACCACCCCATCCCTTATTGGGCCCATTATCAATGGTATATATTCTGTTCTCTTTTCCCGGGGTTTTGGTCCTCACAACGTCATAAATATTTCGATAGCCGGGTGAATAGATCTGTACCGGTCCACCCGGTACTACCTTTGCCTGATTTAGTCCATCATTGCCGCCGAAAGGATCACCCTGATCTGCTCCATTCGGCCCCGTATTTGGCCTGGTGGGATCATCCAGGGTAGGCAAATCATAGGCCCCACCAAATTGGGTTTCAATCATGTCCAGATCGATGGCTAATATAGCCGCCGACAAGGCATATTCGGTTTGAAAGGCAAAATTGGTAGAGGGGGCTCCGGCATTGGTATGGCCACCTTGTGCCACATACAAGATGTTGTTGACTTCATCCAACTGCATACCATTATTCGCATGATTCTCTTCAGATCTTGGCAAACCCCTTACCACATCTACTTTATCCCATGAACTGCCATTCCAGGTAAGCTTTGAGATCGTGCCTGAATTTGTGTCTAAATTTTGATCCCCACCCTTGCCAGCTCCGCCAATCCGTGGATCGCTTGATCCTACATATAGCACAGGGTTGTTTGACGTTCCGGTTACAAGTATACCAGTTACCTGCCTGTTATTCACTCCCGAATTCACACTGCCATCATCATTATGATTTTGAATCTGCTTGACTAATAAAATCGTCTCGGTATTTGTTACCTGATAATCATTAGGACCATTTTTAGCTATTGTATAGGCATAAATAGTCCCATTTTGTTGGGAAACATACAGACGGCCATCCGGACCAAATTGCAGGGAAGTTGGATTATTTAGATTCTCTCCTGCTAAGCCACTACTGGTAAAACTAACTTGGGAAAACAAACTGGCGGATTGGAACAAAAGCAGTATTCCAGCCACCGCCACAGATCTGAAAAAAGACCTCATCGTATTTTAGGGTTGTTAAAAATGTATTATTTAGAAGTGCACCTTACGACCACCGCTTCCCCAAATTACACAGCCAGAACCCGGTCATAAAACGCCGTAAATGTTGTGATAAATTCACCTGAAAGATATTTGAAAATAACAAATAGATCTTAGATAAACAATATTTTTTATTTATAGAATAATAAAAATCTGATTGTCAATGGGTTAGAAAAACAAAACTCGTTAACCGATACCTCATCAGGATATCTTGTCAAAGATTTAACAAGGAAGAAGGTGAAAGTAAACTAATGTCCGTGATTTTCTTTGTAAGTTGTTATGAAAAAGAAAATCTCTTTTTTAAAAAGTGAAAAAACCTAAAATGTACCACAGAAAACTATGGATTTACTTTAATATTAAATGCATCCTGTAAGTTGTTTTCCAGTGAAGGTTTGGCCGGAACTGAAATTGACATATCATCGGTAGCGATCTTAAGCAGGTTTTCCTCGCCAACTACAATCTGCGCTTCGGTTGTGTTGCCAACATCCTTTCCAATATATGTTTGCCATGCAAAACATGCCTCACCAAGTTGAGTGAGGTCAAAATCTTTTTCATCCCCATTATAAATAACAAAGTCGACCCAGGCCATGTGGTCTTCACCTTCTTTTTCCACATTGATCTCGTGGTCACCAAAAATAGCATGCAGCATATTGATATT
>JAKSDO010000193.1 GCA_022360055.1 Cytophagales bacterium | reverse complement strand
GTCCCAAGGGTTGGGCTGTTCGCCCATTAAAGTGGCACGCGAGCTGGGTTCAGAACGTCGTGAGACAGTTCGGTCCCTATCTGTTGTGGGCGTAGGAAGCTTGAGAGGACCTGACTTTAGTACGAGAGGACCGAGTTGGACGTACCGCTGGTGTATCAGTTGTGCCGCCAGGTGCACCGCTGAGTAGCTATGTGCGGTCGAGATAAGCGCTGAAAGCATCTAAGCGCGAAACTCCCCTCGAGATGAGGCTTCCATATAAGGGTCGTCAGAGATCATGACGTCGATAGGCTACAGGTGTAAAGGCAGTAATGTCATAGCCGAGTAGTACTAATTACCCAAGCATTTCTTCTGTAAACTAGCTGACCTGAAAAGAACTCTTTAACTCTTTCACATACATACATGTCGCTTACTTAATAAAACAAACATCAAAAAAAAAAATTGAAAACCTTAATGGTGGCTATGGCGAGGGTGTCCACCTCTTACCTTTCCGAACAGAGAAGTTAAGCCCCTCAGCGCTGATGGTACTGCCGTAATACGTGGGAGAGTAAGTCGCCGCCAAATTTTATACTAACACAGGCTACCAACAATTGGTAGCCTTTTTTTATCTTTGCTTCTTATAAATGTAATATCACCAACCAACCGCAACCATGCCCGCATCCCCTACTCCACTTGCGAAATTAAATTAAAATCCGCGGACTTCTCCATATTTCAACATCCTCATGATCAAATCCCACAAATGCTCATATGGAACAATCTCCAACTCCTGATAGGCATTGCCGACCACCCGGTTCTCATTCAGTTTTTTCACCAAATAACGAGATTTCAATTGAATTGACTTTAAATCCAGGGCATTTTCTACCACGATATTCAACAATTTATAAATCGTCCTCGAACGATAGCTAAAGTTCTCTTTGAAGTGGTTCGCCATGTACCTCTTCAATTCATCTCTCCGGACAGACAATTCATTCAGATCCCGCTGTTCGATGAAATACAAAAATTGTAGAATTATAATCGCAAAATTTATCCCTTCCTTTTCCTTATGGTACTCCGGAATATGCTCAATTAAAGTCTTGAAATTAAAATTACCCATGTAAAAATTCCCGGCATAGATAAGCTGCAGATATGCATTGAATAATCTCCATTTTTCTTTGTCCTTTTCAGATTTTTTTTCAAATGCCTTGCTTTCGAATACCTTGTCGGCAATATCATTTGCGAGTTTATATTTCTTGCTGTATATGGCCAGATGGAAATAGATCTCCGATAAATTGAACCATTCCGAAGCAGAATCACTCATCAGATCAATGTTGCTCTCAACATAATTTATTCCACTTTCAAAATCCCACGCCCTGAAATATGCAAACGACATCGATTGAATAATACTGTTTTTGCTCAACCGATTAATATTCAACCGCTGACCCCGAAATTTACCTGACTCCACTTCCTGAAGGATCGGAATAATTTCATCAAAATCTCCCGTCAACTCCTTGTGCAATAAAATAAGCTGGATCAAATATTCAAATACGTTAAAAGACATGGTTTCATTCCAAATCTTTTCAAGCTTCACGATACTCTCAGCGGCATTTTCAAGATTCTTTTTTCTGGAATTAACCGATTTGACCACCATCATCTTCATATAATAAAAATGTTCCCTGGCCTCAACTTCCTTCTTGTATAAAGCTCTCGTTTCCTCAAGTTGTGCGATTACATCGTCAAATAAATGTGGCTGACAACTCTCGCTATATATATGCACAAGGTCTTCCAGGCAACTTATTTTATACTTGGTAAACTCGCATCTTTCCGCAGTTGTCAGAGCCTTCAATACCAGACTTCTCGCAATTTTGTTTTCCCCGGTGAACAGCAGCATCTTCGCCTGATGCAACTGCTGTATACATTCTTGTTCGTACTGGCTTGACGACTTCTGGTTATTCTCACTAAAGTCAAGAAAAAACGCGTGATTTAGCAATTTCTGCTTAAGCCTGGATTTCAACATTCTAAATCGATCATCGTCACTTTTTGTTCCGTACAATAATCTCGAGGCATCATCATCCGAGTTGATGATGCCTTTTTTGATATACCGAAAAAAAATGTTTTCTTTACTCGAATTTTCATTTATACTCTTCAATTCAAGTAAAGGGAATTGACGTTGCTTTCGTTTAGAGATGATCTTAACGAGTCTCTTTAAATCCTCCATACAATATTAGATTTGGTCAAACAATCTGGTAGCGCACTACCAATTAACAAAACAATCTAAAATAATACGAAATATTCTTATAATATTTTCGCAAAATTTTGAGAGTATTTTTCATATTTATTATGTCTTCTAAACAAAATTAGATTAATTATTAATAAAATAAAATATAGAAGTCAATTTCACAGTTTTAAACGAACCTGTACATTCAGATTTGTTTTTGTATTTCCATCAATTTCTTCCAATCCTGATCCAATTTGATTCTGATCAAAATATTTTGTTTGAGAAATTTTGAACCAAAATTCGATATTTTTAAAAATTGAAAGCTTCGTCAGAAAATAAAATCTGCTTCCTTGATTATAGAATGAAGGAACCGAATATACATAAAGAAGGTCCCTTTCATAGACAAACTGACGAGTGTCATAACTCTCCGCATCAAACAATGAAAATCTTGCAGAAATCGAAAGGGCAGGCATTTGGAAATTGACATCCTGAGCTATTAAAAACCCCATACGCACATTTCCGTCTACGTGCATCCTAGATTGCTGTACCCTCGTTTGAATCGAATATTTTTCATTTAACTCAAAGTTGAGATTAAAGAGCAATCTATTTGTCTTTTTGGGGACGATCCTAACTAGCGACAACATTTTCTCCGATATATTTTCTTCTTTTGTCTTGCTCCTGAACCGGACTCTCATGTTTAACCTGGAATTGAATTGGTAATCAGATGAAAGCATAAAATCACGCCCTCTGCTCGGTTTATCCACGCCGTATTTAAGCCAGGGGAATTGAAACAAATCGATGTATGAGGTTACTGTCATCTTTCTAATTGGAAAGATTTTCACGCCCCAGTAAAACCCATGTTCGTTAGCAATTTTTGTATTTTCTCCAAACGCCGCACCATAAAATGAATGGAAATTTCTTTGATAATTTCGATAGTGAAACGATGCCTGAACTTGAGGGGATAAACTTGCAATTATTCCGGTTGAAACCGCCTTACCTTTACTTTGGCACATCCCCGCTTCACTAAAAATATGCGCACCTCTTAAATAATAATTAAAGTAGACACTCGCTGCATAATTCCTCGATCCTCGAAAATCAAATTGATTATATTTTCGCATGCTCGGCTTTTGCGGAACACTATAACTTGTAAAAATTCCATTTAAACCCAATTCAAGCTTACCGTTTACCACCTTATAATTGATGTTCCCTCCTATTGATCGATCGACTACCTTATTTTTAGCCGCAATTTCCGATGTTGTCCTGTGCAATCCAGTCGTTTGAATCGCTGTGAAAAACGGATTGGTCAACTCAACGGTATCCTTTCTAATAATCGCATCCCGCCTGACCCGGGAGGCAAACACGCAGAGATCTAAGGCCTTACAAGTAGTTGAAATAGCCACTCCGCTGAAATTTCGATCTTCAAATACGGATCGATATGGCACCAGCCCCAAATTATTTCGCCTGACTGTTGTCACGGATTCGATCCCTTTGCCGAAATTGAACCCCGACCCAAAAATCAATCCTTGTCCAAAATCCAAACTAAAATCCCCAATGACAGCTTTGTTCAAGATCCCAATTTGTTCGACCATGGCATGAAAGGAATAATAATCCATTCCATACCTTGAAGTCCCGGGATCCCATACTAATTGTTCGCCGGGATCTTTCTCAATGGTAAAACCAAAGCTATACATCCCGGTTTTTGAAAATAAATACCTGGAGTAAAGCCGATTGGGATCGCCGACATAGCGAGAAGTTAATTTTCCGGAACTCAACGTATCTGGCGAGGTATACCCTTTTTTGTTTTCAAGAACCGTTTGATATCTCAAAAATAAGTGGTGAATATCCGGATCAGTCAATCCGCTTTTAAGTGATTCTTTTAGGTCGCTCCGGACAGTGATAAAAGGTGAAAGTTGTTTAAGGGCTTCCCGGTCAAAGCCGTCTATTGACTGCAATTCATATACGGATAAAAACCTGCCAAAGGTTTTCCGGTATTCAACTATTCCATTTATCTGATCCTCACTCAAAAAGAAAAGGGATTGAAAATCACCCCTTTTGGCAGAATTCAGATCCAAGGGGTTTGTGTAGAGCGTAAATAATCGATCATATAGATCATTATAGTCCAGATCGAACTCTTGCTGAGGCAGAATATTCTCAATTACCCGCTCAAAATCCAATGATTCCACACCTTCATGCTGACCAACTGTCTGATGAAGCGATGCAAAAAATAACCCTATGCGAGCAATGCTATTTTTCACCCTTTTTGTAATAAGTAAACGATATACCTGCCTGATGAGAAAGTCCGAGAAAATCATGATTACTTACGGCATAATCAATATTGAAAGGATCCAATGAAATCCCGATCCCGAAAAAATTTTGAAACGGATTTGTGTTTACCCCGGTTCGTAAATAGAGTTTTTCCGCGATGATATACTCTATCCCGGCTTTAATCATAGGCATAAACCGGACATCTTTATATACATCCAGATTTACACTGAGTTTACGGACAGGTGTGTAAGAAAGTCCGATTTTCATTACCACAGGCAATTCACTTCGCTCAACATTACTCAGTTTCGCCGAGCTGAAATTTGAGATAAATGCCCCAAATGATAAGTCCGGTACCAGCTCAACAATTCCGCCTAAGTCGAAAAACATGGCTCCTGCCGTTCCGAATTCGTCAATACGTAATTGATAGTAATTTACTTTCGCGCCCAGTCTTACGAAACCAATTTTATTTCCGTATGCCATGGAAATTGTACTTTCGGAAAACAGTTCATCGCCAAAACGGAATAATGCGATTCCAATATTTCCAAATTTCATCGGATGAATAATCCCGGCGGCCACTTTATCAAATCCTTCGAGCCGGTGGTAACGATCATATCCAAAAAAAACATGTACATGCTCAAGGGCGGACATTCCTCCGGCATTATTGAAAATCGACCACTCGTCAGCAATTGCTGTATTGCTGTTGCCCACTCCTTTGGATTTTGCCCCAAAATCATTGGTGATGGATTGAGCATTTGAGTAAAAGGATTTCAAGAAAACAGATAAGACAAAAAAGTACCTCATAAAAAATACAGAAACCAGGTTCCCTGAAATAAGAAAGCTCTATGCTATTTTATTGATGGTTGGATCTCGAATTTATAACGCTGAATGCAGGCTAAATATTAAACATCCATTGAAAAACTTTAATCCTTATTGTAAATCGATATATTTGAATTCAGTCATCTATGAAAAGCTCAACACAGGAGAAGTATAAATTCAAAATCGCCCTGCGATGGTTTAAGCATAACCAATGGAAACCATTCCCATTTCAGTTGGAAACCTGGAACGCTTTTCTCGAAGGCAAATCCGGTCTTTTAAATGCTCCGACAGGTAGCGGAAAAACGTATGCATTATGGATCCCATCCGTTCTTCAGCTATTGGAATTACAAAACTTTGACCTCAACAGATCACCAACAGGGTTACAAGTTATATGGATTACACCGCTTCGTGCCTTGGCAAAGGACATCCAAAAGGCATTGCTACAATTCTGCAACCACCTTGGATTGACGTGGCAAATCGATACAAGGACCGGCGATACACCCACAAACCTTCGCGCGAAACAGTTACAAAAAGCCCCGACCTGTCTCATCACCACACCCGAAAGTCTGCATATTATATTTAGTCAGAAAAAATCGATTGATTTCTTCAAAAACGTAAAAATAATCATCGCTGACGAATGGCACGAGCTCATCGGAACCAAGCGAGGCGTACAAACCGAATTGGCTATTTCCCGCATAAGAAACTTATCCCGGTTTAATCTTAAAATCTGGGGGATATCCGCGACTATTGGCAACATAAGCGAAGCTGCCCGGGTTTTAACAGGAGCAGACGGAAATCCGGTAATCGTTAAGGCTCAGATCGAAAAGAAGACTGAAATAGAAACAATTATCCCTGAAAAGCTGGACCGGTTTCCATGGGCCGGTCATCTTGGCCTCAAGCTTTTACCCCAGGTACTTCCGATAATCGCAAAAAGTAAAACAACATTACTTTTTACAAATACGCGGTCTCAAACGGAGTTGTGGTACCGCGGAATATTGAATGTAAAACCTGAACTTGCCGGCACCATGGCGATGCATCACGGTTCGATCGATAATAACATACGCTTATGGGTCGAAGATGCTTTGAGCACCGGAAAATTGAAGCTTGTCGTTTGCACTTCGAGCCTCGATCTTGGGGTCGACTTTAGCCCGGTTGATACAATCATTCAGGTCGGGGGCCCGAAAGGTGTCTCCAGGTTTATGCAAAGAGCGGGCAGAAGTGGGCATCAGCCCGGCGGACTGAGCAAAATCTATTTTGTCCCAACGCATTCGCTTGAACTTGTTGAAGGTGCTGCGCTCAGAACGGCTGAAAAAAACAAAATCCATGAAAACAGATCGCCGATAGAAGGTTCTCTGGACGTTCTGGTCCAGTACCTAATTACGTTATCCGTCGGGCCGGGTTTTGAAAAACGGGAAGCCTGGAAAGAAGTGCGAAATACATTTGCTTATAGAAATTTACCGAGGAAGGAATGGAACTGGGCATTGGATTTTATCACCTCCGGTGGCAGGAGTCTTTCAAATTATTCGGAATATTCAAAAGTGAATTTCCATAATGGATTGTACAAGGTATTAAATAGGCGAACCATGACTAAGCACAGATTATCCATAGGTACCATTGTAGGTGATCCGATACTTAAAGTCAGGTATAATTCCGGAGGTTATCTCGGAACTATTGAAGAAAGCTTTATTTCATCCTTAAACCCGGGGGATATCTTCTGGTTCAGTGGCAGGCCGCTTGAATTTATCAAGTTAAAGGACATGACCGTTTACGTTGCTAAATCAAAAAGAAAAGGTGGAAAAATTCCGGCATGGGGCGGAGGCAGGCTTCCGCTATCCTCCAAGCTTGCCGACCTTATCAGGCAAAAACTGGAAAACGCAAAAAACGGAATTTTTGAAGAAATTGAAATGATCAAGTTGAAATCCACTCTGGAGCTGCAGCAAAAATGGTCGGAAATCCCGGGAAGTTCCACATTACTCATCGAAAAAACCAGCTCGGATAACGGCCACCATATCTTCATATATCCGTTCGAAGGAAGATTTGTCCATGAGATATTGAGTGCGCTAATTGCCCACAGAATCGGGAAAATCTTGCCAATCACCTTTTCGATAGCTATGAATGACTATGGGTTCGAATTGCTTTCCGATCAGATAATACCGATAGAAGAAGCCCTGGAATCGAATCTGTTCTCATTGGAAAACCTGGTTGAGCATATGGAAGAATGTATAAACAATGCCGGGCTGGCAAAAATGAAATTCCGGGATATAGCAACAATAGCAGGCCTCATATTCAAAGGCTATCCTGGAAAATTCATTTCCAATAAGCATTTGCAATCATCGTCTGGCTTGCTTTACGAGGTATTTAATCATTATGATCCCGATAACCTCCTCCTAAAGCAGGCCAAAGAAGAAGTGGTCACACTCCAGCTTGATTATCAAAGATTGTTAGATGCCATGAAACGCATTAATCAACAAAAAATCATCCTGAAAGAAACGGAGCGTTTCACTCCTTTTGCTTTCCCTATCATGGCCGATGGACTCCGACAAAAAATGACATCGGAAAAGGTATCCGATCAACTATTGCGCCTGCAAAAACAACTGGAAATCCTAGCCAATTAGTTACTCAGCTTTGGTCCAGTGGGTCGTCCTGCCCAAAAGTGAAATCCCTATATAACCCCGCACATGGAGCCTGCCGTCTTTCTGGAGCTTGATCACACAGCTATACGTTTTCCCGCTTTTAGGATCATAAATATCCCCGTCTTCCCATTGACCATCATCAAATTCAAAGTCCGTAAGGATCACCAATCCGACCTTTTTTCTTTTCTTCAATTCGGGATCGGGATTGTTTTCGTCATATGGAGAGATGTCGTCGCCGGTTTTATGCCATACTATTTTCCCATAAAATTTGCCGTTTTCTTTGTATACCTTGATCTTTGCATCTTTTTCTTCATTGAACCAAATACCCAGTATGGCATCGGGATTGGCTTGAGCGGATAAATTAGCGGATAAAAAACAACCAAGAATGAAAAATGAGATTACAAAAAGTATCGGTTTCATTTTAATTTGTTTAGTTATTAAATCTATTCCAAAACAAAAAGATTCAGGCGGCCTGGAAGATGGGTCGATCTCAAAGTTAATATAAATATAAATTGAAAGATTTTAAGATTACATATTTAGGAGAAAATCTTTTGCTTCATCCCTTCAAATCACTGTACTGGGAACGGAAAAAAATTCTTTTGCTGGCGGACGTACATCTGGGGAAGGCCGCGCATTTCCGCAAATCGGGCATCCCAATTCCCGAAGTAATCCATCAATCCGATTTTGACCGGATTGAAGGGCTGATAAACATATATCGCCCGGAAAGATTGATCGTCCTGGGCGATTTATTTCACAGCAGTTACAATAATTCATGGCAAACGTTTAAGAAGTTTTGTTCCGGAAAAATCAAATTGGTCCCGGAATTGGTACTGGGCAATCACGATGTTTTGGAAGAAAATCAATACGATTTTTTGATCGTACACAAAGATAAAATTGTTTTGAACCCCTTCGTATTATCTCATAAACCGCTGGAAACCGACCGGTTAAATGAGTATTACAATCTGTGCGGACACATACATCCGTCCGTGAGAATTACCGGTTATGCGAGGCAATCGATTCGTGTAGAATGTTTTTATTTTGGCAAAAATCATGGAATTTTGCCAGCATTTGGCAGCTTTACAGGCACATCAAAGATGCCCAAACGAAATAAAACGGACAAAATTTATGCTATCACTAATCAAAAAATCATACACCTGTTTTAAAAAAAAACAATTGATACCATGTTATTTTGAGGAATAGGTATAAATTTTATTATTTTAACGCTACTAATCAGGTTACCTGGATAAATTAACGTGTATTAACAACTGAGGGCAAAATGAAGGATAGTGAAGTTTTGAATAAACTTTCCAAAGGCGATGAAAGTGCCCTGGATTACTTGTATAAGAAGTATTATCGTATGATGACCAATTTGGTCATCAAAAACAATGGTACTGAACAAGAAGCTAAGGATATTTATCAAGACGCTTTAGTAGTTTTCTGGCAAAAAGCTACAAGTGGCAATTTGGTCTTAACTTCTAAAATAAGTACATTTTTGTACAGCATTTGCTTGAACCTTTGGAGAAAAGAACTCGAAAGAAAAAGCAGATTGATACATGATCAGAAAGATGGCGCACAGTATTCCAACCACGAGTCGGAAGAAAAAGCAAAAATCATACATGATTGTATCAACGAAATGGGTGAAACCTGTAGAAAAATATTGTCGTACCACTATTTTGACGGTTTGTCTATGACAGATATAGCAGAGAAGTTGGGTTATGCCAATACTGATACAGCGAAAACCAAAAAATACAAGTGCAAACAAAAGTTATATCAGTTAGTTAAATCAAAATATTCAAAGAGCGACTTTTTAGATTAGTAAGCTATGAATAGAAACCTGACGAATGAAGAGTTAGTAAACAGTTATCTCGATAACGAACTGAGCGATATTGATCGCTTGGACTTTGAAAATCGATTGCTGCACGACTCAGAGCTAAGGGAGGAGTATAATTTCCAGAAAGACCTTATTGAAGGGATCAAAGAAGTGAGACGGCTCGAGCTTAAAAGCCGGTTAAGCAATATACCAATAAATACACCACTATATCAGACAGTTGGGTTTAAAGCAATCGCCGTCGCATCGATTTCGGCCGGGATCGGATTTGGAGCATATTATCTGTTAAAAGAAGATGACAATCTCGAGCTTACTGTTGTCGACATAATCGAAAATAAAATCACGCAAACTGATGAAAAGAATATCCCTGTAATTCCTGATGCCATTACTCCTATTTTTAATGAAGAATCGAAAGAAGAAAAAATTGCGGATGTTGTGCCCCAGGAAAAGCCAAAAGCAGGAATAGTTGCAAAAAATAACGAAGTAAAACCGGAACCAAAGATTATTCAGCCAACCGTTATTCAACCCGACGTTGTCGAATCGTTCGAAGATGAAGATATCGAATCAGAGGATATTGGTATCGAACGTCAGATTGACAACTTTGAAGACATCAAGGAGCACGTTGAAAGCACTGTAGAAATTGCCACCGTCAAAGATAAACGGAACAAATTCCATTATAAATTCTTTGAAAATAAGTTGTACCTGTTGGGAAGCTTTAATGAAATGCCGTATGAGATCATCGAGTTGAATTCATCTAAAGGCAAATCCTATTTCTTATACTATGACGACTGCTTCTATAAGCTAAATGCCGAACAGGTAAAACCTACGCCATTGATAAAGATCGAAAACGATAGCTTGGTGCATGAATTGAGAATAATTCAATCAAATCAGCAATAGATTTTCAATAAATTCCTAAATATTAAGCCAGCCCCGCACGAGGGGCTTTTTCATCTCCATCAATTTATTTCTTCCTCCGGATTTACAGACCAATTGGTATCTGCGGAGATTTACAGGATCAATCCGAAAACCTGTGGGACACATCTAAATTTCGGATCCATGAGTATATGATGGGGATATTGAATATCCATAAGAAAGAAGTTCTGTGGAACTTGTGCGGGCAGCAGTCGCATTCCCGTAAACCACATAATTTCATTCGATTCTCAATTGCTTTTCTATTTTATTATTAGCTTTGCCATCAGAAAAAATGAGCAATTCACTGTTGACATACAAAAAGAAAAAAAAACTGGGTAGCTTTCCGTACGTGAGCATGATTTTCAGCATTGCGCTCGCTCTTTTTGTGATTGGTCTATTTGGGTTGCTTATTCTGCAATCCAACAAACTTAAAGACTCGATCCAGGAAAATATCGCGATTCAAATCTATCTCGATAAATCTGTAACAGAAAACGACATCATCAGAATAAATAAGCTCTTAAAGCAAAAAAGATATGTTTTAAAAGAAGGCGATAATTCATCCGTTGAGTTTGTATCAAAAGAGGATGCGGCAAAAGTCTTTATTGAGCGCACCGGTGAAGATTTTATTGAATTTTTAGGAGACAATCCTCTGAGGGATGCATTTAGCGTAAAAATTGATCCTGCTTATCAGCAGGTCGACAGTCTTCAAAACATCAAATCCGATCTCGGTAAAATCGATTCTGTATTCGAAATCGCATACGCTCAAAATCTGGTGCAATCGATAAATAAGAACATTACCAAGATCAGCCTCGTTCTTATCGGATTTACCCTGGTATTATTGATCACCATTGTTGTCCTGATCAATAATACGATCAAACTCGCCTTGTTTTCCCAGAGATTCCTGATAAGGAGTATGCAGCTTGTAGGCGCTAAGGCCGGCTTCATCATTGCCCCGTTTTTAAGACGGGCTGCACGGCATGGCATCGTTGCCGGAATGCTCGCTTCCGCACTATTATTTATACTGCTGACTTACGCTAATTCGGTTGTAGAGGAATTGAAACAACTACAATCGCTGAACGAACTTTTAGTACTTTTTGGATTTATGCTGGCTCTGGGATTGATTATTGGTATGATGAGCACTTACCGGGCTGTAAAAAAGTATCTGAAAATGTCATTGGATGAACTATATTAAATCATGAGTAATAAAGAAAAATTAGCCTTTAAAAAAGCAAACTATGTGCTGATGCTTATAGGAATTGGAGTGTTGATAGTCGGTTTTTTTATCATGACATTAGACAAGGAGGATTATGGGTTTGGTTTTCTGGGGATTACGCTTGGACCAATCGTTGTGATGACAGGCTTTATTATCGAATTTTTTGCCATATTCTATAAAAGCAAAAAATAGAATATGAGTATTGTCGAAGCATTTATCCTGGGAATTGTCCAGGGGCTCACGGAATTTCTTCCGGTAAGCAGTTCCGGACATATCGAATTGGGAAAAGCCATGCTGAAAATTCAAACAACGGATAATCTGCTATTTTCAATTGTGGTACATGGCGCTACCGCACTCAGCACGACGATTATTTTCCGAAAAGATATCCTTGAGATTTTCAAAGGACTTCTGCAATTTAGAAATAATGAATCTTTTCACTACGCAATGAAAATCATTGTATCAATGATTCCCGTAGGAATTGTCGGTGTTTTTTTTGAGGACAAAATAGAATCGCTATTTACCGGAAATGTGCTTCTGGTTGGAATTATGCTTATAGTTACAGGCATCTTGCTTACGATAACTTATTATTTGAAGAATACGGAGAAAGATGTTTCATACGGCAGGGCCCTGATGATCGGTCTGGCCCAGGCTGTTGCCATTTTACCGGGTATTTCGAGATCCGGCGCTACAATTTCAACCGCACTGATCCTCAGGGTCGATAAGGAAAAAGCAACCCGGTTTTCTTTTATTATGGTGCTCCTCCCGATCATTGGCGCTACGCTTTTAAAAGTTAAAGACTACTTCGAAGCTCCATCCATTACGGGAGGAATAAGCACAGGAGCATTGGTTCTTGGATTTTTAGCAGCTTTTATTTCAGGACTGGCGGCCTGCGCCTGGATGATAAAAATTGTGAAACGCGGGAAACTGATTTACTTTGCCTATTACTGCTTTCTGATCGGATTAATTTCAATCGTCACCAACTTTATATGATCCAAAATGCCATACCTGAAGAAGGAAAAGTAATACTTATCAATAAAGAATTGCATTGGACTTCTTTTGACGTGGTGAAGAAAATCAGAAATCTTCTACGCATAAAAAAAGTCGGTCATGCCGGAACCCTGGATCCATTGGCTACCGGACTTTTAATTGTCTGTATCGGCAAAAAGACCAAACAGATCAATCAATTTATGAATTGGGAAAAAGAATATTCGGGGACCCTGGTGATCGGAAAAACAACTCCTTCTATTGATCTGGAGACCGAGATCAACAGTGAAAAATCCATCGAACATATCGGCAAAGATGATGTTATATCTACATCAAAGAAGTTTATCGGAAAATTGATGCAGACCCCTCCTATTTATTCTGCTCTGAAAAAAGATGGAGAGCCGCTTTACAAAAAAGCCAGAAAAGGAGAAAAAGTAATTGTTCATCCGAGAGAAGTTGAATCCAGGGAATTTGAGATTACCAATATTGATTTTCCGGAAATACATTTCAGGCTGGTCTGCTCCAAAGGATTTTATGTGCGCAGCTTAGTAAATGATTTTGGCAAAGACCTTGGCGTCGGAGCTTATATGTCGAAATTGGAAAGAACGAGAATCGGAGGGTTTAAGCTTGAAGATGCGCTGACAATCCACGAATTTAGGAAATCTATTGAGCCACCTAATTCATGAAAATATACCGGGGACTTGATGAATTCAAAAAATTAGATTATGCTGTCGTCACAAGCGGCACATTTGACGGCGTTCATTTCGGGCACCAGAAAATACTTCAACGGCTTGAAGAGATCACCAGAAATAACGGTGGAGAATCCGTATTGCTCACGTACTGGCCACACCCCAGATTGGTTCTATATCCGGATCAGGAATTATACTTACTGACCTCAATAGAAGAAAAAGCCGAATTGCTGGGCAAAAAAAATGTCGATCACCTGGTTATTATTCCATTTACTCAGGAATTCTCAGGTATGTCCTCGGAGGAGTTTATAAAAGATATTTTGGTAGATAAGATTGGAACCAAAAAACTGGTCATCGGATACGACCATAAATTTGGGAAAAACCGGTCCGGAAGCTTTGAGGAATTGAAAAAGGATGCTCCGATATATGGATTTGAAGTAGAGGAAATCCCCAAGCAAATGATTGAAAACAATGCTGTAAGCTCCACAAAAATCAGAAAAGCGCTATCTTCGGGAAAAATTGAAATAGCAAACGAATTCCTTGGCCGACCTTTTTGCATTCATGGAAAAGTGATCGAAGGCGATAAGATAGGAAGAACCATGAATTTTCCAACAGCAAATATCGAAATAACCTTTAAGCACAAATTGATACCGTCAGAGGGGATCTATGCAGTAAAAGTATTTATTGATAATGAACGCTTCCGGGGGATGCTGAATATCGGATTCAGACCAACTTTTGGAGGGACACAAAAGCGCGTTGAAGTAAACATCTTTGATTTTGACAAAGACATTTACGGGGATGAAATTAAAGTGGAATTCTACAAAAAAATCCGGTCCGAAATAAAATTCCAGAATGTCGGGGCACTAAAAGCGCAACTTCAGAAAGACAAAAAAGAAGCACTAGTCATTTTAAAAACCGTGTAGTCAATTTCAGATTTTTATGAGTAAATCCAAAATAGTTTTCGACGTCGAGTTAGACCAGGATCATATACCGGAAAAAATAAACTGGAGTGCCACGGACAACCCTCAGGGAAACACTCCAACCGAGACCAAAGCCGTAAGTATTGCTCTTTGGGATCACCTTCAGAAACATTCTTTGCGCATCGACCTTTGGTCAAAAGATATGCCTGTCGATGAAATGAAGCGGTTTTATATAGAATGCCTGGCCGGAATGGGCGACAGTGTCAAAAGATCGACAGGCGATGACGAAATGGCTCACAAAATCCATGATCTATGCGAAAAGTTGGCCGAACACGTAAAAAAGACAGAAGGTAAATAATCCCTGGAAAGGATGCCCTTGGCTCGTGGCTTCTCCCCACTTTGGTGTCCCCAATTTCCCGGAATACGGTCCAAAACAAAGTCCGTATAATTATTTATTACCCCAAAATGTGGTATTTCTCACATCCGTGATCTGAAAAAATTCACGCTTTTTAAGTGATTTCATCAAAGAGCAGTAAATGTTAGATTCAGGTGAACATAACCAAAACTGCACATGCCAGCTTTCTTCCGGAAAGGTTTCATTGCGCTTTTCACATCATTCTTGTCTTGCCCTATTCATTTACATGCCGACTTTAACCATCTCGGGTTTGGATTTGACAACAATAAGAAATCCGTCACAATTCCTTTTAAAAGTGTTAAAAACCTTATTATCCTTGAATCAGTAATTGACGGGAAAAACAAACTCAACTTAATATTGGATACCGGAGTTCGCTCACTGATTATATTTGATAAATCTTATATTCCGAAAGTTAGCGATAACACTTTTGAAATCAAGTTTAACAGTGCAGGTTTGGGGAAGCCAATTGAAGCCACGGTATCGACAAATCACAATCTTCGCTTATGTGATGATGTGACTGCTAACAGCATCAACACAGTGATCCTCGAGCGGTCAAACAGGTACCTTCATAAACTAAAAGGGGTCAAAATTCATGGGGCATTCGGCTATCAGCTCTTTGCCCGGTTTCAGGTAATAATCGATTATGACAATCACTTGATTACACTCAGGGAACCTTATAAAAGAAACAAAATAAACGGATTTGAGGCAATTCCGATATCCATATACGATACGAAGCCATTTGTTGAAGTAAAGTTTTTATCGCAAAACAATGATTGGCATAAAATGAATTTGATTTTAGATCTCGGAGCTAATCATCATCTACTTGTTTTCGACCCTACCAAAGTAAAGCGTTCATATGATCCGTTTCGCAGCATGGACCATCGCATTGCGGAAGGTTTGAGTGGCCCGATCTATGGTAAAAAGGGGCTTTGCGAATCGATCAAGCTTGGAACATTGAACTACAGCAATGTTGAAATTCTAGTTCCGACAAAGCGGACATATCACCGGGAATCCATAGATGAGATTGAGAAACACGGCTCAATAGGAAGCCGGTTTTTCCGCGATTCCGTTATTGTAATTGATTACATCAACGGATATTTGTTTGTTGAAAAGAGCAATGCAAATGTATCTGTAGATCACTACCTGGTCGAAAATATGCGACCGTAATCGCGCTGCTTTGCCAACTGCATAACACGCATAATTTCTATTAAATCGCTCCATCTTTCTTCGTCTGGCGGCGACAAATTACTTTTTCTTTACCTGACTTAGGTCATTATTTTTAAATAACTCATCCGCTATATTGCGACGGCATTTTTTAATGATACTCAAAAATTTTGTAAATGAAAGGATTTAAAATCATCGTACTTGCCAAGCAGGTACCCGACACCCGGAATGTAGGCAAGGACGCGATGAAAGCAAATGGAACAGTAAACAGGGCTGCCCTTCCGGCGGTATTCAACCCTGAAGACTTGAAAGCGCTCGAACAAGCACTCAGAATCAAGGATGAAAATCCGGGATCGACAGTCACCCTCTTGACAATGGGGCCCGGAAGAGCAGCCGAAATCATACGGGAAGGACTTTACAGAGGGGCCGACGATGGAATATTGATTACCGACCGAAAATTTGCCGGATCGGATACACTGGCGACCTCTTACGCGATATCCCTGGCTATAAAAAAGCTGTCTCCCTACGATATCATTTTATCCGGGCGACAAGCTATTGACGGCGATACGGCTCAGGTAGGCCCCCAGGCAGCGGAGAAGATAGGGATTCCCCAGGTAACGTATTGTGAAGAAGTAGTTTCGATCTCAAAGCACAGGGTTCAGATAAAAAGACGTTTGGAACGAGGTGTGGAAACAGTAGAGTGCCCACTCCCCGCCCTGGTAACCGTACATGGTTCTGCCCCTGATTGCAGGTCAAGAAATGCCAGATTACTCATGAAATTCAAGCACGCCAAAACAGTTACCGAACTTCAGGAAGCTACGGATGATTATCTCGACCTGTACGATACCAGACCCTATCTCGACATAAAAGAATGGACGGTCGATGATTTGAATGCGGATGAAGAATGGTTAGGTCTTTCCGGTTCGCCCACCAAAGTAAAGAAAGTAACCAACGTGGTATTCACAGCGAAGGAGTCAAAAGTGCTGGGTGACAGAGATGAAGAAATCGAAGATCTCATCAAGGAACTTTTAGAGAATCATACCATTGGGTAATTTTTTAATTTGAAAAATATACGATTGTGAATAATATAATAGTTTATTGTGAAATCGAGGACAAGGCCATAGCCGATGTGAGCCTGGAATTACTAACTAAAGGTCGAAAGCTTGCCGATGAATTGAAATGTGAATTGGAAGCAGTTTTGATCGGAAGCGATATAAAGGGGATGGAAAAAGAAGTTTTCCAATACGGAGTCGATACCCTCTTTACAGCCGAAGAAAACAGGTTATACCCATACCTGACCCTCCCTCACGCCAACATTCTTAGCAAATTGTTTGAAGAAGAGAAACCTCAGATAGCACTGTTTGGCGCTACATCAATTGGCAGGGATTTGGCACCAAGGATAGCTTCGGCTTTGAAATGCGGACTTACCGCCGACTGTACAAGTCTTGAAATTGGAGCGCACAGAGATAAAAAACAGAAAAAAGATTATAAAGATCTGCTTTTCCAGATTCGGCCGGCTTTCGGAGGAAACATCATCGCTACGATTATAAATCCTGAAACAAGGCCTCAAATGGCTACCGTTCGCGAAGGGGTAATGAAGAAAGAAATATATGCGCCAAATTATAAAGGCAAAGTGAAAAAACTCGATGTCCCCAAATACATCAAAGAAGAGGATTTCGTAGTTAAAATCCTTGAACGCCACATAGAGAAGAAAAAGATCGATATCAAAAATTCACATATCATCGTATCGGGCGGCTACGGAGTTGGTTCAAAAGAGCACTTCGAACTGCTCTTTGAATTGGCCGATGTGCTTGGAGCCGAAGTCGGAGGGTCCAGGGCCGCGGTCGATGCCGGATTTATCCCACACGAAAGGCAGGTGGGACAAACCGGAGTGACCGTAAGGCCGCATTTATATATTGCTTGCGGAATTTCCGGCGCTGTACAGCACCGCGCAGGAATGGAGGAATCAGCCATGATTATATCCATAAACAAAGACCCAAACGCTCCGATCAACAACATTGCAGATTATGCCATTATTGGAGATGTCGGGGAGGTCATTCCAAAAATGATTAAATATTATAAGAAAAATGCCAAATAAATTTTGGCACCCAGCTTTTTAAAAAACAAATAAAGGATTGAATCATGCCAAATTTTTATATCGATAATAAACATTTGAAATTTCACCTGAGCCACCCCTTGATGAAGAAAATTATTTCGCTCAGGGAAAATGATTATATAGAAAAAGAGGAATTTGACTACGCTCCGGTCGATTTTGAAGATGCATTGGACAGTTACGAAAAAGTGCTGGAGATCGTTGGAGATATATCCGGCAACATCATTGCCGAAAATGCGGAATCTGTAGATAAGGAAGGGCCTTCGATTGTTGACAATGAAGTGAAATACGCTTCGGGAACCCAGGAAAATTACGAAGCACTTAAGAAAGCCGGATTGATAGGCCTGTCGCTACCAAGAAAATATGGCGGATTGAACTTCACCAATTCTGCCTTTGTGATGGCCAATGAAATTGTATCAAGAGCGGATGCAGGCTTTGCCAACATATGGGGCTTGCAAGATTGTGCCGAAACCATAAATGAATTTGCGGATGAGGATGTGAGGGATGAATTCCTCCCAAAATTCACGAAAGAAGGAGCTACCGGCGCCATGGATCTTACGGAACCGGATGCAGGATCCGATCTTCAGGCCGTCCAGTTTAAGGCAGAATATGATAAGGAAAATGACCAATGGATCCTAAACGGTGTAAAACGATTCATAACCAATGGCGATGCCGATGTTTCCTTAGTGCTCGCAAGATCGGAAGAAGGCACCCATGATGCGCGGGGGCTCTCGCTCTTTGTTTATGACAGGAGTCACAAAGCGGTAACCATCCGAAGAATTGAGAACAAACTCGGCATCAAAGGATCTCCAACGTGCGAATTGGTGTTTAAAAATGCTCCGGCAAAATTGGTCGGTACTCGTAAATTTGGATTGATCAAGTACGTGATGAGTCTCATGAACGCCGCCCGACTTGGTATTGGAGCCCAATCTGTAGGGATCGCTGAAGCCGCCTATCGCGAAGCATTGAAATACGCCCAGGAACGAAGCCAGTTCGGGAAAGAAATCATCCATTTCCCTGCCGTTTATGAGATGCTTTCGATAATGAAGGTAAAACTTTTTGCAATTCGCTCATTGCTTTATGAAACTTCCAGGTTTGTCGATCTGTACAAAACATATCAAAAAGTATCCGAAGAAAGATCTCTTGAGCCCGAGGAAAGAAAAGAAATGAAGAAATATCAAAAGCTGGCGGATTCTTTTACACCTCTTCTGAAAATGATTTCAAGCGAGTATTGTAACCAGATTGCATACGATGCCATACAGGTTCATGGAGGCACAGGTTATATGAAAGACTTCCCTGTGGAGCGACTTTACAGAGATGCGAGAATCACTTCGATCTATGAAGGCACGTCACAGCTCCAGGTCGTCGCCGCAATCAAAGGTGTGACTACAGAAGTTTTCCTCGGGAGAATAAAAGAATACGAAAAAGAACCTTTGCGCCCCGAATTGGTATTCCTGCGCAAGCGATTGATCAAAATGACGGAAGAATATGAGCAAACGGCTCAGAATGTTATAGAAATGAAGGATGAAGAATTGCTCGATTTCCATTCCAGAAGGCTTGTGGAAATGGCCGGCAACATCATCATGGGATACTTGCTTGTACTGGATGCCATGCGAGATGAAGAGTATCAAAACATTGCCGAAGTGTTTATCAAGCGAGCTGAAGCAAATAACAAGGAAAAGGTCTACTACATAGATCGTACGGAGAACAGAGATCTCGGAATAATTAAACAGTAAAAATAAGAAAGCCCCTGACGGGGCCTTCTTACTCATAATTTTGGGTATTCCCCTTTAAGAGGTAAAGATTAGCACATAGGCATAATTTTTATTGGTTACAAGCATAAATGTAAATGTAAAAGTTAAAAAAATCAAAAAAAGTGCAACTATAATTGCACTTTTGTCATTAATTTTTCCATTTCCCCTTTCAATTCCTCCACATCTTCATAATGATGAAGCTGTCGGGCCTCCTCAATTTTATGTTCCAGCTCCACAATTTGCAGAGCGGTCTTCGCTTGCTCTATATCCACAACATTCTTATAAGGAGATTCCAGCTCACATTTCTCCAAGTATTCAATCGCCTTAGCGAGATATTCCATCGTTTTTTTCATATTCAAGTATTAAAAAATTTTCCTATCAAAAATTGAAAAAGAAAGATAAAAATTTATCCTTTTACATTTTATGATAAATGTCAATTATTGACTTTTTTGTGTTTCTTTCATATCAATTCTTAATTGAGCTCAAGATATCCGCTGACAGGGATAATGAGACCAGAAGGATAAAAGGAGGTATTTTTAATTTTAACCCTTTAATTCCGCTAAACGCGAAGAGGCCTGGAAACCATTCCCGATAGACATCAGGGGGACACACCTAAATTTTGGATCCATGTGTATATTACAGGGATATGTATGAATATCAATAGGGAAAAAGGTCTACTTTTTTATGTTGATGATGCTCACGCCTACGATTACGATCACCGTACCAACAATCTGATAGAGATCAATCCATTCACCCAGAAAAAAAATAGCGAGCAAGATGGTTGAAATCGGCCCCAGGCTACCGTAAATAGCAAAGTTAGATGCCCCTAATCGATTAATCGCCTCTGAAATCAGAAAGGAGGGTATAACCGTAGATATCGTGGCCATACCAAATCCCAGCACATAGACCTCCCATGGCTGGCGCAACACCTCGAAAGAATTGATGAACAGGTAATGCAAAATTACCATGACGCAGGAAACCGTCATCGCATAGGATGTAAATCTGACCGCTCCCAATTTTGGGATCATCTCACCGCTGCCTACCAGGTAAAATGCATATGTAAGTGCGCTGAGAAAAATAGAGATGACACCAATCCACAGGTGTTCGCTTTCCATATTCAGGTCGTCCGCAAAAGCAATAAAAATGCCCAGATAGGTGATCAAAATAGCATATATCTGAATTCTGGAGGCCTTTTTCTTTAAAATGATTACGGAAATGACAATGACCAACGTTGGGTATATAAACAGAATCAGTCGTTCCAGGCTGGCAGAAATAAACTGCAATCCATAAAAATCAAAATAACTCGCCAGATAATATCCGATAAATCCAAGGCCAACGATTGATCCGATGTCTTTCCTTGTGAGTTTATAAGCATTTGTTTTTTTAGTCGATCGCACCATGACCGCCAAATAAAACGGCAATGCAAAGATCATTCGGAGCAACAACAGGGTTACGGTATCGGCTTCATACCGATAACCTAATTTTACCATGACAGCTTTGGCCGAAAACATGACGACCCCGGCTATGGCAATTAACGCCCCTATATTTCTATCTGACATCCTCATGGTTGAAGTCCATAAAAAAAGCCTTCCGGAATGAGTCGGGAAGGCTTTTCGTAATTTCTTTGCATGCGCTATTCCACAACTCCGGATTCCGTTTTATAATGGAGTGACTTCAGAATATCGATATGCGATCGTTTTTTCATTGCAGCACAAAGGTAAAAAAGATGTCGTATAATTATGGATTTTGATATTTATTTCTGATATCCCAAAAAACTCAACACCAGGTTTTTATAGGTGCGGCCAATGGGGATTTCATAGTTTCTGATCTCAATCGTCTCTGCAGTAAATGCCTTAATGCTTTTCATTGCCACAATAAATGACCGATGTGTACGTACGAACTGGCTTGAAGGTAACTTTTCTTCCAGTGAACTTATCTTTTCTTTTGTAATGATCATTTCATCCTTCAGATGAATTTTTACATAATCCTTCAAACTTTCAATAAACAATATATCCCCCAAAAGAATCTTCACGATCTTTCGGTCGGAATGCACATAAATAAACGGATCCTCCACCAAAACGGACTGGACTTTCCCCCTTACTTCCAAATGACCTTTACCTTTCCATTGGTAATATTTTGAAATTGACTTGAAAAACCGTTCAAAAGCGATGGGTTTTAACAAATAATCCACAGCGTCCAGTTCGTACGCCTCTAATGCAAAATCCCGGTATGCCGTAGTAAAGATTATAGCCGGGGCCTTCTTCAATGACTTTAAAAGATCTATGCCCGTAATCTCAGGCATCTCTACATCCAAGAAAACCAGGTCGATATCATGTCTCAAAAGCTGATCAAATGCCAGCAATGCATTGCTACACGTACCGACCACTTCAAGGCTTGGAATCTTTTCTGCATGAGATTTGATTACTTTTACGGCAAGCGGTTCATCATCCACAATCAGACATTTGGTTTTCATGATCCTGAGAAAGTTTTTATTTCAAGTTGTACCTCGTACGATCGTTCATCGTTACTAATTTCCAATTTAAAATCATCCTTGTAAATCAGTTGCAATCGATTCCTGAGGTTTTGCAAACCTATACCTCCAGATAGCTCTCGTTCTGAATTCATTATATTATGCCTACTATTTTTAATGTCAAATAGAAGCCTGTCACTTTCGACCTTAAGTTCAATCCTGATCCATGATCTTTTCATTGTTCTTGAAACACCGTGTTTAAAGCTGTTCTCAACCAGGGTCATTAACAACATAGGTGGGATCATTACCTCTGGTGATGATCCGTGAAAACCAAAATCTACCTCGAGGCGGTCCTCAAACCGGAGCTTTTCCAGTGTAATATAATTTCCAATTTGCTTTATTTCTTTGTCAAGCGCGACCATTTCCGCATTGCACTCATATAAAATGTAATCCAGTAATCCGCTTAGTTTTAATACGACATCCGAGGCCCGGTCGGATTTTTCAAGTGTTAATGAATACAAATTATTTAATGTATTGAATAGAAAATGCGGATGTAACTGCGTCTTTAAAAATTTTAACTCAGCTTCCATTTTATCACGGTTGAGCTTCTGAATTTCAAGCCGGCTGCTATGGTATTGATTTACTAATTTCACCGCTACACCAAGAAACACAACTACATACATACCTGCGATCAAAAACAAAGCGTTTGTGTTCGATGGATGAAGTTCTTCCATTTTCAATTCGGCCACAACAATAAAGATCACCATTACAGTGGCCATTTCGATATAGAAAGACACGATCAGGGTATAGATGAAATAAAGAAAAAACTCTGCATATCTTTTTTTGAAAAGGTAGTTGGGGATCAACTCATAGTTTAAAAAATACGTCGTAATGATGGTGACCGGTAAAAGAATGATCACAAATGAAAAAGTGATTTTGTAATTCACATTTTTATATCCAAAAAAAAAGGTATAGAAAACCAGAACCGCTGACCAAAAAATAAGGTGTAACAGCCATCTGGATTTTTGATCGCCTGCCCACTCAAACAGATCATATTTCGCCCTTGAATTCATATCCTAAAACAAAATACTTTATTATTTAGCATTTTTTAAGTAAAAATCGACCAATTACTGTTTCAATAAGGCTTTTGCAGGAACTTAGCAGATCAATTGCAGCGAAAGCCTCAGATTCAATATAAATGCAACTATTCAATGAGTTGGTCTAAAAAGAAATACACCTATTGCTCATGGTTATAAATTGCTTAAAAATTATTTAATTTAAAATTAAGAATTATGAGTTTTATAGAATTTCATTGGATGGGTGGCGCATTGTTCATGATCGTGCTATCAATTTCATTAACGATCATCATCGCTACAGCCATTCTTAATATCATTCGTCTTTCCAAAGGAAAGTATAATCCGGCGGATCAAATTCTAGTTATAAAAGACATCAAAGACCTGGGAATATTTGCTATCGTCTGGGGGATTTTTGGTCAAAGTCTTGGATTGTTTCAGGCGCTGAAAGCGCTGGAGGCAAGTCCTGATGTGTCACCTGCTGTCGTATACGGAGGCATCAAAGTGTCCTTCATCACCACACTTTATGGCATGTTTATATTCTTGTTTTCCTGGCTGATTTTCATCTTGCTCAGGAACTGGAACCGGAAAATCGATCATTGAGTCCAATGTCATCACGGGTTGATTCCCAAAGGGCATTTCAGAAAGAATGCCTAAACTATGTGATTGATTATTCTGGTAATTTGACTGACAATGGTCCTTCAAATAACCGGAATTTCAAGATGGTCAATAAACAAAACATTTAAGACTTGTCCGATCAATGATTTGATTGTGAAGTAAGACAAAGTGGAGGGTATTAAGGATTACTTCTGATTACACTTTATGTCCATAGATCTTTCTGTGCAGGAGGAACACAGCACGGGGATAAAATTATTCAAAGCAATTAAAACGGCTATTCCCTTTCCCGGAAAGCAAGAGCTCGGCGCTCCGGATAGGGGAACTGAAAGCATCAGGGATTCAAGCAATCTTCGGGGGTCTTTCCCTGAAGCATGGCCAGTAAATTATCTGCTGTCCGCTTCTGTAATTCCCGGAGCGCCCGGATGGAATACCACGCATAATGACCCGTACAGACAATTGAAAGGTGGCGGAGGTATTCTTCGGGAAGCTCATGAGCCAATTCGGTATGAAATACATCTAATCCGGCATTGAAAACCTGTTTCATATCCAGGGCGCTTAACAAGGCTCCTTGATTCACTATCGGACCTCTGGCGGTATTGATAATTATCGGGCACTTTTTGGTCAAGGCAAATGTCTTTTCATTCAAAAGGTTTTCACTTTCGTCGGTATGATTACAGTGAATTGATATGACATCGCTTTTTCCCATCAAAGTCTCCAAAGAAACCTTCTTAGCGCCCAGTTCATCAAACCTTTGATCGTCAATGTATGGATCGTATGCAATCACTTCTCTAAACAGATGTGCCGCTTTCCTACTCAAGGTCCCTCCTATCCTGCCCAACCCTATAATGCCGAGTATGCATTCATGAAAATCCAACACGCGTTTATCCGGAGCATTGCTAAACGTTTCCCGGATCTCACGATGCCCT
Organism: Cytophagales bacterium; assembly: GCA_022360055.1. GTDB lineage: Bacteria > Bacteroidota > Bacteroidia > Cytophagales > Cyclobacteriaceae > JAAUQL01. The sequence goes on along the minus strand of JAKSDO010000193.1, from coordinate 30,296 downwards.
CGAAGCAAATTTCTGTTGCAGGCATACATCAATGCCAAGGCATGATCGGAAACCGAATGGTCGCCATATCCCTGAACATTTGCCGCTTTCACCCCATATCTGGTTACCGCATCCAGATCAATGTTTTCATATCCCACTCCATATCGTGCAATGGCCTTTAATCCATTCATTTTCGATAAAAAGTCATCGTCAATCAGTGTCCACCGGATCAGCAGGCCCTCGGCATCAGAGGCAAATCTGATCTTTCCGTCGACATCGCCTTTGTCCCCCGGCCAAACCTCAAAGCTATACCTATGAGATTCGAATAGTTGTTGCTCATAGGTGAATGAGTCAAACCCGGTATCGAGGAGTTTAATTTTGGGCATCATTCAAAAGAATTCGGAAATAACCAAAGTGTTGCATTGCTCCCACGAAGTTATTCATTAGAACCATTCATAAAAAGTTTTTATCTTTTAACATCTCAACGCGCGGGTAAACAACACGAATTGTGGCATACTCTATTTATACTGCGCCACTTACTTACCTACTTCCTGCGATGTTTCCGATGAAGCTCATCTACCCCTCGACCGAATTATCGGAAATACATCCTGAAACCAGATGTAATCCGTTATTGATTACCAATCGCCTTGTGGATAAATGGCCATATAATTTTTGTTGTGGGAAGCATATAGATCCCCGCGAATCTTATACAGAAAGTGAAAGCAATCCAACGCAGCCATTGGTTCTGTTTTCGAAGAAATTTGGAGGGCAGATATTTTGACGCTGGGGCGACAAATCAAAAAAAAGTGATATTAATCCATTTACCTTTCCCATCGATTGGTTATCTAGCTGTACACAAACGTTCAAAATCATGAAGCAAAAACTTTTTCTGATTATCTTTTTTTACTTATCGGTAATTCAGGCAAGGGCTCAGGCCTGTGACATTCAAATTCAGATTCTTGAAAACAAGTATATGTTTGGACAGGCCGAAAAAATGGAGAACTCGCCGACTGTTAAAAAGATGGAGGTATCCTTTAACAGTGATTTTATGGAGGTGATTATGCCCGTTGAAGGACAGAACTACCTGGTAAAGGTAATAAACCAAAATTGCAAAGCATATTGCACAAAAGCGAAGCGCGTTCGTCAATTGCATTCCGGCGATGAAAAACTGGTTCGCAATCTTTTCAAAGATAAACACGATGAAATCCTGGCCCAAATACAACAATGTGAGCAGGCAGAACAACCAAACTGATTTTTGCCCGATAAGCATTTTTCTGTCGAATCCGGGTCAGTGAAAAGTTTCGGTGACTTCAGGTAAATAAAGTGTCAGGTAATGTATGCGATGTCAGGTATTTCTACCTGACATCTACCTGAAAAAGCGCTTTTACTTCACAAACAACAAGACCTGCTCATCTGCTCCGGACCAGTTTTTCATGAGCATCTCTTTCACCTGGGCTGCCTTCTGAAGTTCTCCCAGGTTCTTTAAAGCTTTGTATTTTCCAAGCAAAGATAAACTGCGGTTAGGGGCTCGCCGCAGAGCCAGATCGAATTGTTCGATCGCTCCCTGGTCGTTTCCTTTGGCCAAGAGAATTTCACCAAACATTTCGCGGGATGGTTTTAAGATCACGGGTGGGCCCGGTTCGTATCTTGCTTTATCCTCTAAATCCACTGCCTTTTTTATGTATGTCTCCGCTTCGTCGTATTTACCGGTTTTAAGTGCCAGCAATGCCTGCAACTCCCATTCCATACATTCCGCCCGCGCCAGCTCAAGCTCCAATCCGGCATCCCTTGTGATCAGGGAGGTACCGCATGTCCGAAAGTCATTGAATGCCATCTTCCGGTTTTGTTCTACCATGCGCTGGTCGGTCATTTGGTCCAGATACCAACGGACCCTGGGAAAATCATTCTTTTCTATGGCCGCCATCGCCTCTACATAAAAACACATATTCTTTGTACTTGCACTAAATCCTTTTGTCGGTATTTGTATCTGTACGACATCGCTCATCCAGTTGCCGCTTTCCACAAGATAATGCCCCCGCATCATCGCCAGGTGAAACCGCAATCGTTCCGACTTGCTATACCGGGCATCGCGATTCATATTTTCCAGCAATTCCAAAGCCTTGACATGTTTACCTTGCTGCAAATAACCATATTGCAGCCACCAAAGTGAATGATAGTCCCGGTCCTCCAGAGATTTTTTCCGCTTCTTTACCCATGCTTCCGCCGCTGCCCACGAAGCTTCATTGCTTTTCACAACCTTCTCCCAATCTCCAATGGCCAAAAAGATATGGGACGGGGCATGCAATCCGTATTTGGAATCCCTTGCCAGTTTGAAATACGATTCCGCAGCTTTCTTTCCTCTGTAAGCTTGAGAAGGATCATCGAAAATATGAATAAGATAATTCAAAACCCCGGGATGGTTTGGATTGGCTGCATTCAGTTTCATCAATATCCCGGATGCCAGATCTTTTTTTTCCCGTTCATTTCCAGTGTAACAATTTCCCAAAATCGACAAGGCATAAAAGGCCGCAATTTCTTCACTTGATCCGTATATTTTGTACATCTCGGCCATAGCTGCCTCATAGTTCCGGTTTCTGACCTTTATGTCCGGCTCATCTCCATAAAGAAGCTCAATGCTCTTGATAAAATCCTTTTCTACATCCGTCTTGGCTTTTCCAATACGATCTTCCGCTTTCACACCGAGTTTGTACAGGGCGCCTCTTCCCTTTTCAAAATCCTGCCGGAACCACACAGGCTCGTTATAACACATGGCCTCGCCCCAGTAAGCCATCACGAAATTGGGATCCAGGAGCTGCGCCATTTCAAATTCCTCAGCCGCATCGGCATATTCAAAATTATGAAGGAGCAACATGCCCTTCATAAAATACGGCTGTGCAACTTCGTCTCCACTCGCTTCAAAGTTTATGGTCCCGAGTTTGTATTCCTGGCTTCGCACCGGGTTAAAAACGAATAAACCAACTACAATAAAAATAGAGATACGCTTCATGATTTCATTTGTAAGCTCTGCAAAAATAATTGCCGGAATAAAGTGAATACTTCATCGCTATAAAAATAAGCTTTTCTTTAATAACTTTGGAAAGCAAGAAAAATATCGGAGGATGAATAAAACATTTTTAAACCAGACTTCTTTTTTTACCCTCTTTCTAATCTCAATTCTGTTGTGCTTGCCTGCAGAAGCAAAAAAAAGAAAAAAGAAAAATGGGAACGGGATCAAAGTCCTCTTGATTGACGGTCAAAGCATAAATCACAAGCACTGGAAAGAATGGACGCCGGTGCTTCTGAAGCAGCTCGATGATTCGGGTTTGTTTCAGATTGATGTGGCTACATCGCCAATGAAAGGCGAAAGTCTGGATAAATTCAATCCCAAATTTAAGAACTATGATGTAGTTGTTTCGATTTATGACGGAGACATCTGGTCGATGCGCACTCAACGCAATCTTGAAAAATATATATCTTCCGGAGGTGGTTTTGTAGTCATTCATGCCGCTGACAATGCTTTTCCGACCTGGACAGCTTACAATGATATGATCGGACTGGGTGGCTGGGGGAATCGAACGGAAACCGCAGGTCCCTATGTATATGTAAATGACCTTGGCGAGGTGGTCCGGGACACCTCCCCGGGAAATGCGGGGCATCACGGCCCCCGGCATGAGTATGTGGTCGAAACCAGGAATGAAGATCATCCTATCATGAAAAACCTACCGGCAAAATGGCTGCATACGGAAGATGAACTATATGATATGTTGCGCGGTCCTGCCAGGAATATGGAAATTCTTGCCACCTCCTTTTCTGCAGAAAAGTATGACGGCACCAACCGGAACGAACCCGTTTTAATGACCGTAAAATATGAAAAAGGGCGTGTCTTTCACACCGTAATGGGACATCACAAATTGGCGCTTTCCTGCGTCGGATTTATGACAACTTTTATACGAGGATGTGAATGGGCGGCCGGTAAGGAGGTGGCTTTTAAGGTTCCGGAAGACTTTCCGGATGAAAATTCCACGAGCAGGCGAACTTACTGATCCGGTTTTCGTGCAAGAATAGAAACAACAACAATTTTCCCGAATGCTGCAAGTCAATAAACTCCTGAAAAAATATGGAGACAAAACCATTCTTGAAATTGAAAACCTGCATATCGATCGTGGAATTTCTCATCTGAAAGGCATCAATGGCAGCGGAAAAACTACCTTTTCAAAGATTATTGCCGGATTAATTCCTTTTGAGGGGGAGGTAACGCTCCTCAAAAAGTTCAGCCCCGTAAAATCCGGGGTCGCTTACCGGAAGCAGGTGAATTATTCAGAGTCCGAAGCCAATTATCCCGACTTCCTTTCTGCCAACGACCTCATATCATTTATTGGCAAAGCAAAAGGTGCAACCAAAAACGACCAAACTTCCATAGCGGAAACGTTCGGAGTAAATGAATACCTGTTTGACCACATCGGCACATACTCCTCCGGAATGCTAAAGCGCCTTTCACTTACACTTGCTTTTCTCGGTACGCCGTCATTAGTTCTCCTGGACGAGCCATTTAATACGCTTGACGCATCCGCCATTGAAATTCTGAAATTTATGATCGTCAAGCATTGCGATGATGGAGTAAACTTTATCCTTGTTTCTCATCAGGATATCGGGAAGCTGGGAATACGTATAGATGGCCGGTACATGGCAAATAACCTCACAATAGCCCGGGAATAAATGAATGGGGTATTGAGCGTCCTGGCAAGGTGCCTGGTTATCGAGTTTTACAAGCAAAATGCTGCTTTTTTCGGACTGATGTTCCTGATTTTATTTGGGTTTGTCAAATCGCAGGAACACATAGCTATCGGATCTTTCCTGGTCGCAAATCCATTATTGCTCTTCTTTCTGTACGCACTCTGGTTTGGTTATGGAATAAAGCTGATCCTATTTATCATTACATCGCTCAATCATCGGGAAAACCAATTCCTGGAAGCATTCTATTTGTTGCCGCCAAAAATCAAAATCAGTGCCGTCGTTTTGGCTTCCATGATGTTATTGGTTCCGGTAATCGGATATTCGGTATTCTTAATAATCCTGTCCGTACCACGATCATTTTACCTTTCCATTTTATCAATATTGATATCTTTATTCATTCTGCATTTTCTAGTTGCGATTATGCTAATGAAGAAGCTACACGGACTTCCGCACGAAAAAAAATTTATTGAAGTCCGGCTCCTGAACAAACTTGCCAAACCATCCTACGTCTTCTTTATCGAACACCTTGTGCGCAATGATCCTGTCCTGCTTGTCTTATCAAAAATATATACATGTTCGATGATCATAGGCACATCGGCTCTGTATTCTACGGACCAGTTCGATCTGAGGCTTTTCAATGAAGGTATTTTGCTGGCGCTGGTCGGCAATGCGGCAATACTTCATAAGTACATCAGGTTTTACTATCTTGAACTGAGGATCATCGCCAATCTCCCGGAGCGCTTCATAACAAGCAGTCTCAAACATCTGTCTACTTTCCTTCTGTTATTGATCCCCGAAATAATCATAATCTTAAGATACTATCCGGTGGAAGCTCATTTTTTCGACGTGTTTGGGACAGAAGTATTTGGCCTGAGCGCAGTTTTATTGATTTATGGAATGCTCATAATAAAGCAGATGGAGCTGAGTGAACTGATTACCCGGATTTTCTGGTTGATCGTAATTGTTACTTTTTTAATTCTCTTTTCCGTACATCCATTAATACTGGCCACTTTGTTCATTTTTATATCCGCAAACATCATGTACTTTCGCCGGTACAAGTTTGAGTTTGTCGAAAAAAATCAATGATAAAATGCGTGTTGCAAGACAATATCGGATCATTGTCGGGTGTTTTACACCTGTGGAGGACTTTACTTATTCCAAATGATATATATTTGAATTGGAGTTTGAAATATGCAATCAATAAACAGATTTTCCGTATTTACAGCCGTAATACTACTTATACTTTTTTTCACAGCTTGTAAGGAAGAGGATTTAAAGCCATCTGCCAAGGTCCTTGAGATCAATGAATTTATATGGAAAAGTATGAACGATGTCTATCTTTGGGACGATCATATCCCTCAAAATATTGACGTGAACAGCGAGTTTGATCCTGAAGCATATTTTACAAAATTACTCTTCAAGCCTACGGATAAGTGGTCCTATATTACCGATGATTACGACGGCCTGATTAACAGTTTCAAAGGCATAGAAAAATCGTTCGGACATGAATTCAAGCTTTTTAGGGCATCCGGTTCCAATTCCGTCTATGCCATTGTTAAATACACGGTCCCAAATTCTCCGGCAGAGTTGGCCGGAATCAAACGCGGCGATGTGTTCTACCAAGTCAATGGAGTAAATCTGGATCTGGATAATTATTATGACCTGCTGTTTGAGAAAGATTCATATACCTTGTCTTTCGGGGAATTTAACCAAAACGGACAGTTGATGTTCAAGGGTGAAAAAACTTTAAATGCCGTTGAATTGACCGAAAATCCGATCCATATCAACAAAACCCTGGATATTGACGGAATCAGAATAGGTTACCTGGTTTATAATCGCTTCATCACAGACTTTAATGATCAATTGATCAGCGCCTTTAATCAATTTAAAAGCGACCAAATTCAGGATCTCATATTAGATTTCAGGTATAATCCGGGAGGTGCCAGGTACTCGGCAGTATTATTGTCCAGCATGCTCGCCCCTGCTTTGGCAGTAGAAAATAAAGAGATATACTCCAGAACGATGTGGAATGCCGATGTTCAACAATATTGGATTGACAAAGAAGGTGAAGAATCGCCAAACCTGCTTACCAAATTTATCACTCCGGAAGTAAATCTCAATCTGGAAAGGGTGTATATCCTCACAACTTCCAATACCGCTTCCGCCAGCGAACTCGTCATTAACTGCCTAAACCCTTATATGGAGGTGATACTTGTTGGAGAAGATCATACGAGCGGAAAATATGTCGGATCAATCACGGTTCATGATGAAGAAACGAGCCATGGCTGGGCATTACAACCTATTGTAATGAAAGCGGCAAATGTGAACGGCGAATCGGACTACGGCGACGGATTTGCCCCTCACCATATTGTCGGCGATGACTACGACGCTGAATTGGGATCGCTTGCGGAAAATATGCTGGCGAGAACAGCTGAGCTGATCACTGGCAAAACAATAACGGACCCGGCGCGAATGGCGGCCTCGAAAATACCTAAAAACCTGATATCTATGCCAAACCCGAGGATGGAAGAAAGACAGCGGTTGCACTTTGAAATTTCCAGGTAACCACAGCCCGGCGATTCTTTAATATTCTAATCCTTTCCGGGTATTTGCAAACAGCATGGCCCAAAATTAAATAACAGATTCAAATAGGAATTCCAAAACGCCCCGAGTAATTTGCGGGCTCATGTTCTAATTATTGCAATTATGAAAAAACTAATGAAATCAACCACTTACATTTCTTTACTTGTGTCATTTCTCATTTCCAATTCATTTGCACAAAGCAGCTTTGAAGGAAGGGTTGTTTACTCCATATCTTACGAGGATATGCCTGCCGAGATGAAAGAGATGGAATCCATGCTTCCAAAAGAAATGATCATTCATATCAAGGGGAGCAAGTCTCGGCTTGAACAAAATCAAATGATGGGAAAAACGATCGTAATAAGCGACATGGATCGGAAAAACGGCTTTATGGAGATGGAGATGGGAGGTCAGAAAATAAGAATAAACATCTCTACGGAAGAGTTTGATAAAGATGCTAATCAGATGCCGAATATCGAATACCTGGAAGAGACCAAGACGATCGCCGGATATCCATGTAAAAAAGCAATTATGAAGGACAAAACCGGGCAGTTGAGCATGACTGTTTATTATACGGAGAAAATCAGCAATAAAGCTCAAAGAGAATTTGTCGGACTTAAAGGATTCCCGTTGCAGTACTCGGTGACTCAACAGAATATAAAAATGGGAATAACTGCAAGCGTCGTTTCGGAAGAATCGGTTTCGGATGCAATCTTCGACAAATCGGATGGCTACGAAGATATCTCTCAGGCAGATTTTCAAAAAATGATCGGAGGAGGCGGATATTAAAAGGCAGTGGATATTCCTCGATAAATGTTACTCATAAAAAGTTTGATACATCCGAATGGGATTTCAGGAGCTTAAGAAGAAAAAGGAGTCAAAATATAAGTTTTGAGCAAATTCGTCGAGCGGGAGTCTTAGCGAGACGCTAAGACTAGAGACAGTTTATCTATTATCACTGGTCTTAGCGTCTCGCCAAGACCTTTTCTGGCATGACAGTTTTGTTTGTGGTCGATCTTACGTTAATTTGAACATAAACTACAAATCAATTCTCGATCAGTGGGCAGGAAGTATAAAATAAGAAGTCAGAATCACTTTTATTTTGTGACATTTACGGTTGTCCGCTGGATTGACGTATTTGCCAGGCAAGAATACAGAAATATTATTTTTGAATCCCTTCGTTACTGTCAACAAGAAAAAGGTCTCTTGATTGGCGCATATTGCATTATGACAAATCATATTCACTTGATACTTGGTACTGCGGGAAAAGATAAACTGGAGGATATCATCCGAGATTTCAAAAGTTATACTTCACGACATATCCGAAAATACGTAGAAAATAATCCTCATGAGAGTAGAAAAGAATGGATATTAAAAATCATGAAAACTGAGGGTTCAATGAAATCAAATACCAGGGATTTTCAGTTTTGGGAACATCATAATCATCCCATCGAATTATCCTCAAACGAGATGATTCGGCAACGCCTTGAATATGTGCACAATAATCCAGTGAAAGCTGGTTTTGTTAATGAACCTTCTTGTTGGGCAGGTAGTAGTGCCAGGAACTATCAAGGTGTTAAAGGTGAAATTGAAATCTATTTTCTTGATTGACTCGACTTAAAGTTTTGTGCGTATTCGTCTTAGCGAGACGCTAAGACTAGAGACAGTTTATCTATTATCACTGGTCTTAGCGTCTCGCTAAGACCACCAAATCCGGCAAAGAGTACAATTCCGATAATTTATCCTTTCATGCCAATAGACCATTTCACATTTTTGCAGTACTATAAATAAGGTTTTTATCACATATTCAATCAACTCCATTTCATTTTTTTTTAGCTATTTTTAAGTATGATGTCAATCGCAGTCGTTATGAATATATCCGAATGGTTCAAAAGCTCAATAAACATCTTATTGATAGGTATTTTAGGTTTGTCTGCATTACTCCCCTCTTGCTCTGAAAAAGTAACGGTGGAAGAGCAAAACCTCACCGAAGGGTGGCAGATCATATCCTCAAAAGAAATTACGGAAGATGGAAAGGCTGTTTCTACAACCGGACGATCAACGGCCAACTGGATAAACACCAAAGTCCCCACCACTGTCCTGGCTGCTTTGATCGAAGCCGGAATATATAAAGACGTGTTTTATGGGGATAATTTAGCCAAGATCCCAACGCAGCCCTTTGAAATTCCGTGGTGGTACCGCAAGGAGTTTACCATCAAAAACTTCAATTCAAAATCAGAAGAGCTCCGGCTGTTGATCGACGGCATCAACTACCGGGCCAACATCTGGTTGAATGGTCGGCAAATTGCTTCTCAGGATACACTTTACGGGGCCTTTCGACAATTTGAGATCGATATAACTCAGTATGTTCAGGCAGATAATGTGCTCGCTTTTGAGATAATACCTCCAAAACCGAGAGATTTCTACATGGGATTTGTGGATTGGGCCCCTACCCCGCCTGATAAATATATGGGAATCTATCGTGAAGTACGGCTTAAAAGAACCGGTAAAGTGGCAATCGATCACCCATTTGTAAAAACAGATGTAAATACCAAAACCCTGAACGGAGCCCGACTCTCCGTCAGCGCTGAGCTCTCCAATTTCAGTTCGGATGAAAAGACGGTTTCCGTTACCGGAAAAATCGAAGAAATCCAATTTAAAAAGGACTTTGTTCTTGGACCAAATGAAAGGAAGACGGTCCTATTCACTCCGAAGGATGTACCACAACTCGATATGAAAAATCCCCGTCTCTGGTGGCCAAATGGTTTGGGGGCGCCCAACATGTATTCACTTGATCTCCGGGTAATTGAAAATGGATCGATTAAAGATCAACAAATTGTCAATTTCGGAATAAGAACAATTGAAACCTACCTGAATGAAAGCGGTGTACGCGGATATAAGGTAAATGGCCGGAAAGTGATGCAAAAAAGCGGCGGTTGGGTCGATGATCTTTTCTTGCGATACATGCCGGAAAAAGATGCGGCTCAAATCCGCTATGTAAAAGAGATGAACATGAACGCTCTGAGGTTTGAAGGCGTATGGGGCAACAACCATCACATCTATGATCTTTGTGACCGCAATGGCATTTTACTTATGGTGGGTTGGAGTTGTCAATGGGAATGGCCCGATTATCTTGGTTTGCCCCTGGTGGTTCCGGAAGACTACGATGAAAGCATGACCATAGCGGAAAGTACCGAAATGAGCGGTGTTAAATTAACCTCAAAAGAAGAAGATTTACTCAACGAATATTTAAAACATCAGGTGAAGTGGCTGAGAAACCACCCGAGCATTTATTGCTGGGCCGTAGGAAGCGATGCAATGCCCAAACCCAGGCTTGAGTCGCTTTATCGGGAAACCCTCGATCAGTATGATGAGACACGCTCACTTCTAATCTCGGCAGGTGAATTTGAAAGCGAAATTTCAGGACCTTCCGGCATGAAGATGCTTGGTCCCTATGAATATGTACCTCCCGTATATTGGTTCGAGGACAAAAAATGGGGCGGCGCTTACGGGTTTAACTCAGAAACCGGACCGGGGCCACAAATACCTCCGATAGAAAGTATAAAGAAAATGATCCCGGAAGCACATTTATGGCCACCGGCCAATAAAATGTGGAATTACCACTCCGGAAGAAAAGACTTCAACAGCGTAAAAGTTTACCTCAAAGCTCTAAACAATCGATATGGGGAGCCCAAGGACCTGGAAGAACTTGCCCTCAAAGCCCAGCTCATGAATTATGAAGCTATCCGTCCGATGTTTGAAGCACATGTCATTAACAGGCCAACTACTACCGGAGTTGTACAATGGATGCTCAATTCCCCATGGCCGGAAATGTACTGGCAACTATACGATTATTACCTGATGCCAACAGGTGCATATTTTGGCACTCAAAAATCAGGTCAGCCTTCTACGCTCATATACAATTACGATGATAACAACGTATACGCAAGCAATGATGCTCCAAATGCCATAAAAGATCATAAGGCTCTAATTACGATTTATGATATCAATTCCAATACCATGCTCAACGAGGAAATAGCGGTAAACCTGAGCTCAGATGAAACAATTAAACTTACGGATCTGCCTCCATTAAAAGATGCTGGCAAAGTCTGCTTTCTCGACCTTCAGTTAGTAAATGGTTCTTCAGAAACAGTATCGGATAACTTCTATTGGTTATCAACAAAAAAGGATCTGCTTGATTGGCCAAACACAGTCTGGTACTATACTCCGCAAAAACAGTATGCGGATTTCACTGCCGTCAATTCCATGGACAAGGTCGACATTTCGGTTGAAAAAGAAATCGTGAGGCGGGGAGAAGAATGGGAATTGCATGTGACAGTTACCAACCCGTCCGACAAACTTGTGTTTTTTGTTGAGCTTATGGCTACCAAAAAATCCGACGGTTCATCCATACTACCGGTATTCTGGAGCGACAATTATATCTCCCTGGCTCCGGGAAAGAGCAAAACGCTTAACCTGAAATTTTATCAGAAAGATCTCGGTAATGATGAGCCTGTGCTCAAGATTCAGGGAATGAACTTGAAGAAAGATCTGGTTATCTGATTGCCCGGGATGCAGCTCCTTTGCCTGTAAACACGACGACCTTGCTGCGCATTCGCGATAATTTGACGTTAACTGCCGGCAACTCCGAACATCAGGCAACGCTGTATATTCAGGACGATTGCAATATTGCGGCTGCCTTGGGATTACTTGTCGCAGTAAAAGACATCCAATGAAAACTCCCTGGAGGCACCCGAGAGCAGATTTTACAATAATGGAATTACAGACGGATAAACCCGTTGGAATTTTTGGTCGTTATAAATCGCTTATATTGGAATTCGAAAAGACCTTACCGGAGAACATTACGATCTACGCGCAGGATTTATCGGCCGGTTTTTCTTTCGACATAACAAAAAATGTCTTGATTCAGGAGCATCGAATAAAACTTTCCGGTGCTCTAATCGATACGGTTGGAACCTCGTCAAACAATAACGGCGATATCTCGGCTCCGGGATTGGTGTTAAGAATTTATCCCGGATAAACACGTATTACTACTACAAAGAATATCCGGTTAGATGCCCCCATTCCGCGCTGATAGGGACACCAACTCGCTGAGCATTTTATTGAAACTTTTGGCTTTGAGCAAGTCCTCCATGTATAAATGAAAACGAAAGCGCCAGTAGTGCTTTGGATTGCTGGGTTCATTGATCTGCTCGGCAAACGGATTTTCCAGCCGCAGCTTTTCATCCATTGCCACCAAATCCTGAATTGGGAAAATCGCCCACATGGCAGGTGCGTGCAAATGCTGGATGATCACCTCGCGAGCTATCCATGGTTCACAGAATTGAGGAGCCCTTCCCGTATGTCCCAGGATGTTTTCATAAAATCGCTGCGTACGTTCATGGTCCTGCTCCCACCATCCGCGTATGGTCGACATATCGTGACAACTCGGACTCACCACACTCAGGTAATTGCTATTCGACGGGTGGCTAAACTCGCTGTTGGAATCTTTAGGCATACGCTGAATCTCAAGATTGAGCAGCCCCAACTCCCCCATTACGCCCGGTACGCAATCAGGTACCATACCGAGATCTTCCCCGCACACAAGCATGTTTGTTGCATTGATAATAGCCGGCAATTTCACCATCGCTTTTTCTCTCCAGAAGTTTTCCTGGCGTTCGTAATAATAGTGTATGTAAGCCTTATCCAAAGCGGCTTTGGCCTGTTCATCGAGTTCTTTGAAAGAATACGTGAAATGCAGCGCTATTTTCGGATGAAATCCCTGTCCGTTACTGTCGGGATCTTCGATCAGGAGCACGTTGCCAATCAAGGTAAACAATCCATGTTTGATCTTCGACAATTGGTCTTTATTCTCGGCTTCGGCTAGCAGTGGAAGGAAATGATCCTCTACTTTTCGCTGAGTATCAAACGTGTCTTTCACGGCATAAAAATCACCTTCCCCTTTATTGAGAAAGGTATGCTTTACCCATTCTTTTTCTTCACCAAACAGTTCATCGAGCATGTATTCCCTGATGTACGGCCTGCAATAGCGATCATAATCGAAATGCAGGCCATTGCCCTCCAACTCATATTTGAACATCGGAATTGCCGGATTAAAGCGCCCCATCAACCCTTCCACTGATTCCCGGGGAATTTCCCAGATCCTGAAAAAACCAAGTATATGATCGATCCGGTAAGCATCGAAATAGGTGGCCATTTTCGACAATCTTCTGCGCCACCAGGAATAACCATCCCTGGCCATTTCCTCCCAATCGTATGTCGGGAATCCCCAATTCTGCCCCGAGATCGCGTAAGCATCCGGCGGGGCACCCGCTTGTTTATCCATATGATAAAGGTCCGGTTCCAACCATGCATCCGCAGAATTTCTATAAATACCGATGGGAATATCACCTTTAAGTATCACGCCTTTCTCCCTTGCATAATCTGCAACTTCCTGCATCTGTAAATGAAGATGATATTGTATGAAATAGTGAACGGCGTAATCGTCGTAATCTTTCTTCTTCGGATCCGTCAAACGTTCGATCTTGGATTTATCATAGAGGGCGTATTCTCCCCATTTAGTAAAATCAGGGGTGCTGTATTTATCTCTCAGTCTGGAAAATGCAGCATAAGGAATAAGCCAATCTTTATTTTCCTTAAAGAAAGCCAGGAATCCTTTATCATTTAAAAACTGTTCTTTATTCTGATCATACAGCTTTTTGTAGTATGGCGATTTCAGATTCATGACCGCCTCGTAATCGATCAGCTCAAGTGCATTCAATTCCTTGCCTTTTTTCTGAAATCGCTTCATCTCATTCTTGTCGGCCAGGAGCCCCATGGCACGCAAATTGAGATACATCGGATGCAGCGCAAAGACGGAAATTGCTGCATAGGGGTAGGAATCTGTCCAGGTATGAGTGGCTACGGTATCGTTGATCGGCAAAATTTGCACCATCTTCAGTCCGGTTTTTACCGCCCAGTCGATCAATAGTTTTATATCGAGAAATTCGCCCACTCCGCAGCTATTCTTAGATCGAAGTGCAAATACGGGAACAGCAACGCCCGCCCCTTTCCATCCGCCGGAAGCATATCGAAAATTTAAATCTGTTTTCAGTGTATAGGGATATCCTTTGTCTATGGATACAGATCTGTTTTCACCGTTTTCCCATTCGACAAGCTTCTTTTCATCGTGATCGTAAATCCCGTACTTATATTCAATGTTGTCGTCTCGTTTATCAACTTTTATCTCTGCTTTCCAAACCGGGAAATCGGCATCCGACATTATCAGCGGCTCATCCGGGCTCCACGATCCCATGGATTTACAGTTGCCGACAATACAAAATGATTGATTCTTACCTATTCTTGGAGCGATTAGCTGCAGGCCTAAATTTGCTCCTACGGCTGCCTTCTTCTTTTTTGGCTGTTTCCTTTTGAACAGGTTGGCTGCAAAAGCTTGGGAGAGAAAAGCATTTTCCGGCGCTTTGTGTGACCTCCAGGAATCTTTCAAAGCAAAACCGGATACTTTGGACGGAAGCTTTAATCTTCGAGGTGCTCCCCATTCCCAATAAACGCGATCATCGGTCTCATTTTTGATCAAGTATTTATACTCGATCTTCTTTATGGTCATTGAATCGATTTTCACACTTGCTTCCCAATCACCGTTATCCATATAGTTTAAAGGTAAGGCGTTATCGGGATTATTATTCCCAAGCTCCTTACATGAACCGCTTACCAGTACATTTTGTCCCCAGATCGTGTGATAATTTACCTTAAATTTCAAATTCATATAGAGCAGTATTTAAACCGACGAAAATTAACCCGAAAAATTCATAATTTTTCGCCCGAAGGGTCGATAATTACTTTTATGCTCAAAAAAGTAACCGTTTAATGGTAGCAATCATTTTTTTGTTCCTCAAATTTGAGGAACAAAAAAATGAGTTATTACGAATAAACCGGATTAAATTTTCTCCGGGAGCGTTCCGCTCGACTTGTAGTCGAGGGAATCACCGGATCGGATGTGAATATAGTAAAAAGAAATCGAGGTACGCAACAGCACCTGAGCTCACATCATCATACAAATGAAAATCCCGGGACCTATACTGTCAAACGAATCGTCCGTCCGGATTATTTACATTTGACCAACAGTACCCAATCGTTTCCCCGCTGCGGGTCGGCAGGCGGGTCGAAGGATATGTCATCGCCCTTTTGCAACTCTCCCAAATTCACATAATTGTTGTTTCTGGGATTGTACCAGCTTGCGACCAACCGGTCTGCCGAAAGCATGCCCAGATCCAGGCTGAAATTCATGCCATAAGGAGAATATGCAACGACAAAGGTATGATCGCTGGCTATAGCCGCCAGGATTTCTCTCCCATTGGTATTCGGGCCATTCTTGACAAGATCAGGTTTTGGCACGAGTTTCTGCCAATCCAGCGCTTCAAAAAATGACCGCATATACCCTGCTTGAAATGCGCCCGGATAATCGACGGATGCTTTCCACAGCGTACGCGCAGCCAAGACCGAATTTCTCCCGGTCAGCCACATTTGCCAAACATTATGATTGCCATAGGTATGCCCACAGGCTCCGGCAAGCATCGACCACCAGCCGGCTCTCCTGCTGTCAAATTCATCAAACCAGCCATTTTCTTCTTTCCAATTGACCGGATGATCTTCATAGCAAGGCTCACCGTCCAAAACAGGCTTTGTCTTTGGCAGATTATAAATATGATTTGTGATCTTATAATTTTGATTATTCACCTCTCCATGCCCGGATTGAAACATATTAAAATCCAGCCATTCATCGTTATGAAACCACATGGCAGAATTGCTGCCTCCTTGTGGATGATAAGTGAATAGTTGCATCCTGCCCGTCTCATCTTTTATACCTTTTACCATTTGGCGGACAATTTGCATATGTCCTTCTCCGGTCGGGTTTCGGTCTCCCCCCATAATCCAGATGATGTTTTTGCCTTTATATCTTTTTCCTAGAAATTTGCCGTACTCATAGGCGTTGTTCGAATTAAATATTACCGGTCCGATGCCCCGCGATCGATTAAATTTATCTCCCCAGGTAGGCAGTAATCCTATATACATACCGAGTTCGTTGGCTTTGTCAATCACGTAGTCGACATGCTCGAAATACCCCTCATTGATTTTTGCCGGATCTATACCGTCAAAAGGCGTTTCTCCGTAAGAATTTGGAACGCGCAAACCGTCAAGCTCCGCCAGTACGACGGCCTGAATCACATTAAATCCTTTTTCCGCTCGATTCTTCAGGTAGAAATCGGCTTCTTCTCTGGTCGTTCTGTGGAATAATTCCCACGCCGTATCACCCAACCAGAAAAACGGCCTGCCATCGGAGTAAACAATATATCTTTGATCATCGCTGATTCTTAACCGCTGAGCATCAACCTGAAATTCGATAAGAGCAAGCAGTCCTAAAACCAAAATACTTCTCTTCATTTCATCATTACTTTTATTCCACATTAAGTTGCGAATATAACCCGCACATGCAATCTTTTTCAACTTTTGATCGATCTACTGTTCTTTTTACCCGAATGATTCATGAAATTTCCGGCGAATCATAGGCCGGGGTTCGGCGGAGACTTGCCATTGCGAGCCCATCTTTATTGTATGAGCCGGTCGGTGAGGCTTTCGGTTTACTACGCTGCTTCACCCGGAGGCATATTGGATGTTTGACATCTGCATCCCCAATAGCCGGGATCGTTTTTCTGTCGGACTTAAAATATAGCTTTAAGAATTTCACCGCATTCAGAACCAGTTAACGTGCCGTCATACGTCGTCTCGGGTTACGCTCCGCTAAACTAGAGGCGGGAAGGGCATATCCATCCTTCTTTTCTGAATACATCTTGAATACTGATCTTGAGGGGCAACAATCGTCGAGCTCCTTCCTTGTCCTCGCAGGCTGTCTACAGCATTCCCAATAAGGCGCGTCCATGTTTTCCTTCGTCTTTTTTCGTATAATTCTTATCTAAAAAAGCTCATTTTCCGTGATCGTTGCATCAACAAAAAACGAGCTTTTTCGTCATTTGGTTCTGTAATTATGTCTAAAAAAGTTCAGCCGTATGAACCTTTTAAAATTACTTGAATCTCTTAGAGTTCTGCTTTTACTATTTCCGAGTAATTATTTCTTCCCAACGAGTTCTTGGATTCGACTGCGACCCGAACGTAGTATGTCCCCGCTTTTAATCCGGTTATTTCATCGGTAAACAACATGGATTCAAGCTCCGATGCACTTACCCCGGTCAAGTCGTTTTTTTCGGAACTTCCCAAATTATCCGTATTCTTATGAAGGATTGGGGAAACATGACAAATTAACTTTGAATGTTTGATTTGAGTGGTGCCATCTCCCATCGATAGTTTATAGGAACCTGTAATCGTAGTTCCGGACACGGAAATATTTACATCGGTAATTCTAACGTAAGGTTCTACCTCGAACGTTTCATCTGTCTCGCTTCCACTTTTAAGCATCACTGTTTTTGTAACGCTATTATGAAAAGGACCGGCTTGAACTGTTACCTTGTAATTTCCTCCAAACAATCTTGTATTTCTAAACGTACCGTCATTTTTTGCCCAAAAGTCATACGGAACAGGATTCTCATACCCTTCTTGTATCAGACGAATTTGTATGCCGTCGGGCTGCCTGGTTTGAATCGTCTTTCCCGTCTGCACATCTACAATTTTTCCAATAAAAACAGCATCCGGTTCCGGGTAGTTATCTATTTGGCAAGAAGCGAAAACGACGGAAGCGAGCAATATCAATCTATAATTTACAATTTTCATCTTTCATTTATTTTAACCTCTTCTTCGATTTAATGTCCGAAATTTTGTATTAACAAAGGATTCTTTTCAATCTCATTTTGCGGTATCTTCATATAGTAATGCTTGGGCTCAAAAGTTTTCTTAAATTTTGCAGAAGGCAACTGATGCTTGACAAAGCTATACGCTTGTTGGTCTTCGTTGTATGTAGGCCATATTGCAAAAGTCTCCGTATTATTGAGCACTTCGTGAAATGTCCTCCAGCGCTTCAAGTCCCAATAACGATTCCCTTCTCCATAAAATTCAATTGCAAATTCGTTGCGCACATCTTCCCGGGCAATTGCCGTAAGCGCCTGTATACCCGCTCTTTTTCTGATTTTGTTCACATACTCTAGTGCTTGGCCTGTTTCTCCCAATTCAAAGCAAGCTTCGGCATAATTAAGAACAACCTCTGCATAACGAATAATTTGCCAGTCGACATCCGACCCTTCATTGAAAGCTCTGACCGGCTTGCGCTGGAGCCATTTTGCAAAATAAAATCCCGTTGAAGTGGCCTCCGGTTGTCCGATACCATCTTTACCTTGTGCCGTAAATGTTTCTCCATTTTTAACAGTTGCAACATAGACATCAACTATATCGTTGCGCCATTCCCTGCCGGGATAGAGCACATTGTGCATAAACCTGGGATCTTTATTCCTAAATAATTCGTTCGGGTCGTCGACGATAATAGGATCTGAGGCATCCTCATTTAATTGCTTGCCTTCATAGCGAATTGAACCGTCCCGTTCGTCAACGTATTCAAATTTCTCTACCATCGCAAGAGGAGGACATCTTCTACTGCTGTATCCGGAACCTGCGCGGAAGCTAAAAGGGGTTACCCGCTCATCAAATTTGTGGGTTCTGTCAGGGAAGTTATACGCCCGGACCAGTAGGCGTTCTTTATTCGTTGAAGATTCGTCAAAGAACAGCTTTTCATAGTTCGCTATTTTTGCATAGTATGTATCTCCTTCATAATCATAGAGTTCATACTTCCCGCTTTCGATTACCTGCATGGCAGCATGTTTAGCTCCCGTGTAATAATCCGTCGCCTTTTCCTTCGGAATGCCCAGCAGACCATCCATATACATTCCGCCATCGTATACTTTATCGCTATATCTGGCCAACGAAGCGGCGTAGAGCATAACCCTCGATTTAAAAGCAATGGCCGACCACTTATTGATTTTGTAGGGTGAAGTATTGTCCGAAAGTTTCGAAATGGCTATGTCCAGATCTTCAAGAACCCGGTCAAATACTTCTTCTTCCGTAGAACGGGGAATTTGCAGTTCGGTCGGGTCCTCTGTCAACTCCTGTACTTTGGTCAGAATAGGAACCCCTCCGTACCTTCGCGCCAATGCCATGTACGTATAGGCTCTAAGCCAATAGGCTTGACCCAGCACGTCCTCTTTTTCACTTTCGTTGGAGTAAGCTGTCGACTCCGGAAGTTTTTCAATAAAATTGTTCAAGTAGCGAATGGCCTTATATCCATCGCCCCACCATTGATAATTACCCGGATTATAACCATTTTGGTCCTGGGTACAATTTACCATTTCATCGGTATGAAGGCTAAACCCGGCATGATCAGAAGGCCAGTTGAAATCTTCCATAGGGCACCTCCAGTAAAGTCTTGCCAAATGCGCTTCGATTGCTTCCTTGCTGCTAAAAACATCTTCCTCCGTAATAGAGTTAACAGGTTTGGGAGAAAGAAATTCATCATCACATGATGAGGTTAAAAGAACCCCTCCAACCGACATCATGATATATATCACCAGTTTTTTCATAATTTAACGCTTTAAAATGTTACATTGATACCAAAGCTGTAATTCGCCATCAAAGGATATTTATATCCATTATCAGCTCCGCTCCCATCCAATGGTTGTTCGGGATCTTTCAGTTCTTTAATGTCGCTCCATGTGTAAAGGTTGAGTCCATTTGTGAATATTCTCACATGTTCCAAACCGATGCGATTGGTCCAGCTTGAGGGCAGTGTGTAGCTGATTTCTACATTTTTGAGGCGGAGATAGGTTACATCGTGCAACCAAAATGGAGATGTTTTTTTATTCGGTCCATACCCAAAACCATCTCTCGAAATCGGATATTTACCCGGCACCCAGGGAGTCGAAAAATCCAACGGATCTTCGTGATGCCAACGATCCAAGAATATTTGTGAAGAATTCCTTCCCCACGGAAGAGGTCCCTGCAGTTGCTCACTGTTTTTAATATCGTATCTGGATGCTCCTTGGAAAAATGCATGTATTGCCAGCCCTTTCCATTCGGCGCCCACATTAAAACTAAAAAATACTTCAGGATCATTACCCCGGCCTATCGGATGTTCATCCTTACCGTCAATCATTCCGTCTTCATTCCAGTCCAAATATTTTATATCTCCGGGATACATCCTGTCGTGGCCATTATTAAGTTGCACTATTTGATAATTTCTGATCTCTTCTTCGGTCTGGAATTGTCCTGTATAACCATAGCCCCAACGGATGTTCTTCCACCTGTCATCGCTGCGATGCCTCCATTGTGCATAAGAATTTCCCGCGGGCGTTGCTTCCCGGTGTAACCACTTTGTTCGCGTAAAAGAAAATGTTCCTTTTACCCAATACCTCACCTGCCCGATTTTATTGAAATGGCTGAGCTCAATTTCGAATCCCCGGCTCTGATCGCTTTCTAAATTCTCCAGGGGTAATGAGGTCCCAAACGTTCCGGGAATCTGGATTGCCCTGTTGGCAAGTAAGCCCTCTCTTCTCCGTTGAAATAAATCGACCTGGGCTCCCAGTAGGTTGTTCCAAAAAGAAACATCCATTCCAACATTGGACGTAGTCGCCGTGTACCATGTAATATGAGGATTGGCTAAACCCCTGTATTCCGAACCGGTAGTCCATGAATCGCCGGAAAACAGATACCCGCCGGACGGATAGCTATACCCCTCAATATATTGAAATCCACCGGCAGCGCTATGATCTCCGAGAACTCCATGAGACACTCTCAACTTTAAATTATCCATACCGGAGATATTGTCCTTTATAAAGGATTCTTCACTAATTCTCCAGCCTAAAGACGCTGCAGGGAAAAAGCCCCAACGATCTTCTTCTGCAAAATTCGAAGAGCCATCATAACGAAAACTAAGCTCCATCAAATATTTGGAGCTTAAATCATAGTTCAAGCGTCCTATTATTGCCCTGTTGGCAGCATCCACACCTGCTCCGGGTACCTTTTCTATCCCGGATGCCTGCTGATCTGTGGTGTTTCCCGAATTCAATTGGTCTAAAACATCTAACGCAAAATATCTCCCGGCCATAAATCCATTTCCGGACCCCGTTCTTTGCTCGTACAGCAGCAGGCCGGTAAAATTATGGTTGCCAAAAGTATTTCTATAGTTAGCAGAAAACTGAAGATTCGGATAAAGCCACTCATTCATACTATGTCTTAAGCGAGTACTTCCCTGTGGCCGAACAAAAGCTCCACTTGCTTTGTATTCCTTATATCCCTTTCGCCACTGTTTTTCCGTTTTAATGCGTACATCATATGCAAAGAGGCCTTTTAAAGAAAGACCTTCTATTAAAGGTACGTTATAGGTTAAAGAAGTTGTTAATTCTATTTGCTTATTAGCTATATCCCTGTAGCCAGCAACATCCGGATCGATTACGGCTACAGGATTTCGATCCGCTTGCCCATCAAAATATTTTACTTCATCATATCCCCCCAACTCAGGATCCCAATAATAAACAGGTTCGTAAGGAGGCTGCATCCAAACCTGCTTAAAAAAATCCCAGGAGGTACTCCCGTAGGGTCTGCGTTTTTTGTCACTTAATCCTGTAATGATCATTTGAGCTGACAGGTTATCTATAATTTGTGCAGTAATGTTTGATTTTATGTTGTAGCGATTGTAGTAAAGGTTGTCTGATTTAAACAAACCCATATCATACATGTGGCCAAAGGAAAGAAAGTATTTAATTTTTTTTGATCCGCCACTGGCATTTACAACATTTTGTGTTTGCGGAGAGGATTTCCTCATGGTAAGATCCCAATAATTGATGCTCGGCTTCAATGGATCGCTTCCATCGTATTCCAGATAATCCGGATATGGGATGGGATGCCCGGCCGCAAGCGCCGCTTCGTTTTTCAATATCAAATTGTCAATCGAGTTATCAATCGGTTTGGGAAATTCGGTCATCTTTTGAATACCGTAGATCGAAGTAAAGGATATTTCCGTTTTTCCTTCCTGGCCTTCTTTTGATTCAATGAGGATAACTCCATTCGCTGCCCTTACTCCATAAACGGCTGCCGAAGCATCTTTCAAAATGGTTATGCTGGCTATTGTGTTCGGATCAATTTTCTGAAAGTCTCCCCTCGGTACTCCATCGACAATCACCAGGGGAGCTCCCCACCCTCGAATATCTATATAGCTGTCATAACTGCCTGGTTCACCGCCTCGCTGCATAACCCGAAGCCCGGGCAACTTACCTACCATTGAAGTCCTCAAATCAGTCGTAGTAACCGAAATAAGGTCTTCGGTACGAACCGATGAAATGGCTCCCGTGAGATTTACTTTCTCTTGCCTGCCATAACCCACGACAACAATTTCCTCCAGGGCAGTTATATCCGGCACCATTGAAATTGCGATTACAGTCTGAGTTCCTACTGTTATTTCTTCACGTACATAACCTACTGAACTGAACACCAATACGGATTCTTCTCCAGGTACTTCCAGCGAATAGTTGCCGTCCACATCCGTAACCGTACCCAGGCTCGTTCCTTTTACCATGACATTTACTCCCGGAAGACCCTGACCATCTTCCGAAGAGGTGACCTTGCCGGTAATCCTTATTCCGTCGATTACGATTTCCAGGGTTTCGACCGACGGTTTATCGTCTTGTGGAACTACAATGATCGTTTTATTGATCTGTTTGAATTTCAGGCCTGTCGCCCTGGCGATGTCCATTAACACGTCGGCAACTACCTCTTTGCTTCGGTATCTCTTGTTCAATACAAAATCACGATCGAGCCGTTCGGCGTCATACGCAAAATGATAGCCTGTTTTCTGTTCGATTTGTTTGAAAACATCGATAAGTTTGGCATTCTGAAACCGGATTTCAATTTGATAATCTTTTACACTAAGTATCCGGTTGACCTGGGCATTCCCCGGGTGGGCCCATAGCAGGTTCAAGAAAATCAACTGCGCCAGAAACCCATAGATTGTTCTTTTTCCGACCATCACAATTTGTCGTAATAGTTTTTTTTCCATAATTTCAAATGTTAATATTTAAATAATTTTACTTGCATGAAGCGTTGGCAGACGCCATGCGGGTTCAACCGGCATATTTTTGCCGGTTGCTTTTTATGCTTGCTTTTTCTTCATAGGCATTGTTATTTTTTTGTGTAAATAGTTACTTTTTTATCCATAAGTTCATATTTGATTTTTTGGGACCGGCTTATCCCTTCAAGGATATTGACCAGATTTTCCTTTTCAAAGGTTGCGGTAAATTTCCATGAGGGTATGGGGCCTTTAGTGGAAATTACCACATCAAACCAGTTTTCCAGTTCCCCGCAAACCTCTTCATAACTCGCCTCCGTGAAACTGATGATGTCATCTGTCCAGGAAATAAAATGATCGGGTATATACGCGTACCGCTCAAATGTATCGGTCAGACCATCAAAGACCACCGCTTCGCCGGGGCTCATGGCTATAAAGTCTTTGCGATTTTGATCCGGAGCCCCGACTTCGACTTTACCGCTCACCAGCGAAACCGCGGAATTCCGGTCGCCCTGTCTTGAAGAAACTGCAAACAACGTCCCCAACACCCTTACCTTCAAATCGCCCGCATCGACAACGAAAGGTTTATTCGCATCCCTTACCACATCAAAATAGGCTTCTCCCGTGAGTTCGATCATTCTTATAGAATCACTGAATGCGCCCGGGTATTTCAATTCGGTATTATAATTCAATATTACTTTTGATCCGTCGGGCAGCACGGATGTAAGCCGTTGGCCTCTGCCCGTTTTTTTCAGGACCCAACGGTCGTCTTCAACAGCAATCAGACTTTCCTTTTCTTTTAGGAAACCGGAATAAATCGCAAATCCCGCACTAAGTAAAAGTAGGATGGCAGCGGCAATTTTTGTAAACGTGTTCCGGAACGACCTTTTTGACTGCGAATAATACTCGTGAAGATCAATCGGATCACCGGCCATGCGCTCTTCTTCCGAATTTTTCAAAGAGGTGATCAGTTGCTCAATATTCAACCGTTCTTTTAGTTTATCATGCAGCCTGTCCAGATCGAAGTCTTCTGCCTGGTCATTTGAAATTTCCAGCGATTTGATTAATTCGTCGCCGAATGATTTATTGGCCTGAATCGAATCAATCCATTCCAGGAGTTCTATTTCCTCGCTTCTGGTGCATCGACCTCTCAGATATTTTTTAATTAATTCGGGATTCAATTTTTACTTTTTATATTTAATACAACTAAAAGGCCGCCTGCCGTGAATGCGGATCGATTTTTTTTTCCGAATCCCCGGTTCCTTTTGAAGCATGCAATTTTGAGTAATTGATTTTATGCTCAAATTTTTATTTTTTTGATATTTCATGGTTGTCATTTTTTGCGATGAAAAGTTCATTGGAGGATCAGGTTCGATTACTAAAAAAAGGAAGCCCCCACGCTTTCGAATCTATTTTCAAAACCTATGCGCCAAAGATCCTGAACTTCACGGCAAAATATTTCGAAGATATTCAGGATTGTGAGGAGATTGCCCAGGAAGTGTTTATTAAGATCTGGAATAAGAGAGAGGCGATAAATGACCCCAAAACATTCGAATCGCTCTTGTTTACAATCGCTAAAAACCACATCTATAACGCGATTAGGAAGAAGGTCTATCAAAAGGCATTCAAAGACAAAAAAACGGGGATTATTCAAATGGAAACATTTGATCCCGAAGACGAACAGAATTTTGCCGAGTTGTTCGTAATGATCAAAGCAATAACAAAGTCTCTCCCGCATCAACGCCGCAAGGTCTTCATACTTAGCCGCCTCAAAGGGTACACCAACAAAGAAATTGCCAAACGACTTGGTATTTCCATCAACACTGTGGAAACGCATATCCGATTGGCCCTGAAAAAGTTCCGCGAAGTTCTTAAGGAAAATAATTTCCTGAGTCCCTAGCATTCGCGCTCAAAAGTCAGGTAAATCCAAACATATTCATGGAATTGATATATTTGTCTGAAAAATTCGCGTACTGGCGCCATTCGGTATTTCCGGCTGGAACGATTGAAAAAACCGTTTAAATTTTTGTTATCTCAAATTATTGGAAAAAGTGAATAAATAATTGAAATATTGCATTCTCAATCGAAAGGTAACTTGAAAATGCGATTACAGAATTCGAACAAGATTTTTAACTTTTAGATACATAAAAAATGAGTGATAAAGTAAATGTAATTGTTGTGGGATGCGGAAACATGGGCTCATCCCATGCCCGGGCATATCATAAACTGGAAGGATTCAACTTAATTGGCCTGGTAGATAAAAATGCCGAAATCCGGGACAGGCTTTCTGAAGAACTTGGTGGGATAGACCAGTTCGATGATTTCGATACGGCACTGACAGTAAAAAAACCGGACGCAGTAGCTATTTGCACCTACCCGGGCACGCATGCCGAACTCACGATCAAAGCTCTGGAAAATGGCGCTCACGTATTTTGTGAAAAGCCACTTGCTCCAAACATCAAAGATGCAACCGCTATGGTGGAAGCAGCAAATAAGTACGCCAAAAAATTGGTAATCGGATATATTTTAAGAGTCCACCCTTCATGGAAAAAATTCATCGAAATAGCCCGGAGCCTCGGAAAACCATTGGTGATGCGAATGAACCTGAACCAACAAAGCAGTGGAAAAACATGGCATACACACATGAGAATACTGGATAGTATGTCGCCTATAGTCGATTGCGGCGTACATTATGTGGATGTAATGTGCCAGATGACAAGGTCCAAACCGGTATCCGTAAGCGCTATAGGCGCCAGGCTGACCGAACAGATCGATGAAGACATGTACAATTACGGCCAGCTTCAGGTGCGGTTTGAAGACGGCTCGGTCGGATGGTATGAGGTTGGTTGGGGCCCAATGATGAGCGAAGTGGCATTTTTTGTGAAAGATGTAATCGGCCCCAAAGGTTGTGTAAATATCATGGATGCCGAGCAGGGTGAAAAAGGATCGGATGATATCGATTCGCATACAAAAACCAACCGTCTGAAGATGCACTATTCCGCGCGGGACAAAAATGATGAATTCTTGAAATCTGATGAGATCATAAACACCGAAGATGAGCCGGATCACCAGGGCCTTTGCGATTTGGAACAGGAGTTTTTCTTAAAATCCATTAACGAGCACATAGACCTAAAGGATCATCTGGAAGATGCGGTGAACAGCTTAAAGATCGTCCTTGCGTGCGATGAGGCCGTACGGACCGGTAAAACGGTAGAGCTTTGAGGTTGCCGCCAAGGCTCATCCGGCTTTTTTGCACCGCTGTAAACATTGATCGCTGATTCAAAACAGATGATTTTTGAGATGAGATAATGATTCGTCGGGTCTTATCTTGAAATAAAATCATATGGGATCCATGTTCTGTTCATCCGGTTTTATGTTAACCCGAAAAATT
The DNA here is from genome assembly GCA_022360055.1 of Cytophagales bacterium. Lineage (GTDB taxonomy): Bacteria > Bacteroidota > Bacteroidia > Cytophagales > Cyclobacteriaceae > JAAUQL01. The sequence goes on along the minus strand of JAKSDO010000193.1, from coordinate 3,537 downwards.
CATAATTTTTCGCCCGAAGGGTCGATCATTATCCCGATGCGTATATTTGCTTATGATTCGATCTTTTACAGATATATTATTCTTTAGAAAATGATTTATTGCGAATAAATCGGGTCAATACCTACCGTGTCATTTCGGTCCGAATAAACCGGGATCGAAATGGCATTTTGATTTGCATTTTTCCCGGTGTATTACCCGACAAAATATCCGCTCCAATGAAAAGAATCCCATACATTCCATTCCTTCATGTTCATCCGGAACTCAGAAAAGAAATGACGGATGTTTTTAAGCAATTCTACGATGGACAGCAATACATCTCAGGGCCGGGTTTGAAACAATTTGAAAATGAATATGCAAAATTTACCGGAGTAAAATATGGCGTAGGTGTCGGAAATGGCCACGATGCATTTATAATCATTTTGAGGACCCTGGGTATTGGCAAAGGAGATGAAGTAATCATACCTGCCCATACCTTTATCGCCACCGCGCTGTCGGTAATTAATGCCGGCGCTACTCCCGTCCTTGTGGATATCGACGAAAACACGTTTAATATTAATCCTAGGTTAATCGAAGCAAAGATCACGGCCAGAACGAAGGCGGTCGTTCCCGTTCATATCTACGGAAATCCATGTGAAATGGACGAAATCAGCTCGATTGCAGAAAAAAACAACCTGTTTCTTATTGAAGATAATGCGCAGGGGCATGGTGCTGAATATAAATTCAGAAAGACCGGGAGTATCGGCATAATGAACTTTACAAGCTTCTATCCGACAAAAAATCTCGGAGCATTGGGTGATGGCGGATTGATTACAACTAATTCCAAGGAACTGTCCGACAAAGCCAAAGCAATAAGGGATTATGGCAAATCAACAGATGGCGACTATGATGCAGTGGGCCTTAACAGCCGGCTGGACGAACTTCAGGCCAAGATGCTTTTATTAAAATTAAAATACCTGGAAAAGTGGAATGAGGAAAGAATACGCATCGCAGGCTGGTACGAAGAGGAGCTGAATGATCTCCATAAAATTCAGTTGCAGTCCGTCGATGCAAATTCCAAAGGTGTCCGGCACATTTTTCCAATATTGACCCAAAAGAGAGATGACCTGAAAGAATACTTAAAATTATATGGAGTCGATACGCGGATACATTATGAAAGCCCCATTCATCTTCAAAAATCCTTTTCATTTTTAAATCAAACAGAGGGGAGCTTTCCAACTGCCGAAAACTTATGCCGTTCGGAACTGAGTCTGCCCATTTATCCCGGAACTACCAGAGAGGAGATCCTCTATATCTGCCATCAAATCAGATCTTTTTTTGCTCTTATTTAACCTGAAATATGCAATAGCCTTTCTATTCCGAGCCTGAATTACTTCAAATCAGTCCCTTCGTTTCGTTTTACTTTTCACCATAGCGGTGCTATGCTGTCAAAGTAAACCTGATTTATTGCAATTTAAGTCCTCATAACGAAATCTATCGCATCATCCAGGTTTAAGGCCTTCGTCTTGAAGCTTTTTCCCACATCACCGGTTGGGCGCCTCGTATATATCTGAAAAAACCCGCAAAGACGGCATAATTCATCATACAAAAATAAAATGGGATAAAGAGCAATTTAAACCGGACCCTCTTTTTCTCCATTAAATAACCGATAAGTGCGGTCAGATAAAACAATACCTGGATGGAGCATATATATTGATAAATTGCACCGTGGCTGAGAAGAAAAACATTTGTCAAAAACACGATGGGCAAAGATAGTGGTGCCAGAGTCCATCGCAGTACTCTGTGAGAAATATATTGAAAAGTGATCAAACCATATTTAAACGGATTTAGAAACTCTTTTAATCGCGCTATTGATTGAATGCCTCCTGCTGAAATTCTGATCTTTCGCTTTAGTTCCTCGGTTACGGAAATACTCGGTTCTTCAAGCGCATACGCCTCCGGTTCATAGGCAATTTTGTATCCCTTTTGAATGATCTTAAAGGATAGATAAAAATCCTCAATTATGCTGTCGCCGGGAATTGACTCAAACAACTGTTTCCTGATTGCAAAGAGTTCGCCCGCAGCACCCATGACCGAACATAGCTCATCGTCCCATTTTTTCAACGCAGACTCATACCTCCAATACAATCCCTCACCAGCTCCGGCGGCTTCGTCAACTTTTTTTTGCAATATTCTTTTTTCTCCTGCGACCACTCCAACCTCTTTATTGGCAAAATTCCGGACAATATTTTTGAGCGCTTTTCTATTCAGTAAGGTATTGGCGTCCGTAAATACCACGATCTCTCCTGTCGCTTCCGGCATTGCCCGTTCAACAGCTAAAATTTTCCCCCGCCGATTGGGTTTATGCATCAATTTCACATTTGGAAAACTTCGAACAATCTCAGGGGTGCGGTCATCGGAACCATCCGTAACCACCAGAATCTGGATTTTCTTTTCCGGATAATCCAGATTCAATGAATTCTCAATTTTTTCCCGGATATGATCTTCCTCGTTATAGGCCACAATGAGTAGTGTAACATTAGGGTTGTTTTTTAATTTTATTATTCCTTTCTTTTTAAATAGGCGCTTAAATTTTACCAGAGTAAAAAGAAAAAACCCATAGCCAAAATAGGTATAAAGGACGACTGAAATGCATATCCAGAAAAAAAATTCGATATACTTATGCATGGCACCAACTTAAATTAATCACAAAAAAAATAAATATAATTATATAATTAGGCAAATTTTCTATTATCTTTACAAATAGTTCCAAAATGATTGTTACCTCATTGGTAATTAATACATAAATGAACCGTAGTAAAATATGTAAATTATTATAACAAGGTAAGATTTTTTGGCTTTAAGTAAATATTTACTTGAGCCAAACAAACAGACTACGCTGCCATATATAGATCGGTTAAATGTTGTTCAGTCCATAATATGAAGCATTTTTACAAATTTTCTGAGATAAAATTTATCAAGTTATCATTTCGAAGAATCAATTTTTCTAAGTCTACCCATGATACATCCAGGGGATTGCAATCCTTTATACTTGTGTCTCTAATGTTTTTTTTAGGGATAGCAAGTGCAATTTCACAGCCGACCAGCGCAGATCTTAGTGGTGACGCTACAATCTGTTCCGGAGAGACTGCCAACCTGGTTGTAACTATAGTCGGAGGTAACGGGACCTATAGAGTTGAGTTAAGTGACGGTACAATAGCAGATCCTTATACCAGCGGATCAAATATCCCTGTAAGCCCCTCAAGTACAACATCGTATACTTTAATATCGGTCGAGGATACTGATGGCGCTGCTCCAACTCTTACGGGAAATCCTACAATTACAGTAAATACCCCGCCTACGGCAACCGCATCGGACAACGGGACATGTATCGGCGCGACTCTGGACCTGACCGGAGGGCCGGACGGCATGTCCTCATATGCATGGACCGGACCCAACGCATTTTCCAGCAGCAGCCAGTCCCCAAACGTGGCCGCTTCAGCCACGGCCGCTATGGCGGGCACCTATACGCTGACGGTAACCAATGCCGCCGGGTGTACC
>JAKSDO010000169.1 GCA_022360055.1 Cytophagales bacterium | reverse complement strand
TCATGGAGCACAAAAATAATACATTCGCATAATCAAGTGGGGCCGTCTGACTTCGGCACAAAACTGAAAATCCTTAACAAGGCGCCTATCAGGGCTACGACACCGGTAATTATAGCGCTCATCTGGTTGATGGATCCTTTATTTACCATGAAAATAAAAACCAACAACGAAATTGCTACGATAAAAAGTACGACCTTGGTAGAGTTCCAGGCGCCTTTTTGCTCCATTTCCCTACGCATGGCCCGCGCGTCCTCCTGACTTAGGACATCAATGACGAAATGCCGGAAACTATCGTTCATGATATGTACGCCATTGTCAAATTTCAGGATCCCTTTCTTCAACAGAAAGAGCACTGTTGCGCCGTCTTTGAAGTTGGCTATGTTATCAAATGCAAGATCGTACAGTAAGAAACGCTGTTTTTTATAGCACGTATTCCAGAGGGCAAAATAGTAAGACTGGGCGATGTCCTGGATATAAAGGATCATCTCCTCTTTCAGGGTTTTCAACTCGGTCCGGGTAATGTCCCTGTCTTTCCATTGTTCGAGGATCAGGTTGTACTTCTGCGCCACCAAATGTTCTACCCCTTTAAAATAAGTGGAGGCGCTCAGCTCCGCTCTGATAAGTTTCGTCAGTTGTGTTTGCAACAGGCTGTGTCGATCTTCAGCCACAAAATGATCCATATTGTTTTGCGCCAGCCGGTAATGCAACACATGAAATGACTTTAACAATTTCACCCATAAATCCGCATCGTTCATGAAGCTCGCCTGCTTTTCGGGATCGCGCACCGGTCCGGACTTCCCGAACTGGCTGTAGATCCGCTCTACCTGCCTGGGACTTATACTCGAAAATATGACCACCTGCTTCCCCTGATTCTTAATCTCCTCGACCAGCGCTAAATTTTGCCGGAGCCTGTCCGGGTCGTTGCACGAATATTCGAAATGATCGATCACAACCAGCTTCCTGTCGACAAGATCTGCGGAAGCAGCCCCCCTGCGATCCTGAAGATCGATGTATTCAACCTTGAGTTTTTGACCCTTCCCTTTTGCCGTCTCTGCTGCTGCTTCGGTTCCGGGATCGTCAATGCGGGCAACTTTTCCCTTAAGTTCATCAAAATCGGGAGCCGGTAAACCAACGACAAAGACATCGTTCCCATCCGTAACGGATGACAGGACTTGTTGCCTGGAAGAAGAAACCAGCCTTCCGGAGATCAGGAATTCAAACCCGAATATTTTGTTGAGCAAATAGTACAACATGATGTAGATCAAAACCACCAATACGAGTATTGCAGCCAGGACAATAGATCCGCTCCATGCCTTCCAGGGGCCGGCGTCCGGATATTTATTTTTATACGCATCTATGTTGGAAAGATTTGGCGGACGAAGAAATTGAAGGTCAGCGCGCTTTCCAAGATATTGATATCCGGCTGTCAACGATCGCCGACCCGTGTTATCGGCAATACGGAAGGCCCATTTTTCCGATGTATCCCGAATCTCCGGGACAAAGCTTTTGGTAAGATCGGACAGGCTGCCGACCGGCAAACGCAAATGATGAAAAATGGTATTGATCAACAGGGATTCCTTTTCATGCTCCGGCATTTCACATGTTGTATCCTTTTCATTTAATACCAGGTAGAACCCGCGATGCACTTCATCCCGGGAAGCCTTCTCCATGTCGCGGCGGTACATTTCCCGGACAATTTGAAGCTGATCGAATTTTTTCCAGATGTTCAATTCATTCTGATGAGCGATGCCGAAATAAAAGATCGACGGGATGATCGAAACAAGTATCAGCCACGAAATCGTAAAAGCCGTATAGGCATGGGCGAGCTTTATGTCCAGTACTTTTTTTAAAAATGAACTTTTGAATTTAATGAAATGCAAGAAGAGCGGAACAAACAACAGCGACAACAATGCAAGCTGGTAAAGTACAATATTGAGTGTGAACGTGTAATCCTTGTGTATGAGAAAAACATTGAATACTACCAGGAGACCGACAAATACGAGAATAACCCGGTCGCTAAAGATCAATTTTAGAATTTTCCCCAACCGAAACACCGTAAGATCCCGTTCCGTACATTTCCGAAGCATGAAATAGTTGACCGGAAAAACAAAGTTGGCCGCCAGAAACAGGAATATAAACTTATTTGTCAGGCTTTTACTGAATACAACTTCCGCAATGCATATGATTATAATGGCAAGGGTGTTTACGATGGTCGCTTTCCAATACCAGGGCAATTTGTTTACGTCCGGAACCGCCCAGTCAAGTATGAGACTTTTAAATTTAAGTTTGGAGCTGTGATAGTTAAAGACCGATAAAAAAAGTATCCAGAATCCTACGGAAATCAACCCGGTGAGCGAAAACAATATAGCGTAATAAAATATCAGCACCCCGGGCAGCCTGAAGATTTCCCGGTCGTGATAGGTGATCAGGTAGACCGGCATATTTTGAACGGGCCTTAAATAAATTCTGTATTTTTTGTTGTGGTAAGTTATCGACTTTTTGAAAGACGCTCTGGACAACATCGCAGACTGTATTTCTTTGACATCGGAGCACTCCTTCAGGAAATTTTCACTTAAGCTCAGCCGGTCGTCATTGTGAAAAAGTACTTTTCCTTCTTCATCAATAAGCGCAAATCCATAGCCCGGGGACAACTGGCATTTTTGAAGGGAGCGGAATTGGGTGGCCATGGCGGCCACGACAGGAATGCTGTCCAAATTTAATCGGGCCCCGGCGCTCTCTATGGAAACTACGACAGTTTTCTTGCCGGTCACCCAGGATTTCAACGGCTGAAAATAAAAGCGGATTGGCCCGCTGGAAAAGAAGTCCGAATACACATAACCGTGACCATCCCGGATGGACCGGAAGTATTCCCTTCGCTCCAGATTAAGATATGAAACCGGCCGGGTGGCCTCATAGACCTGGACCATTTCATCTCCCTTTTTACTGATCCAGTAAGTATTGTCAAATTTTTCTATATCAGCATGCTCAATATTGAACGTATCCAGAAAGTCGCTCCGGGATATCCGGGTCGGAGGGCTCAGCCAATTGTAGGCGGATAAGGTATTGTCGCAGGTCTTTATGAAATTAATGACATCGGACAACTCATCGAAAAATGATTCCTTTATGTGGTCATTCAATATTTCAAGTTCCAGGTCTTTTTCATTTCGATCCACCGTCCAATAAGAGACGGTACTCATAAGTCCGATTACAAGCATGCTCGATCCCACTGTTATCGAGACAACCGAAATAATTATATTTCGGATAAAAAACTGCTCAAACTCACTAAGTATAAAGAGTTTAATCAACTGGCTAGCCAGCAAAATGAACAGCAAAACAGATATCGCGATCAGCAATATGGTGGGTTCGACCGAGCGCTTTTGCCGGTTATAAAAATCCGAATTCATAAATCCTCCCAACACCCAAAATTCTCCATCGAGCTCAAACTGGTTTAAGAACAACTTATAACGGATTTCGGAAACATTGATATCATAGAGATTGGGCGACGACAAAGCCTTGCTCACAAGCGACCCATCCGCCTCCATATGGCCGGAGCTGCCGTTTTTTACAAATTTCTGAACAATATTGTTCATGTAATTGATTTCTCTGTTGAGTACTTTGAGCGTATCGTAATTGAACTTTTTAAACTTATAGTCCATGGTCTGATAAACCATGCTGTCGCCTGAAATAAGGATAAATTCCTCAAATATTCTATTGTTAAACGTCGATGAAATTATTGATTCCAAATCGGTACTAAACCAGAGTTTCAAGGTCGAATTCCTTCTGCTGGCGGTACTTGTGATGGTGGACGTGAAAGAGATTTTACCACGGCTTATCTCGAGTGCGACATTTGGATCCGAATCATCGGGGCCTCCGGCCGGAACACGTTGAACTTTCGTCAGCTTAAAAGTACCGGACTTCGGCATTACCTTTTGCAAATCTTCAACAATTCTTTTCTCGATCTCCTTTTTCGAACTGGTCTGTGTATAATACTGCCTCCTATAATTGTAATTCTTCGACCTGAGAAACATTTTTGTCCGCATCAAATAGTTTTCTCTGCGATAACTTTCCAGATGGCCGCGGTACAAGGAATCATAAGTTGAAAACACCAATTCGTTTACAGACCGCATATTGATGCCATTGAGAAAATTCTCATAAGCTGTTTTATGACTTCGGATATTATCCTGAAACCCGAGCGACAGCGTACTCAGATTATTGAAGGCCTGACTTACTATTCTGCCTTCCTGATTTTTGGTATGAACAAGGAAATAATAGGCGAACAATACCCCGACGACAATTAATGTGATGAGGGCTACGGTCAACTGGCGGTTTGGTCTCAGGCGTTGGGTTGCCATTATAATTTTTTTTCATTGGCATACCCTGATTGCGATGACAAATCAGGTGCATACCAATTGCGTAACACATTAAATTAATAAAAATTAATGAATCGGATAGAAATCATTGCAAAAATTATGATGAAACACGCTTTCCGGAACAACAAGCCCGCCGGATAATCGCGGAGATCCGTTCAACAAAAGGCCCGATATTGATATTACACAAAACATGGCTTCGGCTCATCTGTAATTATGAATGAAACTCAAAATTATTGCCCTAATCCATGATCAATATTTTCAGGACTTGATAAATTTACTTAGTATTGAATTCTCATTAGCACAAGAGCATTTGCACGTGATCAAAGATTTCTTAAACCAGCCATTTCACCTTCTGGATCAAAAGCAAAACCGGCTGCTTTTAATTGTCACCATTGGTATATACACAATTCTTTTCATGAATCTATACCATCCGTTCAATGTCAACAACCTGTACAGGGATGAGACCATTCCAATGTTTATAATTCTTTCGGGTTTCGGGCTTTTTGGGACAGCGGTATTGATGATCAGTCAACTGGTGATAAGAGAGTTTCTGAACATCAGGGCCGTCAGAATGTATGGCATTGTTTTATGGTTTCTTGTCGAATTGATGCTGCTGACCGTCACCATGTATTTCATCTATGGAAATACCAGCTTAAAGGGAGGCGCAATGGTAAACGAATTTTATCTCATATTCAAGTACACGGTTCTTGTGTTAATCATTCCGTATGCCGGGGTCCTATTTTATCTTCATACGACTCGGCAGGGAGAAAATATTGACACACTTTTGAATGCCAGCAACCACCTCGTAAATATCCTGGATGAGAATGGTCAGTTGCACATTGCCATTGATCTGGAACAATTGCTGTTTATCAAATCCGCGGATAATTATGTAGCAGTGTATTTTCTCAGGGACGGAAAAGTACGAAAAGAACTCGTGCGAACCACCCTGAAAAGGCTGGAAACGGAACTTGACGAATATCCGATCCGGAGATGTCATCGCTCGTATATGGTAAACATAAACATGATCGCTGTTTCCATGAAAAACAATCAGGGATTATCACTGGGCTTAAAGAACTACTCAGATGAAATAATCCCTGTTTCGAAAAACTATAAGGCATTTTTCACCCGATTAATAAAGCAAAAAGAAGGACAGGACAACTGAAAATCCCGGGTTCTCGTTTATCCCATATAAAAGTTTTTTATCCCTAAAGAATAGTTACTCTCAACTCCTATAAACCTTTTTTCGATTTTTGATAATGTAAAAAACCATATTTAAATACGTATTATTCACATTTATTAATTAGTTATTATGAAAAGTTTAGTAGTAAAGAATGGGATTGCTCTGGGACTGTTCCTGGCCTTGGTTGTTGGAAATGCATTTGCAGCAGGAAAAGCAAAAGACCTTATCGGAACATGGAACTATGAAGCGCCCTATGCACCTTATGAGTATTCGACCGGCAAGTTGATATTTACTGAAAACGGTGATAAAGTTGAAGGAAAAATTAAGATTGGAGAATACGAAATCGACATGAGAAATGTAAAAGTTGAAGGTGACAAAGTAACCTTCGGGGCTTATGTCGAAGGAGAATACATTAAAGTCGATGCCACCGTAAAAAAGAATTCATTGACCGGAACAGTAAGCTACTCGGAAGGCACAATGGAGGTTACCGGTGAAAAGGAAAAGTAAAAGCTGATCAAAAACTAAAACCGGTCCACAGGTTTAAACCTGCTTCTTCGCCAAAGCAGGTTTTTTTGTACACAACCGGCACCAACTGCCTATTCCGACAAAAGCTTATCCATGAATAAATCAAAATCCTCGACAAACCTTTCGTAGTAAACTCCCGTACCGGGGCCGCTAAACCCGGTATGTATTTTGCGCACCTTGTGCTGCCTGTCCAGAATTATGGAGGTCGGGAATGACATAATTTTATTGAGCATCGGCAATGCCTTTTCCCTGGACTCCGCACTAGTGGTTCCGGCGATTAAGACTTCATAAGTTACACCCAGCTTTTCTTTCATATTGCCGATCCGCTTTTTTGCGTATTCAAAATCGGCCTTCCGCTCAAAGGCCAAGCCAACGATCTCAACGCCACGGTCTTTATTTCTATTGTACCAGTCGACATAAAACCTGGTCTCATCCATACAATTCGGACACCAGGACCCAAGAATTTGCACAACGACAATTTTATCCCTGAACCGTTCATCGGCCAAATCGATAAGCTCCCCCGACGTATTTGGAAATTTGATCTCAAAAGTATCAAACCCCTCCTTCATAAAAGTCATTTCATAAGGGTCCGGCAATTCAAAACGATCATTCCTCCGGGCCGTCCATTTTTGATGCCACGTTTTTCCGGACCAAAAGTCCCCTTCGATCGTCCCGTCCTCCAGTTGCCTGGCTTCGAACAAATAGGCATGTGTCCCATCAAAACAACTGATTTTCATTATATTTCCTTCGACAACTCCTTCCAAAAACCGATAATCCCCGGTGGGCTTTAAAAATGTACCTGTGACCTTATGGCCGGTCTGATTAAATAACCCGATCGCCTTGCCAATTCCGTCTTCCCTGATGAAGTCTACCTCCCATTTGCCCTCAAATGAAACCGCTTTCTTCCCGGATGCAACTTTAAATCTTTCGCGATCTCCAAAAGTCGCTTCAAAAGGCACAATATAATCTTCCGCATAATTCTTGACCCATATCCCCTTCAACGAAGTGCCATGCTCTATCTTTGCATGAATTGTAGCATCGAATATGTACATTGGAATGTGTATGGAGTCCCGGCGAATCAACACTTCGCTCAATGGAATCCGTTCCTCTGCATTCAGCAATTCCATGGTTAGGGATGCACCTTGACGACTGACACTGAAATTAAACGGAAGCTCGATGTTCTGAGGCTTCAAAACACCTCTCCAAATACCGGTTTGAATATTCGAATTAACGCGCTGCTCCTTTGCGGGCATACACCCGATCAAAAAAATCAATGAAAATCCTAAAAACAAAAATGTTCGGCTCATATCTTCTTCGCTGTATAAGAAATATGCAAAGATAACAGATTACAATCACGAGCTAAATTTTTTTGAAATCTTACCAAGGCAAACGCATTTAAAGCGTTTTTTATCACAATCCTCCAGGTTTGCTATAGATTATCTCCAACGATGGCGTTTAATCGCGTTGGAATTAGTTAACCGAAACCTTGGAGGATTAAAGACCGATTTGCGTTTGCCCTGGAAACCTTACCTCAGGACGAAAAAATTGGGTGTTCTACATCCCGATATTGCAATATCCTCTGCGTTTCCACGCGTGGAGGATCAGAAATCACCCACTTCATCCCACCCTCACAACCCGGACCAATCAACCCAAAAGCAGCCCCGATTATAATCAATCGAATAACCACAGCCATCCCACGCAGCAAATACGGATTATTTATTCACTTTTTTTTAAAAAATGAAAAAAAGTGGCATAAAGTGGGTGAAAGTGGTTGAATTTGTGGCTATAATTAATATCTTTGTTCATGTAGAATAGATTTTTTTTAATATCGATGTCGCTCTTCACAGGTGAATTTGAATGTAAGATGGATGCCAAAGGAAGGCTGACTTTGCCGTCAAAGGTTAAGTCGAAACTTCCTGAAGTATCGGGGAACCAGTTGGTTTTAAGCCTTGGATTAGAGCCTTGTCTGGTAGTATACCCGATGGTCGAATACAGAAAAATCTATTCCAGGATTGCATCAATGAATGAATTTAACGAAGAATTCAGAAGACTTCAGCGAAATTTCTTTAGAAGGATAAATGAAGTTGATCTGGACGGTGCAGGTAGAATACTTATTCCCAAAACCATGTCAAAATATGCAAAGCTTGAAAAAGAGATCATTTTGGTGGGCATGGGAAACAGGATGGAGATCTGGGATACCGGCACCTATGAGGAATTCATTATCAATGACAACTCAGAATTCTCAAAGTTGGCTCAAAAACACCTAACCGAGTGATGATTTCAGTTATGACCTACCACAGACCTGTTCTTTTAAAGGAAAGCATTGAGGCGCTGCAAATCAACTCTGGCGGAAAATATGTGGACCTGACTTTTGGAGGTGGCGGTCATTCCATGGCAATTTTGGAGCATCTGAAGGAAGGTCATTTGTACGCATTTGACCAGGACGCCGATGCTGAAGAAAATGCGACTCGCATCAAAAGTAATTCGTTTACGTTCATCAAAAGTAACTTCAGGTTTGCGGATAAGTTTTTGAAGCTACACGGGGTAAAAAAAGTTAATGGAATTCTTGCCGACCTAGGTGTTTCTTCGCATCAAATTGATACGCCCGAGCGCGGTTTTTCTACGAGATTTAATGGTGATCTTGACATGCGCATGGATAAGTCGGCCCCGAAAAGCGCCAGACAGGTCGTCAATAAATATAGCGAAGAAGATCTCCATAAAATACTCGGCATGTACGGGGAAGTTAAAAATGCGAAAAGTCTGGCCGAAGCAATTGTAATTCATCGAAGTAGTCATCCGGTAAAAACTATTGAGGACCTGAAACAAATCCTGGTCGAATTTGCACCTAAGGGACGGCAAAACAAATACTTTGCACAGGTATTTCAGGCCTTAAGGATCGAAGTGAACAACGAGCTCGAGGCGTTAAAAGAAATGCTAACCAGGTGTATGAGTTTATTAAAACCGGGTGGTCGTTTTGTCATCATTTCTTATCACTCGCTCGAAGACCGGTTGGTGAAGAACTTTTTTAACAAGGGCAAATTTTATGGAGATGTCGATAAAGATGTCTTTGGAAATGAGATAAAACCATTGAATTCCGTGACCAGAAAACCAATTCTGGCAAGCGACCGGGAGGTCCTGGAAAACAAGAGGGCGAGAAGTGCTAAAATGAGAATTGCGGAAAAGATATAACATGGCAGGCAATACTTATAAAATACATAAAGGCAAGGGCAACAAAACAAGTCTGTTTTCAATCCTTGGGAACAAGCTCAAAATCGATGTGCTTTTCGAAAACGGATTGCCTGCCAGGTATGTTCCGCATACGCTCTTTCTGACTGCGATCGGGATTTTTTACATCGGCAACAATCACTGGGCGGAAAAGACAATACGAAAAATAGATAAAACCCGGATTGAGGTCGAAGAACTGAGAGCGGACTATACCTCGCTGAAGGCCGACTATATGTTTGCGAGCAAACAATCCGAAGTAGCGAGAAAGGTAAAAAAACGTGGATTAAAAGAAAGTGATACACCACCAAACAAAATTGTAATAACCAAAGGTGAACATTAGGAAGTCCATAATTTTAAGAGTTAGAATTGCATTTCTGATCATTGGCGTTTTTGCATTAGCAGCGCTTGTCAGGATTGTCATGCTTCAGACCGAGGATGATGGAAAATGGGCCAAACTCGCGGAACAGATCGATCTGGATTACAGAAAAGTAAAAGCGACAAGAGGAAACATATACAGCGACAACGGCAGTTTGCTGGCAACATCCCTGCCTTCCTACAGAGTAGCTTTTGATCCCACCATTGCCAGTGAAAAAATCTATAGGCTGGGAATTGACGCTCTGGCCGACAAACTTTCCGGACACTTCAAGGATCGAAGTAAAAATTATTATAAGCGAAGGATCAACGATGCTCGCCTTGCCGGCAAGCAGTATATAATCCTGAACCGGAAACATGTGAACTACCAGCAGAAAAAGAAGATGGCTACCTGGCCGATCTTTAGAGAAGGGCGGTTGAAAGGGGGAATTATTTTTGAGAAGCACGATCGAAGATACCGGCCGTTCTCCTATTTGGGATATCGCACGGTGGGATTTGTCAATGATAACAATGACGGCGCAGGCCTGGAATACAGCTTCAATAAGTATCTGGCGGGTAAAGACGGGAAAGCGCTCTATCAAAAAATGGCCGGCGGCAAATGGAGGCCTCTTTACGATGGGTCGGAAATAAGAGCCGAAGAAGGGTATGACATCCACACGACGATAAATGTAAATCTGCAGGACGTCACAGAATCTGCCCTTTTGAAGGCACTCAAAGAACATGATGCCGACTATGGTTGCGCTGTCGTCATGGAAGTGAAAACCGGAGAGATCAAGGCGATCTCCAATTTAACCCGAAATGAAAAATACAACGATTACAGGGAAGTCTTCAATTATGCTGTTCAGGGGCTGGCAGATCCGGGCTCAACTTTTAAGCTGGTTTCTATGATCGCCCTTCTCGAAGATTCAAAGCTTAAACTTACGGATAGCATAGATACCGGTAACGGCAAATACAAATTCTACAATTCCGTAATGCCGGATCACAAACCCGGCGGTTACGGTGTTATTTCGGTAAAACAGGCACTCGAGTTTTCCTCCAATATTGCCATATCCAAAATGGTGTACAGTCAGTTCGGAAGCGATCCTCAAAAATACATCGATTATATTTCATCGGTAGGGCTGGCTCAACCTCTTGGATTCCAAATGATTGGAGAGGGGATCCCAAAAGTCAAGAATCCCGCGGATAAATCCTGGAGTGGAATCACCTTGCCCTGGATGTCTATTGGCTATGAGGTGGAAGTAACTCCGTTACAAATCCTCGCGCTTTATAATGCCGTCGCCAACAACGGTAAAATGATGCGGCCAATCATCGTAAAATCCGTTACGAAAGCTGACAATGAAATAAAACATTTTAAAAGTAAGGTCATCAAAAGAAAAATCTGTTCGACAAAAACACTAAAAGAAGTGAAATCAATGCTGGAAGGTGTTGTCGAAAACGGAACCGCTAAAAATATTGGGAACAGTCATTATAAAATTGCCGGAAAGACCGGGACCGCCCAGAAAATCGTAAACGGAAAATACATCAAAAAGTACAACACGTCATTTGTCGGCTATTTCCCGGCAGACAATCCGCAATATAGCTGCATCGTAGTGATAGATAAGCCAAAAGGATTCAGGCAGTACGGATCTAACGTCGCCGCGCCGGTTTTCAAAGAAATAGCTGATAAAATCTATGCCCGTGACCTTGAAATGCATCAGCCATATATAGCTCGGAAAAATGATGCCGACGGTGTTTTCCCGGTCATTAGGGCAGGAAATCGCGAAGACCTTCAGAAGATATGCGATGAGCTCGCCATTCCCAATAAAACAACAACTCATGAAGAGTGGGTGAAAGCTCAACGCAAAGATAATGCTGTGTTATGGACGACCGATGAAATAGCTCCGGAGGTCGTACCTAATGTATTAGGTATGACTCTCCGGGATGCTATTTTTCTGCTTGAAAACCACGGTTTGCAGGTAGCACATAGGGGAAAGGGACGCATCACGGCACAGTCCGTTTTGCCGGGACGAAAGCTATTGAAGGGAAGTAGAATCACACTTACACTTGGATGATTTTATTAAAGCACATATTGTACAAAGTGTCTTTACAAGCCACTTCCGGGGATATGAGTATACCTGTAAAAAAGGTTCATTTCGATTCAAGGAATGTGACAAAAGGGGATCTGTTCGTCGCAGTAAAAGGGACACAGGTCGACGGACATGAATTCATCGGGGCGGCCGTGGAAAATGGCGCTTCGGCTATCGTATGCGAAGATAAAATCGCCCGTTTAAAAAATGTTACTGTCGTACAGACGGAATCCAGTTCTAAAGCCCTGGGGATAATTGCCTCCAATTTTTTTGGCAATCCGTCATCGAGGCTAAAACTGGTCGGGGTTACGGGCACCAATGGAAAAACAACCGTCGTCACCCTTCTGCACAATTTATTCCGGAAGCTGGGTTATAATGCCGGGATGCTATCCACAATCCATAACAAAATCAATGATGAAGAAATACCATCCACACATACGACTGCCGATGCGCTTCAAATCAATGAACTGTTGAAAAAAATGGCAGATGCCGGCTGCACACATTGTTTTATGGAAGCAAGCAGTCATGCCATCGATCAAAACAGAATAGCAGGACTCGACTACGATGTTGCAGTCTTTACAAATATTACCCACGACCATCTGGATTACCACAAGACTTTCGACGCCTATATCAAGGCAAAAAAGAAATTTTTCGACGAATTAAATCCGGGCGCTTTCGCGCTGGTGAACACAGACGACAAAAGAGGAAAGATCATGCTTCAGAACACCAGGGCGTTGAAGAAGACCTATGGCGTAAAATCCGTGAGCGATTATAAAGTAAAGATCCTTTCCAATTCGCTTCAAGGTCTGGAGTTGGACATCGACAATTTTAAGATATGGTTTAATCTTATTGGAGATTTCAATGCCTACAACATTGCAGCCGCGTATGGAGTCGGAGCCCTTCTCGGTGAGGATTCCGAAGAAACACTCATCGCTCTTTCATCTTTGAAACCGGTCCCCGGCAGATTTGAGCGCGTTCCGCTAAAACGCAACATGGTCGCAATAATCGATTACGCACACACTCCGGATGCTTTGAATAACGTCCTAAAAACCATTGCCAATGTTCGCACAAAAAACGAACAGGTAATCACCGTAATCGGATGCGGCGGGAACAGGGATAAAGACAAAAGACCAATTATGGCGGAAATTGCCTGCAAACTGAGTGATCGCGTAATCTTTACATCCGATAATCCAAGAGACGAAGAGCCTGCGGCCATAATTGAGGATATGAAGGCGGGTGTGAGAGCGTCGGATTTTAAAAAAATGCTTTCAATAATCGACCGGAAAGAAGCCATAAAAACATCTTTGGCTTTGGCTGACGAAAATGACATCATCCTCATCGCAGGAAAAGGCCATGAAGAATACCAGGAAATCAAAGGAGTGAAAACAGACTTCAGCGACAGAAAGGTCCTGCTTGAGCTGGAATCCCTAATGTTTAACGATGATCCAAATCAGCGCTGATGTTTTACTACCTGTTTACATATCTCAAAGAAGAAATTGATCTGATCGGCGCAGGAGTGTTCCAATATATTTCATTCCGGGCAGGCATGGCAGCATTACTTTCGCTGATCATTACCATCACATTTGGTAAAAACCTAATAAATATACTACACCGGAAGCAAGTCGGAGAAAGCATCCGCGACTTGGGGCTCGCCGGTCAAATGGAAAAGAAAGGGACGCCAACCATGGGCGGGATCATCATCATTTTGGCGATCATTTTACCGACAATTTTCTTTTCCAGGATCGGTAACATATATGTTATTCTTATTCTCATTGCCACGCTTTGGATGGGTATCATCGGATTCCTGGACGATTACATAAAGGTTTTTAAGAAAAACAAAGAAGGTCTTCGCGGCAGATTTAAGATCATTGGCCAAATCGGGCTTGGCTTAATCGTAGGATTAACTCTTTACTATCATAACGAAGTCGTTATCAGGGAATTTGATCCGGGGCAGGTGCTCGACAGCGGTTTTGAGATGAGTGAGCTCATTTATGAGGATGTGAAATCTACAAAAACAACTATTCCGTTCGTAAAAAACAACGAGCTGGATTACAGTGCGTTCACATTCGGTCTTGGAGACTGGTTGACAATGCCCGTTTACGTCGGCATTGTCATCCTCATAATTATGGCAGTGTCCAACGGGGCAAATATTACGGATGGGATTGATGGCCTCGCCGCAGGAACATCTGCCATAATCGGATTGACACTGGCCATTCTGGCATATGTCTCCGGCAATGTTATCTTTTCCGACTATCTGGATATTATGTACATCCCCGGTTCGGGCGAACTGGTGATCTTCTGCTCGGCCTTTGTCGGGGCCTGCATCGGATTTCTTTGGTACAACACCTATCCGGCCCAGGTTTTTATGGGCGACACGGGCAGCCTCTCCTTAGGAGCCATTATTGCGGTATTGGCCCTTACCATAAGAAAAGAATTGCTGATCCCGGTACTGTGCGGAATATTCCTGATCGAAAACCTGTCTGTTATCATACAGGTTTCATATTTCAAATACACAAGAAAAAAATATGGCGAAGGACGTAGAATCTTCCTGATGTCGCCTTTGCATCATCATTATCAGAAAAAAAATCTGCATGAAGCTAAAATCGTCGCCAGATTCTGGACCGTCGGTATTTTGCTGGCGATTTTGACGTTGGCGACATTAAAACTCAGGTAAGGCGTAAATCTATTTTATGAAAAAAAAGGTGGTTATATTAGGTGGAGCAGAAAGCGGCGTTGGCGCAGCTATTTTAGCCAAAGTCAAAGGCTATTCTGTCTTTCTTTCCGATAACGGCATCCTTACGGCTTCGCATAAGCAGACACTGAGGGAGTACAAAATAGAATTTGAGGAGGGCCAGCATTCGCCGGATATCATCTACTCCGCAGATATAATTGTAAAAAGCCCCGGGATACCGGAAGATTTGCCCGTAGTCGTTGAGGCAAAAGAGCGAAATATTCCGGTAATCTCGGAGATCGAATTCGCTATAAGACATTCGAAAGCTAAATTCATAGGGATCACAGGCACTAATGGCAAAACAACCACCACATTACTCATCCATCACTTGCTAAAGGAAAATGAATTTGATGTCGGTCTTGCCGGTAATGTAGGCCACAGTTTAGCCAGAATGGTAGCGGAGAAAGACAGGGCATATTTTGTCGTTGAATTGAGCAGCTTTCAGCTCGATGGCGTGTATCAATCAAGGCTTAACGTGGCCGTGCTCCTCAACATCACTCCGGATCATCTGAACAGATACAATAATGATTTTCGACAATACGTCGAATCGAAATTCCGGATCACCCGCAACATGCGAAAAGAAGATCATTTTATCTATAACGAAAGCGATGAGAACATCAGGAAGCGACTTCATAAGTTAAATTCCAACGTCGGGTTAATTCCGGTTTCTTCCGGAAAAACAGAACAGGCAAAGGCTTATCCGGCAGGAAAAAACCTGATGTTTAAAGAGCGCGATTCGATTAAAAGAATTTCCAAATCCGGCTTACCTCTTCCGGGAAAACACAACATGATCAATGTGATGGCTGCGGTTGTAGCTGCCAGAAAAATCGGCGTCGGCTGGGAGGGCATCACCAAGGCGCTAAAAACGTTTAAGAACGTACCCCACCGGCTGGAATATGTCGGAGATATTAAAAATGTTCATTTTTATAATGACTCAAAGGCAACCAATGTCGATGCCGTCTGGTACGCCATTGACAGCTTTGATGCTCCTATAGTGCTTATTATGGGCGGTACGGATAAAGGCAACGATTATTCAAAAATCGATGAACTGGTCATCAAAAGGGTAAAAGCAATTGTCGCCCTTGGAACGGACAACACAAAAATTGAGTCTCATTTCAAAAACTACCTGACGGACATCTCCTCCACGGATAGCGCATTTAATGCGGTGGAAATCGCCTTTTCAAAAGCCGGCGCGGGTGATGTCGTACTGCTTTCTCCGGCTTGTGCGAGCTTTGATCTCTTCAAAAATTACGAAGAACGCGGGGATCGATTCAAGGAGGCGTTTTATGCCTTAAAAGAAAAAATCGAGCGAAATTTAATGATGATGCTATGATAAAAGAATGGGCAGATAGAAATCTAAAAGGCGATCCGGTAATCTGGGTGATTGTTGTTGCCTTATCTGTTTTGAGCATCCTGGTAGTATACAGCGCAACCGGCACACTTGCCTATAAAAACCTTGGGGGAAATACGGAACACTACCTCCTCAGACACAGTTTTCTGGTGATACTAAGCCTGGTGGCCATGTGGGCTGCACACCTGGTCGATTACAGATATTATGCCCGAATATCCAGGTTTGCCCTCCTGATTTCAGTCCCTCTGTTGATATTCTCCTGGCAGTTTGGCACCAGCCTGAACGAAGCATCGAGATGGATCACCATACCGGTCATCAACAAAACCTTTCAGCCGTCTGACCTGGCGAAACTTGCATTGATCACTCAACTGGCAAGCATGCTCGCCAGAAGGCAGCAAAACATTCAAGACTTTAAAGAATCCCTAGTCCCGATTTTACTGTGGTGTGGTCTGATCTGCGGACTTATTGCCATGACCGATCTGTCCACGGCCGGATTACTCCTGGTCACATGTATGATCTTGCTGTTCATTGGTCGTGTACCGATGAAATACCTCGTGATGCTCACCTTCGTCGGACTAATCGCGGGATCCATCGCCTTTTCCATAGGACAAAGAAGAGAGACCGCGATCACCAGGATCCAGGATTTTATCAATCCCGAAGAGATCCCTTTCCAGGCAAAACAGTCGTACATTGCCATAGCGACGGGAGGCATTTCAGGTAAAGGGCCGGGGAATAGCGTTCGACGTAATTTCTTACCTCACTCCTACTCAGATTTTATTTTCGCGATCATCGTAGAAGAATACGGAATTATCGGAGCAGTCTGTGTGATACTGCTGTACCTGGGACTCTTATACCGGGGATTGCTCACCGCAACCAAAAGCGAACGGGCGTTTGGGGGCTTATTATCCGCCGGGCTCAGCCTTGCTCTGGTTTTGCAAGCCATGGTCAATATCGGTGTGGCGGTAGGCCTGTTGCCCATTACGGGATTACCCCTTCCATTGGTGAGTATGGGAGGCACATCCTTGCTGTTCACCGGGCTTTCCTTAGGCATAATACTGAGCGTAAGTCGCGGTGAAATTGATGAATTCAGCTCAA
Source organism: Cytophagales bacterium (assembly GCA_022360055.1). Classification (GTDB taxonomy): domain Bacteria; phylum Bacteroidota; class Bacteroidia; order Cytophagales; family Cyclobacteriaceae; genus JAAUQL01. Next base: position 28,229 of record JAKSDO010000169.1, on the reverse strand, counting down.
ACAAAACACATAATGTAAAGAAAGTTGCAAGCGCGGCATAACAGATAATTTGGACAGAAACAGAAAACCATATCGAGTAATTATCAGCGGGGGCGGAACCGGCGGACATGTGTATCCGGCAATCGCGATTGCTAATAAAATGAAGGAATTACTTCCCGGCACGGAATTTCTTTTTGTCGGGGCCAAAGGTAAAATCGAAATGGACAAGGTGCCCGAAGCAGGCTATAACATTGAAGGTTTGTGGATTAGTGGACTGCAGAGGAAATTAACCTTCAAAAATCTCATGTTCCCGGTCAAACTGTTGAGCAGTATGCTGAAAACTAAAAAAATAATAAAGTCCTTCAAGCCGGATGTCGTAGTTGGTGTGGGAGGTTATGCCAGTGGTCCGACATTGCGGGCAGCAGCAAAAAAAGGGATTCCAACTTTATTGCAAGAGCAAAACTCATTCCCGGGACTGACAAATAAGCTACTTGCCCAAAAAGCTTCCAAGATTTGCGTGGCTTACGAACAAATGGATAAATACTTTCCAAAAGAAAAAATTGTACTCACCGGAAATCCTGTGAGAACCGATATCCTGCACGTCGACAAGAAACGCAAACAAGCGCAGGACTTTTTCAAGTTGGATCCGAAAAAGAAAACAATTTTTGCTTTTGGCGGAAGTCTGGGTGCCAGGACCATCAATGAAAGCATACTTAACGGACTGGATGAGCTCTTAAGTTCTGAAATTCAACTCATCTGGCAGGTGGGATCCTTTTACCGCGAAGAATTCAAGGCCAAACTAAAGCACTTCGACCCAAAGAACATCAGGTATTTCGAATTTCTGAAAGAGATGGATTTGGCCTATGCCGCGGCTGATGTTGTCATATCAAGAGCGGGGGCGCTGTCCATTTCGGAAATTTGCCTCGCCGGTAAACCGTCGATATTGGTTCCCTCCCCCAATGTAGCCGAAGATCATCAAACCAGGAATGCAATGGCATTGGTTAAGGAAAAGGCAGCGCTTATCGTAAAGGACAAAGACGCCCGGATAAACCTGGTGCCGGAAGCAATTAAGCTGATCTTCAACGAAGATCACCAAAAGACGCTTTCTACAAATGTCAAAAGAATGGGGAAACTCCATGCGGCAGAAAATATAGTGAGAGAAATCGTAAAGCTGATCCATTGAAAATCAAGGACAAACATATCGTTTACTTTCTGGGCATCGGTGGGATCGGCATGAGCGCTCTTGCCAGATGGTTTATGCATTTGGGCAAAAAAGTTTATGGTTATGACAAAACCGAAACTCCCCTCACACAAAAGCTTGTAAAAGAAGGAGCTATAATTCATTATGAAGACGCCGTGGACCGTATTCCTGTCGAGGTGCTGAATTCCCGAACGGAAGCACTTATCGTAGTTACTCCGGCAATCCCGAAAGACCATAACGAATACAGCTTTCTTCTGGCTCAAGGGTTTGAAACACTAAAAAGATCCGAAGTGCTCGGGCTCATCACCAATGACCTTTTTTCGGTGGCAGTGGCGGGCACACATGGCAAAACCACCACTTCGTCTATGATCGCCCACATCCTGAAAACCGTAGGCAAATCAAGCGTTTCGCTGATGGGGGGAATACTTCAGGGCTATGAATCCAACCTGATTCTTGAAGGACATCACGGTCCCGATACCATAGCCGTATTGGAAGCGGACGAATATGACAGATCCTTCTTAAGATTAACTCCGGACATCGCGGTGGTCACCTCCATAGATCCGGATCACCTTGATATCTATGGCAATCATGAAGAAATGAAATCATCGTTCCGGCATTTCATTGATCGGGTGAAATCAAATGGCCATCTGTTCATAAATGAAGTTCTCGACACCCTGCTGACAAGCGAAAAGGATCGCGTGACCAGACATACCTATGCGCTGAGGGCCGGGAATAATAAAGCCGAAAATATACATATATCCGGATCAGATTTTGTATTTGATTACCAGGGTGAATCAGCAACCATACAAGGCATAAAACTGCAAATTCCCGGTTATCACAACATCGAAAATGCGGTTGCAGCGATTTCCGTGAGCCTGCAACTGGGAATCGATCCGGGGCATATAAAATCCGCAATGTCATCGTTTAAGGGCGTGAAGCGGAGGTTCGAATATCAAATAAGGTCAGAGGAACTGATCTACATCGACGACTACGCCCACCATCCGTCGGAAATCAAAGCATTGTTGGGCTCGGTCAAAAGTCTATACCCAAACAAAAAGGTCCTGGCAATCTTTCAACCCCATCTCTTTACGCGCACCAGGGATTTTGCCGATGGATTTGCGGAAAGCCTGGATGCCGCCGATGAAATAATCATGATGGATATCTATCCGGCCCGCGAATTACCACTTGAAGGGATAACCTCTCAAATAATAATCCGGAACATGCGCAATCCAAACAGGAGACTTGTGGCGGACAAAGATTTACTGGGAGCGATTTCCCGATCCAGGGCTGAGGTATATCTGACCGTAGGAGCCGGAGACATCGACCGTTTCGTCGATCCGATTAAAAAAATACTGGAGAAAAGACTATGAAGTTAAAGCTGAAAAAAATAGGGAATATCACAAAAGTCGCAGGCTTGATTATCCTCATCTTTGGCTCTATCGGCCTGGTGGAAAAGCAATATGGCGCCAGAATCTGTTCGTCGATCCATGTAGAAATCGACAATCAGCACAAAAACTATTTTATCAGCGAAAGTGATATCATTGACCTTATCACCGATGGAGGAGAACAACGAATAGTAGGAGAATTGTTCAGTGATCTGAAGCTGAGAGCGATCGAAAAAGAACTTTTGAAAACCAAATTCATTCAAAATGCCGAGGTCTTTAAAGATCTGGGAGGCAACCTGACGATAAAGATCAATCAGAGCAGGCCGATTGCCCGGTTGATCAGCCAAAAGATGAATGACAGATACATAAGCAACCAGGGGGAGGTTTTACCACTTTCCAAAAGATACACCGCGAGAGTGCTGATCATAGACGGAGCGTATGCCGACAATGCAAAACTTTATAGCCTGTACGAATCCGAATACGGCAAAAGCCTCATGGAGTTGCTTCATTTTATAGAAAGAGATCCTTTCTGGAAGGCGCAAATCGCACAATTAAGCATCGATAAAAAAGGGGATATCCGAATGTATACCCAAGTAAGCAAGCAGGAGGTCGAATTTGGCAAACCCGAAAATATCGAAGAAAAGTTCATGAAATTAAAAATATTCTATAAAGACATATTACCGGCCAAAGGCTGGAACAGCTACGAAAGAGTAAGTGTAAAATTTAATCATCAAATAGTTTGCGAATAACTTTTAATTATGGAAAAGGATAAAATCGTCGTCGGCCTGGACATAGGAACCACTAAGATTTGTGCCATCGTCGGGCGCAAAAACGAGTATGGCAAACTTGAGGTACTGGGAATGGGCAAAGCTGTTTCTGATGGAGTGATCAGAGGCATTGTATCAAACATTGACAAAACCATTTTCGCTATCGAAAAAGCCATTGAAGAAGCAGAAAATCATTCCGGCATCAACATTCGTGTAACCAATGTAGGAATTGCCGGTCAGCACATCAGAAGCTCGATTCATCATGGAAGCATTACGAGAAATTCTTCGGATGATGAAATCACCATTGAAGACATTAATCGCATCACCAACGACATGTATAAAATTGTTATTCCTCCGGGGAGTGAGATCATACATGTAATGCCTCAGGATTACTACGTGGATTATGAAGATGGCATCAAAGATCCCGTGGGGATGTCGGGTGTGCGGTTAGAAGCAGATTTTCATGTAATAACAGCTCAAACCAATGCGATCAACAACATCAATAAATGTGTAAAAAGGGCAGGTTTGGAAATTGAAAATCTCATACTTGAACCGCTCGCCTCCAGCCTGTCGGTACTGAGCGATGAAGAAAAGGAAGCCGGTGTTTGTCTGGTAGATATAGGAGGCGGGACTACGGATATTGCCATTTTCTATGAAAATATCATCCGGCATACTTCGGTAATTCCTTTAGGCGGAAATATTATTACACAAGATATTAAGCAGGGCTGCATGGTCATGCAGCACCAGGCGGAACTGTTGAAGACAAAATTTGGCAAAGCCATTGCCGAAGAGGCCAGCCCGAACGAGGTCGTTTCCATTCCCGGTCTGAGAAACAGGGCCCCAAAAGAAATTTCGATAAAAAACTTATCTCACATCATCGAAGCCAGAATGCAGGAAATTATCGAGCTGGTCCATGCGGAAGTAATTACTTCGGGATTTCAAAATAAACTTGCGGGGGGCATCGTGATCACCGGCGGAGGATCACAGCTTCAAGGAATAAAACAACTCTTTGAATATATGACGGGAATGGATGCCCGCGTCGGATATCCGAACGAACACCTGGGCAAAAGCAAGGTGGAAGCTGTTAAAACACCAATGTACGCGACAGCAGTTGGCCTGGTGCTCTCCGGTTTCAGAGCGCTCGATGAGCGTGAAAACAGGTACATGGAGAAATCGGGGGTATTTAATCACAAGAGAAAAGAACGCGATCGAGGAAGCGATATTTTCAGAAAAATCATTGATAAAACCAAAGGACTGTTAATCGACGACTTAGACAGCAAAGAAGATTACTAATAAACTGAAATACCGGATTTAAATATTTTAGTCATGACTGATAACCACTATTCATTCGACATCCCCAAGCATCACAAGTCGATTATAAAAGTAATTGGGGTAGGTGGCGGAGGCAGCAATGCCGTCAACCACATGTACAGCCAAGGAATCAAGGATGTAGAATTTGTAATATGCAATACGGATTCGCAGGCCTTAATGACAAGCCCTATTCCAAACAGGCTACAGATAGGCACGCATCTTACCGAAGGTCTCGGAGCGGGAGCAAACCCTGAAAAAGGCATGAATGCCGCTCTGGAAAGCAAAGAGGATATCCGCAACCTGCTGAGCGAAGATACCAAAATGGTATTTATTACGGCCGGCATGGGTGGAGGCACCGGAACCGGGGCCGCCCCGGTGATCGCAAAAATCTCCAGAGAGCTCGGCATCCTGACCGTAGGAATAGTCACTGCTCCCTTTGGCTTTGAGGGCAGAAAAAAAATGAAACAGGCCGAAGCCGGGATCCATGAGCTAAAAGAAAACTGCGATACGGTGATCGTAATTCTCAATGACAAGCTGAGGGAGATCTACGGCAATCTTCCGATTAGAAATGCATTCGCCCAGGCCGATAATGTCCTGACTACCGCCGCCAAGGGAATTGCAGAAATTATCACGGTTCCAGGTTATGTAAATGTCGATTTCGAAGATGTAACGACTGTTATGAGCAATTCCGGATCTGCCGTTATGGGATCGTCAACGGCCGAAGGAGAAAACAGGGCATTGCGCGCCGCCGAAGAAGCGCTCGCCTCTCCGCTTCTCAACGAAAAAGATATTCACGGCGCACAAAAGGTGCTGCTATCCATAATTTCGGGAGAAGAAGCAGAATTACAAATGGATGAACTCACGGAGATTACGGATTATATCTCTGAAATGGCGGGTGAAGAAGCCGAGGTGATCTTCGGGCATGGCATTGATGCCGGTCTGGGAGAAAGCATACGCGTGACGGTGATCGCAACAGGTTTTGATCATCAATCGTCGGAAATATTGACCAAAGGAACACCGACAGTGATCCATTTGGAGTCAAGTAAGCAGATAAAACAACCGGATGGACAAATTGACATCTTTGAAAATAAAACGGAGACAAAGACCGAAAAGCCCGTACAACAACAGCCCGGACTTTTTGATGATCAACGTTCCTATGTTTTTGAGAAACCCGCCCCTGAATGGGAGAATGACGGCGAATTAAGCGATCATTCGGTCGGCCTTGACGGAAACGTGTTGGACAAAATCGGCGAAGAACAGCATAACGAATTCAATATGCGAGAAGAACCGGTCAACAATAGTCTGGATTCAAAAAGAAATATGTTAAAACAGCAATCCGTCGAACGCGTTGAAAAACTCAAAGGATTGAAAAACATGAATCACGACCGTGAAGAAGATTATAAAGACAAATGGGAAACTCCGGCCTATATACGCCGGAATATTGATCTGCAAGAAATACCACATTCTTCGGAGAAAAATGTCTCAAGGTATAATTTGAACGATGACAATCAGATCCTTGGGAATAATAAGTTTTTGCACGACAATGTCGACTAAAACTCAATTAGTTTTTGTGCCTGATTATGAATCTTGGATACGTACAGTTGATTGGTGATTTTACTATCAGTCATGGAATCTCCGATTTTTGGTAATCTTAGACGATAGGCAAGCACATTTGTTCCGCAATAATTCAATATATCGGTAAAATGACTCAGGGCAAGTCCGGCGCCCTGGTCGCCTGCTGATAAACCTACCAAAGCGCATTTCTTATCGGCCAGAGCCTTGGCCCTGTCCAGCCCATCAATAAAGGCCTTTAAAATACCGGGAAAAGAACCATTGTATTCGGGAACTACGAAAACAAATTTCTCCGATTTATTCATTCGATCCCTAATCTTGTTGAATTGCTCATTTTTTCCAATATTTTCGTACAACGCGGAAATGATATAATCTTCGGGCAATTCCCTCAGGTTCAGGATCGAATTCGTTATATTTTTCGCCTTCAAAACTTCGGCATAGTGCAAAGCAACCTTAAACGAGACCGAATCCTTTCTGTTTGTTCCTACGACAATTGTAATCATGGGGCAAAATTAAAACAAATAACATACAAATAGCGAAAAGGTTTTCTTCTCCTGGTGATATTGACCGGTGTTCCTGTATTTTATCCGGTTGAGATCGCGCCAAATCCATAAGCTGGCTAAAGTTTTTCACATTTATGGAATTATTTTGACCGTATTTTCATTTAATAAATAGAATCTCTTAAAGAGAACATTTTTAATTCACCAAAAACAACCTTATTTTTTAAATAACCTGTATGGAAACGAGTATTAAAACGGAACGCTGGAAAGAAATTGATTTTGAGTCTAATCTTCCGCACGATAAATATGAAGTATCGCACCTGGGAAGGGTAAAAAGCTATGCGATCGACAAAGAGTTCGGAAGGATATTGAAGGGTGGAAATGTAAACGGATACAGATGCATAACCGTTAAGTTTGGAGAAAAAATAACCAGACAATACTATGTGCACCGGCTGGTAGCGGAAACTTTTCTAAAGAAAGACAAGAAAGAACAACACTTCGTAATTCATTTGGATTACAACAAACAAAACAACTCCATCTACAACTTAAGATGGGCTACGGAGCAAGAGTTAGTGGCTCATAACAACAAAAATCCGGAAGTGGTAAAAAGAAGAACCACCGGGTATAAACTCACGGAAGCCGATGTGCGGGTAATTAAAAGATTGTTAAAATCACATAAGACCCGCCTGTCGATGATCGCCAAAAGATTTGGAATCACCCACACTCAACTCAACAGGATTCGATCGGGCGAAAACTGGGGTCACGTAAAAGCTTAGAGCGCTTAATTTTTCAATCCGTTTCTTATCAAAAAATTATTGTAGAGTGTATTGAAACCGTCAGGATCGGGTGAGATGGATTGCGCTTCATTGTAATATGTGATCGCATCTGCCAACAACTGATTTTCTTCAAAAAATGAAGCTATCAATAATTTATCCACCACATTGTTGGCATTTGCTACCATTTTTATGCTGGCAAATTCATTTCTTATTACTTCACTTTCCTCGAGGTCAAGCCTTTTTATTCCAAAATCAGGTGACCTCAACTCGCTGTTATGCCGGGCGCGCACATTAACGATAATCATCCGCTCCCCCTTAAGTTGCCCGCCGTTTAGATCGATCGTATAGGAGGTGCCCGTGACCGGTTTCTCAACGATGAGATCATCAAGTTTGTCCTTAATAGTTACCACATAATCCAGGATATCATCGGTCTGTTTCCATGAAACAGTTACCTGATCCCCAAAAAGATCATTGATCTTTGGAAGATCAACTTCAATCAATCCGACATCACCTCTTTCGACGGCCCCGGTTACATTAAGATTTTGATTCCCATTTTCATCCGGATTCAACTTTTTCATGAGGAATCTGCCATACTTGGCCAATATTGTGGCAGGTCGCTCTTTGAGCCTGACCTCCAATTCCGAAACTTTATAATCCCCTGCCTCCGTAATTTCCAGACTTGATCCGCTTACCTCGTGCACCAGCGCTATGTATCCGTTTTCCGACACATGCACTACCTCATGATTCATCAGGCCCGAACCGAGGACAATCGTCTTCTGATTTTTTTCGGTTTTTATCAAATTATTGCCTCTGTTGAGGATCACGGAGAAGATTGCATCCTGCGCAATCGATGCAGCAGCGAGTTTGAAAATAAAAACTGATGTTAGTATAACTTTTTTCATAGCCTATGAAATTTAGTATTCCTTGTAAAGTCTGAAAACCGCCTTTCGTCCTCTTTTCGAAAACAAATTCTTAATGAGACCATAGCAGATCTCCAACGAATCGCCTGTTAGGGCGATAAGTATGGTAGCCAGGGTCAGACTGGTCTTGTAATTAAACCAATGAAAAATAAATACGTTGACCGTAAGCATTAATAAAACGATTACAAGCTGGATCGCTTTGGTCAGTCCATCGTACCATTGAGGCAAACGCCTGTAAATCCATGTGAAGATCAGAACGGTAATAAAGCAAATCACCAACGCGGTAACGACACCGGATATTTTGCTTTGTTTACCAATATAATCCTGGTTCAAAATCATGGAAATTATATTTGCATGAACCACAACACCAAACATATCCGGATTTGATTTGCCCGCATATTTGATGTTTAAGGGTGTATAAAACTTATCTTCCCACGATCGGTCACTGAAATCCTCACCCATAAATCCGAACAATACGATTTTATCCTTGATGAGTTCGGGCTGAAACCTGTGTTCGAATACATCTTCCACATCCAATGCCGTATATCTCCCGCCGAATTTTGATTGGCCAAAGTCCATAACGTTCCCGCGGTAGTTGATGATTTCGTAATCATTTCCCCGAGCCAAAAACCGGTCGGTTTTCTCCGGATCAAACAGTTCGCTTACTTTCACCGAAAAGGCCATCTCCCGCGCTTCGTTTACAATTTTTACCGGCGGAAAAGATCTGCAGACCTTAAACTGATGTTGTGCCAGGGCATCGGTCTCCAAATTGGCAAAACCGGTACTTCCCAAATTAAAAAACGGATCGGAATACTTGATCGAATCGTATGTATCGGAAAACTTATTGTACTTGAGCTGGCTGACCAATACCAGATTTTCAATGTCAGATAGCGACCTGTTTAATAATAAATCACCAATCGAATCTTCTTTTAAGCTCCAGAAATAACTATCTATGCCGATTACGGCAGGCCCATAATCATTGATTATTTGCAGTTCCCGAGCAATCTCCCGCCTGGAAAGCTCGCCAATATTAATGAGAACTACATTTTTATCCACCTTTGGGGGCTCTCTGATTTCCGAAAAAACGAGGTCGGTGGTTTCGACATCGCCTATTGCATCTCCAATGGGGTCTAATAAGCTAAATTCTCCAAAAAACCGCACCATTTGAAAAAGAAGGATGAGGGAAATAATGAAGGCTGTCCCTAAAATAGAATCTAAAATTATCTCCTTTTTAAGCATGTGCGGACGGATCGATTCAACGATTATCAATGACATCAAAACTTAAAAAAAGTCCGCTCCTGATTTTCGCTTTTTTTTAAAAAAACCTTACTTGCAGCACAATTTGAATACAATAGAATGTATCAGCGAAGGAAAAGGTTATCGATTGAAGAATATGTTAACGGTGTTTTGGAAGGCGATAAAGTTGTGCTCAGCAAAGCCATTACGCTTGTAGAAAGCACTTTGGAATCGGATCATATCATGGCGGAGCAGGTATTGGAAAAGCTATTACCGCATACGGGCAAGTCCGTTCGCATCGGTATTACCGGAGTGCCCGGCGTAGGTAAAAGCACATTTATCGAATCCTTCGGCAAACTCATAACCTCGATGCACAAAAAGCTGGCGGTACTTGCCATAGATCCGAGCAGCCAGCGATCAAAAGGGAGTATATTGGGAGATAAAACCCGAATGCCCAATCTGTCGGTAGATCCCATGGCCTACATCAGGCCGTCCGCTTCCGGAAGCTCGCTGGGAGGCGTCAGCACCAAAACCAGAGAAACGATGTTGATTTGCGAAGCGGCAGGTTACGAAGTTATTTTCATTGAAACCGTTGGAGTCGGTCAATCGGAAACAACGGTAAAAGGAATGGTCGATTTTTTCCTGTTGCTCATGTTGGCCGGAGCCGGAGATGAATTGCAGGGAATTAAAAAAGGAATCATGGAAATGGCAGATGCGATCGCCATAACCAAGGCCGATGGTGACAACAGGCCGAAATGCGAGCGAGCAAAGCGGGAATACAAAAATGCGCTTCATCTCTTTCCGCCATCCGAAAGCGGATGGTATCCGGACGTACTGACATGCTCGGCACTGGAAAGTGAAGGGCTAACCCAGGTCTGGGAGGTCATCGAAAAATTTACCGGAGAGATGAAGGAGAAGGATTACTTTATGAGAAACCGGCAGTTTCAAAATGTGGAATGGATGCACGATATTATCCTGTATTCCCTCAAACAAAAATTCTATTCCAGCACTTCCATACGCCAATCGATTCAAGCGCTCGAGAAAGAAGTTAAAAGCAAAAAAATTCCGGCAATCTCAGCCGCTCGAAAATTGCTTCATCATTACTACAATTCCTGACGGGAATTTTCATTTCTGACAAAAACCATCCGTTATCTTTTGTTGTTTCTGCCAATATGGCATCGATTGTTGTGTCATATACGGTTGGCATAACACTTGTTAAGTGAAACGTGAGTGGATGAAATAAAATAATTTACAAGTAAAATATTATGGGAAAAATTATAGGAATAGATCTGGGTACTACCAACTCCTGTGTATCTGTCATGGAGGGGAACGAACCTGTGGTAATCCCCAACAGCGAAGGCCGGAGAACTACCCCTTCCATTGTTGCATTCTTGGATAATGGTAACGGAGAAAGGAAAGTTGGAGATCCTGCCAAGCGTCAGGCGATTACAAACCCTCAAAACACCATCAGTTCCATCAAAAGATTTATGGGAAAGAAATACACTGAGGTAAGTGAGGAGAGAAAAAATATGTCTTACAAAATCGAAAAAGGCAATAATGACACCATCCGGGTAAAAATTGGGGATCGATTGTATACACCTCAGGAATTATCTGCCATGGTACTTCAGAAAATGAAGTCAACCGCGGAAGATTATCTTGGAACTTCGGTCTCGGAAGCGGTCGTTACTGTTCCCGCATATTTTAATGACGCCGAACGGCAGGCCACAAAAGAAGCCGGTCAGATAGCCGGACTCGACGTAAAAAGAATTATAAATGAGCCTACGGCTGCTTCATTGGCTTATGGTTTGGACAAGAAAAACCAGGATGTCAAAATCGCAGTATTTGATTTGGGAGGAGGTACGTTTGATATATCCGTTCTTGAATTAGGCGATGGCGTCTTTGAAGTGAAGTCAACAAATGGCGATGTTCACTTAGGCGGTGATGATTTTGATTCCAGAATCATAGACTGGCTGGCAGAAGAATTCCTAAAAGATGAAAACATCGATCTCAGAAAAGATCCCATGGCGCTTCAGCGATTAAAAGAAGCTGCTGAAAAGGCAAAAATAGAATTGTCAAGCTCCACCAGCACAGAAATCAATCTGCCTTATATCATGCCTGTTGACGGTATTCCCAAGCACCTGGTAAGGAATCTTTCGAGAGCAAAATTTGAGCAATTGACCGATGATCTTTTCAAGAGGACTTTGGAGCCTTGCAAAAAAGCCCTGGAGGACGCGGGAATGTCGCCTTCCGATATTGATGATATAATTCTGGTAGGAGGCTCTACCAGGATCCCAAAAATACAGGAATCCGTCGAAGCATTCTTTGGCAAAAAGCCATCAAAAGGCGTAAATCCCGATGAGGTCGTCGCTATTGGCGCCGCCATACAAGGAGGAGTTCTAACGGGAGAAGTAAAGGATGTGCTGCTGCTCGACGTCACTCCGTTATCACTGGGGATCGAAACACTGGGTGGAGTTTTCACAAAGCTTATTGAGTCGAATACAACCATACCGACAAAAAAATCAGAGGTATTTTCAACGGCTGCCGACAATCAGCCGTCTGTTGAAATACATGTACTTCAGGGGGAGCGCCCCATGGCTAAAGATAATAGGACTATTGGCCGGTTCCACCTGGATGGTATACCTCCGGCACCCCGGGGCGTTCCTCAAGTTGAAGTGGCGTTCGATATCGATGCAAACGGTATACTTCACGTAAGCGCTAAAGATAAAGGGACCGGCAAAGAGCAAAAAATCAGGATTGAGGCTTCTTCGGGATTAACCGAGGAAGAAATAGAAAAAATGAAAAAAGAAGCGGAAGCAAACGCCGAAGCGGACAAAACCGAAAAGGAAAAGGTCGAGAAGGTCAATTCGGCTGATTCGATGATTTTCCAAACGGAAAAGCAGCTCTCGGAATACGGCGACAAACTTTCGGAAGAGAATAAGAAAAGTATCGAAGGTGCGCTGGAAAAATTAAAAGAAGCGCACAAATCCCAGGATTTGGCCGCAATTGATGCTGCCCTCGAAGGAATGAATAAGGCCTGGGAAGGCGCTGCTCAGGAAATGTATGCTGCCTCGGGAGGGGCACAACCCGGAGCTGAAGGAGGACCGCAAGCCGGAGATCCCGGAGCCGAAGCAAATGCCGGCGATTCAGGTGTGTCTGATGTTGAATACGAAGAAGTAGACGACAAGGACAGTAAATAAGCAAAGGTATAGCTTAAATATAAGTGAATCCCAATTGGCTTATCCGGTTGGGATTTTTTGTTGCCGGCGCTGCTGCTTTACTCCTCAGTCAAAATCACTAAAACGATATACTTTAGTAATATCTCCGATGGTAACGCCAATTACACGTTCTTTGGGAGGAATTCTATCATCCGAAAATGATAACGGAAAGTTTACTCGGTCGTTATATTTATACGCTCCGTACAGTGGGTATTGATATTCGTAATTGTGGCCTGTTTGCGGAGAGAGCACTTTTACCCTGCCTTCAATGTTCACTATATCTTCAAACTTGATTTCCCATGTCTGAAACGAACTTGCCGCTTCACCCCGGTAAGGACCGAAAACAGATTTATTTAATATCTGCGACCAGAAGCTGTCGGATGTTCGATCATACATGATCAGGTTGTTATTGAAAAGAAGGCCTGAGACACCAAATTCAGTGGTTTTTTCATGTATCTGCCGGTCCCATACTCTCGAAGTACCGGTTAACGGACAAAAACTTATGACGACATTCAATGCTCCGACCTTATCATTCACCACTTCGTGATATTCAAGAATGCGGTGTGGATAAGCATAAAAATCTTTGTCGACTTTGATCAGCGTCAATAACTCCTCCGGAGGAAGGAGTTGATAAAATGCATCATCTACGAGATCTTTGCCGATAAAATCCAGATATTGAGGTTGATCTATCGATTTTATGCCGTCCCTCAAGGTTCCGGCAAACACATTTTTCTCATTAATGAGCCAATCCCCCTCTTCTTTCTCAATAGCACTCGGATTAATAATTTCCACTCCGTCGGTCAGTAAGATCTTTTGCTTGAACGAAGGGAATGAAAACCAATATCCAACCAGATTATCCACGCCTTTCAACAATCTTGAATTCCCAAAATCCTCACTGTACTGGCCAAATACATTCCACACCTTTCCGTATTGATCTTTCAGAACATTCGGAAATGGTTGACCGGAACGCTCGAAAATAAGTATTTCATTTTCATCGACGGCCCTCCGCTCAAATGATGCAAAGAAATTTTTAGCCGAATTCCCATAAATGACGATCGGAACCCCATTGAGTTCATCATTTATAATACCGTCGAACAATTCCCCCGACGAATCACTTCTCTGTGGCGTTGTGACCAGATCATCTTCCGAACAGCCGCCCGTTACCATCAAAATAAATAAAGATGCGATCCAAAAATTATTCTTCAATCTCATATTGTATAACTTAAGGTAGTATTTGCCTGCCATCGAGTCGTTAACTGAAGACCGTATACACTTCTGTATATCGGGACGGAAAGGCTCAAACCAATATTAAAGCGCGGACTGAATTGATGGTTGTAACTAAAACTCGTATAAATCCAATTGCCTCCCGTATTGCTGTTGGCATACCCGCCATCAAACTGATCCTGAGCGATATACTGGTACGTAAATCCTAAAAAACCGGCGGCCGGATGATTTCCCGCAATCCATCTCAATGAAACGGCTGAATAATATGAAAACGAATTCCCAAACTTATATCCGGGATGGGCTTCAAAATCATTCCCTTTTGAGTTTAATCTGGCAGAAAGTTGATTTATCCAATATACATTATCCAGATGCTCGAAGGAAATCTCGTCAAAAAGATTAAACAATACGTCCCACGAGCCCGTTCCATTTTGAAAGCTCAACGGATAAGGGATATTGGTTTTGGTATCAACAGAATTATTTTTGCCCGTAGGAGCTTTAATGGCGAATCCAAAGTTAAAACTGTGATGGCCGGATTTGAACTTATAATTTGAACCAACCAAAATATCGCCAATGCTGTTGTTTCGAATAGTTGAAGTGTTGTCTCCTAAACCCACCTGTTCTGTTTGAAAAAGATATGGCAGTATGAAGGAAACAGATAAATTATCATTTATACCTACATCGGATTGAAAAAATACAGCTTGAACCAACCTGTAGTTTTCAGTTTCATGAATAATTTTATCCTTTAAAACCAACATGCTATTTTGATTGATGTTATAGGATAGATTGATCCCTATTTCACTTTTGTTAACAACGGGCAATTTTAAAGCACCTAAATACGGAGCCCCTCCAGTGCAGCAGGTTTGAGAAGTTGCAGGAGGGTGCCATGCAACCATCAATAAGACACATAAGTACCTGACCGTCATCTGGCAAATGTAAACTTATTGACGCTTTTGCGAAGTCAAAGAAAAGACAATGATTGTTTGTTTTTAATGTGAGCTCGAACCCAAAGAAATCGGCCTGTCGGGCGGAGACGAATAGCGAGCTTACGTTATTGATTTATAATGGTTAAGCTTCGAAATGATTTATTGGGAATAAATCGGGATAAACAAACCGATGCTTATGTTTCAAGGACATTCTTATTCATCTTCCCACCAGTCGGGTTCGATATTCGTGGGAATGCCATTTTCATAGGACAGGCAGCTATAACACTTTGGCGGTTGAGCCAATACCTTTAAGGAGCAATCCGCCTTCCACCTATTTTCAACGGGATAGGACACATCCAATCGATCGAAATACCACCTCTTGGCCTGTTCGTCGACAACTCCAAAATAGCCAAAGACCTTCTTATCGGGATGGGTTGAAGTGAGATTGGTTTCAAGGTTATACGGCGGCGGATCAAATAACTTGCCGCGATTTCCCTGATCCTCGATTTCCTCAAAATAAGTAAAATATCCTTTTGAGAGCGCCATCTGTCTTATTAGGACAGAGAATCTTCCGTAAATCCTTTCATTTCCTACCGTCTCTAAAAAAAACAACTTTTTGGGATACAAACCGGCATTGTCCTTTTGCAGGACATAATCGGATAAATAAAACGGATCTTCAATCCAACACTTATAATCACTCCTGTGTATCGATATCAGTGGCGATTTATAGATCCAGGTCGGGAAAAAATCCCATTTGTAGTAGATCGTATTGCCTGAGTTTGAAGACGGTAAATCGACAGTTACGTTTACTCCTTTGAAACTGGTAAGCACTTTTTCGCCGTTTCTATAAATATATTTTTCCAGTTCGGTTTCTTCAAATCGGATGTCTCCCATCTCACCTGGCACGATTTCCGGAATCTGCTCCCAACCGGATTCATAAGACTCCCCGTCATCCAGAATCACGCCCAACTTATAAAGGATATTTTTTTTAGCGCTGAAATTGTCATCACACAACATATATTCTCCCTCGTTTTCGGAAGATTCGGTATACTCCCACCGGGACCCGTCACTGGAGATCAGATATACATGAGCATGTTTTACTTTCTTGTCCCGTACATTGGCAACATCACTTGTCATACTCAGTCTGACTTTAAAATACCTGCCGTCGGCCGGAAACAATTTCGAGGCTTCATAAGAGACATTGGAGATATACCCCTCGACTACAAGCGCCGGTTCTTCATTTTTAATCTTAAATTCATATTGTTCCACACAACTTATCAATATGACAAACAGCAATGCGGATCTAAATAATTTGTCCATTTCTAATACTTGAAATTGTAAGTTATTGACGGAAAAATACTCCCCAGGATCGATAACTTTTGGGCCATCCCATTTTCATCGAAGTAAATCGAATAAGCGTTTTTTCTTCCGTATAAATTGTAAATGGAAAACACCCATTCCCCCATGTACCTCTTGTTCCGCTTCAATTTGTCCTTTAAAGTATACGAAACGTCCAACCGGTGATAATCAGGCATTCTGTACTCATTTCTTTGAGAATAATTCAACACAGACAATATTTTGCCGTAGCTGAATTTGGAAACCGGAATCGTAATCGGCCTTCCGGTTTTGTAATTGAAATTGAGCGAAAAAGATGATCTGGAATCCAGTTGGTAGTTTAAAACGACAGAGAGATTATGTGGCTGGTCATGACCGGACGAATAGTAATCCCCGGAATTAAGATTTAATGTGGCGATTTCAGAAGAAAATTTCCTTAAACTTCTGGAATATGTATACGACAGCCATCCGTTAAGCTTCCCCTCATTCCGCTTGAGCTGCATTTCAAATCCATAGGCAGTCCCTTTCCCCTGAGCTAACCCGGCTTCCAAAGATTCGTTCAAAAACAAGTCGGCGCCATCGATATAGTCCAGCGCGTTATCGATGTTTTTATAGAATCCTTCCAAGGACAATTCATAGGTAGTTCCGCGAAAATCCCTGAGAATTCCGATCGTATATTGGTCACTGATCGTCGGTTCGATGTGGGGGCCACTTGCGATCCAATAATCCAGAGGTGATGGAATTGTAGTATTTGAGATCAAATGCAAATACTGAATGGATCGATAATAACTCGCCTTGAGCGTTGTAAAATCGTTTAAACCGTATCTTAAGGAAATCCTGGGTTCAAATCCGCCGAACCTGTCAATGATTTCACCATTCGAATAAAGTGCCGAATCGACAATAACGGGATATCTTCCGTCTAAAGTCGAATAATCGAATTCGTATATCTTGTCCTTCCCCAGCCTCAAAAAGCCGGAATACCTCAGCCCCACCATTATTCCCAAACGGTCCGTAAGATTAAAATTACCCTGAATAAAAGCGGCTGTTTCCAATCCTCTTTGATTGCCTACGTCTGTCTCCGCAACATTGCCTCGCTCGATGGTAGGTCTTATTACGCCGGGTTCCGTCAGAGCATATGTCGACTCAAAACCAAAGTTGTATATGCGGCTCTCAATTTGGCTGAACAAAAAATCATATTTCAGGCCCAGGTTTTGAATGGAATTTTGGTAATGGAAAGATTCGGCTCCCCCGTCATAATTTATATGACTAAAATAATTACTACCGGTCAACAATAATTTGCCGGACAGGTTATCCGTATAGGTGTGATCCCAATTCACCGACAGGTTTTTTGTATTCCAACTGAATACGGAATCGCTTCCAAGCTGAAAATCGTCGTAACTGTAATATCCGGAAATTGAGATCGAGTTGTTTTCATTTGGGAATAAAAAAATCTTCCCGGTCAAATCATAAAAATTCGCCGCGCTATTTTTCAATTGAATATTATCATAACTCTGTATCAACCAATCGCTGTAAGATATCCGGCCACCTATTACGTAGGATGCTTTTTTTTCTATCACCGGTCCCTCGACCGTAAATCTGCTCGATATCAATCCTACGCCACCCGAAAAAGAGTGATTGTTTAAGTTTCCGTTCTTTAGTGAGATATCCAGAACGGATGCCGCTCTTCCTCCAAAAGTCGCGGGACCTCCTCCTTTGTACAATTCGATATTCTTAACGATATCCGGATTAAATGCCGAGAAAAATCCGAAAAGATGTGTCGGATTATATATAACCGCCCCGTCCTGAAGGATCAGATTTTGGCCCGGTTCACCCCCGCGGACATTAAACCCTGAAGAGACTTCACCATTTGAGCTCACTCCCGGAAGGGTGATTATACTTCGGATCGGATCCACCTCCCCCATAAATGTCGGCATCTTCTTAATGGTTTCAATATTGAGCTTTTCTATACCGGAAAGTTGATTCTTCACGATCTCATCGTTGCCCTGAGCTCGAATTGTTATATTCTCCAATTCTGTTGATGATTGGAACATGGAGATTATAGCCGCTCTGTCTACGCCGTACCGGCTGAAGACTACTATGTAGGACGAGGACTGATATCCTATGTATCGTATTTCAATTTTATGGACCGTCCCATCGACGGCAAACCTGAACTGTCCGTTATCTCCGGTAAGCGTCCCGGAATTGATTGATTGAATCAATACGGAAGCTCCGACTATTGGGTCTTTGGTATTGATATCGCGAATTTTCCCATTTAATCCGACAGTCTTGATGTCATCGTTGTTGAGAAGTATGAAGTTATCCTTACTTGATCCCAAAATTCCAAACTGAGATTTTTTGAGAATAACCAACACCTTGTTATTGATTTTGGTGATGTAGTACCCGTTTAAGAAAACAGTTAAAAACTCTTCGATTTTGTATGGTTTACCTACTCCAAAGATTGTATAGGCTTCCAATTCGCTGTCGGTAAATATTAAGTCGACATGGTAGGTATTTTCAAGATCATTTAAATATTCTATTAAATCTTGGCCATTTGCCGTTTCATCGACCAGGATATCCTTTAATCCGTCGGCAAAAGTTGTTGATATAAAAGATGCAATAATGACTGTCAAACATAATATTTTGTAATCAATTCTTTGAAAACACAAAAATTGCATGTATAAAAAATGAAAGGCTTTAAAAAATATTATGGGGGTTTGTTATATAGTTTTAACGATAAAAATCAATGTTGTCTGTATTTGCAAACAAAAAAAGCTACCTGTACAGGCAGCTTTTTTCATTGCTTTAAATAATACTATTCATTGGCGTCATACATATCCCAGAAGATCTTGGTAGTTAACTTATCACCGCCAACCGCTTCTGCTGCCGCCGTATAATTTGCCCCGTTCAATGTTTGCTCATTAATCGGGAAAGTAAATCTTGTTGGGATTTCCTTTGTGGAAGTTACCGACGGGGCAAGGTTAAATACAGGCCAATCCAACCTTCTCCAATTCGTATATCCAATTAATCCTCTGGTATAAAATGCCAACCAGGATTGAGTGCCAATTTTCTGTTTCCAATCGCCCTCGGCAGTTCCATAGGCGACATCCGGATTGGACAAATAAGTATCAACATCCCCTTGAGTATGTTCCCAATCCAGTATCATAGAATTTGTAATACCCATATTGTAGTACTCCTCGGCAGTCATGGGTACATTCATGCCTCGCTCTGCTGCTTCGGCAAGATAAAACAACAATTCGGTGTAGGTGAGCAGTGGTCCTTCTCTGTCGGGAACCAGGATATCCGGATGAATTTTTGAAAAGACGGCATAATTATTTGAGAATCCGTAATTTCCTCCAATATAATGTCTAACCGTTTCATAAATTTCATCCGTGGTAGGAGAAAGTACAATGGGCGTAGATTGGTAAACCAAAGAATCACCGCTGCCGTCTCTTTTTTCAAAAATCAAATACCTACCTTTACCCGCTACAATCGTGGTATCCATTGGATCACCATTATCATCCGTCTGATATGCAAATGGCTGTGTCGAATTTGGATCGACATACGAAAACAATCTGGGATCGTTAAGATCGTTCAATTTATCGACGAGCGTATTCGCCATCACATAATCTTTCCTGCCCGTAGAAATTATTTCCTCATAGAGTGGATTTTGATTTGGAGAAGCCGACTGATAGGGCATATTACAATCATCATCGGATGATGTAAAAGCACCACTCAGCGCACTTTCGACCGTTGACTTAGCCAGGGAAGGATTAACGTCTCCAAGATTAATCCCAATCTTAATCTTCAAGGTATTTGCAAATTTCTTCCACGAATCAACGTTGCCACTATACAACAGATCGGCACTGCCAAAGCTGTCTTCATTGGAATCAAGGCCTGAGATTGCAGCGTCCAATCTCGAAATCAAATCGCTGTAAATAGCAGCGCCGTCTTCGTACTTTGGATAGACATTTCCAATGTCAATCGCCTCGCTGTAAATGGCCATCCCAAAGATATCTACCAATCTATTGAAGATATAGACATTTAAGATATCAATGATAAGCAACCGGTTTTGCTTGGTCGCCTCAGCTATGGTGCCGGTTTCCTCTGCAATCAGTTTGGCAGCCTCATCCAGATCTTTTAATGCTCCTTCCCTATAATAATAGCGATAGACCTGCTCGGGAATATTCCTTGTAACAATGTCATAATTCGCTTCATCATTATAGGTCGTTTCTGTCCAGTATTGAGACCAGAGCTTCCAAATATTCTGATTTACGTTTGTTTGATTAACCTGATCGGCAAGCTCCTTCAAACCATTGGTGAACAGTGAATTCCCCGAAACCACTGCCGGATTCTTTTTATCTGTATTGAAGTCTTCAAATTTATCGGTACAACCCAAAAGCATGCAGAACATCAATAAGAATACTATATATGATTTTTTCATGATATTCAAATTTTTCATTAGAATTTAAGATTTACGTTAAATCCGTAATTTTTGACGGCAGGCATTACACCACTTTGCCATCCCTGGATATTTCCGGATCCCTGAGTTGCTTCCGGATCGGCATGCGGCAGGTTTTTATGGAATATTGCCAGGTTATTCCCGACAAAACTTAACGCAACACCGGTAAACGGAGACCGTTCGAGTATCGATTGCGGTAGATTATACGTGAGCACAACCTCTCTTAATTTCACAAAAGAAGCATCATATACATATCTGGCATTCGGGCTTCTTACCCAACCGTGCGCAAAAATATCACTTTTGATTCTCGTTGTATTCGGGGTTCCGTCAGCATAAACGCCGTCCAAAATAATACCACCACTTTCGGCGCCGTACGTGCCATCGCCATTGTCAATAACCGGATCCCTTTGAGGGTTGCCCAAATCATTCGGAGTTGCCGTCTCTTCATACATACCGGTTCCCGTACCGTACCACATGTCCAGAGAAAAAACATCTCCGCCGTGTTGCCAGTCGATCAGGAAGCTGAAATCGAAATTTTTGTAGCTAAACGCATTTCGAATTCCACCCAACCAATCGGGATTGAAATTACCTAATACCTGGTCGTTCGTCGCGGATTTAATATATCTGCTGCCGTCATCTCTGACAATCTTGCCTCCATTTTCATGGTATGTATAGTCAGATCCGTTTATGGTTCCATATGGCTCTCCAACACGTGCATTTATGG
Organism: Cytophagales bacterium; assembly: GCA_022360055.1. Lineage (GTDB taxonomy): Bacteria > Bacteroidota > Bacteroidia > Cytophagales > Cyclobacteriaceae > JAAUQL01. The sequence goes on along the minus strand of JAKSDO010000169.1, from coordinate 6,702 downwards.
TCACCCCGCCTTGCAAAGATGCCAATTGCAGGTTTTCAACTTCATTTCCGGCCTCATCGGTAAATAATGAAATCACCTTATTCTGATTCTTGGACCAGTTTAAAGTAATATCCCACTGGAATCCGTTCGATCGGATTGGAGTGGCATACAACATGACCTCAGCGCCTTTATTCTCAATTTCTCCCGCATTGACCATCTTTTCTCTATAACCCGTAGCCCACGAAACGCTGACAGGCATCAATTGGTCAAACGTACTTGTCTTGTATACCGCAACATCGATTCCTAATCGATCATCCAAAACGCTAAACTCCAAACCGGCCTCGATGGACTGCTGCCGTTCCGGTTTTAAATCCGGATTGTTTTTAAGGAAATAATTTGTTACCAATGGATTTCCCTTAAATGGCGCATTTGCCCGATACGTATCCAATACTCTCAAAGGATCGGTATCATTGCCAACCTCAGCATAATTTAATCTTACTTTACCCAAAGAAAGCCAATTTGCCTCTACGATTTCGGAAAACACAAAACTTCCCGAAACCGACGGATAGACATAGGCATTGTTGTTAGACGGCAGTGTAGAACTTTGATCTCTTCTCACCGTGGCATCAAGATAAAGGAAATTCTTATACCCCAGATTTAAACTTCCAAAAAAGCCGTTTACTCCTTTCTCCAATAATCTTTCCTCAGGTGGTAACATAGGATCCACGCTATTGCTTAGCGAGTATACATCCGGAACGGCCAATCCGCCGTTGGTCGATGCAAATATCCTGTCGGACCTGCTTCTTCTTATATTTGTACCTAACATGGCAGCAACATCAAAATTGCCGTACGTTTTATGGAAATTCAGCATCAAATCCGCATTGGTTTCATAAAAGGATCTTTCGTACCTGGAATATCCGGAGGTAACGTCGGGTCTGTCGACCCCCAGCTCACCGGCGACCGATCCGACCGCTTTCCGCTCTTCCTGCAGCTCGCCATAGGTGTCTACGGCCATTCTGCCCATCAGACTCAAGAATTTTGTGATCTCGTAATCCAATTGCACATAACCAATCAGACGCGATCGTTCGTCCGTTTGATAATTCTTATACCTCACCCAGTATGGATTGTCCCAGTAAATTGGGGTACGATCGTTCCAGGCTGCCGGATTCCAGGTCGGATTTTGATCCGTATTGGCAAAATATAAATCTCTTTGCTCCTTCATATCCACATTCACCTGATACCACTGCCGGAAAGAAGACATAATGTTGTCGCTGTAGCCGGTAGACGGTCTGCCTTTACCGTCGGTTTTAATGTAATTCGCATGCGCTGTGATCTTTACATTATCCAGGATATTATATGAACCTGTTAAAACAAAGTTATTCCTTCTCAACAAGCTATTCGGCATAACGCCGGAATTGTTCATATTGGTGTATGAGAAACGATACGAACCGTAGTCATTTGCATTGGAAATATCAAAACTGTTTGTATAGTTTACCGCCGTTTCGAAAAAGCTCACCGCATCATTTTCAGGATAAACATATGGGGTCATCTGACCGTAAAACGGCGATTCCGGAATGAAAGCATTATATTGATAGACCGGAGTGCCGTCAAGCGGACCTCCTCTCGACGCATCGTCATATACCGGGACGACCGGTTCCGGAGTTCCATCGCCATTGACGTCAATAAGATCCAAACCCGGCTCGTCATGCCATGCCGGATCATAACCGGCTCCATACAATTTCTGATGGTTTGGGAAGGTACTCTTATCAACTGTTCCGAAAGTAACATTCGAATTGATCGTCACCCCAATTCCTTTGGCGCCTTTTTTACCTTTTTTTGTCGTTATAAGAATGACACCATTAGCCGCCCTTGATCCGTAAAGCGCCGTGGCGGCAGCTCCCTTTAATACGGAAACCGACTCAATATCATTGGGCTGCAGGTCCGACGCGTAGTTGCCATAGTCAAAGCCGGCGCGACCTGTAGTCTGTCCCGTATTATTCGTATTCGAATTACTAATGGGTACACCATCTATTACAAACAAGGCTTGATTACTGCCCGTAAGAGAGGATGAACCTCTGATAATTACGTTCGTAGATCCTCCGAAGTTCGTATTGTTCTTGACATGCAACCCTGCAACCCGGCCTGAAAGTGAATTAATAAAATTGTCTTGCTTTACATTGTTCAATTCTTCTCCTTCCACTTCCTGAACCGCATAACCAAGTGACGCTTTTTCCCTGGTAATACCGAGAGCAGTAACTACAACCTCGGTCAGTTGCTTGATATCGGCAGTCATCACCATGTCGATTTCCGACTGATTGCCGATTTCAACTTCTTCGGTTGTTAATCCAATGAACGAAAACACGAGTGTGCCTCCTTCTTCCGGAACTCCAATTTGGTACTTTCCATCAATATCGGTTACAGTACCTGCGGCAGTTCCTTTAACGATAACGTTTACTCCGGGAACAGGAGTACCGTCTTCTTTGGCAGTAACCGTTCCGGTCACCGACCTCTGAGCCCATGCCGCGGAAAATGCAAACATGGCTACTAAACCTAATAGTAGAATCCTCTTCATATTATTACAGTTAAAGGTTAGAAATACTCCCCAAAAAAATATTTTGGGATTACAAATGTAAATGGAAAATAAATTAATAAAAACAGAATTGCATTTTTTTACAAAAAAGTTAATTTTTATATGGCATAATATAAATTTAACAATAGAATGTACTAATTACTGCAAATCATTAAAATACTCTTCTTTTGCGGTTATCTTGGTAATAATTGTAATGGTTTGATGATTTATTTTCAATGTAGCAAAATCTTTCTTTTTAAATTATCAGAAAGAACCTTATTTTCGAAATATGATTATTCCAAGATTTACATATACGAACTAAAGTAAAATCAAAGTTCGTCGACGGAAAACTCAATTCTTCGATTCATCTTTCGACTCTCTTCATCGGTTTTTGATATGAGCGGTTGAGATTCACCAAAACCGATGTATGTTAAAAACTCGGGATTTATTCCCTCATTTATCAGAAAATCGTAGACCGCCTTAGCCCTTTTTTCGGATAGTTTCATGTTGTAATCTTCGGTGCCCTGATCATCCGTATGACCCGATATCGTAATTTTGGTACTCGGGTTGTCGACTAAAAAACCAACGATTTTGTATAGTTCGGTTTTTGATTCCTCCGTTAATTTTGCGCTGTTAAACTCAAAAAATATGTTGTTTAATCTTACTTTTGATCCTTTTTTGATGGGTTTTAAGTAAATATCCTTTGCTATGAAATTGCCTTGTTCCACATCCACTACAAAAGATTGGCTCTGGAATAAATATCCCTCACGATCGATGTATAAAACAATGTTGCCTTTCTCGTTTAAAATTGAAAAGTATTTCCCGCTCACCGGGTCGGAGGTGAAGATGGCAACCGGACGGTCATCGCCCAGATTATATAATTCGATGTTGGCGTCCAGCGGTTTCCCGGTCTCCTCATCATAAATATTACCGGTCAAATAAATGCTTCTGTTTTCCAGAATTCCCGAGGCGGGAAACTCAAATTCGTACAAAAAACTTTGACTCTCGTCTGTTTGCCACTTTCGCTCAAACGAATAATAGCCGTTTTTTCCATTTGTTGATACAAACAAAGAAACCTGGTCTTCATGTGTATTTAAGGGATACCCCAGATTTTCCGGTTCCTGCCAAACCGTATCAAATAACTCACTTTTATACAAATCAAATCCGCCAAATCCGGGAAATCCTCTGGAAGCAAAAAACAGCGTGGTCCCATTCACATGAATAAACGGTGAAACTTCATCTTCCTTCGTATTTACAGCCGGCCCCAGGTTTACGGCCTTTTGCCAAATATTGTTTCCATCCTTTACAGATAACCAAATGTCTCTTTTGCCATATCCTCCTCCCCTGTCGGATACGAAAAACAACTTTCGCCCGTCGGCAGATAGTGCCGGTTGTGAATCCCAGGACCTTGAATTCACATTTTTCCCAAGGTTTACAGGCGCGCTCCATTCATCTCCGGTTTTCTCGCTTATATACAAGTCGCAACTGCCATAGGATTTTCGCCCTTCACAGGTGGTGAATATGAGCGTTCGGCCGTCCGCAGAAATGGTACAGGTCCCCTCATTGAATTGAGAGTTGATGTTGGGCGAAATCGAAATTGGTTTGCCCCAATTCCCCTGTTCGTCTTTCTCACTAATCACAATATTCTCATCATCATGAAATTTTACCCCCAGCCTTACAGTATAGATGATCGTATTCCCGTCCGCCGTTAAAACCGGGAAGTACTGCAGCGGAAACGAGTTAAGAATATCGGGCATCGGTTTTGGGGCAATATCGATTGGCCGTTGAATATTCTGAAGCGCAAATTCAAGGTTTTCGTTGAGTCTGGTCACATCTTCGCGGATTCTTTTATTATCTATGCCGAATGCATCAAGCCGATCCAATTGTTCTCTGGATTTTTCATAAAGCCCTTTATTGAAATAAATCTTACCGAGGGAATAGTACACATTCCTATACTTTCCGGTATTCGGATCAATTTTAACTATCTGCTCCAGATGATATTGCTGGGCATTAATCTCCCGGATTAACTCATAGGAAAATGCAAGACGCAAATGAGCTTCTATGAAATTATTGTCTTTTTCGAGGGCGTTGTTCAGCTCTTTGATGGCCTCATTTATCCGGCGCTGCTTAAGAAGCAATTGCGCTTCCTCATAATGTTTTACAGCTTTTTTGGATTTGGTCGAATAAGCCGACTGTCCGAATACCGGACCTGAAAAAAATATGAACAATATAAAAAATACGACGACTTTCATAAATTATGGAATATCCATAAACTTATGAACCTGCAATGAAATTTCCCAATGTGGATTGTTTTTTACATATTCAATAATCTTCGGAAGCATCAAGCCGGATCTTGACCATTCCGGTTGAAGGTACAATTTACATGCTTGATTTACCTGATTTAACATTTTTTCCGCCCATTGAAAATCATGATGATTGTAAACGATGATCTTAAGTTCACTTGCAAGGGTAAAGGCCTCCGGCAAGGGGGGATTAAATTTTTTTGGAGACAGGCAAAACCAATCCCATGCTCCCGATACGGGATATGCCCCTGAAGTTTCCAGGTGGGTTTTGAATCCGTTTTCCTTAAACAAGCGTGTGAGATCGCTCAGCTCATACATCAATGGTTCTCCTCCCGTAATGACCACAATCCTCGATTTTGACCGCCTGGCACGCTCAAGTAAGGTATTTATTTCTACTTCATCGTAGGCATCCTTGTTCCAGGATTCCTTCACATCGCACCAGGAACAACCGACGTCACAGCCAGCCAGCCTGACGAAATAGGCCGCTTTTCCGGCATGAAATCCCTCTCCCTGGATGGTATAGAAACTTTCCATCAATGGCAAAAGGCTGTTTCGCGGGTCAATATCTTTCTTCTCCTGGCTCAAATACGCTTTTTAAGAGTGAACTACCTGTATATAGCTTTTTCCGCAGCAAGTAACGTGTTCATAAGCAGGGAGGCTCTGGTCATGGGCCCTACACCTCCGGGCACCGGAGTTATGTAACTGCACTTTGGGGCAACTTTTTCATAGTTTACATCTCCTTTTAATGTAAATCCGCTTTTCTTTGAAGGGTCAGGCACTCTCGTCGTACCGACATCAATTACCACCGCTCCTTCTTTCACCATGTCTCCTGTCAGGAATTCCGGACTACCCAAAGCGGCAATTACGATGTCGGCCTGAAGGGTCATCTCCTTAATGTTTTTTGTTCGGCTGTGGCATAGCGTCACCGTACAATTTCCGGGATATGCTTTTCTCGACAGCAATATACTCATCGGCGAACCTACGATATCACTTCGACCGATCACAACGCAGTGTTTACCTGAAGTTTCGATCTTATACCGTTCAATCAACTGCATAATTCCATAGGGTGTAGCTGAAATGTACGCCGGAAGGCTTTTTGCCATTCGGCCGACGTTAATGGGATGAAAGCCATCCACGTCTTTTTCCGGCCTTATCCGGTCGGTAACTTTTTGTACGGATATATGGTCGGGTATGGGTAGCTGTACAATCAGACCATCGATATCGGGATCATTATTAATCGCCTCTACTTCGGCAAGTAGTTCTTCTTCCGAGATGGTGTCATCAAACCGCTTAAGCGTCGATTTAAATCCGACTTGTTCGCAATCTTTCACTTTGAGGTTTACATATGTCTCACTAGCTCCGTCCGTACCAACCAAAATTGCCGCAAGATGCGGGATCTTTCCTCCCCGCTCTGTTATTGATTGAACTTTCTCTTTGATTTCCTGACGAATACTAGCTGAAGTTTTATTGCCGTCGATAATGGTAGCCATATTATGAACTGTTTATAATGATAAAAATGATGTCTGTCAAAATTGTTTTCTGCAATCAAAAATAGTGTTAAGTAAAGTATCATTTCGAACTTGTGAGAAATCCGGTTCAATCAACACCGGATCACCATCAAGCAGCCAGATTTCTCCGCTTCGCTGCGAAATGACAGTAAAAGGGAGAATCGGCTTGTCCGTGTGTATAAGGCAATCAGATCTCTCCTGACGTCGAGATGACAAGGTAGGAAATAACATAAACGTCGTTTTTAATTTTTCTTAACACCAGAATTTATATCTACAGATTTTTTCGAGATTTCTACGGGCCGAAGACTATGGGAAACGCATAATTTCATGTGTTTATATTTTT
>JAKSDO010000275.1 GCA_022360055.1 Cytophagales bacterium | reverse complement strand
TGGCGTTAAAAAATATATACGGGGTTGAACGCCGGTCTTCATCAAAGCGACTACAGTGGGACATTTCAACTCCGGAATCGTCTAATTCGATCTATGAGGTAAAATATAATTCTTTAAGTTACAGCTTTATTAACAGTGTTCCTCCATACCTTCTTTCTATCGAAGAAAATTTCACTTGATGAACGAGATCCGATTCTTCAAATCGACAGAGAAATAAAGGATTTTGAAGAGAGACATTCTGATAATGTGCCAATTATTTTAAGATTAATATACAATTGATTTCTCAAAAGCGATATAGCGCATTCCGCAAAGGGGTATCCTGCCCAAAGGCCGACAAAGAAACTTGAAAGTGGAGTGCAAAACAGATATCTTAGTAACGATAAAAAAGCCCCGAACCGAGCGACATATTCCCGGGGCGCGCGCAAGTTAAGATAAAATATGAAATCAATATGAAAATAGCCGTAACTACCGCAAGTGGGCTTTTGGGCTCATCAATTATCAAACATTTAATTCCGGAAATCGGAGCGGAAAATGTAATTGGAATTGCCCGGTCTCCGGAAAAGATACGGCATCTCAATATTGAAGTGAAAAAAGGAGATTACGACAGTAAAGCGGACTTTGAAGATGCACTCATAGGTGTCGATGCCGTTTTACTCGTATCCGGCAATGATCCCCCGGATAAAAGGATTTTACAACACAGGAATGTTATTGAAGCGGCAAAAATCAATGGGATCAAAAAAATTGTTTATACGAGCATTTTCGGTGCGGAAAAAGGGAATGAATTTAGTCCGATCGTAGCGAGCAACAGGCAAACGGAAAAAGATATTCAGGATTCAGGTTTATTGTGGGCAATTGGAAGAAATGGTATTTACATCGAGCCGGATCTTGAATATATTGAGAATTATAAAAAAGAAGGAGCAATAACCAATTGCGCGGCCGAAGGCAAGTGTGGATACACATCCCGAAACGAACTTGCATTGGCCTATTCTGAATTGTTGCTCAAAGATCGTTTAGCCGGTAAAACGTACAACTTGTTTGGCACACCAATCACTCAGGAACGATTGACAACAGCCATAAATAATCATTTTAATACCAAACTGAAATATGTAAATATAGAACCGAACGAATATATGAGGCAAAGAAAAGGCGAGTTGGGATCGTTTTTGGGCACAATCATAGCCGGTATTTATACGGGGATAAAAACAGGCGCTTTTGACGGAAAATCACATTTTGAAAAAGTCACTGGCCGACCTCATAAAACAATAGACCAAATGATTGAGGATTTTATGGCGGATGCTCCCCGTTAAAAAAATGCAGGCAAGACTTCAAACATCATGTGGGGTAGAAAGATATTTATCGGGAAGTCTGGTATTCCAGTTATCCCGGTTTGACGGATAAATGTGAATTCAACAAAAATAAGATCACAATACATATTGAGCGTAAGTGAACAAATGACTTTGAAAACTCACAGCGCATACATCAAGTATCCAACCCCCGATGTTCAAAAAGAGCTGAGAAAGGCTGCTCCCGGTGACAGGATTGATTTACGCTTTATCAATTATATCATTCCCGAAAGGGACTAATGCCAGGTACGCAAGCTTGATGTGCTGAGCGGCAAACGGGATCCCAATAATTGTAATTGCAAAAAGAAGCGCGAGAACGACATGAACAACAGCTATTTCGATGCCGGCAAACAGTAGCCAGATTACATTCATGATCAGATAAAGACAGCCACCTGCACGCTCACCCTGCCTCACATCTTTTCCGAAAGGAAGAAGAGCCAATACCGATAATTTTAATGTTTGAATACCAAACGGTATCCCAACAACGGTTATTATTAAAACAATACTGCCAAACAGGTAAACCAAAAATATTACAAACCCTCCAAGTATTATCCAAAGCAAATTGCCTATTGCATACATCAAGTAAAAAATACGGAATTGAGCTATAAGTTAATCCCCTCTTGTCTCAAAAACAAAAGAAGCGTTTTAAAATCATCCGCGATAAAATCTGCTTCTTTCAGATGATTGCGGTCAAAGGTGGTTACCAAGCCCGCGGAAACCATTCCGGCCCGATGAGCAGCTTCGATCCCATGCGGCGCATCTTCAATTACAATACAATCCTCAGGAACGACACCAAGCTTGTCAGCCGCATATAAAAACACATCCGGCTCTGGCTTGGATTTGTTTCCGACGTCTTCTATGTGATAAATGTGTTCCCCAAAATAGCGCCTGAGACACAGCTTCTTCTCCACTTTTGCCATAAGCGATTTGTTCATGGCTGTGGCAATACCTTTTTTTAAGGGAGTGGCATTGAGATGATCCATGAATCTATGAAATCCATCTATGAAATAAATCTCCTTTTCAAATAAACGGTGGATCAATTCTTTTCTTTCCTGCTCAATGACAGACGGTTGTTCCTCCAAATGGTAATAATCGACCATTAATTGCGCTCCCTGAAGCAAGGTCTGCCCCGCCATTCTGGGTTTTAAATAATCTCGGTCATATTCGAGCCCCCGCCTGCCCAATAAAACATCCTGGCTTTTATCCCAAAGGATTTCCGTGTCGACAACCACGCCTTCGGCATCGAAAATAATCGCTTTAATGTTGCTTAAATCCATAACCGCCTACGATTCTTCCTTAAAAAAAAGTTGATAAAAACTCATCTTACTCGCTTCATCAAATCCTTTTCGAATATAGTTTCGATTTCCATGAACGTAGATATGAAAATTCTTATCCAGTTTTATTACGCTTTTAAACACCCGCTTCATTTTCTTCACAGCTTCCGTATCGATATCAAATTCATCTACCATCGACAGGTTGTTCTGTTCCACATAACTCTCTTTATAATCTTCAAATGCATCAATAATTTCAGGCTCCTGGAGTACTTTCTCGTGAAACTGCAACTTATCAAAAACTTCGGATTCCTTAAAAAAATCTGCGGATTCCTGTATGAGCGACATCTGATCAATTTTATCAGCATCGGGAAAGGCTTCTGCGGCAAAATCCCGGCACATCTGCAAGTAGTTTTTGGTATGGTAGAAATCGTCCTTCTGTGGTTTTACATTTAAAAAAAGTTCTTTCCAGTATCTCGCCTCCTCTCCTTTATTTGTATTATCCACCAAGAGCACCTGGTACCCACGTTCAGAATTTTCATTAAAGATCAGACACCCTTTGTCGAGCTTGTTGATATTTATGCCATCTTCACTGTTTATGGCAAATGACTTTCCCTCCGGGTAGACTTTCAAAAAGGTCTCTTTCTGCTCTGATTTAAATAATCCAATGGCTTCGGTGATTTCATTGTTTAAATAACAATTTTCAAAATAGGCGATATAGAGCTCACCGGATTTGATATGCGGGTAGATTGATTGCTCGTAAAGGTGCCTGGCCAAATTAATTGATTGGGAAAGGAGGGAGGTTTTATCGTTAAAAATATTCCTGACATATATATAAACCTCATTTAAATCCAGATCCGTTTCATGGCTAAAATTATAATACTCATCTGTTTTAAATGGTCTGGTAAAATAAGAAGTTAGCAACGACGCGATTTGGCCATTGATTGACACTTCCTGCTCGGAAATTATTATTCCTTCTTCATTTGTTTTGTTGCCAACCTGATGGATGGCAAGATGAGATAATTCGGCTTCTGAGAAATCCAGCATACTTCATGATTTTATGATGTCTCCGACTCCGTTGAGCACGAAGTGTGGTCCGTAAGCAAATTGATCAATCTCACTTTTTGAGGTAATTCCGCTCAATACCAGGCAAGTGTCAATTTCCGATTCGATACCGGCGATGATATCTGTATCCATTCGGTCACCGATTATTACCGTTTCTTCCCGCTGGCATTGCAGTTTTTTTAATGCGCTGCGCATCATAAGCGGATTTGGTTTGCCAACAAAATACGCCTTTTTCCCGGTAGCGATTTCTATAGGTGCAATAAGTGCCGCTGTTGCAGGAGCAATTCCGTTTTCAATCGGCCCATTCACATCGGGATTTGTCCCAATAAGCTTGGCGCCATTTCTTACCAGGTTCACGGCCTGCTCTATTTTCTCATAACTGTACGATCTGGCTTCTCCCATCACTACATAATCGGGATCGACATTGTTCATCCGGTATCCCAGGTCATACAAGGCATTGAGCAAACCTGCTTCGCCAATAACAAAAGCGCTCCCTTTTGGTTTTTGAGAGTGTAAAAAAGAGGCTGTAGCCAAGGCACTGGTATAAAAATGCGCTTTATCTACCAGTATGCCCATCCGGGAAAGCTTATCCTGAAGCTCTCGTTGTGACCTTTCGCTTGAATTGGTGAGAAACAGAAACCTTTTCTTTTCCTTTTGCAACCACTCAATAAATTCCTTTACGCCGGGGAGCACTTTATTCCCGTGATAAATCACCCCATCCATATCGCAGATAAAACCTTTCTTTTTCCTGATCTGATCTATGGTTTTTTTAATATCACTTTCCAATAATTCCATATATGGTTATTTATAGTTTTGGCAAAAATACTTGCCAGTTATGAATTTGTGATTAAGAAACGGAAATAACTTTTCACAAAGGCGATTTGTTGAAAACAATATCTCCCCGGATGCCAAGGAAAAATCCTCATTCGTAATTACCATCTTTTCAATGTATACCGAATGATTGAAAATAAAGAGGTTGAGCAGTACTTTTGAAAGATCCGATTCAGAAGTCAAAATGAATTTATTTTCACCTTGTTCCTTTAGTTTTGCTCAAGTATATTGAAAGAACAATTTTTATATCGGGAATGGACTTCTTTTTTGAATGGCCTCTTATATCCAGTCTTGGCGCTTTCCTGCTTGGCGCATTGTTATTAAGTCTTTGTATTTACCTGTTCGCTCACAGGGCCATAAAAAGCAAATTGGCGAAACCTCATGAACGCACGGGAAGAGTCTTGTTTCGGACTACGGCCTCGTTGCTGGCGCTGTTACTTTCGCTTACATATGCTAACCAACGCGTAAATTACCACAAAATCCAGGATTCATTGGAATCGGAAGCTTCTCAGCTCGTCGATATTTGGCTGGATCTTCAATTATACGGAACCCGGGAAGCGTTGGATCTACAGGAAAAAGTAAAACATTATATCCGAAGTATCCTTCATGAAGAAGTCGATTATAAGGAGAAGAATCCATTGTTTGGCCCGCCAATAGCTATTTTTATTCAATTGTACAATTCCATCAATGAGTTGGAACCGGGTACCCC
>JAKSDO010000167.1 GCA_022360055.1 Cytophagales bacterium | reverse complement strand
GATTACGACATTGTTGATGCCACGCCATATGGCAAAGACCCGATGTTGGGACTGTCCAAAGCTTGCCATGAAAGGGGCGTGCAATTTGGGTTTTACTACTCGCAGGACCAGGACTGGCACGAACCCAATGCAAGGGGCAATACCTGGGATTTTCCCGAAGAACGGGATGCACAAGTTTATATCAACAAAAAAGCAATACCCCAAATTAAAGAGATATTAAGCCAGTACGGCGAATTGGCCCTGATTTGGTTCGACACACCGGGATTGCTTTCAAAAGAACAGGTTATCGAGTTGCGCAATACGGTGAAAACCCTGCAGCCGAATTGTCTAATAAACAGCAGGATAGGCTATGGTCAGCACGACTATTTTCAAACGGGCGACAATGCCATCCCCATACAGGTTTATAACGAGGAAAAATGGGAGGTGCCTGCCACGCTTAACGACACCTGGGGGTTTAAGAAAAACGACGATAACTGGAAAGATCCCAAAGACCTGATCTGTAAATTGGCCGATATTGTCAGTAAGGGGGGGAATTACCTGCTAAACGTGGGCCCCACAGCCAAAGGGATAATACCGGCGGAAAGCAAGGAAATATTGCATACCATAGGTGAATGGTTAAACGTAAACGGAGAAGCCATCTATAAAACATCTGCCAGCCCGTTCTTTTTCCCCGATATAACGTGGCGCTGTACAATAAAACCGGGAAAAGTTTATTTGCACCTGTTAAACTGGCCGGGTTCGGAGTTTACTTTCACAGGTTTGGAGAATAAAGTTAACAAAGCGTATTTTCTGGCCAATAAAGAAAATATCCCATTTTCACAGCAAGGGAATGTGCTGGGTTTTAAACTTCCGGCTGCACCTGTCGACCCCTACAACACCGTAATGGTGCTCGATATAGAGGGGCAGGAAGTTATGGTTACAAAAGGGTACGAAGCCGGAACCTCAAGGGATAATTTTGATTTATATGCCTGGTCGGCACGTTTCAGGGGGGAAGAGCTAAAATACGATTGGGAATCAAAAAGTGTGAGCAACTTTACCTATGCCGAGACCTATAAAAACGAACTGTGGTGGTACCTCTATGGAACGGTACATCCGGGTGATTATGCTGTTGAAATAACCTATGCTTGTGATCAGGAATCAGCAAAAGACAAAGTTACCCTCGAAACTACCAAAGGCCATTGGAAAATTGACCGGGAAATCAACTTTGCCGTTGAAGATACGAAGGGTAAATTTATGACTAAAAAAATCGGGCAACCTCTGCATATTGGTGAAAATAATAAAGAGATCCGCCTTGGGCTCAAAGATCCTGGGAATTCTAATTCCATCAGAGTTCAAAAAATAAGACTGACCCGAGTTAAGTAGTGTCTATCAGAAAATCAGAGGAATCCAGAAGTTTTCTTATCAGCCACTCTATACATGATAAAATGAATAAGGAAAAACGGGCTATTGATCCGGTTTGCAATTGATATATAGCAGTATGAGTAAAACTAAAAATTTATAAAGGGTAAAAAATGAGAAATTTATTATTATTACTTGGATGCATGATCAGCCTTCCATTATCAGCAAAGGTAATTCCCGTAAATACACCGGAAGAGCTAAGCCAGGCTATTGCAAGAGCGCAGGCGGGCGACCGTATTGTCCTTGCAGACGGAAATTATTCTGATAGGGTTTACTATCTCAGAAACTCAGGGACAAAAGCTTCTCCAATAACGATTGAAGCCAAAAACCCGGGAAAAGCTGTTATAACAGGAATGTCAGGCTTCTACATTTACGGGAGCCATTGGATTATTAAAGGACTATTTTTCAAAGACGGCCGACCTACCGATGAACTGTACACGCTTACACATCCCCCTCAATACAATATTTTCGTTTTATACGGCGATCATATCCGTATTACAGAATGTGCAATCCATAATTTCTTTCCTGAAGACATAGTAAGGGCCAGGTACATTTCTTCGGAATTCGGACCCAATGGTTTCCCGCAGTTTATACGGATCGACCATTGCAGCTTTATCAGTGATGAACGAATAAAAGATGGCCAGTTTATCGGTATTAATAATTCATTCCCTAGCAACCCGCTTTTTAACCACAACAGCAAACGCGCCCCTTTCTTTGAAAAGGATAATGATTACGCGGATATTCTGAAAAACTACCCGGATGCCATCGGAGAGGCCGGGCAACCTTTATTTTGCCGCATTGATCACTGTTATTTTGGTATTTATGGAGGCTCCATATCGCGTTGGGGACATTTTGGGGATGAATTTGATTTAAGGGAAAGTTTCCTTGGAAAGTTCGGCAAGAGCGAAAAAGCAAGGGCTATTTATGAGTTGATTCCTGAAAAATACCGCAAAAAATACAAAGCCTGGGGAGGTATTGTTTTCGACGGAAATCTTGTAGAGGGGCAGCGTACGGGAGACGCTGAACGTATTTGCAGTAAGGTGGGGCAAAATGTGTATTACAACAATACGTTTAATAACGACCTCGGATTTTTAAGCCTGCGGGGGGGAACACAGGAAGTGGTGATTAACAACTATTTTTTATCAGATCCCCCTTTCAATAAAGCGACCACCGGACAGATTACAGCCTGGGGCCAGCAACATATCATTGTTGGCAACTACTTCCGGGTGAACAATCAGTCGGGTCTGGCTATGACTTCGGGCAGGGATGGCACGGATACAGGCCACGATACCTTTGCCCATGGCGTGGTGGCTTACAACACGTTCGAAGTGTGGAACCCAAAAGCCTTTGCCCTTGATTTGCGGAGTAAATATGACCGTCGGAAAACCCTGAAAACCGGGCCTAAGGAATATGCTTACGCTACCATTTATAACAACCTGTTCAAGGGGAATACCTTCATCCATACTGCTCAAAATGCACAGACCAACGCTGCTTTTCAATGGAAATACGCGTACGACGAGATATTGGAAGAGAATCGCTGGGAAGGGAATTACTATGCAGGAGCACCCATTGGCGTATATTACCATACCAACCCACAATGGTATTTTATGACAGCAGAACAGCTTGAGACAATCGAGGATAGTGAAGTTGCGAATGAAATTGTGGGCTCCTTCACGGGCGTTCAACCTGTCGAGTTTTCAAGTCTTTCGCGTGATGATTCATCAGGGTTGTTTCAGAACCCACTGGTGAAACGGGAGGAACTTAAGATAAGGAATATAGCAACGTTCCCATACGTATTGTCCGATTTATGCATGGGAAAGCTTACCCCAATACAACTCAAAGGGAAGCTATTACCCGGCGCGTTGGATTTGGATCTTACCGACTTTGGAAATTACACCAATCAAAATCGGCCTTTGGGTTATAAAGATGTAGGCCCGGCCTGGTTAAAGCCCGAACTTTCAAAAATTGGCCCCAAAATTAGAAATTATAATACAAATTAAGTTGCTAAAATACTCGGTCAAATCGGCATCTTTATCCACTGGGGATTATATGCCATTCCTGCAGCTGATAAAAAATAAATAAGGAAAAACGGGCTATAGATCCGGTTCAATAAAATATAACAGTATGAGTAAAACTAAATTTTTAACAATGGTGATGTGGCTTTTTCTGCTCATGCCATTGTGCAAAATGAACGCACAGGAATTAAGCGGCGACGAATTAAAATTGAAAGAAAAGATGGCTTGGTGGAAAGATGCCAAATTCGGTATGTTTATGCACTGGGGGCTTTATTCTAAAACCGCCGGTATGTGGCAGGGGCGAAAAGCAAAAGGGGCAGAGCACTTTATGCTCCACGAGCGTATCCCATGGAAAGAATATGCCAAAATTGCCGATGACTTTAACCCGGATAAGTTCAATGCAGACAAATGGATAAAAACGGCACGTGATGCAGGTATGAAATATTTTGTGATTACCACCAAGCACCACGATGGCTTTGCTATGTTTAACTCGCCATCGAGCGATTATGATATTGTAGACCGCACACCGTATGGCAAAGACCCCAT
>JAKSDO010000083.1 GCA_022360055.1 Cytophagales bacterium | reverse complement strand
TAGATTTTCTTGTTGAAAATGAAGTCGATTTAAATAAATATGAACTTTCAATCACCCAAGGAAATGATGTATTTAGTATCAGAAAAAAAGTATAACGCCACACAACAATGGCTCATAAAGTATAGGCTTGCCGCAGGCGCAATACAAGCCAACGCTTCATAGCCGAGCCGTTGTGTATCATAAATGTGAAATGAGAATATTAATACTAATATTGTTTCTATGCAGACCAGCTCTTGGACAAATAATTGACTCTCATTCTCCGAACAAGTCTGGTATGTATTTTTATTCATTCGACTCGCTAATTAATATACTTCTCGAACACAACAATTTTGATAGAATTCACTTGAGAGCAGATGAATCATTAATTACGAAATTCCCCGAAGACCATAGGGGGATATCAATATTTAAAATGAACAATCGGAAGAATACTAAGACCAATAAGTTGAAAGAAGGTGAATTGTTAATAGACATAGAAGATGTGCGAGTCAAAAAAAATAGATTATCTATTAGGATTAGAGTATTCGAGCGATTAAACAAAGGATTAACATTTAGTGACGACGGATTATACTTATTTATCTATAGCTACATGCCTGAATCAAGGACATATAGATTAATTGAATTTGAATCTGGAATTGAACTATAATGAAAGAATAATAACAGTACCCAATGGAGAGCATTCATAGCCCCGCAAAGCCCACCGCATTGATCTAAGCAACATATGCAAGCCAGACTGTTACCGCCTATTATGTTAAAAAAAACTCTAATATTATTGATTTTCGCGACTATCAATTTTAGTTGTAGTCAAATCAATTTAGAATATCTAGAAAATACCTGGATACCAATTGACTGCATGTTTACTCATGCTGATGGTCAACATTCATGTAATGATTGGGTTTTCTTAAGCTTCGATAATAGTAGCCTTACTATTATAAATCAGGTAGGGCATAATGGTGATCCTATCCAGTATCAAATTGATGATTCTAACTCAATTGTATGTGAACAATTCACAAAAGCCCAAATTAAATCACTTAATAAAAATTCTTTAGAAATTGAATTTGATGGAGGATATACATATAGCTTTATTCCAATGCCAAATTCAGATGAATCAATTAACCAGAAATCACTAGCTGAATCACTAATAAATAATGAGTGGATCTTGGAATCAAAACATTTCAATAACTCAAGATGGGAATTTTTGGGAACAAATGAGGATGCCGGACTATTTAAACCAGGATCAAAAAACGTCTTTAGTCTTAATAAGCTTTATACAACAGAGATGGGTCCACTTCGATATGAATCAGCTTTTTGGGTAATTAAATCGGTGGATCAAAAAACGTTACTTTTTGTAGAATCATTATATGGTTCAACTGACTTTGCATACATTTTAATAGAAGATGTCACAAACAATACTATATCAGGTTCAACATGGTTTTGCGGAGAAAGACAGAATGTTATTTTACGTAAAGAGGAACCTCTAAATGATGCGGAACTTCAAAATAGAAAATCAATGTTAGTCTCCGGAAACTGGATTTTGGACGAGTTCTCATCTTCCAAAAAATGGCACGCAATGAGTGAAAACTTTATTGATTTTGATTCTGAATTAGACTCAACTTTACTAATCGACTCTTTAGATTTTGTAGATAAAAAAATTCGGTATGCATTTAATCCAGATGGAAAATTAGAAATTTGTATCGGTGACCGAACTGCTGTAAAAGGTACCTGGGAATTATTAAAGTCTGGAACTATAATTAAAACTACAGAACAAAAATTAGCCGAAAAAAATGAACCTTTTTTGACGAATTACATTCTTGTAGAGAATTTGACAAACAACGAACTAGTAATTTCAAGAGAGGAAGAATTGCATATTGGAGATTATAGATCCATTCATTATTACTTTAAAGAAAAATATAAAAACAGGCGGTAACAATGGGGGCATTCATAGGGGTTTATCGAGAGTTTAAAGCGCGGTCCTATTCTGGTTCTACGATGGATTAAAAAAGCATCCAGCATCCAGGGCCAACCCGGCATTTTAATCCCTACGCATGCCAGCTAGCCGTTAGTGACAATTTGAAAACAACAGGATTTGCAGGATGGATTACAAAGGCATTGCTGAAAAAATAATTGAACTGAAGAATGCAGACTCCGAACTTCGGGACCGGCTTGTTCAAAACGGACAACTTGGAGAAGGATACAACGAAGAAATGGAAAAGTTACACAACAGGAATGCTGAGATATTAAATGAGATAATAGATACAATCGGTTACCCGACAATTGACAAGGTAGGTAAAAAAGCCAGTGAAGCATCTTGGTTAATTATACAACATTCAATCGGAAAACCTGACTTTATGAAAAAGTGCGCGAAACTATTAGAAAATGTAATAACCGAAAATAAAGCTGAAACACGAAATTTAGCTTACCTGACGGACCGAATAGCTGTATTTGAAGGTAAGCCACAACTTTATGGGACTCAATTTGATTGGAACGAAAACGGAGAATTAAGTCCAGGTCTCGTTGACGATTTGACTAAAGTTAATCAAAGAAGAAAATCGATCGGACTTAACACACTTGAAGAGCAGATAGAAATTATAAGAGGACGAGCAAAAAATGAAAGCCAATCACCACCTGCGGATTTTGAAAAAAGAAAAAAAGAAATCGACAAATGGAGAAAAGCAGTAGGTTGGATAAAATAAACAAACAGCCATTGACAAAGTGTATATCGCATAGCGGGATTTGGTGGTTTCCGATGATTATCATACGAATGTCATGTCCTGCCGGACGCGGACGCTCGCCGAAATCCGCTACAACAACATGCACCAAACCGTTAGGGCCAATTCTAGTAATTTTACTTGGTAAACAAATGACCGAGATATCGTATATTTGAAGTATGAGAACCTTACAAGACATAAGGACGACCTTGAGTAAACATAAATCCAATCTTCTGGATAAATATCCGATTAAGTCGATAGCTATATTTGGATCATTTGCAAGAAACGAGCAAACTGACGATAGTGATCTGGATTTGATGGTTGAATTTAACGACAAAATTGGGATTCGATTCATTGATTTAGCAGATGAAATAGAGGATTATATTGGTGTTAAAGTAGATCTTGTTTCACGTAAAGGACTTAAAGACAGGTATTTTCAGGCCATAAAATCTGAATTAGTATATGTCTAAGCGAGGCCATCTCCTTCTTTTGGAAGACATGCTTGATTCGGCTTCAAAGATTAAAAAATATACTTCCAACTTTACTTATGACGATTTTATAAACGATGACAAGACTATTGATGCTGTCGTACGAAATTTTGAAATTATTGGGGAGGCTGCAAATCGAATTAACCCAGACTTCAGGACAGAGAATCCTGAAATTGAGTGGAAAAGAATAAGAGGATTCAGGAATAGGATTGTCCATGATTACTTCGGGATTGATTATGATATCGTATGGTCAATTATAGAAAATGATCTTAGTGATTTGATTGATCGATTAGAAGACTTTATCGAAAACCACTCTGAAAATTAAATAAAAATAGCCACAGCACAACAAAGTGCATATTGTATAGCGGGATTTGGTGGTTTCCGAACCGCTGATTATCATACGAATGTCATGTCCTGCCGGACGCGGACGCACGCCGAAATCCGCTACGACAACATGCACCAAACCGTTAGTGGCAAGCTGAAACAAAAACTATAACAATCATCGAACAATCGGATCTTTAAAAATGAACGCTTACTTATTTATAATGCGATCCGCTGTTTTATTAATCTTCGTACTTTTTCAGTTTAATGCAATTCACGGGCAAACTTCCTTAAAGGAAATTGACCTGAACAGCGGGAAATACAAAGTAGGATTTATACACTACACTACTTCTGACAGTACACGGACTTATAGCAGGGTATATGATTACAGTAATCAAAAAATCGCAAGACCAATTCCCGTCAGTGTATGGTATCCTTCCGAACAATATATGGACAACAAGAAACCATTAAAGATTTTAGATTACTTTGAAATCCTGAAAGAAGAAGAGGAATGGGAACATCTTCCAAATGAACAACTCTTAAATTGGTTTTACTACCCCAATACGCCTGCAAATCGAAATCATCTCAAAGAGCAGGCAAAGGCCTTTTCTGGAATTGAATTTGCCAATGGAAAATTTCCTGTCATAGTTTATGCGCCAAGCTACCAGGCTTCATCAATAGAGAACTTTGCGCTTTGTGAATTTTTAGCAAGTCACGGTTATGTTGTTATATCAAGCCCAAGTCGAGGTACGGAAACACGTTGGTTTAGCAATAACAATGCAAAGGAAATGGAAACCCAAGCTAGAGATGTGGAATTTTTGATAAAAGAGGTTTCAAAATTTCCAATTGCCGATTTGGATAAAATTGCATCTATGGGTTTCAGTTTTGGTGGTTTATCAAACGTGATTGCCCAAATGCGCAATGATAACATAAAAGCTATTGTAAGTCTTGACGGTACAGAGAGGTATCAATATGCCCTAATGCAAAAATCCCCATTTTTCAGTAATACAAGAATCGATGTTCCATATATTCATATGGCTCAAAAAAATATACCTGAAAAAGTTGTCAGAGAAGACAACATCAATGTTGAACTCAACACAAAATTTGAATTATACGACAGTATAACAAAGAGTAAGGCGTACCGATTAAAATTCCACAACTTGACGCATTCCTATTTCAGCACGTTAGGAGTTCTATTCGCCAAAAGAGATAATAGGCAGGACAAAAGTGATTCTGAAATTATGGAATCCTACAAATGGGTTTCGATTTATACGTTGAATTTTTTAAACGCTTATTTAAAGGACAATGAAAACGCATTGGCATTCATTCAAAACAGTCCATCAGATAACGGAATAGATAAAGGCCTGATAACTCAAAAGGTAAAAGAACCGGAAATTGACGCCTTTTCTTTTCAAGATTTCAATGATTTGGCAGCAAATCAGAATTATGAAAA
Source organism: Cytophagales bacterium (assembly GCA_022360055.1). Taxonomy (GTDB): domain Bacteria; phylum Bacteroidota; class Bacteroidia; order Cytophagales; family Cyclobacteriaceae; genus JAAUQL01. Next base: position 70,888 of record JAKSDO010000083.1, on the reverse strand, counting down.
CCTTTTTGAGCTGTATGACCTGACCAAGAAGAAAAACCCTTCGCTTAAGCTTCCGGAAGGCCATTTAAATACTCTTGGACTACAACTTGTTTTTAATCCCAAAACTTCAGAGCAAGGAATTAATGTTTTTTTATTGGCGATAAAGCTTTACCCAAATTCTGCAAATCTTTTTGATAGTTTGGCGGAAGGGTATTTATTTATGAGCAATAAAGAAAAGGCCATAGAGAATTTTGGGAAATCATTGGAATTGAATGCCCAAAATCAAAACGCGATTAACAGACTAAAACAACTTAAAGAATAAAGCCAGCCACTAACACTGTAAATGTAATGCGGGCGAAAGTTCTAAATCGAAACGTATTGAACATTATGAAGGGCATGGTTCTCGAAAGTAAAGTTCTTGTAAACCGGCACTACGCTTATACTTGAACGTTGTAGCCCATATAAATATGAATAAATATCTGTTTGCGATCTTATTATTGTTAAAGGGAACAATTAGTCTTCATCGGATACATAAATGATTCAGATGGAAACACAAATATTAGACAAGAACTGTAGCCTTCCCCAAAAAGGCTGCAGTGTGTTTTGGTCACTCGATGGGTATGAAACGTAAATGAATGTTCTAAAATTAAACTTATCATTGTTGTATTTTCAAACATTTTGTATATTTGAAAAAACTAGGGTGCAATTATGGCTACGAGATTATCATCAAAACAAATTGGAAAAAGAATAGTTGAGTTGCGAAAGTTAAAAGGCTATTCTCAGGAAGATTTGGCGAAATTCCTGGAAATCCCGAGGTCTTCGGTTGCTCAAATGGAATTGGGGAACCGAAATGTATCGGTTATTGAGCTCATCAAACTGTCCGATGTACTTGGGTTTTCACTTGACAAGTTTTTAGCAAAGGAGTACAAAGCCCAAAAAGAAATTGAGACGGTAGTTGAGGATTTTCCGGCCAAACAAAATATGAGGATTTCTATTCCCGAACTCAACATAAAAAAGTTCAAGAATATCCTGCTATACATACTTGAACGATGCGGCGGCAAACCTAATGTTGGGGAAACTGTGTTGTACAAGCTGCTTTACTTTTCGGATTTTAATTATTATGAAGTTTATGAAGAACATTTAACCGGAGCCCTGTATCGAAAACTTCCCTATGGGCCTGTTCCTCAAAAGTTGGACAGCATTATTTCTAAAATGTTAGAAAATGGGCAGCTACAACGAATCAAAACAGAGTATCACGGTTATCCTCAAACAAGATACATACCTATGGATAAAGCCGACCTGACAGAACTGACGGCTGCCGAAAAAGATGTTATAGATCAGGTAATTGCTCGCTTCTCTGATTGGTCAGCATCGGCTATTAGTGAATATTCTCATAAAGATTTGCCATGGAAAGCAACGGATGATGGTGATATTATTGATTATGAACTGGCCTTTTACCGGGAATCTCCTTTTTCTGTAAGGACTTATGACGATGAACCTGAGCAGCCATGACGTTTGATGAACTGGAAGAGTTTAAGAAAGATTTAAAAAGGCTGCTCAAAAAGTACCGAAGCCTGGAAGATGATTTGGAGACAGTGAAAAAGGTACTTAAAGTGGAACCCAAAGAACGGCCACCATTCAGTTTTAGAATAGACGGATTGGGGCTTGAAACTTGTGTGATAAAAGTGAAAAAGATAGCATGTAAAAGTCTAAAAGGAAGAGGGGTTAACACCGGATTAAGGCTTATATATGCACACTTTGAAGAAGAACAGAGCATAACGTTGGTGGAACTTTATCATAAGAACAACAAGGAAAATGAAGATCGCGATAGAATCTTAAACAATTTTAAGTAATAACATTATGGCAAAAGAAAAAGTAACCAGAGTTATTGACGGGGACACATTTATGACTTCTCGAAGAAAGAAACCGGTTCGTCTGGCTACTATAGATACGCCTGAAAAAGGACAAAAGGGCTATGGTGCAGCGAAGGCGAAGTTGCAAAAACTCATTCAAGGTGAAGAAGTGCGTATCGATACGGTTGCACGAGATAAGTATGGAAGGGCTATTGCTAATGTGTATAAAGGAAGAGAGTCTATAAACAAAAAAATGAAGTAAACTCTAAACCCAATAACAAAATAGCAAAAGGAAAAAATTAATATCATGTGCCAACCGAAAGCGGTTGGAGAGTAAGAAGTGAAGGAAGTAATAAACTTACTATTAAGACAGAAACTAAGGCAAAAGCTTTGAAAATAGCCACTAACATTGCGAAGAACCAACGATCGGAATTAACTATGCTCAAAAGAGATGGAAAGATTCAAAATAAAAACAGTTTTGATTCTGACCCCTTTCCTGCACGAGGCAAAAAACACTAATTATGGATAAAAAACGATTACAGAGAAGGATGGTTATTGTCATATCTGCCATAAAAAACTCAGCTTTACCAATTACGCAAGCTACGGCTCGAAAGGTGCCTGGGAAATAGAACATTCCAAAGCACGTATCAATGGTGGTACGGACAGGTTGAATAATCTTTTTGCTTCCTGCATAAGCTGTAACAGAAGTAAAGGGGTAAAAAGCTCTAAAACGGCCAGGCGAAAACATGGAAATACACGAGCGCCTTATTCCAAAGTGCAAAAACAACAAATTAGGAGAGAGAATACTACTGCGGGAGCAGTTATTGGAGGTTTGGTTGGCTCTGTTTTTGGGCCTGGTGGTGCAATTATAGGAGCCGGCATTGGTGCAAAGATTGGTAATGATAGTTCTCCTAAGAAATGAAGACAAGACATACTTTTCAAAGCATTTTCATCTTTTACGTAAGATTTGCTAAATAAACCCAAAACAGGAATGAGTTATCAGGTGATAGATGCGAAGATCCGGAAATACACCAAAAGCAAGACCTCTTTTCCGGATGATAATTCGGTAAAAAAGTCTGTTTACCTTGCGCTCAGGGAGATCACCAAGAAATGGACCCAGCCAGCCGATCTGCATGCACGGCCACACTTGACGGTCTCGTAGACAACAAAACTAGTAGCCTCTTCTGGAATCACTAAATTAATTGGCGTATTTTATAATTGTACCTGAACTGCTCTTCACTCATAATAAACTAAGGTTTATTATATAAATGCTTTAACCTAAATAATTTACTCTCGCAGTAGATTATTACATATTGTGGTCCAGAGGATCAATCCTGCTTACTCAGGGAGGTTAGCCTAACCACCCGGGCGGCAAGTATTACTAAGTGATATTAGAGAAATCTAGTTGGTATATTTTTTTGTTGACACTAAGTGTTAATTATTTTTTCATATATTTGTGCTTTTTAGAATGGATATTACGTTTAAAGATAGGAAGATTGAGAATTATGCAAACAATGATCGTCTTGCTGTCAGAAAACTAGGTAAGTTAAGAGCTAACAACTTAAAACAAAGATTAGATGATTTACGTGCTGCCTCAACATTGGAAGATACGCGATATCTACCAGGGAGATTTCATGAATTAAAAGGTGATAGAAAAGGACAATGGTCGTGTGATCTGGATCACCCATATCGCTTAGTATTCGAGCCTCATGAAGATCCCATTCCAACAAATAAAGATGGTCAATACCTATGGGTTGAGATTTTAGGGATAGAGATCATTGAGATCGTAAATTACCACAAGAGCTAAAACATGATGAAAACGAAACAAAATCAGTACCGTCCCGAAACAGTCTCGCATCCGGGAGCCACCCTATCAGAAAAATTGAGTGAGATTGGCATGGGGCCAAAGGAATTTGCTATACGTACGGGTAAACCTGAAAAGACAATTAGTAGCATACTGTCCGGTGATAGTGCAATAACTTCAGATATGGCTGTACTTTTTGAAGATGTTCTTAAGATTCCAGCGACTTTTTGGTTGAATAGGCAAAAGCAATATGATGAAGCTTTAGCAAGACAAAAAAGATGTGAGACTATTGAACAATCTGTTGAATGGGCCAAATTATTTCCATATGCAGATATGGCGAAGCTTGGATGGGTAAATGCAACAAGGAAGTCTGTTGAGAAGGTTGAATACCTATTTAAGTTTTTCAGCATCGGGAATAAAAATGCATTTGAGGATTATTATTTCAATCAAAAGCTGAAAGTTAGCTTTCGCGTATCATTAGCATATACTAAAAAGCCATATGCATTTGCAGCGTGGCTAAGGCAAGGTGAATTACAAGCTGCAGATCTTAATGATGTATTATATAATGAAAAGACGCTAGTTCGAAACCTACCAAGGTTAAAAGAATTGATGGCAAATCAACCGGAAGACTTTTTCAAACAATTACAATGCATCTGTCTGGAAGCTGGCGTAAAAGTTGTCTATACTCCATGTTTACCTGGCGCAACAGTTCATGGTTCTACAAGATGGATTAAAGATACCCCTATAGTCCAATTGTCGGCGAGATATAAGCAAAATGACATCTTTTGGTTTACATTTTTTCATGAGATAGCTCACATCTTAAAACATGGTAAAAAGTATGTTGCACTGGAGAACGTTGATTATGAGGATCAGGATTTAGAAAAGGAAAAAGAGGCTGATGATTTCGCTATTGAATGGACATTTTCAAACACGGAAGAAGAAGAAGTACTCGGCTGTGTACCTCTCACTGAAGAGGATATTGTTGCATTTTCAAAGAAGTTCAACACCCATCCGGCATTGATAATTGGTAGATTTCATCATAAAGGTTTATTGCATTATGGTGTTGGAAGAAAATTTATCCAGAAAATTAATTTAAGTGAAATGGCCTAAGAAACATGTCAAACTTCCTGTTCCTGAAAAACAAATGATCTTCTATTTTTTCCAAGATGAAAAGAGGAGAAGAGTGGGTGTGAATCGAGCCTGTCTCTACAGCATCCTACTGCTGTTTGGTACCGGAGGAATGCATATACAAAATCTATGACCTGGAGTACCTGGAACTGCCCTACAATAAGGACCTGGTCAACCTGATGTCATAAGAGGAGATCAAAGAGTTGATCCCCTTCCAGCATATGAATGGCCTGCATATTGCGCGCAAGACAGGTAACAATGTTTCCCATTACGTGTAGCCTTCCCCAAAAAATGAAAAATTCAAAATTTTTCAGGTTAGATCGTTTCGGTTTATCCGGGTGCGATGCCGGGATTATCGGAATAGACCGGTCGTAAGAATTCGAATGCGTGCATCAAACTGATTTTTTGACACCTTTCAGGTAGTTTTTTTTGGTACTATGAAATAATGTATACACAATTTCAGTTTCAAATATAATTTACAGATGAAACCGGTAGGACCGGAGCAAATTAAAGACACCCTCGAGTATGATTATATTGCTCTGTGCATCAGCAAACTAAAAAAATATAAACGGATGAAAATTTAGATATGGATTTTAGGCGATGTCAAATTATTTCAAAGGATAATCGATTATCCTGATTATTTTTGAGTGCGCATTGACTAACCAGCCAAAGCATGAACGGTGAAAATTATATAGCTAAGGTTTTAAAACGGATCATCAGGATTTTGCTGTGGGCAATTGGTAGTTTCATCGCCGTTTCTCTCGGCCTTTCTCTGTTGCTGCTTGTTCCGGCAGTTCAACAGTTTGCCGTAAATAAAGCCACCGGCTTCATCAGCTCAAAAACCAATATGCCGGCCCGGGTCGGTTCGATCCATATAGGATTTCCAAAGACCATTGTGATCGGAGACGTGCATGTCGAGGATCTCGAAAAAGACACATTGTTGTATTGCAAAAAAATTTCGGTGAATACCGGCCTGTTGCCCCTGATCGGAAAAAAGATAGACCTCCATTATCTATTGATCGATGGGTTGAAAGGGAAAGTAAAAAGAAATCGGGAGGACAGCTCATTTAATTTTTCGCCGTTGTCGGATATCTTTTCCGGAACGGACCAAAAAAAAGATAAGCCGGATAGCAATTGGAAGATCGGAATGGATGAGGTGGTGCTTGAAAACATCGATCTCGGCTTTTATGACAGGATAGATTCGACAATTATGGAATTGCGGCTGGGTCACCTGGACATACAGGATAATTCTTCGGATATCGCGAATTCGATCTTCGATCTCAAGTCAATAAATGTGAAAAACGTGGATTTTTCACTGCTGATCGGAGATAAGTTCAGGAAAGATCTTCGTCAAATCAAACCCAAAGCGCCTGCGGAAATACCCGTAACCCTGAACCTCCAACGGTTAGATGCGGGCAACATCACCTTCGACCTTGGTTTTGCCAGTGAGAAGCTGCAATTGTCCGCCATGTTGCAGGAAGCCCGGGTCGTACCGGAAATTATCGATTTAACATCCCGGCAAATTTTGCTGCAACAACTGTCGGCGCACAAGATCGATGTCGATCTGAAAATAAATCCCGCAGACAGTGCGGAGAGGACAGTTGCCCCGGAGTTGGACCCCGAAGTGTCTTTGACCGGTTCCACGTTTGGAAATTTCGATTGGAACTTCGTTGTAAAACATGCGGAACTGGCAAAAGCCGGCTATAAAATGGATCTGAATGATGAAACCCGGAAGGAGCGAGGGATGGATTACCAGCACATGGAATTTACGGACTTTAATGTAACTGCGGACAGTTTGTTTTTCAATAAAGAAAATACGGGCGCTACCGTGACTGCATTAAGCGTAAAAGAGATCTCCGGCCCGGAGATCAAGACGTTGAAAGGAAATTTTTTTATGGATAACACATCCATCCTAGCCGGTGATTTTGAGATAAAAACAGCTAACAGCCGGGCACAGGGAGATATTGCGCTGAGTTATCCCGGACTGAGGAAGATCGGCAAAGAGATCGGGCGGTTCGGGATCCGGTCGGATATCCGTGGAGTGCTCGGTATTTCCGATGTACAACCGTATTATTCGATTTTTGATGCATTCCCGGCATTGCAAAATGTAGAGGCCCTGGCGATCAAGAAATTCGAATCGGACGGGATCTTAAGCGATTTGAAGTTAAATACCGCTGAAGTTGCCCTTGGAAACTCGACCTACCTCAGAGCTTTGGGAGAAATTACAGGATTGCCGACTTCGGACATCGAGATCTCTGTCGAGGTGGACACGCTTTATACCTCGGGAAGTGATCTGATGCAATTACTGCCGGATTCCTTACGGCCCGGAAGCCTCCGGTTCCCAGCGGTAATCGGAGCGAATTTCACAGGGAGAACGGATTTGAGTTCAGCCGACCTTTCGACGGTAATCGCATCTGATTTCGGTCAAATTCAACTGGACGCCAACATGGCGGGCGATAAGTTTTTTTCCGAGGTATCCTTGGCGCACCTTGACCTCGGAGCTCTGTTGAATGATTCGATTTTCGGGGCGCTAAACCTTGACAGCAAGATCGAAGGGACCCTGGCGGCGCGTGACATGGAGCAGGTAAATGTAAAGTCGGCGCTGAAATCGTTGGAGTTTAACGGCTATACCTATCAGGACGGAGATATTGATGTGGGTTGGGTCGACGATGAATTCACATTTTCTCTGAACCTCAGGGATTCAGCCTTAACAGCAGGTATGAACGGAAGTGTTTGGTCCGGGGATTCGATCAACCATTACAAGATCGCATTGAACCTGATCAATTCGGAACTGCATACGCTGAACTTTTTCGATGAATTTTTTAAGCTCAACGGGAATATCATGCTTGACATGGACATAAAGTCAAAAGATGACTTCAGCGGATGGATTAAGGCCGAAAATATCGGATTGCAAAACGAGGAGGATGCTTTCGGCATCGACAGCATGCATCTGGACGTCGACATCAATGCGCATTATACCAACTTTCTTTTGAATTCAGAAATTATGAATGCCTCGCTTACGGGAAATACGAAAATCTCCGAATTGGAGGAAGCGATTGTCGATCATATCGACCTGTACATTGAATTGCCCGATTCAATGGTGATGAACAAAAATTTTGAATTTGAATTTGATCTCGATCTAAAGCGTCCGGATATTTTCACCGAATTTTTAGTGCCGGGTTTGGATGAAGTTCGGCTTGACCGATGCTTTCTAAGATATGATGACGAATCCAACGAATTGAACGCGGATATCCGCATCCCGGCTATGAGCTACCGGGGCTTTCTGTTTAATGACCTGGCGTTCCTTATTGATTCCGACGCGGATTCGGCGAGGACCTCCCTTACGCTAAACTCCATATCCTACGACTCGGCCGTCATAAATAACATCAGCGCGGAAACTATCTTCAAGCCAAACCAGGCAGATATCGAAGTTCGCGTGCACGATTTATACGATCGCCTGAAATACCAGTTCATGACCCGGCTTGGCTATAATGATCGCACTTATACGCTCCGTATTGATCCGGACCAAACCATCATCAATTACGAACGCTGGGATTTGCCCGACGACAATTTTCTTAAATACGAGGAAGGCAAATTCATCGCGCAATCAACCGAATTCGGAAAGGATGATCAGCAGTTTTGGCTTAATCCCGAAAATAATACTTTGGTACTCAATTTTAAGAACTTCAAGCTGGGCAATATTGCCAATATTATCGAGTATGACTCGTTGAACAATTTGGTAAGCGGAGAAATCAACGGAAGGGTAATGCTGGAGGACCCGCTGACCGATCTTACTGTCCGAAGTGAACTGACCATTCCAAACCTTGCGGTATTCGGCGAATACCTTGGCGATTTTTATTCCAAAGCAGACTTTGGAAAGCAGCTCAATTTTGATCTGAGGGTTCAAAACGGCGCCAACCGGGTCCTCGCAAACGGTATAGTACCCATGCAGGACAGCAATGACCCCGTAAGTCTTATGCTGGAGAGCGATATCGCAAACGCCGCCCCTCTTCAGCCCTTTCTGAGTTCATTCGTAAGCGATTTGAGTGGCGGTTTTCGGGGCAGGCTTTCCGTGACCGAAAGAAATGGGAATCCGTCTTTCCACGGCAAGTTCGATTTGGATCATCTGAATTTTGTTTTGATCCCTGTCAACGCGCAATTGAAAAACAACGGCCGGATAACTTTTGAAGACAACCTTATTGCATTTGACAAGTTTGTAGTAAAAGACAGCCTGAACCAGGCTTTTGATATCCGGGGAAATATTGACCTCCGGAACTTCAAAAACCCGAAGTATGACCTGCAATTAAAAACAGATAATTTTCTGGCGATCAACAGCATACCAAATAGCGAACTGCCGGTATTCGGGCAGTTATTTTTGGGACTGGACGTCGAGATCTCAGGACATCAGTCAAACCTCGCGGTATCATCGGCTTTTTCAATAAATGAAAATACCGATATCACTTACGTGATGCCCGGTAAGGAATTGGAGCTTATAAAAGACGAGGGGATTGTCGAGTTTTATGATTTTGATACACACGCCTATGAGACGTCAAAAAGATCCCCGGATCAGTTTGTAGGAGACTCATTGATCGCGCTTATCGAAGGAATTGATTTTACGGCGCAGCTCAAAGTCGATCCGGAGGCCAGGTTTACAGTAATGGTCGATCCGAATTCAGGGGATTTCACAAAGTTCCGGTTCACCGGCAACCTGCATTACAAATACAACGACAAGCAACGCGGAGTGCTCAACGGTCTCATCGAAGTGGAGGATGGGTTTTATGAGCTGTCGTTTTACGGATTGGTTAAGAAGCGGTTTGACTATGATCCGGAAAGCACGGTAACCTGGTCCGGTGACGTAATGGAAGGAATGATCAACTTTGCCGCGAAGCATTCGGTTCGTACCAATTCCGTCGCCCTGGTGTCCAATGAGATTAGCAGCCATGAGCGCGCGATCTATAATCAGCGGCTTCCCTACGATGTAATTCTGAAAGTACAGGATAGGATAAGTTATCCGACGATCTCGTTTGAATTGGATTTGCCGGAACGGCACCGGAGTACATATCCGACCCTGGATTCCAAGCTCAATATGTTGAATCAGCCCGCCATGGAAGCGGAGCGCAACAAGCAGGTGTTTGCGCTCCTGGTCGGGGGCACATTCATTCCTGAAAATCCCGAAGTGCAGGAGGGCTCCTCCAGCGGGAATTTTGCGACTACCGCTGCAAGAAATAGTGTTAATGCCATCATGACCCAACAATTAAACAGGCTTACCGGCCAGTTTATTCAGGGATTCGATGTAGATATGGGTGTGAATACCTTTGATGATTTTGCAGGGGGAAGCGCTCAAACCCGGACGCAGTTGGATGTAAAGGTTTCCAAGAACCTGTTCAATGATCGCGTTTCGGCCGAAATGGAAAGTCACATTAATCTGGATGGGTCAAACAAGCAGGTCGCCAGCCAAAGCACTGCCGGGATGACAGAATTTGCGGTGTCGTACAAATTGACCAGGACAGGAAACTACAGGGTGAAAGCATTTAGAGAGAATGCATATGATATTTTTGACGGTGAAATCCAGAATGCAGGTATTGCATTTATTTTCGTGAGAGAATTTGACGGTTTTGGAAAACGGAAAAATACGAAGCCACCCGATGCGGGCAAAGGTAAGGTTGAATTGCAGGGTGTAAATGAATAATTTTTGAGCAAATGCAAATTAAAATATCGAGTAGCCCGCAGATGCAGTGCGGTGTTCCGGATGCTTCTGAAGTTGTCGGGCTGTGCCGTCCTGTTCACTGCCTGCACAGGACTCAGCAGGATCCAGGAAAATCAATACCTGCTTACAAGGAATGATCTGGTTTTATATGAAAAGTCCGACATTGAGAATTTTAAAAAAGTACGCGCTCAGCTCAGAGAAGAACTGGCCCCAAAACCAAACGGTAAATTCTTATGGATGCGTCCTCGTCTGGCCATTCACAATTCCGTTTCGACGCCTAAAAAAGAAAAAGGATTTAAACACTGGTTGAAATACAAATTGGGCAAGGCGCCTGTTTTACTCGACGAAACTATTTGCGACAACCTGGACCTGACATTTGAAAACCGCCTTTTTCATTTGGGGCACTTCAATGCGAGATCCGGGCATGAAATTGAGCATAAGAAGAAAACGGCCCGGGTAAGTTACTTCGTCGAGGCGAAGGCGCCCTATAAAATCGATACGCTCATACTGCCGGAACCCGATGATAGTTTGTCGTTGGCTATCCGCGAAAGCATACGAGCCAATTTCGATGTGAAGGATGAAATATATACGCTGGAATTGCTGAAAACAATACGTACAAGCGTCGAAAATACACTGAAAGACCAGGGATACTTCTTTTTCAACAAGGAGTTTTTGCTGTTTCTGGCCGATACGGTTTACCATGAGCCCCGGGTAAAGCTTAAGCTTATATACAAAAGTGATATGCCTCCGGAAGCCGGGGAGCTTTTCACCATTGACAGGATATCCATTGCCGAAGACTTCAAGCTGGAGAATTATCATCCCGATACGGTCCGGATGGGAGATTACACGATCGTTTCTTCTTCCAATTACATGAAGCCAAAGATCTATCTTAATTCCGTACTGACCGAAAAGGGGGAGTTGTACTCCGGAACCAAGCACAACAATTCGCTCCGGCAACTGATGGGCTTGCGTTCGTATAAATTTGTAAGCGCCCGATACGTTTCATCAACGACTTCAAAAAACAAGCTGGATGCCTATTACAATTTAACGCCAACCCAGAAAATGTCGCTGAGCGCAGAGGTCAATGCCGTGAGTAAATCGAACAATTTCGCAGGCCCGGGAGTGATATTGAGTTTTAAAAGCAGAAATACCATGCGCGGAGCGGAATTGTTTTCCCTGAATTTAAGGGGCCGGTTTGAAAAACAAGTCACAGGCGAGAAGAAAGGCGATACGGCGTACGAGATAAGCGCGGATGCCGTCCTGGACGTCCCGAGGCTAATCCCCTTTAAATTGAGAAAAATCAATAAACCTTTCGTGCCTCAGTCCGCGATCAACCTTGGAGGCGGTTTATATTCCAGGGTTTCGCTTTACAGGTTCAATACTTTTTCCACCGGTTTGGAGTATACCTGGCGAAGGAATGAGTTTTTGAGCCACGTTTTGAAACCGGTGGATATCAGCGTCACCAACCTGGCAGATGCAAGCGAAGAATTCAAGCAGTTTTTGTTGCTGAATCCTTCCATACGTCAAAGTTTTGAAGAGCAGTTCATCATTGGTTTATCTTACAATTTTATCATCAACAAATTGAGCGAGGGCAATACATCCCAGTACTATATAAATGCCGGGGCTGACCCTTCCGGGAATCTGGTCGCCCTGATAAACGCGTTGACGCCGGGCAAAGATGATCCGGATGAAAAAATTACTGTTTTAGGCGCCCCCATTTCTCAGTATTTTCGATTTCATACGGATCTCAGGTATTATTTCAAAGCCGGAAAAGAGGCCAGGCTGGCTACCCGTTTCTACACCGGGATCGGCATACCCTATGGCAATTCCAGGGTAATGCCCTACGTCAAGCAATTCTATGCCGGCGGTACCAACAGCCTGCGGGCGTTCCGCGCCAGATCGCTAGGTCCGGGATCGTACGTGCCTCCGGACAGTTTACAAAATATTTTGGTGGACCAAACCGGAGAAATTAAGCTCGAAGCAAATGTCGAATACAGGTTTCCCATTATCGGATTTCTGAAAGGCGCCCTTTTTACAGATATCGGGAATATCTGGCTGGCAAATGAGGATTCGTTGCGTCCGGGCGGAAGGTTTGAGCTCGAGAAATTCCATAAGGAATTGGCCGTAGGCCTTGGCTTTGGATTCCGTTTCGATGTCGATCTTGTCGTGCTGAGAATAGATTTGGCATTTCCGGTGCGAAAACCCTGGCTCCCGGAAGATGAGCGTTGGGTTTTTGGTGAGATTGATTTCTTTAACAGAAGATGGCGCAAAGATAATTTGCTTTGGAATATTTCAATTGGATATCCCTTCTGATCGTGCGCTTGACGGACGGATCGCGAGTGAAAAGTCACGGAAGTAACTTCCGCTCTGGTGTTGGGGAAAAACCGCTGAAGTAACTTCTGCATTCGTGTGAGATCTGATTGTCTTGTTCACACTGACAAGCCGATTCACCCTGTCTCAGCTTTTTTACTGGCATTTCGCTGCTAACTTCTACGGCTGCAACGATCCTTCAAAAGTGCGGTTGTCGGGACGCATCACTCGCAGTCCGCACCGTACAGCGTTATTGGTCCCAAAAGACCGGATGGCATTTGCTCCCATCCCGAGGCGTCAAAAGGTTTATAATCGATGTTTACAAAATTGATCTCATGAAATTTGCGCCACTCCATACCCTGCCGGTCCATATACCGTATTCGATTTGCCATGAGATTTGCCACTTCAACCCGGATGGAGTTTTTCCCTTTTTTTACAAATTTTCCGATCCTTGCCTTAAAGGGGATTCCCCAGAGCACGTTCACCTCACGGTCGTTGATCCGGACCCGGGCGCTTTCAGCTACTTTTCCCAGGTCAAGTATGTATTCGGCCGCCAGGGCTTCCGGAAGCGTAAATTCATTTTCGTAAATGCCCAGCCCTGAAAAATGCCCGGCCTTTTCATCGGGAAGCTCGGTCCAGGATTTAAGACGATCCAACCGCGTTTCGTCCGGTAACTCCGGGCCTCCGGACGCAAATGACAGCTTCCATGAATGATCAAAGGGTACGTACCGACCTTCCGGTGGCACGTATTGCCAATCCCGTATTTGAGTTGCACGAGCGTCGGTACACCGGATCATCATGGATTGACCGGGATCCAGTTGAATCCGGATTTCAGATTTCTCACCGGATTTATTCAGCGAAATTTTTCCGAAAGTACCGAAATCCGGATCCATCATAACAGCTTTGTCTGCCAGGACATTTAAAGAGATCTTCTCATCTACCCGGTTCGAAGTGTGGTTGACCAGGAAATAATATCGCTCACCGTTTATTTTTCTTCGCACAAATTGCAATCCGGTTTCGGTCAATTGTTCTCCAGGGATCTTCCGGGATTTCAGAATACTTGTCACATCTTTTGAAATGATCAAATGCCCATGCCCCATTTTTGCTATTTTGGCTTTCTCCAGGTACGTCCCCGGCTCAATGGATGCCATCAGCTTACGGTGTTCCGATCTCCTTTTTTCCAATTCATAGAATCCGGGCACATCCTCGGGCCAATCCTGAAAAATAACCGTTGCCCCCTCGTCGGCGAGCTTCAAAAATTGTCGCAATGTAGCCAGCGGCATCAATTTGCATGTTGGGACGATAATACAGCTATATCTTCCGCCGTGGTCGTTGACCTGCAAAGACCCGTCTTTTAATTTTAATTGTGAGACCATCCGGTCGGTCGCAAAATCAACCAGATAGCCGTGCTTCATCAGGTCTTTCGATAATTTGTAAAATGCGGTCGGATGCAGCCATTCGTCGAGGTTATGAACGGTGATCTGCCGGTCCAGCCGCCCGACACCGTGCCTGGTGTCGTAATATGGCCAGTATATAAGGACATCATTATCTGCCCGACCGGCTTGCAATATACTCTGACACCGCGCTATATATTTGTTAAGCCCGTTAATATGAGGCCAAAAGCTGTTTGCACGCCCGAATTGTACCGAGGCATAAAACAGCCAGCCCGGCCAATCCGCTTCATTCGGCGAATAGGTGGTCCCATGGTAGAAGACATGGTTTACCCCGGCAAGAAAAACCTGCTCCAGCTCCGGCTTACACTGGGATAATGAGGTTTTAAAATGTTCGGAGAGCCATGTAAAAGTCTCGGAGGAGACTTGCTTTTTTCCATAGATGTTGGCAGCGGATGTAGCAAATTTCAGCATCACGGGATCCGGATCTTCCGGCCGGATATCGGTGCTGTCGCGTCTTAATCCGGGAATCGGAAAATAGCTCGAACCAAATGTTTCGCATTCCGGGATATCTACCGTGGTATATAAATCAATGATATTTGCCGGCGAACCGTGCGCCTGGTTTCTAGTGAGCACATCCTGATTGTTGGCCCACATCACCCAGGGCCGGGTAAATTCTTCCATTAAAAGTTCGGCAAAGGTTTCCCGGTAATCGGATTGAATTCTTCCCGCTGTTCCGGAATCCTCTGTACTTCTCAAGGCGCTTAGGTAAAGCCGCAAGTCATATCCGCGCCGATTTCTGAATTCTTCGAATATGTCTTCGGTTCCGCTTGAACCATAAACCTCATAGCTGTCATTGTAAAAAGCTCTAGGGCGTTTTTCAATTTTTTTAAAGGCCGAATCAAATCCGGCTAAGTAAATATTCAGCGCCTCGCGTGAGAAGTGATCCATGGTCCATCCGGAACCACCGGGAGCGGCGCGTTTTACCCGTTGCCCTGTTTTTCCGTTGAAGGCGGCCACAACTTCGCAGTTCTGTGCAGCCACCCAGTTCAGGCGATTATTTTCATCCAGGAACGGCTTTACATCCAAAGCGGTTCCATCTTCGAAATAAGCCATCAAGGCTAATAATTTGACATGCTTCGGATTTTGACGGGGATCTTTGCTTTCAATGGGCATCCGAAGTTTTTCTCCTTTGTTCAGGTCATAACTTTCGGTCAACAGCCTTGAGGCTGCAAATTCCGGTGTGATTCGAGGCCCTCCAAACGGCCAGCCGGTTCCGAGATTCATATCCACGCCGAGATCGAGTTCTTCGGCTTTCTCCATGGTAAAACGGAGCATCTCCATCCATTCGTCGGAAAGGAAATCAATGTAATGGGATTCATACCCTTTCACACCGTAGATCGGAGTGATCTCTACGCCTCCGAAACCGGCATTTGCAAACGCATTTAGCTCATCTTCGATTCCTTTTTTTGATACTGCGCTTCCCATCCACCACCACCGGGTCCAGGGTTTGTGTTCCTTTGTGATTTCCGGCCAGACTGTCGCCGGTGTTAAGGCCGGCTTCGGGTCGCAGCTTAGAGCGACGAGCAAAATGATGAAAATCACGGGGAATTGAAAACCGGGATTGTTATGTAAAGTTCGAATAGGCATATCGTTTGATTTATTGTTGAGCATGGCTGAGCATCAGCCGGAGCATTCGGTCACGTTTTAAGGTTTACTCCAAATAAAACACTTTTTCTGTGGTCTTAGGTGAACGATCTGCATTTGTTTTCATGATACCGGTCCCATACGCCTGCCATTTCTTTATCGGCGGACGATGCCCAGGGTCCCTGGGAGAAGCCCCTTCGCCCTGATTCCCTACGGAAAAAAGCGCGTTGGTTTCATGATCCGTAAAAACGGCATATTCGGAAATTCCGGATGGCCCGAGCGATGCCCCGGGTTCCGGCCAAATCCTGTCACATCTTTTTATATGCATCGCGATACCCCTTTTTCAACTTCATTTTAAAAGTGCCCCTCGGTTACTTGACTGAAAACCTGTAAATAGTTGTGGAGACGTAATCCTCCCCGGGGTTTAAAACGGTTGACGGGAAATTGGGATGATTTGGCGAATCGGGGAAATGCTGGGTTTCCAAACAAACGGAGGATCTCGGGCCATACGCTTTGCCGCCTTTGCCCATATCTTTGCCGGACAGTGAATTTGCCGTGTAAATCTGGATGCCCGGCTCGGTCGTCTTTACCTCCATAACCCTTCCGGATGCAGGATCGTAAAGCAAAGCCGCCATTGCAAGTTCGTTTTCATTTTTATGGATCACAAAGTTATGATCATATCCTCCAACGTGTTTTAACTGATCAAAATCTTCATCGATTCGGTCTCCGATCCTGGTCAATTCCCTGAAATCCAGCGGAGTGCCATCGACCGCTTTTATTTCTCCGGTCGGTATGGCGTCTGCGTCTACCGGAGTGAATGCATGCGCGTTTACCATCAGCTCGTGATCCAGGATATCTCCGGTTCCGGCGCCGCTGAGATTGAAGAAGGCATGATTCGTAAAGTTGACCATCGTCGGTTTGTCGGTAGTGGCGTGGTAGGTCAGTTTTAATTCATTGTCGTTTGTTACTGAAAACAGAACTTTCAACGTGAGATTCCCGGGGAATCCCTCTTCGCCATCCTTGGAAAAATAGCTCAGCTCTACGTTTTGATCATCGAGTTGCCTGGCGTCCCAGACCCGATACCTGAAACCTTTGGCTCCGCCGTGAATGGTATGGGCTCCGTTATTTTTAGCGAGATGATAAACAGAGTCATTTAATGTGAATCGGGCATTAGCAATCCGGTTTGTCACCCGGCCCATCGTCGCCCCAAGCGAGGCAATGCCCCGGATGTATTCCTCAGCGGATTCATAGCCCAGGCAGACATCCCCCGGTTTTCCGTCTTTGTCCGGAACAATGATCGAGACCAGCTTACCGCCATAGTTCGTGAGTTGCACGATCATTCCCTTTGAATTTCTGATCGTATAAAGATCAATGCGCTTACCTTCGTGGGTTACCTGGAAACGCGCTTTCATCACCGGTGTATAATTATCTTTTGGGCCGGAACAGTATGAATTTAAGACGACAATCAGAATGCCCGTAAAGATTGAATATTTACTCATAGTTGAAATAGTTTTTTATTAAATGCCATAGACTGCTAATCGTATTCAAAGGTTATTTTATCGTCTTCGCCGATTTCAAATTTCAGGCCGGACAAGTAATAGGTATAACCTTTGTCCGGATTTCCCTGGTAAAACAACCATTTTTCACCGGCCGGGTCAATAAATGCCCCGGGATGCCCGGACTCCCAGCTATTCCATTCGTTTGCCTTTCCCTTTGGCAGCACGGGCTGATCGGAAGTGCGTGTCCAGGCCGTCAGATCATCGCTGACAGCCAGACCGATTTGTTGTCCCTCGTGATTATAGGCACCGGCGTAAAACATATAGTATTTGTCGTTGGCTTCAAAAACCGATGCGGCTTCAATGCAATTCATTTCCCAGGACAATTCGGGCTTCAGCAGGGGTTTTGAACTGACTTGCTGCCAGCTAGCCTTGCTAAAACCTTCGGAGACCGGGGCCTTTGAAACACCGAGGAACTGTTGCTCGAACTTTTTATCCCTGGTGGCCCAGAACAAATAGGCCGTATCTTTTTTGATATGGACTTCGGCATCAATAGCCCGGCCGATATTCCAGTCGCCCCCCGGGGAAAATACCGGATTCGTATCGTTTCTTTTAAAGTTAAATCCGTCGGCAGAGACTGCATGACAGATCGCATCCTTTTCCCTGTTGCCATAGGTTTGATAAAAAAGATGAATTTCATTGTCGATCACCACAACTTCCGGCGCGCAAAGCCCTTTTTTCTCGTAAGGGGCCTCCGGTAGTATTTCACCGGTTTTTTCCCAATCCTTCAAATTGGAGGATGAGGCTACGCCAATGTGCCAGCCATTTTGGTTTTCCTTATCACCGGGAGGGATCGAGTAATACATGAGATATTGCTCATTAAAATATACGACGGAAGGGTCCTTGGCATATGGCCGGCCCCTTCGCGAAATATCTCTGTAGAGCATCGGCAGCTTAATTTTGGCAGCGGCCGACTGTCTGTAAATACGATGATCGACCTCAAAAACGGTTCCGTGGCGGATGCCTTCGGGCATTTTTAACCGGGCGGATGCATCGTGCCAGTCGGTCAGGTTTTTGGAGGTCAAAAGGCCGAATTCATGTTTTCTGTATTTATCAAAATAAACATGCCATTTTCCGTTGATCCGGATTGCGGTCGGCCCTTCCGCCCAATAATCCCCGGTGATCGGCCTTTCCGGTAAATCATAGGGGCCGGTAATTTGATCAGCGTATACCACGGAGATGTTCTTTTCGGCTATCGGTAATTCGGTCTCGTTTTTAATGAACATGGCATACTTATTCCCGAGCGGGACAATGGAAGCGTCGATCACATTGAAGCCCGGCTCGTACAACAATCCAGTTTCTGAAAACGACCTGAAGTCACGCGTTGTGGTATAGTATATTCTATGGTTTCTCTTATGCCCGTTCCTCGTGCTGTTGGCAGTTTCTGAAAATTTATCCGCTACCGTACTGGACCAGTAGATCATGAAATGATCATCCTCCGGAATGTAATTGATCTCCGGCGCCCAGCAATTCATCACATGTTCCTCATGCGCCATTACAGGAATACTCATTTGCTCCGACCAGTGCACCAGATCTTTGGAAAAAGCATATCCGATGGTATTTCCGGCCCATGAAGTGGTCCATACCATATGAAACGTTCCGTCCGGACCGGAGGTGATGCAGGGATCGCGCATCAGACAGCTTTCGCCGACCAGGGGAGGGATAATGGCTTTTCCATCGTTCAGTGGCTTCCACGATGTACCGTCGAAACTATAGGCGAGGTGCAAACCGTCTTCGCCATTGCCCACAAAGTAAGAAAACATATATACCTTATCGCAATTTCCGGTCGAACACCCGGCAAGGAGCAGAACAGATAAAACGGCACAGAGCACCATCTTCAATGAGGAGTGCATATCCGG
Organism: Cytophagales bacterium; assembly: GCA_022360055.1. Lineage (GTDB taxonomy): Bacteria > Bacteroidota > Bacteroidia > Cytophagales > Cyclobacteriaceae > JAAUQL01. The sequence goes on along the minus strand of JAKSDO010000083.1, from coordinate 51,654 downwards.
TTTAGTTTTTGACATCTCTTATAAACGCTTCCACGGTATTCGGCCAGTGATTGTGTGAAGTTCCGTCCTTCCTCCCCAACCCGTATCCGTGAGCGCCGCTGTTAAAGATATGTAATTCTGCCGTTACTCCGAAAGCGTTCAATGCCTCGTAGAACGCTATACTATTGGCCGGATGCACGCCATGGTCATCGCTCGAATGAATGAGTATGGTTGGCGGCGTATCTGACGTTACCTGCCGCTCATTGGAAAACCGGAGTTTTTGAATTTCCGAAGGTTTTTCGCCGAGCAGAGATTTCACGGATCCCGAATGGCTGAAGTCCTCCGTCATGCTGACGACCGGATAGATTAAGACCATAAAATCCGGTCTGCAGCTCACTTTTTGGATGGGATCTTCCGACCTTGAAAGCCCGTAATCGTAATGGGTCCCTACCGTTGAGGCCAAGTGACCTCCGGCAGAAAATCCCATAATGCCAATTTTCCCCGGATCAATGCCCCAACGCTCCGCATGATACCGTGTCATTCTCACCGCCCGTTGTGCGTCGGCCATTGCCACCTCACTTTTTTGCGTGATATTTTCCGAAGTGGGCAATCTGTATTTTACTACGATCCCTGCAATTCCAATCGAATTCAACCACCTGGCGACGTCATGGCCTTCGTGTTGCATGGCCAAAATCCTGTATCCCCCACCCGGGCAGATGACTACTGCGGTTCCGGTGGTCCGGTCCGTTTCCGGGAGATACACGGTGATTTCGGGTTCCTGAATATTTGTTATGCGCCCGCGGTCCAGCAATTCCTCCTTGCCATGCTTTCCATTGGAAAACGGGACCTCTCCGGGCCAGAGTTTTATAGTTTCCTGCGCAAATGTCATGGTAGAAAAAAATGTAAATAAGAAAATAAAAAAACGTCGACCGGTCATATCATTAGCTATTTATGTGCAACAGAATTTTTAAATATTTACTGGGATCCTCCTCCAGTAAAACAAAAGCTTGCCGGATATCATCGATGAACACTACAGTTGAAATTACAGCATCCGGTTTTAAGTTTCCGTTTGCCAGATGATGGATGGCCTCATCAAATTCTCCGTGACTTACACGAGATGCAACAATTTTAGCTTCCTTCCATATCAGCTCCTTAAAGACAACCGGAGCCGGTTCATCTTCCAGCCCCAATACACAGACGCTCCCGCCTCCCCGAATGCTTTGTACGCATCCGCGCACCGGATTTACCCGGCCTGGTAATTCCGCGTGATGGCCTACGGCTTCGATCGCCACATCAACCCCATGACCTCCCGTTTCTTCCTTGATCACCTGTACGGGATCTTCTTTTTTCGCGTTTATTGTCCGGACATCCGGATAACTTGCCCGAATCATATCCAACCGGCCTTCAACGATGTCTACGACGAACATCTTATCGTTTGTTTTTGTGCGCGCCGCCTGCATGACGCATTGTCCTATTTTTCCTCCTCCAAAAATAGCCACGCGATCTCCGGATTTCACCCCGGCCCGTTTACAGGCGTGAAATCCGATAGCGTAGACTTCGACCAGGGCGGCATGTTCATGTGAAACGCTTTCGGGAACCTTATATAACATGGCCGGAGGCACGGTTATCTTCTGAGCAAAACCGCCATCCATATCGACGCCGATCAGGCGCAATTTCTCACAGGCAGGTACATGACCGGCTTTACACGCAGGGCATTCGCCGCACCAGACGATGGGATCTATTGCAACGCGCTCTCCGATATTGAATCCATCCACACGACTTCCAATTTCTTCGACAACACCTGCAAATTCATGGCCCGGTATAAGCGGGGTTTGCGTTCTGGGATGGAAGTCTCCGGCAAAAATATGTTGGTCCGTGCCACATATGGAAGCGAACCGAACCTCTACCAATACCTCATGTTCTTTTACCTGTGGAGCAGGAATGTCCTTAACTTTGAATTCTTTGTATTTTTCTAAAACAGCCGCCTTCATATTATTTTATTGATGATATCGAATTTCTGAAATTAGATCCCTTAAAACAACGTTCTTTCGAATAATCCCCGGAATTAATCAAATCGTCCCAAATCGCAGTGCAACTTGTATTGATTCTAAAGTTATTAAATATAAAATTGCCATGTATAATCCTTTTGATCTATGAACCCAAAACGGATAAGTGCTGAGGAAGCCGCTCAGCTCGTAAAAGATCGCGATACGCTTTGCATCGGTGGTGGCGGGGCCGGGCACGCAGTTCCGGACAAATTAATGGAGGCCCTTGGAAAGCGGTACGAGCGGACTTCACAGCCCGGGAACATTACCATACTCCACCCGTGCGGACTGGGAGAGAACAATGAACGGGGGCTGAATCACCTGGCGCACGAAGGGCTGGCGGAAACGGTGATCGGTGGATTCTGGGGGAACGCACCCAAGATGGCCAGGCTCGGCGCCGAGGGTAAGGTAAAAGGATACAACTTTCCCCAAGGCGTATTAAGCCATTTGATGCGGGCCACGGCAGGAGGCGAGCGCGGCCTGCTGACAAAAACCGGACTTCACACATTTGTAGACCCCAGGTACGAAGGAGGCAAAGTGAACGAAAATACGGACCGGGACCTTGTCGAAGTGGTGACAATAGCCCGGGAAGAATTCTTGTTTTATCACACGCTTCCGGTTGATATCTGCTTTATCCGCGGCAGCAGCATCGATACCAATGGGAATCTGACGATGGAAAATGAAGTGGCTACATTTGCGATGCTTTCCATTGCCCAGGCTACAAAGATCAATGGGGGCGTGGTGATCGCCCAGGTGAAATCCGCCCATTCGGGCAAAGCGAAGCCCGTACACGTGAAGGTGCCGGGCGTATTGATCGATTATGTCGTCGTTGATCCGGACCAGACCATGACCTACCTCACCGATTTTGAGCCGGCTTTTATCGATCGCGAAGCGGCATATGAAACGGATGCGCTCACGCTGGAAGGCATCAAACGCGTAATAGCCAGAAGAGCGGTCCTGGAATTGCCGGAAAAACGATTTGTGAATCTGGGATACGGAATGGCCGACGGGATACCGATTGTCGCCAAGGAAGAAAACCTGTTGGGACAGATCATTTTTATGATCGAACAAGGTCAGACGGACGGAGTAATCGCCACCGGTTTGAATTTTGGCGCCATGTACAATCCGGCGGCAATTGCCGACGACGGGTATCAATTTGATTTTTTTCACGGCGGGGGGCTGGATATTTGCTTTCTCGGATTCGGTCAGATAGATCGGGCGGGAAACGTTAATGCCAGCCGCTTCGGAAATATTTTTACCGGATGCGGTGGCTTTATCGATATATCCCAGCACACCAAAAAGATCGTATTTTGCGGAGCGTTTTCCGCAAAGGCCGATGTGCGTGTTGAAGAAAACGGCGTAGAAGTAAAATACCCGGGAAAATTCCGGAAATTCGTCAATGAGGTAGAACAGGTTACCTTTAATGGCCGGCAAGCCGTGCAAAGCGGGCAGGAGGTCTTATACCTTACCGAACGCGGATTGTTTCAGCTCACGGAATCCGGTATCGAACTGATTGAAATCTCGCCCGGGGTCGATCTCGAAAGGGACATTTTGTCCATGATGGAATTCAAGCCCGGGATCAGCAAACATCTGAAAACCATGGATAAGAAGATATTTAAACACGAACCCCTAAACCTGGATCATGAGCGGGCAAGCAAGTAAGATCCGAATGGAAATCAGGGATGGAGCGGCTTATATTACCATCAACAATCCCGATAAACTGAATTGTCTGGATACCGGAATGCTTGAAGGCATCATGAACGCGCTCGATAAGATCGCAGCGGATCCGGCCGTCCGGGTGCTTCTTTTTCAGGGAGCAGGAGACCGGGCGTTTTCTACCGGCGCCAACCTTAAGGAGTTCGATAAACTCGATAAGCCGGGGATTGCCGGATGGATCCGGAAAGGCCATCGCGTATTTAATGCCATTGAATCGATGTCGAAACCATCGGTAGCGGTCATCAACGGATATGCAATGGGTGGAGGTCTGGAATTGGCCCTTGCCTGTGATATACGTATTGCCGAAGAAAACGCGCAATTCTCTTTTCCTGAATTGAAACATGGCTGGATTCCGGGATGGGGCGCTTTGTCCAGGTTGAGAAGGCTTATCGGGGAATCCAACGCGAAGAAAATCATTTTGCTCGGAGCGCAGATCGATGTGGCATCTGCCATGAGCACAGGCCTGGTTCACAAGGTATTTAAAAAAGAAAATCTCCGGAAAGAGATCGAGGGAATAACGGATCATTTTAAAAACACGGACCCCTTTGTGATCGAAATGGCCAAAAACGCGCTCGGCGAAAGTCAGCGGAGTACCTTCGGCAACGACATTTTATTTGAAGTATTAGCCACTCAATATTCGAAAGGAAAAACCTAAGGGCCGTCGTTTTCCGGTCCGTTTTTGATCAGTTCTTTAGCAATGATCGTCCGTTGGATCTGATTTGTGCCTTCGTAGATCTGTGTAATTTTTGCGTCCCGGTACAACCGCTCCACCTCGAAACCGCGTATATATCCGCTGCCTCCGAATATCTGTACGGCATTTGCAGTCTGCTTCACCGCAGTATCGCTTGCAAAATATTTTGCCATCGAACTGGCGGAAGCTGCGGGCAGGTTATTGTCCAGGCGCAGGGCCGCATCCCGTACCAAAGCCCTGGAAGCCTTAATCTCCGTTTGCATTTCAGCGAGCATCCATTGGATCCCCTGGTTTTCGATCACCGGTTTCCCGAATTGGCTCCTGACTTTTGCATACTCCGTGGCTGCATTCAGCCCTGCCTGAGCTATACCGACGGCAAGAGCGCCAATACCGACCCTTCCCTTTTCCAGTACACTCATCATAATATAAAATCCCCGGTTTAACTCGCCGAGAAGCGCATCTTCCGGGAGTTTGACCTGATCAAAAAAAAGACTGCCGACCTGGGATGCCCGCTGCCCCATTTTATGATCTCTTGGCCCTCTGGTGACTCCGGTAGAGTTCAGATCGACAATAAATATACTCATCCCCCGATGACCCGGTTCGGGACGGGTGCGCACAAGTACAAATCCAATGTCGGCTACCGGGGCGTTGTGTATCCACATTTTACTTCCATTCAGGACCCAACCGTCATCTGCCTTGGTTGCCGTACTTTTTATCCCCGAAACATCCGAGCCCGCTTCGGCTTCGGTGATGCAATAAGAAACCAGCACTTCATTTTTCAGGACTTTACCGAGGTATTTTTCGCGTTGCCGCTCCGTTCCATATTTGATCAACAGCGTACAAATCAATTCGACCAGGCCGCATTGGTCTGCAACGGAAGCATATCCTCTGGAGAGCTCTTCCATAACGATCGTATATGTCAAATTGTCAAAGCCAACACCTCCGTATTTTTCCGGAACGGTAATCCCGAAAAGCCCTAGCGCACTCATCTGCTTAAAAATAGCGTCCGGAAATTGCTCTTCCTTATCCAGGTGTTCTGCCTGAGGCCGGATCACCTCATCGGAAAACTGCCGCGTCATTTCAGCAACCTGAGTGTAGATCTCTTTGTCCAGAACAGGGTTTAATAGCATTTGGCTTGTTTTTGAATGAATGTTTGCCGGCGGAAGCTTTATCTGTCAATCCCTTGATATCCGCGTTTTGAAAGATAAGATCACAGGTCTTAATATCCGAATAAAACCCGGTAAATAAAACTCAAACCTCCCGGAGGTAACCTTGAAAGGGATGGAGCCGCGATTAAATGGCTTCGGATTTTATTCTTTTGGATTGTCTGTGCTATTTTAGGGAGTTTTTTATCGGCGCCGTTGCCGAAGAAGATTTTTGAGGTAAACATTTAACCGAAGATTTATGAAATGTCCGGATCGAAAATGAATGAAGATAAACTGAAATCAAAAAAGATCAAATGGATCGTAGGTGTACTTCTCTTTTTTACTTTATATGCAACCGTTCGGTATATTATATTCAAAGGAGTTGATCCGGTACATTTCCCGATGTATATTACAAATAAGATCTTGAGCACTTCGGGATTGTTTTTTATAGCTCTCAGCTATTCGTGGGGGAAATTAAAGGGCTTGAAACCAAACGATAAAAACCTTGAAAATCAATTTGTAAAATTCCTGGGACTGGCGGGATTTTCATGCAGCGCCATGCATGTGTTCATATCCATGATCATCCTGTCTCCGGAATACTATCAGAAACTCTACGAGGGCAACATGATGAACCTCAAGGGCGAGCTCAGCATGCTGATGGGTGTTTTCAGCATTTATTGCTTTTCGATCCCCGCTATTACGACCATCCCGTTTATGCAGGAAGCTGTGGGTATAAACAAATGGCAAAGGGGGCAGCGGATCGGGTATCTGGGATTATTTACGGCTTTGCTGCATGTGTTGATCATGGGCGTTTCCGGGTGGCTCCGCGTGGCAGATTGGCCCGGATATCTGCCTCCCATTACCCTGATCGCAACGATTATCGCGGTTTTCCCCTTGTATCTGAAATTCGTTAAGCGCTAAGGTTCCGTGTGTTATCACATGTTTTCAATTCGCTATGTCCCTGTTTTTAAGTGCGCCGGGAAGCTCCGGGGGGAGCCGTTCAATCGGCGAGGAACTTCCGCCTTAAATCTTCGATCTGTCGTTCATTTATGGGAATTAAATCGCCTAAAGATTTACTCATAATAAGGGATTTGGCGCTAAATTCTGCGACCTCAAGCCGGTCGAAGGTATGTAGCAGTTTATCCCCGGTCACGAGAATGGAATCATTTTGAATAATTACCGACGGGACGTTTTTAGAAATAATTCCGGGTATGGTATCGTTGCCGGTGAATTGCTCCCCGAAAGGAACGACCGGTATATCCTGCAAAAAGATCCAGCTTTCCGGGATGGTGCGCACGTCCAGTTTCGCATCGGATACTCCGAATGCCATGATATTCGGAGATTGGGTCAGGATGATGGAGTTCACATCCGGGTTTTCTTCGTAGATCCTGGCGTGCAGGCTCAACGCCCTGCTCGGCAATTTGCCCGGCTCACGCTTTCCGTTCCGGATCTGAACAATGTCTTCATTGCCTATTTCCAGTCTGGGGATATTCCGGGGAGTAATTAAAAAGTTGTTGTCGTACCATCTGCAGGAGACCGTACCGTAAGAGCTGATCATCAATCCCTGGTCGCATGCCCGTCGTACAAGCTCACTGATGTTTGTGCGGACGGCGAGCTCATCCGACGGGTATTCTACGGCGTTCATCTCCGGAAGATCTTTCGGGATCGAATTTTCAAATTGTTCGATTTGATCATCGGTCAGATAATTCACATTACCGACGATGGTTGCTCCGGCAATTGTACGGGCTGAAAACTCAAGTGCTTCAAATCGAATATACGCATCCCTGATATCCGTACCGCCGACAACAATTCCGTGATTTTCCATGATCACGGCATCGTAGCCGCGGCTGAATTGTTCGGCGATCTTATCTCCGAGTTCCAGCCCTCCCGGCAATGCATACTCGGCATACCCGATAGGCCCGCAAATATTCTTTGCCTGCGGGATGATGTTGGTGTCCGGGATTTTGCGTACGATACTGAATGAAACCAAAGCCGGGGGATGGGCATGGATAATAGCTTTGATATCGGGCCTGACATCATAAATTGCTTTGTGAAACGGGTACTCGGAAGAGGGTTTGTGCAGTCCGGAAATCTCGCCATCGGGTCGTACACACATGATGTCTTTTCTGGTAAGACTGCCTTTATCGATGGCTGAAGGAGTTACCCATATATTTCCTTCAGGATCTTTAATCGAAATATTGCCACCGCTGGTTGTCGTTAAACCGGCCTGATAAATTCGCCTGATCATACTGGTAATCAGGTCTTTTGGATGATCCAGAATTGCTTGACTCATGTTATTTGAACTCGTATAAAAATCAGTGCAAAATTAATAATATATACGTGTTGACTGTTATGCGAACGTTAATATTATTAACCCGGATTGGGTGACGCCGTGAAAAGTGACACAGGGTTGTGACCCGAAGAGAGCGGCAATAATCATTGCCGCTGGCGGAAAATGCACAAGCGTTGTTTGAAAATGAACATCTCTGCAAGTTCGATGGAACGATTCGTCTCAATTCGTCAAAATTCGAAGAAGGTCGTTGTAGGGCTTGGTTTTAAATGCGATCCGGAGGGGTTAATCCCCGGAAGGCATCAAACGCGGTCGCCTGAATTTGGGGAATGCCGAGTCGGATACTTCGCAAACAAATGCTCATTGTTCGAATCACGAATTCTTCGCTTATATAAATAAACTTTGTGTCCGGATTATTTATATTAGTAGAATGTAAAGTTTTCAGGGACCAATAATACCTATCATGAGCCTAAAAGATTCAGGTCATCATTTCATAGCCATCTTTGGCGGGGCGGTTGCCGGAGCCGAAGCCGCTCATCAACTTTCGAAAAGAGGATTTCGGGTCGTGATCTTCGACCAGGCCCTACTGCCCTATGGGAAAATCGAAGACGGATTGCCCAAATGGCATGCCAAGCTGAGGGATAAGGAAGAGGCGAATATCGATATGAAAATAAATCAGCCGAATATCAGGTTTGTGCCGGGGGCAAGGTTGGGAAGGGATGTCGATTTTGAAGAGATCCTGACATGGGGCTTCTCAGCAATAATTCTAGCAACAGGTGCGTGGAAGGACCGGCCGTTGCCTGTCGAAGGTGTCGATGAATTTGTGGACAAAGGGCTTTACTATCAAAATTCGTTTGTGCACTGGTTTAATCACAAGCACGAACCGGCCTATTCCGGACCGCGGTTTGAAATCATGGACAATGCCATTGTCGTAGGAGGGGGGCTGGCTTCCCTGGATGTAGTCAAGATTCTGATGATCGAAACCGTGCAAAAAGCTTTGCAACAGCGCGGAATTGATGTGGATATGTTTAGGCTTGAACACGGGATTAACAAGGTGCTGGATCAGCATGATCTTTCGTTAAGTGATCTTGGATTGAAAGGATGTACGCTCTTTTACAGAAGAAGGGCCATTGACATGCCGCTCTCGCCGATGGCCACGGATACTCCGGAAAAGCTTGAAAAAGCGCAGACCGTGCGGCAAAAAATCCTGGACAATTTTCAGCGTAAGTATCTGTTCCGGTTCCGGCCTTGCTGCGTCCCTGTAGAGCGCATTTCCAAAAACGGGCGATTGAGCGGATTGAAGTTTCAGAGGACCAGGGTAGAAGGGAATAAGGTGGTGGGGACCGACGAATTTCTTGAGGTGCACACTCCGCTGGTGATCTCTTCCATAGGAAGCATACCTGAAATGATCAAAGGAATTCCGTCCGATGGGAATACGTTCAGCATTTCCGATACGGGAAGTTGCCAGATCGATGGCTTTGATCATGTATTTGCAATTGGCAATGCCGTTACCGGCAAAGGAAACATCAATGAATCCATTAAGCATGGCAAGGAAATATCCGAAGAGATCATGGATAACTTTCTGGTGTGGCACCAGGAGGATTATGAAAACTGGCATCGCCAAACTGCCGCAAAGGTTGATCGCGACATCGCCAAAATTGTTGCCGTGATCGAAAAAAGAAAATTCATGCCGGATGATGTGATTCAATCCATTCTGGATAAAACCAAAAAGTTACAGGAAAACGCAGGGTTTGACGGAGATTATGAAAGTTGGGTGAAGCGGAATACCCCGCCCAGATTGGAAAATCTGCCGGACTAGATCGAACATTTTTCACCTTACGTCAACAGGTATTTTCACTTTTACATCCGACCATTCGCAAACGACCAGCACCTTTGGTCCCGATTCCTCGAATCTTATCGTAAACTGTTCTACCGGAGATGCGCCCGTTTCAACAGGTACCGTCGTCTTCAAAATATCTTTGTCGTAGTCGGGCTCGGAATACCCCCAATTTCCAAGTTCGGAATTCAGTGATATTTCAAACGTTTCCGGGCCGGGCACGGCATACATTTTATAAGTACCGGCATCCAGTTCGTTGCCGTTAAAGAGCACGTCCCGACTTATTGTGATCTCCGTTGCTTCGTTTGCTCCAAGGCGCCAATATACCCCGTAAGGCAGTAATGCCCCCTCTTCTTTGGTCCCAAATATCTGCCGCCCTTTTACGGATGGCCGGCTATAGGAGATTTCCATGGACAAATTGTTCTTGTCGTATTTTGCGACACCGGGAGGACTTAATGACCTGTTCCTGTAATTGAGATATAGGAATCCGACAATTAGCAGGAATGTAAAGATTCCAATTCCAATAAAGATTTTCTTTTTCATGTGTTTATGTCTTTTAAGTTGCTGACGCACTGAGCAATATAGTTATGCTCTCGTATGTCCTAAAATTGCTCCGGTCCTACCGGTGCACACTCCGAAAATTTACAATAAAGATAGCAGGTTTTATAAATGAATTATAACAGCAGCGGGATTGAATGTCGTAAATATTGAAATAAACGAACGGGCATTAGGCAAAAAGCTGCCCGGTTGGTATTAAGGAATCTGCCGGATGGTTCGGGTCAAAAATAATTCGATTCTTTAATGGGTTTTCAACTCCGATGTGGTGATGAAACTTGTATTATAGATGAATAATGTTTAACTTTTTGAAGGTAATTATTTGAATCAAAAGATCAGATATTACTGCGAAATGAATTATTAACCTAACAATCCGATCATGAACCACCTTAATCCAATTTTCCTGTTTTGTATATTATTGATAATAAGCGGTTGTTGCATTACCAAGCCCGATTGCAGTCCGGAGGGAGGGAACTTTACTTTCGGTCCGGAATTGAGTTACCGGTCTTCGAAGTATACGGGCTCCAATGCCCGGAGCGATGATACCAAGCGCCTGGGAAGTATGGGATTGGGTGTCTTCGGACATTGGATCTTTTGTGAAGATTATCCGGATATGGGTTTTTATTCCGGCCTGTTTTACAATCAGCATGGCGTGAAATACAGCGATGATGGCGTCGATAACAAAGACCGTTTACATTACCTGTCCATCCCGTTTACGTTTACCTACAATGTTTACAACGGAGTAACCGTGGAGGCCGGCCCGGACCTGTCCTTTTTACTTTCCGCTAAAGAGATCTACACCTACATGGGGAATAAAGAGAAAAATAACTTCAGCGACGACGTGCATAACGTACAGTTGGGGTACAACATAGCGGTATCGTATATGCATGAACCGATTGGTCTGGGAGGGTTTTTCAGGTGGAACGGCGGGTTCAACAAGGTGCCCTCCAGTAATTATGATACAAAACTGTACAACGGGGGATTTAGCATCGGAGCCAGATACCGCCTGAACCACCTCGTTGGGAAAAAATAGCCGTGGAGAAACGCCGGGGGAGCCATCTTTTACCCCCGGTCTCTCACGACCAGTTGTATATTTTTCTCGTCCCGGTGTTCTACGATCAAATCTTTATTGATCATCACGCGTTCGATCGTGGACTCATCAAAATACCGGATGGTGATCAATTCCAGACCGGTCTCATAGCTCACTTTGAAATCCTTTTCCAACTGGTCGACGATATTGGGGATCTTTCTTTTATCATTATTCACGCAGATCATAAATTTAAGCGCGGAATTCTGCATCAGATTTATTTTTACCCTGTTGTCCGAGAGGATCCCGAAGATGGTTTGCAGGTGATCTTCGGCAATAAATGAAAAATCCTTGGGCAGAATCCTGATCAATACCTGGTCGACTTTGAAAATAAATGAAGGCATGAGCTCTTCATACTCCACGTTGCTGATCACCGTACCCGGGGCATCCGGGTTTTTAAAGGATTTTACGTGAAGATTGATGTTTTTATTTTGCAGCGGCTTAATGGTTTTCGGATGAATAACGCTGGCGCCGTAGTAGGCCAGTTCGATCGCGTCCCGGTACGAAAGCTCACTCAATAATTCCGTATCGTCAAACCATTTGGGATCCGCGTTTAATACGCCCGGGACATCTTTCCAGATGATCAGTCTTTTGGCCTTTAATACATGGGCCAGAATCGCTCCCGTATAATCCGATCCTTCACGGCCAAGGGTGGTTGTGATGTTGTCGATGGTCGAACCGAGAAATCCCTGTGTGACCAGTATCCTGTTTTTGCCAAATTTGAAATGCTCCGGAACCAGTTCCTTTGTTTTCTCCCAATGAACTCGGGCTTCGCGGTAGGTATTGCTTGTTTTGATCGAATATCGCACATCCTTCCATTCGGCCTTTATAGATTGAGATTGCAGGAAATGCGCAATTATTTTTGTCGAAAGCAATTCCCCGAAACAAATAATCTGATCGTAATCGTGATCGAAACTCAACGAGGGTTCCTTATTTAATTCCCGGTTAAGATCCGCAAGTAAATTCTCGATATCGGAATAAACCGGATGGTGCCGGTCATCGAATAAATCGTCGATGATTTCATTGTGATATGAAATTAACACATCAAGCTCCCTGGCAAGCTCGGCCTTGTTCTTGTTTACGAAATGATCGATGATGCGTTCCAGGTTGTTCGTGGTTTTACCCATGGCCGAAACCACGACAATAATCTCTCCTTTATGGTCCTTAAGGATACCGACAATGTTTCTTACTGCATCCGCATTTTTAACCGAGGCTCCGCCAAACTTGAAAACCAGCATATCACAATTATTGTTTAGGGCGGCAAAAATAGCGAGTATTTTACTAAAGTAAGTGCATGAAAATGAAAATTTTAATTCATGCGACCGGATTCCAGGCCCATAAAAAAATATAATTTCGGATGGACAAATGGTTTTTTTACCTTTGCCGGCAATATTTGGATAAATACCTGCACAAGCGCGTGAGAAAGATCGCATATTTTGTTTCGTTGTTGTCCTTCTGGTCTCCGGATACACGGGGCCAAAAGGTACGATTTGAAGATGTTACCGCTAAGGCTGAAATTAGCTTTACATATAATTTCGGCGACTATACCTATGAAAATATCCTGGAAAGTAGCGGGTCCGGCGTTACCATTTTTGATTATGACAACGATGGCTGGATGGATATCTATTTGTTGAACGGGACCTATCTTGACGGAATAAGCGATGCAGAGGGAAAAGTATTCAAGGATACGAGAAATGAGTTGTACAGGAACAACGGAGACGGCACCTTTTCGGAGTTGGCGCAACCGGCGGGGATCGACGACCGCCATTGGAGTATGGCCGCAGGTGCATTTGATTACGACGGCGACGGGGATGCGGATATTTACCTGCTAAACTACGGTCCCAACATCTTTTACAGGAACAATGGCGACGGCACGTTCACAGACATAACCGAAGAAACCGGACTTTCAGGTCCGGAAAAACTAAATGGTTTTGAAAAATGGAGTGTCGGAGTTGCTTTTTGGGATATTGACGAAGATAAGCTGACCGATGTGATGGTCGGTAATTTCCTGGCATTTGATCCGTCCTATGTTTCGCCGACCATGCCGGATATGATGCCGCATCCGTCGGAATACAAGGGTCAGGCATCCCTGTTCTACAGGCAACACCGGGACGGAACGTTCCGGGAAATCACAGGTTCCCTGGGATTTTACTATCCCGAATCGATGTGTATGGGACTGACGGTTTACGATTACGATCACGATGGCGATCTTGACCTCTTTCAGGGGAATGACCATCAGAAGAATTTTCTCTTTCGAAATGACGGGAATTTGGAATTTGAAGAAGTGGCGGTTCGCAGCGGTATTGCCGTAAACGACCAGGGACAGGTAACGGGATCGATGCACGGCACTGTCGGAGATGTGGATGGCGACGGATTGATAGATCTCTTGGTCACAGACCTGAAATACGGGGCCTTGTACCGGAACCTTGGGAATGGCCTCTATGAGGATATAACCCGGAAAAGCGGAATTGCGAGGCACTTCAACGGCAAAGGACAGTGGGCCGCCATGCTTTTTGACTATGACAACGATGGCGATCTGGATATTTTTACCGCCAACGGGACAGCGGAAGAATTAAGGCTCCAGCTTCCCCTGCTGCTGGAAAATGACGGACGCGGTAATTTCAGGAATGCAGGCCCGGAAGCCGGTCCGTATTTCCGAAAGGTGCGATCCGGACGGGGCGCAGCGGTCGTGGATTACGACAACAACGGATGGATGGATATCATCGTCTCGCACATCGACCTGGAAGCGACTCCCGCATTACTGAAAAACAGGGGCAGCGGGAATAACTGGCTCGGTATTTCATTAACCGGGGCGCATGGGCCGGCATCAGCCGTGAGTGCTTTGGTCAAGGTAAAAACGAAAGATAAAACACAGGTTTTGGTCAATCAGCCTGCAAACACTTACCTGTCCTGGAACGATCCGCGGATGCACGTCGGACTGGGCAACCGGGACAGCATCGATGAATTGGAAATTACCTGGCCTCAGGGAGAAAAGGAGGTTTATACCAACATCAAAGCCAATCGGTATATTTCCATTGTCCAGGGGCAGGGCATTAAGTAAGCATGCGCGCTTTGAAGGGCATCATTCACATTCCAAAACTGCCGGTGCCCGGGGCCGTCCGGTGCGGTCGTTTTATATAAAGAATATTTCGAAAATGGATCGGTTGTTGATCCGGATTCGTTCCTCCCGACTTATGCGCAATGATTTTCATAGAGAAATTAGTGCCCTGAGTTATTGGACAACGCCACGACTTCTGAGCCCTTTTTTGGCAATGTGCTTACCTTACCCCGGATTTTTGGCCTCAATCGATCAAGCTTCGAAGGTCGTCCTCGTAAGACATGGGATTTTGATGTAGTCCGATTGGACATACGGCCTGACAGCCCGTGTATTTAGCAGCCCGGAAAAGGTTTGTTCTCTCCATCCGGAAAGGGGATTGGTCAAATATGTTGCGCGGTACAATAGGGGTAGTATGAGTTAAAAGTGTATCATAGTTGATTCCTCCCGACGGGCGGAAAACCACCTTGCCTGAATCGGACGGGAAATATTATTTGTGAAAATTCGCCAAAGAATAAAAAGACTGAAAACGAGCGTTTTGAATGAGAAGACCTTCGGGGTGAAAAATCCCATGAATTTTTCTGGTTAAGGAAGAAAACGATTAATTTTGGCTACTTGAAGTATGGAAAACAAGAATTAAAACATTAGTTATGAATCATCAATATATCGAGCGCGTTGTAGACCTTACACATCCGGAGAAGAACACTATTTATAACATGACCAACGATGAGGCCAGGGAAATCCTGAAATCCGGCGATGTCGAAGCAGTGCGGAGAATTGACGGACAGTTTTCATTGGTATCTGTGGATGGAAAGACGATCCGCCTGGCGAGATCCATCGGGCGGCCGCTGAGATACTTTATTGCCAAATTGGTGGACGGTCCCTGCCTGGTGGTGGCTGAGCGCATTGATACGATATATAATTACCTGAAACAGGAAGGTCTGGATGATCAGTTTATGCCGTATTACACCAGAATGGCACCCGCCCATTATGTCACAAAGATTGAACTTCTCGGTTGTCCGGATCCAAATCCGACCTATGAACGGTTTTTTACCCCGCTGCGCAATAAATATAAAGACGGGAGTCCGGAGAAATTAGGAGAGATGTATATTTCTGCGCTCTACAAAGAGATCAGGAAATGGTTAACTCATGAAGCAAAGTCAGGCCCGGTAGGATGCAGCTTTTCTGCAGGTATTGACAGTGGGTCTGTTTTCCTTTTGACCTATCATGCGCTCAGAGAATTGGGCGAAAGCCCCGCACGGCTTAAAGCATTTACCCTGTCGGTAGGAGATGAAGCTGAAGACCTGAAGCAGGCCCGGCAATTCCTCGAAAGTCTCGGCCTGGGGCTGTTCCTGGAAACTATTCAGATCCGGCCCGAAGAGCTCGATTGGCAAAAAACCATTGAGGTCGTCGAAGATTACAAGCCATTGGATATCCAGTCTGCCACCATGAATTTTGCGCTGCTGCAGGGAATTCGAAAGAGGTATCCGGAGTGGAAATATATGATTGACGGCGATGGCGGCGATGAGAATCTGAAAGATTATCCGATTGAAGAAAACCCGGAGCTGACGATACGATCTGTTCTCAACAACCTCATGTTGTATCAGGAAGGCTGGGGAGTCGAATCGATCAAGCACTCGTTGACCTATTCGGGCGGACTGAGCCGCGGGTATATGCGGACATATGCTCCCGGAGAAATTCTGAATTTCAAAGGTTTCAGTCCGTATACATTGCCAAATGTTATCGAAATCGCCGAAGGATTTCCGTTTATTGAAATGACGGATTGGGATCACGAGAAATTGTACAACATGAAAGGCGAAATCGTAAGCGCAGGTGTAAAAGCAGTGACGGGAATGGACATGCCCGTTTTCCCTAAACGAAGATTTCAGCATGGAGCCGCGTCGATGAATACGTTCAAAGCTTCCTTCCCAAAAACAGATCTGGAATACCGCAAGGCGTTTAATAAGATTTATGGGTAGGGTTCGGGTCACTTAGTGTTACGTAAAATTAAAAACAACGTATTTGTTCATTAGTACCTCAGGAGAGATCTGGCTTATTAGCGGTGGCCCGGTGTCGATTGAACCGGATTTCTCACTCTCTGCAAGAATTAAAATTCATGACGGCAAAAAATATCAGGCTGATTTCAGCGCTTCGGATAGAAGAAGAAAACCGGAAGATGGCTCGGAGCCTTACCAAAGAGGTTGACTTTGATGATATAGCTTTTGCAGCTCTTTCCTTGCATCTGGATGGTATCCGCTGGACAGGAGACAAAAAATTTAAAAAAGGCCTGTAAAAGAATGAATCTGATGCTGTGATTGATGCGCGACAATTGTTTTCTTTGAGAAACAAAGGACAATAGCAGATTTCGAAGCACAAAGGCAATTTGCGCATCCCGGATTTCCATATCACAAACAACTGGGTACAATCCAGAAAGGGACCTAAAAACAAAGTAGATCCTTCGAAACCATACGCCTTCCTGGTTGAGAACGAGCGTACGGCCGAAGGAAAAATCGAAGGCGTGGCAACCATATTCCTGACAAATAGAGAATGCCCGTTTCGTTGCCTGATGTGCGATCTCTGGAAAAATACAACAGACGAAACCGTACCGGTCGGGGCGATCCCGGGGCAAATTGAATTCGCCCTGGAAAGAATGCCGGCAACAAAGCACATCAAGCTCTACAACAGTGGAAATTTCTTCGATAAAAAAGCCATTCCTGTTCAGGATTACGATAAAATCATTGACCTGATCGGCGGATTTGATACGGTCCTGATCGAAAACCATCCAAAACTCATTAATCGGGAGGTGGTGCAATTCAGGGACAAGCTGAAGTCAAATCTCCAGGTGGCTATTGGTTTGGAAACCGTGCATCCGGACATTTTGCCTATATTGAACAAGCAAATGACTCCGGATGATTTTGGGAGCTCCGTCCGGTTTCTGAAAGAGCACGATATATTTTCCAGGGCCTTTATATTGCTGGGGTTACCATTTTTAAACGAAAGGGAAAGCGTTGTCTGGGCGAAGAGATCCGTTGAATTTGCCGTGGATGCCGGCGTTGAGTGCAGTGTCATTATTCCCACCCGTCCGGGCAATGGCGCTATCGATTTTCTAAAGCAGCAGGGATCCTTTCAATCACCGAAAATCAAATCCTTGGAAAGCGTTCTGGAATATGGTATTTCTTTCAACAAAGGCCGGGTATTTGCCGATCTATGGGATTTGGAGAAGTTTTCGGAGTGTAGCGAATGCATTGGAAAAAGGAAAGAAAGATTAAACCGGATGAATGTAGGCCAGCGTATAATTCCCTCAGTTAGCTGTAGCTGCGACATCGCATAAATCCTCAATTTGTACTATACCGATTTGAGTGGGATATCAAAGATATTTTCCCGGTAAATAGATTTATTTCCCGGAAATCTGTCTGCCAGATAAAGATGGCGGGTTTTTCGGTAGCGGGAGTTATTATTGCCGCCCCCTTCGGGAGCGTTATTCCATGTTACTTTTTCCGGCGACATATTTCAGGTAAGATTTTTCCACTGCGTTTCGGAATGAGGAGAAAGCGCCCCATTGAAGAGGTTTGCTTTTGTAAATCATTTTCGGCCGATAATTTTATGACGGAAGAAAATTCAGCCATATATTGAAGGAATCGCTTTCAGAATCAGCAATATATTATGAAATTTGAGGCGAGTTGAAAACCAGGTGGACCCATAAAGCTTTTTCTTACGCATTACTGATCGTATATTCCATGGTAGCATTTCGGGAAGGTGTGATTAATTGCATTCATTTTCTGTCGCACACCGCTGAAATTATTTCCAACGATTATTCTTTTCACAGTCATGGAAACGGAAGCTTTCACATACACCATCACGATTTTATGGATACCGTAAAAACGATCCTGCACCAGGGCAAGCCCCAAGATGCGCATGACAGGGATCAACTCCCCTCACAACAACAAATCAAGCTTCACCTGGCGGCATATTTTAATACCGACTTCAAAATTTTCTGCGACTTACCGGTTCGGATCTATCCGCTATGCAAAAAACTGAGCTCCAGGTCGCCCGAGGTGATAACACCTCCTCCAAAAGGATAAACGGAAGATCCGGCGCGACGCGCACGCTTTTAATTCTTAGTAAGATGCTGGTTTTCAGTATCTTGAATTCAATTTTTACATTAATCTAGAATAAAAATGAAAACCATTATATTGGTGATGGCCGGATGGCTATGCATTGGTGCATCCTTTGGGCATCACCTGATCCGCGGCGTGGTGATTAATGCCGAGGATCAGACACCTTTGATCGGCGCTGCCATCCAGATCGACGGAGGTACAAGAGGTACATTGTCGGATGATTTTGGCCGGTTTGAGATTGTGATCGAAGAATCCCCGGTGACATTGATTGTCTCATTTGTAGGTTTTGCCCGGAAGGAGGTTGATGTGACCGAACATGACGGCCACATCACAGTTTTGCTGGAGCCCGCGATGACGGAGTTATCACAGTTGAGGATCACCTCAAATAAAATGAATAGCCTGAATTCCGTGAGCAAGCTTGATCTGAAATTAAGGCCCGTAAACTCTTCCCAGGAAATCCTGAGGATCGTCCCCGGGCTTTTTATTGCCCAGCATGCGGGGGGAGGAAAGGCCGAACAGATTTTTTTGAGAGGTTTTGACCTGGATCACGGTACGGACATCAACATTACCGTTGACGATATGCCGGTAAACATGGTGTCCCACGCGCATGGACAAGGATATGCGGATTTACATTTTCTTATTCCCGAACTTATCCATGTCGTAGATTTTGGCAAAGGTCCTTATTATACCGATAAGGGAAACTTAAATACGGCCGGGTATGTGAACTTTGCCACCAAAAATTCGATCAGGGAGAATACTATCAAAGTGGAAGGCGGCAGCTTCAATACGTTGAGAACCCTGGGAATGTTTGACCTGCTGGGAGCGCATACGAAACTTAAAGGTCACCAGGCCTATGCAGCCGTGGAATATCAATTGACAGACGGACCGTTTGAAAATCCACAAAATTTCAACAGGTTGAACCTGTTTACCAAGTATACGGGTTATTTTAGCAACAGCAATTCACTGTCTGTCCAGTTTTCTCATATGAACAGCAAATGGGATGCTTCGGGACAGATACCACAAAGGGCGGTAGATAGCGGATCCATCTCCAGATTCGGAGCAATAGATCCAACGGAAGGCGGCTTCACCAGCAGAACAAATGCAAGTGTCCGGCTTACCAGTAATTTGCCCAATGGCGTTTTTATGCACAACCAGTTGTTTTTTTCCAGGTATGATTTTGAGCTGTATTCCAACTTCACATTTTATCTGAATAATCCGGAATTTGGCGATCAGATCAGGCAGAAAGAAGGCAGGGACATTGTCGGATTGAACGGGGAAGTATCCAAATCGATGCATTTCAACAACAGCTCCCTCACAGGGAAGATCGGTTATGGATTCAGATATGATCAAATCAGGGATATTGAACTGACGAATACCCTTAACCGGTGGACCAACCTGGAAAGAAAGTCGCTGGGAGATGTCTTTGAGAGCAACGGATGGATATATGCGGATGCCACGTTGGAACACGGCAAATGGCTGATCAACGGAGGAATGCGGATGGACGGATTTAAGTTTGATTATGTAGATAAACTTGTCCCGGGATATGAAACGCAATCGGTGGATCGGACACGTCTTTCTCCGAAGCTCAACGTGATCTATCAATTGAACGATCAAACACGTTTCTACGCCAAATCGGGGATCGGGTTTCACTCAAACGATGCAAGGGTTGTGGTGGCCGAAGACGGACATGAGATACTTCCAGCAGCTTATGGTTTGGACCTTGGCACCACCTTTAAGCCGGTGTCTTCGGTGTATATGAACCTGGCCTATTGGTACATGTTCATGGATCAGGAGTTTGTATATGTCGGGGATGAGGCGGTCGTGGAACCGAGTGGCAAGACAAGAAGGCAGGGCATTGACTTATCCCTGCGCTGGCAGGCAAATTCCTGGTTGTTTGCCGATTTTGATTTGAACTATGCGCATCCTGTGGCAATAGATGAGCCTGACGGTCAGAATCATATACCTCTGGCGCCGACCTGGACCAGCATTGGGGGACTGACATTCCAGGGAGCGCACGGTTTGAGTGGAAGTCTCAGATACAGGTATCTGCAGGACCGGCCGGCTAATGAGGACAACTCCATCGTAGCCATCGGTTACACCGTGCTCGATGCCAAGATCAATTATACCCGGAGCTTTTATGAGTTTGGTCTGACAGTGGAAAATCTGCTCGATACGGACTGGAATGAAGCCCAGTTTGCGGCGTTGACCAGGTTGAAGCAGGAGGCCGTTCCTGTTAATGACCTGACATTCACGCCCGGGGTTCCATTTTTTGTGAAGTTATCGGCAAGTTTTTTCTTTTAGATAAACTTGGAAGAAAGGACAAATTTGACGGCAAGATCACCTTAACCCGAAAAATTCATAATTTTTCCTGCCGGCGGCAAGGCCAATTGGAGGTCTTGCCGCTTTAGCAGTTCCGAGGGCGTCTGTCGGCATCCTTTTGGTTGGGCTGTCGCTATTTAGAGGCCGGGAAAATCCGTCGGCGCCGGCTGTGGCTCGCCCCGGTCCGACTCGGCGAGTTTTTAGGTTAATCCGGCGCAAAGCTTATTTCTTCCGCTTCATAATCGATGACAAATTTGTGCCTTTTCATTAGATCGGATCCTATTATGCCCGTAATCCGTATTCCCGTATCATCCAATATCGATTTTATGATATGCGACAGATCAAATACCTTATAGCTGCCCCTCATGTTTCGGCCTCCCAAAATCAATTCTGCCTTGAAGGCAAGTAAAAACCTGCCCCTGTGTTCCGAATCCAGACCGGATATTTTATATTTTCCGGCGCGCGTCGCCCGAATTTTGAATCCGTATTTTCTGGCGTCCTTTGAGTTCAAAATTGTCAGATCCGATCCCGTATCAATAAGAAAATAGGCCCGTTTTCCGTTCAGTTTGCCGATCACAATAGGTTGGTCATTTAACTCAACTATTTTAATGACCTCCTGCGCCTTTGTCCATTGAGAGGTATGCCATAAAACGAAAAAAAATATAAGTGTTTTCAATTTGTGTATTTTTAGGTTAGCGTGGAATTCCGGGAGTCATGTCAAATGCTTCATGTCAGCTCAAACCTGCGGTTGGCAGTTGTAAGACTCCTGCTTCCTTTCATGTAAAAAATCAGATCTCCCCGGTATACAGCACTCCTCAAAATGACATTACAAGAATGTCTGACCTGAATCGACACCTGCTTTTTACAGCCAATAAATGTGCCAAGCCCGATTTTGGCTTTCCGGACCGGAAGGCGTATGAAATGGCGCACAAAACCGGACTTTTTTTGTACACTTTTGTACAGCATATTCGTCTTTGAGGGATGGTAAAGGACAGAGAACCTTGTTTTTCCCGTTTGAACGCCCGGGATAAACCATGCTATTGCCGGTTCCATAAACCGGGAGCGGGCAGACGGCCGCCGGTTCAAATCAATTGTTTGAGCAAGGCTTTCCTGCTGCCGAGGCCATAAAAAACGGAAGGCAGTCCATCCGGTGAAAAACGAACTTTTAAAACGTTCGAATTTAACCGGGAAATTAAATAGCTTACATGGGTACATGATGTTGGGAATTTAATGTATACTAAGGATGCCTCGCATGCGAAAGGGTTGCATACGAGGAAAAACAACGAGCAATTCACTTCGGAGGATATTGAGCAAAAAGCGTTTTTGAACCCGAATCATTAATCGCCGGCCTGCTGTTGTTCCATATCCCGGACCTTCCGGAGGTTTGCCGGCCGGGATGAGACGAGCATCGCTTGAAAGTGTCAAGGATCCTGACTTTCTGCCGGTAGGTCTTCCGTTTCGCTGCGAGATGACCTCCCGGACGCTTTCAATCTTCGGGGCGTGTATCTCTCTGGCCTGGATGGCAGTAAAAAAGATGGTTTGTATTACAACTCCATAGAACGATCCTTTCAGAGTTATAATTGAGCGCTTCAGAAGCTTTCTTTTCATAAATTCGAATGTTTTTAATTTAAACAAGTAAGGCAGGGACAGATGAACTTTCCTAGGGTTACACTGCCCTGCTTTTTTTAACTAAGCGTCGTTTTTCTAATGTTAAGTGAATCATAAAACGACGTTTATGTCATTTCGACGTTTAGGAGAAATCTTATTCATCGTCTAAATCAAGACAGATTTCTCACTCCGTTACTGAATAAGATCTGTCCGAATTATATAGCGTCTAATTTGGAAATGGCGTCAAAACCTTGGTTTAAGTCACCAGAGCGAAACAATTTGTGCAATTATCTCATGGATTCCATGTAATAAGCCATGTGATCACTCCATTCTTAAAGAATCAACCGGATTTCGGTTAGACACTCGAAATGTCTGCGGTCCTATGGAAAGCAGACCGAGGATAAGCAACAGCATCGAACCGGCGATGATCGTACCCAATCCAATGTCAGCTCGAAAAACAAGAAACTCCAGCCAAAAGTTATTGAGGAAATAACTCAATGGCGCGGCAATTGATACGGAAACGGCCAATACGATCAGAAATTCTTTTGATAATAAAATGGTCAATCTTAAGTCGCTTGCACCCAATACTTTGCGTATTCCGATTTCTTTGGTCCGCCGTTCGGTAGTGTAAATTGCCATTCCCAACAAGCCCAAACAGGCAATGGTGATGGCCAGAAATGCGACCAAACCTATGATGGAAACGACATCGAAAATTCCCTGGTTATTGTTCGCAAGCCTGTCGCTGTAAAACTCGTAATCAAGCGGATGCACCGGATCGATGGATTTCCATTTTTCCTTGAGATCGGCAATTATTTCTGCATTTCCGGGCTCGATTTTTACCAGGGCAAACTTGAACTTAACAGGTTCATTTCTAAAAACCATCGGACCGGTCCGTCTGCTGGAAAACGGAAGGAAAAAATTGAAATTCTCAAACACACCTATCACTTCCAGCGTCCGGTCACCGCGTTCCGTTAGCAGCTCTCCAACAATTTCGCCGGGATAGTCATACCCCAGGGCTCTTACGGTGTGCTCATTTACAAGAACAAATGAATTGGTATCCCCGGCGGCCGAAGGCAGATTTCGACCTGCAATCAAATTGATATCCAGGAGATCGATAAAATTCTCACCGATTCTCAGATCAATTGCTTCAACAGTTGTTTCCATACCGGGTTTGCCCAATCTGGTATTGTCGTTTCGCCCCGTGGCCGGCACATAGGCACAGCCGGAAATTTCATGAACCCCGGGAATGCTGCTGAGTTCGTTTTTTACCAATTCGTAGTCATTGCTTTGCAAATTTATGTTCACCACATGTTGCGCATTGAACCCGTATTCGAATTGCATAAAATACCTGAACTGATTAAAGATTACAATGGAAGTAATAATGAACACAAGTGATATGGCAAACTGTGCGGCCGACATCACCTTTCGGATTCCCAATCGACCCGCCAGCCCCTTTTCCGGACTTTTCATAGCTATGACAGGAGTATACTCAGAGAGACGCAAAGCGGGGAGAATGCCGGCAACGAAACCGATGAGTAAAGCAAAGACTACAAAAATGAGGTAAACATATAATTGAGTATGCAGATCAAATTTCAGATATTTATTTATCCAGAGGTCCAGGAAAGCCATTTTTAAAAATATCAATAAGACATTAGCCAGAATTAATGCCAGCAGGGCGGTTATTGCGGACTCGCTTAAAAACTGAAAAATCAAGTTCTTTTTTTTGGCGCCGTTTACCTTTCTTATTCCAATTTCTTTGGATCTTGTTACCGCCCTCGCAATGGACAGATTGGTGTAGTTCAGGCAAGCGGATAGCATTATGACCAGGGCCAGCACCGAAAGAATGTAATATACAAAGCCCGGCAGGCGAATTGTGGGCGCATTTCCAAGAGCGGGACCCGGTGTGATCTTTCGCAACGGTTGAGCGATGATATTTGATCCTTTTAGATTTTCATGATCTGCAAATTTATCGGCAGCAATCAGATTTAACGCACTTGTTAAAGTTGCTTCGTTTGTTCCTGCTCGCAACAACACATAGGTATAGGACCTCCAATGATTGGTCCAGTTTCCCGAAAGGTCTTCAAGTTTTTTTTCATTATATAAAAGAGGCAACGAAGAAGATGATACCAAGACGTCAAATTCCAGATGACTTTTTTGATCGTTATCGGCCAGCACTCCCGTTATTGTATAATTGCCCCAGTCGACCGGCGATCTTGCTTCATCGGTCCAAAAGTCGATCCCCCTGTCGGCGAATGAAACCACTTTGCCGGTCGGGTCCTCGTTCCCAAATAATTGTTTAGCAATGTTATGGGTCACAATCATGGAGTTCGGATGGTCCATTGCGCTGGTCGGATCTCCTTTTTCCAATTCAAAATCAAATATTTTGAAAAATGAGGTATCGATAAAATAACCTCTCATTTCGGCAAACTTCTGTCCGTATAAGGCATCGCCTCCGAACCCTCTCAATAAGCACGTTGCTTCTTCTACCATTTGATAGTCGGATTTTAGAGTAGCGGAAAGAGGAAAAGGTCCGGTAGCATAAGGCCTGTTATTGTTCACAGGTTTCATTAGGATACGGTATATCCTGTCCTCTTTCTTGTGAAACCGGTCATAGCTTTTCTGATCCGCCAGCATTAAGATGATCAGCATGCACACGGACATAGCCACGGCCAATCCGAATATATTAATGGATGAAAATGTTTTGTATTTGAGGATGTTCCTGAATCCCACTTTTAGATAGTTCTTAAACATGCCAAAGTTATTTAAATTATGATAGCCTTCGGCCGGGCGTATAATTCCCGGCCTGAAGAGCAGTAAAACATCTTTTAGAAATCTCCACCTCGCTGCTCTGATTCCTCTTTCTTCCAGCCTTCTTTCAAACCGCTCCAGCAGGTCGCCCTCGATATCTTCCAGGTACTCCGGATGGCAGTACCAGCGGAAGAAGCGGAGGGGGAGTTTCGGTGGATCGATTTTCACTGGATTCAAGTTTTTCTCAAGTTAATTCAGTTATTCATCTCTCAGACATTCTGTCGGATTGATACTGGCGGCTTTTACTGTTTGAACACCTACGGTAAGCCATACAACTAACATTGCCAACAATCCAGCCCCGGCAAAATACCACCACTCCATTTCTATTCTGTATGCAAATTGACCCAGCCAGGATTTGGCAATGTAATAAGCAACAGGTGTGGCTATGAGGATTGCCACGATGACCATTTTTATGAAACCATCCGAGAGTAATCTGACAATTTCAAAGACACTTGATCCCAAAACTTTTCTAATACCAATCTCTTTTCGACGTCTTTCCGCGGTAAACGCGGCAAGTCCAAATAATCCAAGGCATGAGATGAGAATAGCAATACCTGCAAAGTATTTGGATAAGGTAGAGACGCGCTGTTCTGCGAGGTATAGATCCTGGTAATTGTCATCAAGAAACCGATAGTCAAACGTAAACCCGGGATTAAAAGATTCATACAAGCTACCGATGTTGGTCAGCGCTTCCTTTTCTCTGCCATCTTCAATTCTCACCATGATTTTATTTAAATCGGATGGCAACAAGATGAATAGCAGAGGCTCCAATTCTTCGTGTAAGGATTTAAAATGAAAGTTCTTTGCCACACCGATTATTTCCTTTTCACCACCTAAAATTTTGACAGATTTTCCTATCGGATCGCTCAAATTCATCGCTTCTATGGCGACTTCATTGAAAATGATTTTATCAATATCAGCACCATATTCGTTTGAGAATGAGCGGCCTTCCACAAAATCAAATTTCATCATTTCGATGAATCCGTAATCAACTCCAACGATTTGAAATCCGGTTCTATCCTCGGGATCCCGACCTTCCCATTGTACGCCAGTCGTGGACCAGTTATGACCCACCATTCTGTGAGATGTGCCGGCAGCATTATTTACACCGGGCAATTTTCGAAGTTCCGTGATGAAAGCCTTATGGTTTTCTTTCAATTTACCTTCCATTTCAAACCAGATAACATGCTCTTTTTCGTAACCGATATATTTGTTTTGAACAAATTCGATTTGTTTATACACAATCAACACACACACGATCATTAAAATACTTATTGAGAACTGGAAGATGACAAGACCTTTGCGAACCAAAACTTCACCTGGCGATGAACTTATGCTGCTTTTTAGTATCCGGATTGGCTTGAAACCTGACAGGTATAATGCCGGGTAACTACCGGCAATGAGTCCGGTTGCAATTGCTAAAAGGAGAACACGCAGCAACAAATCAGGATCAATTTGTATCGATAGTTGTTTACCGGTTATATGGTTAAATTCAGGCAGGTACAGAAAGACGAATAGAGTAGCTGTAGCTAAAGACAAACAGGAGATCAAAACCGATTCTCCCATAAACTGCAGAACCAGGTTTATTCTTTTGGCTCCAACAACTTTTTTTACTCCGACCTCCTTCAACCTTCTCGATGCTCGGGCGGTGGATAGATTCATGAAGTTTATACAAGCTATCAGAAGTATGAATATGGCAATGATGGAGAATAGCTTTACATATCTAATTCTTTGAACCTCGTTTTCGGAAATGCCAAACAAATAGATTTTTGAAAATTGTTTTAGAAATGCGATGCGTTCTGATACAGCTTCGGCACCGAACCGTTCTTTTAGGAAAGCTGCAAACTTCTCATTGAAGTAGTCCACATCCGTTCCTTCTTTTAAAGTCGCATAAACGATAGGCCCTGAATGTCCCCAGCTCTTCACCCAGGGCTTCAGGTCCTCCAGGTTTTCGAATGGCATGACCAGGTCGAATTGAATGGATGATTGTGAGGGAACATTCTTCATTACACCGGAGATAATAAACTCTTGTTCCTGGTTTATCATTACAACCTGACCAACGGCATCTTCTATTGATTTAAAGAGCTTGATGGCCAGTTCTTCGGACAAGACGATCGAATTTTTATCAGAAAGCACACGGTCCTTACTTCCCGTAAGAAGATCGAAGGAGAAAATATTAAAGTAATCCCTGCCGGCATATTGCCCGGCTGCGCGCACGCTATGCTGTCCGACAGAAACCGTGAAGTTGTCAAATCCCGGCCACCAGACAGGACCAACGGCTGTTGAATACTCTACTTCCGGCATTTCCTCTTTTATAAGATCTGCCATAGGACCGGAAGTCTCATCCGCTGTTCCCCAACCCTCATTACCCATGCGCCGCTCCAGGACCTGGTATAGTCTGCCGTCTTTCTCATGAAATTTGTCCGTCGCCAGCTCGTCGGAAACCCAGAGATAGATAAGAAGGGAACAAGCCAGACCTGTGGAAAGTCCTGCCATATTGATGACAAACGAAGTTCTGTATCGATAGAAATTTCTTAGAGAAATTATAAAATTGTGTCGGAACATAGCGTATGTGTTTTGTGTTCGAATCAAATTTATTTGCCGGATAATTCCGGGCCTGAAAAGCAGTAAAACATCTTTGATAAATCTCCACCTTGCCGGCCGTATTCCTTTTTCTTCCCGCCGCCGCTCAAACCGCTCCATCAGATCCCCTTCGATATCTTCCCGGTACTCCGGATGGCAGTACCAGCGGAAGAAGCGGAGGGGGAGTTTCGGTGGGGAAATCGGCTTATTCATCCTGAAGAAAATCTACCGGATTGGCCCAGGCTGCCTTTGCACTTTGAAACCCGATGGTGAGCATTGAAATGATCGCGCATATCCCAAAGGAAAGCGCGAAGATCCATAGTCCCAGATTAATTTTGTACGTGAAGTTTTCCAACCAGCCGGACATGACCCACCATCCAAGAGGAGCGGCTATTGCAGTGGATACCAGGATAAGCTTTAGGAATTCCATGCTGAAAATAGCGAGGATACTGGAAACCGCCGCCCCCAGTATTTTGCGGATGGCGACTTCTTTCTTTTTTCGCGAGACCATGAAGGAGACCAGTCCAAAAAGCCCTATGCAACCAATGAGGATGGCCAGGGCAGTAAATGCTTGAACAAGGTTCAGGATTACATGTTCGGTTTCATAGAGTTTGGCCACCCGATCGTCAAGGAATTCGTAGGAAAAGAGTTGGTCCGGGTACCTTTCACTCCAATACGATCCTATGGAGGTCAGTGTTTGCCCGTAGTCGGAGCCATTCAGCCTGATGGCGTAACGCCTGTAGTATTTAAGGTGGGTTGTAATACAAACGGGATTTTTTTCTGCATGAAAAGATTGGTCGTAAAAGTCTTTGATCACACCGACGACGGTTCCTTTCCACCGGCGACCGTTGACCGCCAGTTTTTTGCCAATAACCTCTCCCGGCGATGCCAGGTTGAGCTTTTTCACAAAGGTCTCGTTGACCAAAAATTCCCGGACCGTATCACACGGGAGGAGGTTTCTTCCGGCTACCAAATCGATGTCGAAGGTGGCAAGGTAATCCTCATCCGCACTTTTGAACTGTATGTCGTACCCCTCCGGTTCATTGCGGTTGTCATAGTAGAATGTTAAACTCCAACTATTGTCACCGGCAGCCGGCGGAGCCAGACAGGTAGAAACATTGTCAACACCGGACAACCGGAGCAATTCGTTTTTCAGGGTTTTCATTTTTTCATCCTCCGAACCGGTGGGCACGATTACTATCGCGTCTTTGGCAAACCCCAGGTCCGACTGGGTAAACTTCATTTGGTGTACAATCACGATCAACCCGACAATCAATAACTGGGAGATCACAAACTGACCGACGATCAGTGTACGCCGAATGTTAAAGCCCCCGAAGTTATGCTGTGCCAGCTTCCCTTTTAAGGTAGTGATGGGTGAAAGCCTGGCCAGCACGACCCCCGGATAAGAGCCCGAAACGAAAACCACCAGGAAAAAGAGGATCGGAAGGAAAAACAGGAGATCTGTCGGCAAGGGGTCGTCAAACCGCAGTGTATCTCCCAGCCAACGGTTGATCCGGGGAATCGAGATCCGGGAAACCAATAATGCCAGGCTGATCGACAAGAAGGTTATAAGGCTGGTTTCTACCATAAACCGCAAAAACAAACTGCTTCTTGTACCTCCGATCACCTTGCTTATGCCGATCTCCCTGGAGCGCCTAAGTACGAGCGCAGTAGCTAAGTTGATAAAATTGAAGCACGCGGCGACGAGAAGGAATAGACCTATGATCACCAGCACCACAAGATTCCTTTTGGAAACCACACCGCCATACAAAGAGCTAAAGTGTACGTCTTTCAAAGGTTGTAATTTGTAAACGTACATGCCCTGACGATCGGGCCGGAATCGTTCGTGTAACCCTGAAAGAGACGCTTCGACCATGGCAGCGTTTACACCGGCCTTTAAGCGTACAAAACACTTCATATTGCTGGAGATGCCTCCCCATGAATTATCATCCGTATACCAAGGGTTGTATTGGGACAAGGTGCTGTAGGAGATGTAAAGTTGCGTACGGAAGTCGGAATTTTTGGGGATGTCTTTCAGTACCCCTGTCACAGTAAGCGGGATTTTATTGTCCAGCTCCAGCGTACGTGAAACAGGGTCATGCGCACCAAAATATTTTTGCGCGAGGCTTTCGGTGAGCACGACTGAATTCGGTTGGCTCAAGGCCTTTTCTGCCGTGCCACGGACCAGAGGAAAATTCATGATCCCGAAATATTCGGTCTCCGCGAACGCTATGGCTTCCCGGTACTTGTCCTGTTCTCCGACAGTGATTAGACCGCGCCCTTCCGTACAGACCCGGGCCACTTTTTCGGCATACGTAAATTCCTCCCGGAATACTTTGCCAAATGGATTATGCACGGCAGGGGTGTACGAGATGTTTTGCAAATGTTCCTCAGTGACAAAGCGATAGATCCTGTCCGTGTCGGCATGAAAATCATCGAAGCTGGAATGATACTTTACAAATGAATAAATGAGGATACAGCAGCTCAGCCCAAGGGTTAGCCCCAGGATATTGATGATGGAAAACTGCCGGTTCCTGATAAGGCTTCTCCATGCAAATTTGATGTGATATCTGTACATGACGTATGAATTGAGTTTTTGATTTCCAAACAGTGATTTGACGATCCCAGGCCGGAATAGCAGCATGACATCCATAAAGAATTCCCACCTTGCCGACCTTATTCCTTTTTCCTCCAGCCGACACTCAAACCGCTCCATCAAATCCCCCTCAATATCTTCCCGGTACTCCGGATGGCAGTACCAGCGGAAGAAGCGGAGGGGAAAACGAGGTGGCAATGACTTGCGATCTTTCATTTCTTCAGTTGTTGAAAACAATTCTGGGAATGGCGTTCCAAAGGGCCAGGCGCTGCTCTTTTACTTCGGCCAACACTTTTTTTCCAAATGCCGTGATGAAGAAATACCGCTTGCGCTTTCCTCCCCTTACCTGAGTGGCCTCACCAAACTTTGAAGTGAGGTACCCTTTTTTTTCCAATCTTCGCAACACGGTCTGAAGCGCGCCGATACTTACCTTCCTTTCTAATCTGTTTTCCATTTCATCAATAATTGCGATCCCGTAAGCTTCATCATGTAAAATTGCTACGGTCAATAGAACGATCTCTTCAAATTCTCCGAGGTGATGTTTGCTCATAAGTCTATATTTTACTTAAATGTAGTAATTATATTTGTGCGCACAAATAAATCTTAAATATTTTTTACTTAAATGTAGTTTATATTATTGCAGTAGATTGTTTTGACGGAGAAATCAACAAGGTAATCACCGGGGTGGTCCCGGTGCGTATTTGGTTCGTCCTTTTACTGATATACTGTTCTCCAGAAAATGATTTATTGTGAATAAATCGGGATAAACAAAGGGACGCTCATCATGTCCGATTTTGAGTGTTTTATGCTTTATCGGCCCGGAGGGCGAGAAACTCCATGAATGTTCCGGACTAAAAAATTTATTCCAAAAAGTGAAGCGAACATTAAACCATCTCCGGTTTGACGCATCTAAAGCATTGAGAATTATTAGCTGTCAAAACAACGATAGAAGTTTATCGCTGATTCGGGCCGTATGTCCTATCAATTGCTTTGTGTAATCACCAACCTGCAGGTAGTCGGATGCGAGAGATCCGGCTTCTTTGATGCAAAAAGTTAGATTTCCGCATGCTGTTGATCTCCTTTCAGTTGAAATGACATTACGTGTACGATTATGTTTGATGGAAAACAGGCACCGTTCGTTGATAAAATCACAACCTGGGTAGATAAGATTTTGAGGCATAAACCACAGTTATAAATTTGAAACCATTTTAATGTATAGAGCTAAACGATGACATGAATTTTACATTGCGAAAAAAAACCTTCATCCAAATCCTTATTTTATCTCTATTATCCGGTGCCCTTTTTGCTCAGGAGCGCAAGATCGAAGAGACATTGGTAACCGAAGCTTTTTTTGGATTTAATCTGGATATGATCCTTGAAAAGCTTGCGGACAAGTATGACTTTCAACTGGATTATGATCGGGATCTGTTTGGCAAAAAACCGTTGCAGGCATTGATATTTCATAATCTGGCCTTGAGCGAAGCCCTCGAATCCCTGTTGACCGGAAGAGGCGTTCACTATAAATTTATCGATAACAGCAAGCTCATCATCCGGCCGGAGGGGGTTCCGTTGGAAGTGATCTACGATCCCACCCGGCATAATTTTACTCTGTCCGGAATGGTTGCTGAAAGAGGTACCGGAGAGTCGCTGCCCAATGCCGTAGTGCTCATAAAAGGTACGGAAAAGGGGGCAGTGACAAATGTAGATGGTTTTTTTACCCTTTTGGATGTTCCTTCCGATACCTCTACGCTGATCGTGAGCTATCTTGGATTTAAAACGGCCGAGTTTAAGCTAAATCCGGGTTTACTGGAAAGTCAGTTGATTTTAGAACTCCAATCGATTTCAAGTCAGTTGGATGAGGTTGTAATTACCTCCACCCAGGAACGCATGATGAATGTTTCGGAAGATATAAGTAAAATAACCGTATCACCGGATCAGCTTGCCAAATTGCCCAGCCTCGGGGAAAAAGATATTTTCAGATCATTGCAATTGCTTCCGGGTGTGAGCGGCACAAATGAAACATCGTCCGGATTGTATGTGCGCGGAGGCACACCCGACCAGAATCTCAATCTGCTCGATGGATTTACCGTTTATCACGTGGACCACTTTTACGGTTTTTTCAGCGCATTTAATGCGAATGCCATTAAGGACGTGCAGCTCTATAAAGGCGGATTCGAATCGAAATATGGCGGAAGAATTTCAAGTGTTGTGGATCTCACCGGCAAAACAGGAAATACACAGAAGTTCACCGGCAGCGTCGGGATCAGCGCCATCAGTGCGAATGCGGCGCTTGAAATTCCCTTTGCAAAAAACAGGGGTTCCATTTTCTTTGCCGGACGCAGGTCTTATACGGACATCATAAAAAGCGGTTTATACAACAATATATTTGACCTGTTCAACCAGGAATCGGAAGCGCAGCAAAATCCGGGAGGCTTTGGAAGGGGCGGGAGAGGAAGGTTTGCCCAGGCCGAGGTAGAGCCTGCCTTCTTTTTCCACGACATCAATGGCAAGATCAGCTTTCGCCCGTCCGACAGAGATATTATTGCGCTCTCCGTTTACAATGGAGCCGACAATCTCGATAATTCCAGGGATATCAACAGCAACAATCTCGGCTTTGGCGGAGGCCAAAACGGCAATGCGGGGTTTAATAGCAACACCAATGATCTTACGGTATGGGGAAACTGGGGCACAAGCCTCAAATGGGGTAGACAATGGAACAGCAAATGGTATACCAACAGCATAATTGCCTACTCGAATTATTTCAGCGAGCGCGATCTGTTTACCACTACAGAGATTATCAGAGACGACTCGGTCTCTTACATAAAAGCCGGTACGGTAGAAGACAATAATTTGAAAGACATTACCCTGAAAATAGACCATGAATATTTGCTGAGCGATGTCCATCAATTGGAGTTTGGGGTTCAAGTGACGCACAATGATATCTCGTACAATTATACGCGAAACGATACCGTCAATGTGCTGGACCGCCGGGACAACGGAACGGTCTACGCCCTGTATGTGCAGGATCGATGGAAACCTCTGAGAAAGCTGACCCTGATTCCCGGGATCCGGACAAACTATTTTGATGTGACCGGACAAATGTATTATGAACCGCGCATTTCAGGTGTCTTTCGCCTTACGTCTAAAATAAAGCTAAAAGGCGCATGGGGCAAATACTACCAGTTTGCCACGCGAATTATACGGGAAGACCTCTCCCAGGGCAGCCGGGATTTCTGGCTGCTGGCCAATGGAGAAAACAACCCTGTATCGTCGGCGATACACTATATCGGAGGGGTAAGCTATGAGAATGAAAAGTTCCTCTTTGACATAGAAGCATATTACAAAGACCTTTCCGGCCTTGCGGAATACACATTGAGATTTGCCGGTCCCAGGTCCCGGGAGTACGACGAGCTTTTCTATCAGGGGACCGGATACTCCAGGGGAATCGAATTCCTGGCTCAGAAAAAGGCCGGTAAATATACCGGTTGGATAAGCTATACCCTGGGGCAGGTCATGTACGATTTCCCCGAACTCTCGGACGAACCCTATCCGGCGCTTCACGACCAGACCCATGAGTTTAAGATCGTAAACAGTTTGTCGCTCGGGCGATGGGATCTGGCAGCGACCTGGGTATATGCCACCGGCAAGCCGTATACCTCTCCGGTAGGCACGTATGAGGTTACGCTACTGGACGGCAACATCGAAAGTTATGTGAGTATCGGCGAAAAAAATGCTTTCAGACTCCCGGATTATCAAAGGATGGACCTTTCAGCCTCGTATAATTTCTTCCTCGGCAAGGCCAAAACTCAACTGGGGCTATCCATATTCAATGTATACGACCATACCAACATCTGGTACAAGAACTTTGAAATCATTGACGGCGATTTAATCGCTACGGATGTTACGACATTAGGCTTCACCCCGAATGTATTCTTCAATATCAAATTTTAATTCAGAATGAAAAAATCCGTTTTTTATACACTCCTGATATTTCTTCTGGCTCCGGCGTGTACGGAGGATCCGGCAGAAGTGCCGTATGTGAATACCGTAGTTGTCGCGGGATATTTGTATGCAGGGGAGCCGGTAACAAATATAAAAGTCACCAGCCTGATCCCCTTCAATGCCGATTCGACGGAAGAATTCCATATCAATGATGCGGTGATCGACATCGTACATAACGATATGGCTTATCGGCTTGTTTTGTCCGAAGGGGACTCCGGGTATTATCATTATCCGGGAGAGGACCTGCAAATACTTGCCGGCGAAACATACGAGTTTCGAATGAATTATTACGACGGGGAGATCACGGCATACACCACCGTGCCGCAAAAGCCCGAAGGCCTTGAGATTTCAGATGAAGAGATATTTATTGAACCCATCTACGAAATCTTCGATTTCAGGTTTAGAGATATTGAGGACGTTGATGTCACGTGGGAAAATGATAATCGCGATTATTATTACATCCTCATTGAAAATATCGAAGAACATCCGGCATCGGTTGATGTGAACGGCGTAATTGAGGAATTTTTCGGACAGCGAAACTTCTCATTTATAACTCAACCGACACAACTGGATATCTACAGAATACGCGGTATGAGTCTTGAACAATACGGAACATACCGGGTAAAACTTTTTAAGGTCAACCAGGAGTATGCCGATTTATATGAATCGATCGAGCAGGATTCCAGGAATCTCAATGAGCCGTTGAACAACATCAATAATGGACTGGGCATTTTTACCTCCTTCAATAGCGATAGTATGCTCTTTGAAGTTCGGATGCCTTGAAAGCTTGACTATTAAAACAATACAATGAAGATTACACGTGCGGTTCAATTATTTTCTTTACCGAATTCCGGTATTTCCGGAGGATCTTTTGAATGCCTCTTGGTTTTCTGTGGTTTTACAGATCCGGATCCGGTTAATAATGACTGCCTGCGCAGGATGCCCGGCACATACAATGTATCCCAGGTAATCCGGAAGGAGATGGAGCATGGATATTTGGCCGGTTTATATGGTACATTTCAATGAAAAGATGGCGTATCATCAAGTTGTCATGGTTGTTTTGCGTATGTCTGAAGCGGAGTTTTACGGAACTTCGATGAAAGATATAAGCCGAAAGATCCGTGATTTCCCGACATGTCCCGGGATAAACCGTCCGGACACCGAAAACATAAACCCGGCCTGGCCTTGGAAATTTACGCATGATTTCTGGATCAAGTCGTACAAAGTAGTTGGTAGTCAAAATATGGCTTTTGGTTTTGTAAATCAGGGCCTGAATCTATAAAATTTTAATTAGCCTTGGTTCCGGCCTACATTTAATCGATCCGATTAAAACACAAAGGGCAAGACCGATGAAGGCTTTGGAAAATCTTAACTTAAGAGTAATTGTGTTTCATGTTATAGTTATTGGGATATTTATCATCGTACCCATGGCGCTTTTCCTTAGATCCGGATATGATCCCAGGTTGCAATGGATTACGATCACGCTGTCGGCACTCGTGCCGTTTTATATCCTGAATATATCCGTATTGATCCCAAAGCTGTTAAACAAAGGCCGATATCTGCTTTATTTTGGAGTATTGGCCGGCTCTTTTGTCCTTGCCTACGTGATGTTATCACTTCTTTTTCAGGAATACGGAGCCACTCCGCCCGGAAATAAAAACCAGGTGGAGGACGGTCAATGGCCTCCGTTCGTTATTGTTTTTCCATTAATTATATATTATGCGCTCGGAATTAGTTTTGAGTCGATTGTAGAATCTTTAAAGCAAAGAAGGTTGAAGGAAGAGACGCACAAAGAACGCGTAAAAGCAGAGCTGTCTTTTCTTAAATCCCAGATAAATCCGCATTTTTTGTTTAATAGCTTAAACAGCATCTATTCCCTGTCCAGCTCAAAATCGGAATTGACCGGCGAGGCGGTTTTATTGCTTTCCGATATGATGAGGTATATGCTGTACGAATCAAACGGGAAAAAAGTACCGTTGGACAGGGAAATTGGATACATCCAAAACTACATTGCGTTGCAAAAATTCCGCCTTTCAAAAAAAGGCAACATTTCCATTCGGTTCAATTGCGACGGAGTGCCCGATGGTCACGATGTCGAACCTTTGCTGTTTATACCATTTGTCGAAAATGCGTTTAAGCACGGCATTTCCTACAACGAAACCTCTATTATCGACATTAAACTCAAAATAGTCGGCGATGAACTGGTATTTGAGGCATTAAATAGTTGTCCGAAAAAAGTCGACCGCAGGCTTGGAAATAAAAAATGCGATTCGTTGGGGATTGGTTTGAACAATGTGGCCAGGAGACTGGAACTTCTGTATCCCGAAAAATACAGGCTAAAGTACAACAACGGAGAGGATCTGTTTACCGCTAAACTTGAACTTAATCTGGCATGACGATCAATTGTATTGCAATCGATGATGAACCGCTGGCCCTGGAGCTCGTGGAGGGTTACATAAATAAAATCCCGTTTCTCCGTCTTGTCGGGACGTTCGATAACTCCGGAGAAGCATTGGAGGTGATAAACAATGAACCTATTGATCTTATTTATTCAGACATAAATATGCCGGATATCAACGGCTTGCAACTGGTCAAAGTTTTGGAGAATGGCCCTAAAGTAATTTTTACCACTGCGTACGATTCGTTTGCAGTACAGGGCTTTGAACTCGACGCGGTAGATTACCTGTTAAAACCTTTTTCATTTGAACGATTTCTGATTGCGACGGAAAAGGCGTTGAAAAGGATGGGTAAAAACAGGCCACCGGTCCGGGATGCTTCAAACGACTTCATATTTATTAAAACAGAGCACAACATGGTGAAGGTGATGCTCGATGCGATCTATTTTATTGAAGGATATAAGGATTATCTTAAAATCCACACGGACCAAAAAAATCCGATACTCACGCTGAAA
Organism: Cytophagales bacterium; assembly: GCA_022360055.1. Taxonomy (GTDB): domain Bacteria; phylum Bacteroidota; class Bacteroidia; order Cytophagales; family Cyclobacteriaceae; genus JAAUQL01. Next base: position 14,309 of record JAKSDO010000083.1, on the reverse strand, counting down.
AGTATGAAGTCCATGGAGAAGATCCTGGAGCACAAAGGATTTATCAGGATTCACCGATCATATATTATATCGATAAGCAAAATACATTCCGTGCGCAATGGAAAAATCAGAATAAAGGAGACCTCGCTCCCGATTGGGGATAATTATAAAGAAAATTTTCATGCGCAGGTATTGGACGGAAAGATCTGAGGGCGCAGCAGGTCAGGGTTGAATATTTTGCAATTCCGGATACCTTGAAAAGGGCCCAATTGCGGAGCCCGTTTGCAGAATTCGATTTCATTGCGATCAACAGATGGAGATTTAGATCGGCCGGATCGCTCTTCAATGAAAAAAAGCCAGCCTCAGGGAGGCCGGCCTTTTCGCCTTTTAAAGCAAACTACCCGATTCTTTATTCCTCTAACCTTGTGATGCGCGAGATATGGAATTTAATTTGATCCCTCTGTCCCCGGATTTGCTATGCGCTTCATTGTAACCGGTTTATGGGCAACCGAAGCGTCGATGATGCCCGGCATGTCCCTCTGTTCTTGTCGGGCAATTCTCGCCGTGCCACTGATCATGAACAAGGCCTGCTTTAGAAGCGGGTTTTCCGCGTCTCCAAACGGGACCAAATCCAGCGGCTCGATCACCTCCGTATCCGGAACAAATCCGGCCGTGTAATCCGAATGCCCAAGACTGTTGTACGCCTTCATTACAATGGGCTGTAACGCCCAGTTATGATCGTCGGATGCATCGGCCGTAATGGTTATGGAACCCACATTTTTCCCGTAAGTCTGCTCGCCAATGAGCACCACATCCATATAAGGTTTTAATCCGTTGATCACCAATTCGCTGGATGAAGCGGAATAACCGGTCACCAGAAAGAATACGCGGTTTATCCGGTCGCCGACGTTTTCCGCTTTATCCTCAAAATTCACATAGAAGTAATCCGGGCCATAATAATCCTCAAGATATTCCTGAAATTCATCGTTGTACTCCTCCTTAAAAAATATATCGCCGGAGCTTACACTTTTTCCGATGAGGCTGGCCAGCGTGACGGCTGAAGATACGTAACCTCCCGGGTTATACCGCAGGTCAATGATCAATTCATTGATCCCGGATGAGCCGAACGATGAGAAAATCGCTGATAACTGCTCATCAAATGTTTCGACATTGCTGTCATAGGGTCCCGGGATAAACTGATTGTACACCAGATATCCGACTTTTGTGCCGTTGAGATCGTAAATGCTGTCCAGGTAAACGGGATTTTCCTGCAATACAACCGCGTTTAAAGTGACAGATTCGTTCAATTCATTAATTGTGCCGTTCTGCGCTTCGGCCATCGTCAGCGTCATGTGATCATGGTCGTAGAGGAGATCCGGGTAATTCTCATCGTCCAATGTTATTCCGTTTACCCGCGTAAAGATATCTCCTCTTTGCAAGCCGGCCTGATCTGCGGGAGAGTCATGGAGCACATAAATAATTTGAGCCATAATCGCGTTGCTCCCGGAGGATTTATAAAACAACCTGAATTGGATTCCGGTGGATTTGCTTTCTCCGGAAAATTCGGCCATTAATTCGTCAGCATCCTCACTTATAAACGAAAACCGGTCGCCTCCCGGGTTCGTCGATTCATCGAACGAATATAGCAGTGAGCCGAAAAAATCTGCCGGCGCTTTGCTCATGTCAGGACCATCGGGTATTTCGTCATTCCAAAAGTAATAGAGATACATGTTTTCCAGGATCCACTGATTAATGCCGGTGTATTCGTTTTCTTCAATGTCCGGGACATCCGGGCTGTTGTCGTTCGGAATAATGGGCTCTGCTTCGTCCGAGCATGAAAAGAAAATAAGTATGATCGACAAGGCAAGCATACCAAACTTGTTTGTTTTCGAAGGTTTCATCCGATTATGAGTTTATGAAAATTATGTCATCTGACAGATAATGACCTGGAAATCATTTCTTTCGATTATTAGACACCTGAGGTTCACGATCGTTAATCGAGAATTTTATATAATCTACATACAGCGTGATTTTATAGATGAATGGTCTGTTTTTTGTGTTCGGATAGTTGACCCGGTCAGGATCCCATCGGACAAAGTTTGTCGTGTCCCACCGGATCATTGCAAACGTATGATGATACCGGAAGTCTTTGACCTTCTTTAAGTTTATCCGGTCAATGGCCGAAGTCATGTACGAAGCCGAAGTTCCGATCCTCGACATAATATTGGTCATAAGTAATTTTTACGCTTTTGCTCAACGAACGGAACCAACCGCCTGCCGCAGGCAGGATTTTCCCCATTCATTTATAGTTTGAAGACTTGCAGATGGTAAATAACATAGGCGTCCGGGCGAGGGTCCGAGCGATATGCTCGAACCGGTAGCGATGTCGAACAGCATCCGAGTCCGGGCGATACGCTCGAACCAGGGAGCTGCAGTTATATGTGCGTGGCCTCCGGTCCGCATTTGCTCTATGGAATGCCTCCGGGTCTTTTCAGGTTCGAACGGAACATCCCTTAACCTTATAACATTTATCCGCTCGTATACCCGGATTTAATCATCCTCGTCGTACGCTTCGGTGGGTCTGAATTCCCACAAATCGTCGTAGTAGGTACTTCCGTTTCTGCCGGTGGTTACGTATGCGCCATCATTAACCGTAAACGCGATGGCATCTGTTCTGGCGGCTCCTTCAAGAGCTGTTCTTTCCTGCCATATATCGCTTCCCGGCACATATTCCCATACCGTGTTTGTGATTTGCCCCGCGGAGCCTGTGGCAATATACCCCCGGTTATTCAGTCCAAAGCCAACTGCTCCTTGCCGGAGGATCATATAGTCGTCTTCCACATCCAAATCCTGCAACTGCTCCCACGGGAATTCTTCGGAACCGATCAGGTCTCCGTTAAGCGCCCAGAAGTCATGCTCAAATGTTCCGTTATGTATTCCTGTTCCCACATAGGCAATATTTCCCAAAACAAATGCCACGGCATCTTTTCGCTTCGAGCCGCCGAGACTTGGAATTTGAGCCCATGTATCCTCTTGAGGATTATACTCCCAGAAATCTTTCAAATTACTTCCGTCATACCCGGTGCCGATATAGCCTTTTCCGTTGAGCCCAAAACCGACCGCACTTCTTCTTGCGCTTCCCCCGAAATCAGCTTTTTGCGTCCATTCATTTGTATCCGGATTGTATTCCCAAAAATCTCCCAGCTCGTCGTCTCCGTCAAAACCCGTTCCGACATATCCTTTTTCATTAACGCTGAAACCTACGGCGCTACTTCTCGGAGTACCGGGGAAGTCGGCCATTTTTTGCCAAAAATTAAGTTGCGGATCGTACCTCCAAAAATCACTGAAATATTCATCGTCACTGCCGTTAAAGCCTGTTCCTACATAGGCTTTGTCACCAATGGAAAAGGCGACGGAACTCGACCTGGTTTTTCCTTCAAAATCAGAGCGTTCGATCCAGTTTCCCAGAAGCTCATCCGCATCATCGTTATTGTCACAAGCCGATGTCGCAAAAAATAGAAGGAACAGTGCCCCTGCTGCGAATTTAATCTTACTTTTCGTCATTAAGTTTTTTGCCATGTTATTCATTGTATTCGTTTCTGTTTCGATTCCTCCAATAATTTAAAATGCATCATTAATATTCATGACGAGCAATCTTAAATAGGATTTGCTCCGATGGTCTTTATTGCCAATATAAATTCTGTTTACGGTACCGGAATCGTCTGATTTCGGAAGTGTAATTAACAGTGCCGAGCCATCGTTTTCCAGCAGATTGAGCTGATCTTCCAAAAAGCCGTTGATGCTTATTCTATAGAACGTGTCTTCGTTGTACTCGTCATCATAAAAAAGAAGCGGGTTTATGACGAATTCGCCAGTTATGTTGTTGTATTTATCAATTTTATACGCAGTTAAATCGGAGGGTAGAGGATTCAAACCCGAGTACGAGCCCTTTACAGGCCTGAGGATCAATTCCGCATCGGTGACCAAATTATTTTCGCTCAGTTCCCGCACATAATCGAGGTATGGAAATTCCAGTCTTATTCCGAGGCCCGTACCTCCCTGTATAAAAGCTATGTCTCCGGTTTCGTCGGATGACAAAGAGGCTCGCTGGGTCGGAAGGGCATGAAAAACAGCATTTGAAGTATCGGCAGCAATCCGTGTGAAATGAATGTTATTGGCGATCGGAAATACCTGTTCGACCTGAGCGCCGTCCTGCCGGTAAAACAATTTGATGTTTGTCTCGTTTCCCAGCCCGATAATACACGTATTCGAAGTGTCGGGCACCAGGGCAAAACCCCGGATGTATGCTTTAAATTCATCGCTGCTCGTAACGATATCGTCTTTTTGCTGAAGCAGTTCGAACAAGGTTCGTCCAAAGACATCATCTAAGCGCATGTATTCGGGTTCGTCTTTTCTCACCCTGGGGAGAAAACTTACCTGTCCGAGATAATAAACGGATGTCGTATCGTACGGAACATCACTTGTGTTATACAGCAATCCGTCATCGCCCAATTCCATCTCGTCTATCACCGAATACAGGTAGAAGGTCTGAATTTGTGTCGTATCATAGTATGAATAGCCGTTGAAAATCATTTCAAGGGTCAATGAGTCATATTTCGCATTTTCATCGTCGGGGTAGGTACCCAAAGAATCCCTGCCCACCTGGAAAAATGCTTTTGCCGTAACAGAACCAAGGTGTTCATCCTCGCTTTTCCCGATCAGCAACCCGGATAGATTACTTGTCGGTAATGAGTCAATTCTCACAGTGGAAATACTTACGGAAAGCGTGTCGTAGTAGGTCACGGTAAGCGGATCTTCTCCGATAAAATCAACACCGACCTGAGACGGATCATCGCAAGTGTAAAAAATGTTTATTATCCCAATAAGTATTAAAGCATTTCGATATTTACCCATCCTCCCGGTACTCCAGTTCTTTTAATTCAACATTTTGAGATCATTTATTTACAAGCTCTGATATCAAGAGTTGACCGTCAATCATTTCAAAATTCGGAGATACGGGACGCTGTAAAAAAAATTATCTATGCTTCCCTCGTATTCAAAGACCAACCGTAGTTTTTCAACTACGAATACAACATTCGGTTCATAATGGTCAAAATCGGGGAAATAAAATAGTTGGTCTAGTAAGTATATCGCTTGATATAGAAATGTTTCAAAGGTTGACCGGCCGGCCTACTTTTAATCTGTTTAACAGTACATGCATTATTGTAAAAAGAAGATCATGAGGCGTTCAGGTTTTTTATGTGCGGTGTTTCTTTCCATAGGGGTGACAAATCTGTTTGGTCAGGCACTGATAGATTCGCCCTACACCATATACGGTTTGGGAGACATAGCTCAAAAAGGTTCCGGGTTCAACTGGTCATTGGGGGGAACAGGTATAGCTTTGCGCGACGGGCTTTCGTTGAACAATATAAACCCTGCCTCCTACACGGCGATTAAAGCGCCCTTTACGCAATTGGCCGATTTTTCATTTAATATTTCCGTAGCCAATCAATCCGACAGAAACAATTCTGATCCGAATGTTTACGGCAACTTTTCCGGTGCCGGATTCTGGTTTCGACTAAATCAAAACATGGGGTTGACCATTGGGTTGGCACCGTTTAGCCATGTCCGATACAACATCCAGGAAGAAAAGACGTTCTCAGGCATCGAAGGCGATTATGTTGCCAATTATCAGGGAGATGGCGGGCTCAATCAGGTGTATGTCGGCGGGGCTTACGAATTGTTCGGTCATTTATCGCTGGGGATGCATGCATCCTATGTATTTGGAAATTTATCCCACAACCAGTACGTAACTTCGAACGACGTAGATTATAATGTGACGATCGAAAAAATTCTAAAACTGAATACTTTTTACCTGGATTACGGCTTGCAGTACTGGTTCAATTTAAATAATGAAAAAATCGTGTTGGGTGCTACGTTTTCCAATGAGCGTACTTTTGGCGGGACCTATGACCTGAACGTGTATCAGAGTGCGGATACCCTGCAGGAGTCTACCACACCCAGCGGGGAATATTTGTTGCCATTGTCTTATGGAGGAGGAATCAGCTGGACGCACAATAATAAATGGACGATCACGTCGGATTATTCTTATCAAAAATGGAGCGACGCTACTTTTGAGGACGGATTCAGGGTCCGCGATACCCAACGTTTTTCTGCCGGGATCGCTTTTTTGCCGAATCTGAATTCATTCTCCTACATCAAAAGAATGGGCTTGAATATAGGTGGATATTTTAAGAATACCTATCTGGAACTGGATGACCAGGGCATCGATCAGTACGGTGTGACTGCAGGCATTACCTTACCGACTTCCGGAACGGCGATCATCAATTTTATATACGAGCGAAGTTTCAGAGGTACGGATACTTCGAATCTGATCAATGAAAATTTCCATCACATCACCTTTAACCTGTCATTTTTTGATGTTTGGTTCAGGAAAAGTAAGTTCCAATAGCCTCCGCCCCGGAGCATTGATTTTAAGAATTAAACGGCAGTTAGCAACGGGGAACATTGTAACTCCGAACTTTGTACGCCGATAGGGGACTAAACTAATTTTAACTGGTTTTCCATCCATTACAGGATTTTCTGGAATAGGTTGATGCTTCGTAGGTTCCCAATCCAGCCGAAGTTGCGGAGGCATTTATCGTTAAGATTGCTCCGGGAAAACATTCACATTGGCATGTTCACACGGATACCGAACAAATCTTTTTTATTTTATCAGGCACAGGTAGATTAACGTGGATATCGTTTAAGCAGCAAGATAAAGTTGTCCATCAGGTTTTTCAAATTGAATATCAAGAGAAGGCTTTTTAGGGAAGAAACTATAAGCCAAAAGAGCTGCCACGATATTGATTAAGAAATTAGCCAATGATCGATGTCGGGTGTGTTGTATCTTGCAGATGTTCGTTAACTCATCATTCACTGATTCAATAATGGCTCTTTTGCGAAGTAGAATTCTATCTGATTGGCTCAAATTAATATTTTTCATATTCTTTTTTGGTTTGGCAATGAGCTGAATACCATTACCAAAAAGCAGGTCTGATAGTTTCTTGGATACATAACCAGCTTCCCGAACATGTTTTCAGTCATCGATCTCATAACTTGAAAATCCCAATCATCAACATTACCTTTGGTTAGAAAAAAGGAAATAATCTCTCCCTTATCATTGATAATCAGATGAAGCTTGAAACCGAAGAACCATCCAATCGAGCAAAATCCTCTCTGAGCAACTTCTTTAAATGTCTTGTGCTGATGAATCCGACGATTATGGCACACCTTCAGATGTGTTGAATCGATGAAACTAATACCCCGACATTTTATGACTATCCGCTTTGATACATATTGCGGAGCCAAGTTGTTGAAATAGAATCGATAAGCAATCTATCAAAGAGATGGTCCCCAAAATACCTACGATTGAATTTATAACAGAACTCGTTGAGGTAGTTTAGGAGATATTCTTTACTAATGTTATGATGTACCCCCAGAAATAACCGTTTTGCATTACTGATAGCTGTATGTACCCAGGGGAGTAGCTGACTTCTGTTTGCCTTGTTGAAACATCTTATTGAAATGTGTTCTTTTATGATGTCTGGCAGTTTCTTATATGATTTATGATCATCGGTAATTACTGTAGCATTTGTACCAATCATTTTCTTTGATTCTTTCATGACCTGGCCACCACCTCCTTTCTGAAGTACTTTCATTTTAAGAAATCTAACTTTCTTTGGCTTTCGATGGACCGAAACCTCCTCCTCGACATATTTGGATTCAACTCCAACCAATACCCGGATTTTATCTCCTGAATAATAATCTTTTCCATTTTTCTTTACTGAGGGAGCTAATACCCTTCATCCAATTCGATACTGTCATTTAAAGCATATTTTGAATCTCTATAACCCATAACGGTTCGTAACTTTTGCAGCATGGCCCATATTGGTTCATAGCGTTTATGGCCCAGTTGTCTTTGAAGTTCCAAGGCTGAGATGCTTTTCTTTGTACTACTTAGATAGGCCATGGCGGTCAGCCAATATTTGAATGGAAGCTTGCTGTTTTCCATTACTGTTCCTGTACGTAAAGAAGTACGATAATGACATTGCTTACACTCCCACATGCCTATGCCTGATTGCCAATAATGGTTATCATGACCACATTTCTTACACAGGATACCTTCCTTTTCTCTTATAAGACGAATCTTAGTCCTGCATGCTTCTTCATCATGATACACTTTGTAAAATTCTTCCAGCTTCATATTTGTATTATTTATAGAATACAAAGTAGTGAATAGGTAGATCTTATGCAATTAAGCGGATAGTCATACGACATTTTCTAAACCTCTGGTTTTGAGAAACATCATCAATGGAACAGCTACCTTTTTCTTCAGTGCAACAAATCGTTGATAGGAAACCAGGTTAGGAAATAGATCCATCAAATGAACACAAACATATTGGGTATAGAAGGCCTTGAAATTTGTAAAATGGCCATAATGAAACAAGTGCAAGATGCTAATGATCTCTCCATCAGAAAGTTGAGATTTTCTAATTCGACAACCTTCTTTCTTTGATTCCATGAGGTGTTTTCTGATTTCGAACTCAAACTCTTTACAAAAATCATCGGCTTCTACGAAAAATTCGGTAACTTTATCTCTAAGCATAAGGGCTGTTTTATGAGGTTAAAATATTGAATTACAACACTTTAATGTAATCAAAAACAGCCTTTTTTCATACTTGTTAATGCAGTTCCTTATCCGATATTCACGTTAACATAAGGGCTAGTAAGGCCAAAATTCTGCTATCATTTTTCACACAGGGAATTGGATTTGGTTCGCAATTATGCTATCGAAAAAGGCGCAATAGATCCTGGATCTTAACACCATTTGATAGCAAACGTGTTCATTTTGCCGAGCTGTTGATTATTCTAAGAGTATAAGGGGCCATAGCCCCTTACATAAATATTAGCACTTAATGTTACCCAATCATTCTTTTAGTACTTTGAAATTTTTGATATTGTTTCTATCCTGAACCTTCACTATGAACAGCTTACTCTTATACGGACTCAGGTTCATTGATATGGTATTTTTTCCTTCTTTTATTTTCCATGACTTTTTAAGGCACAAGAGGTTGAGATAATCCAATACCTCAATTTCTATTTCATTTTTTATTTCTGAAACATACTTTAACTCGATTTTTCCTGGTGTTGGATTAGGGCTTATAATAATTTCATTTAAAGGATTGTAAGCTGCACTGTCCTTTAATATTGCTTCATGATATCTCGTTTTAAGCATTACGATAGTTTTCTCAGTGCTGGTGTATGAATTTTTTCCCACTGATAAGCTGTCACTATTTATTACTTCCTCATCAACAATAACTGTTTCTGCAATTGTTTTTGTTATCATGGCCAGTGATTGATTCAGGTATTGATCGTATTTTCTAAATGAGGATTTAACATCGTACAAGGTACTGCCTGGGCTATACATAGATACATCTGAATATAGATTCTCTGATGGATCACATGATGAAGTATATAATGTAGCACCATTTAGTTTATACAGAATTTGATTGTCTATTCTTTCAAGGCGGATTTTATCGCCAGAATTATAATAACCAAATGTGCCTTTATAAACACCGCTTTCATATATCATTATTTTTGCATCCTGCCTGACATATAAATTATAGTCTATCGTATTCCAATTTGGGTCACTATTACTACTTGACAGCCCAAACATTCTATAAGTGTTTGTCTCCTGAACCGTACTTTCAATCCATCCATCAGTCCATGTAGGTAATCTATTAATTGAAGCTGCTCCGGCGTTCCAGCCTCGATAACTGTTATCTCTGGTCAAACTATTACCATTTACGTACACCTTCACTAAATCAGTCCATTCAACATTATGTGGAGAAGTATTTAAAGCAGGGAAGGATGCGACTGCATTGCTAATGGTGGAATTTGTCGAATATAAAGAAACATCTGCAATTAAAGATTCATTGGGATCACATGTTGAGGTGTATATTGTATTTCCATTAAGCTTATACAAAATTTGACTACCCTGCCTTTCCACTCTTATTTTGTCTCCGGCAGAATAATTACCGCAATTACACTTTAATGAGCCACTTTCATAAATTTGAATAGTCCCATTATATCTCACATAGAAATCATAATCTATCGTATTCCATGAAGCATCCTGGTTGTAATTTGATAGCCCGAACATTCTATTTGTATTGTTTTCTACAGTTGTCATTTCTATCCAACCATCTGTGTTTGGTGGAAGTTCATTAAAGGAGGCGGCACCTTCGTACCAATTATTGCGTATGCGACTTTTTGTAAGTGAGTTTCCGTCTACCTTAACTCCATCAACATCGGTCCATATAATATCAAATACCTCAACATTACCAATGACAATTTCTTCTGAGTAATCACTTTCACCCTGACTATTAGTACCGGTAATGACAAAATAATATGCATTGTTGATGAAATCAAAGCCACTTAAAGTTGCCGTGGTTGAAGATCCCATGTTGATCGGGGAATTCCCTTGAATAGCGCCTGTTCCATTGTATGGAGGTCCAGGGCTAGAAGAATAATATACTTTGAATGAATTAGCCCCTCCTGCCATATAATCAATTGTTATTGATCCACCATTTATAACATAGTTGCTTACAATCGGTGGATTGGGTTTGTAGACAATTGTTACATCACGATAATCATAATGATAAACATTATCACTATCGATACACTGAAGTGTGATTTTTGCCTTAATATTTCCATCAGAAGACCTATTCCAATTCTTATTTGATAGGATTGCAGAAGAAATATTCAAATTCCATGAAGTAGATGATCCTCCCGGCTGTACTGAAGATGCAAGAGTTTCAACCCCATTTTGAGAGCTGGTCGCTTCAATTTTCCAGGTATAACTTGCTTGATCTCCATAAGGATCTTCGTCTACAAACCTGCCGCAATAAGTACTAGTAATGCCTAGTGTAATAACACTTGGATTTCCTCCTGGACAATTAGTATTACTTATGATAACATTGTCTTCAATTCCCGTTACTGGTTCCCCATGCATTAGTGCATCAAATGCATTTATTACGTTATTTGCATCATCACTTGCAGCAAGGATACTGAAAATTTCGGGTGTAGAATAAGATTTACCTCTTTCTACATTCCATTTTTCCAGTAGTAATGCAGCTAATCCTGTTACATGAGGAGCAGCCATGCTAGTTCCTCTCATATGAACGTAACTTGCGTTATCTGAATAATCTTTAGGATCTAACAAGATTTCATTTAAATTATTCGAAGCTACGGATGCAATCCATGCCCCTGGTGCATAAAAATCTGGAATTGAATGTCCTGCCCTCGAAATTCCTCTAGAAGAATTATAGGTAATATTATTTAAAGGAAAAGCATTGATATAACTAGTTTGCGCTCCATAATACCCAACCCATTGATTTTTAGTATTCACAGATCCAACAGTTATTATGCCGCTTGCGTTTTTTGGTTCTCTAAAATTTCTTGTATTATCATAAGATTCAAAATATGCTGAAGTTCTATTCACTCCTAATATATATAAATCAGCACCTGGAATAGCTGATGTCTTCATATCTAACTGCCATCTTCCAAAACCAAGTTCTTCTTCAGGAAAACCGTTTCCATCTGAATCCCAATCTGCAAATGTTGCTGTAATTACTTGATCCCCTTGGCCACCATTGTAGGTGTCTTTCACATCCCAGAATAAAGAAACCCAACCATCTCCTTTTGCTCCAAAATAAGAATCTCCTGGTTGATTAAGAGAATATACTCTACGGTAGGGTTCGGGCGATCATAAGAAAAATTCATCTACTGTAACACCAGTTGGAATATATACCTCTATTGTAGCGGAATTTATTACCGTGGGATCATCAGGTTGTATATGGAAATTTAGCATAGCATTATATGTTACATTTTCATGATTGTTTTTTCCAGCGTTATAATATTCGTGGCTCAAATTTTGATGACCATTCCCTGCGGAAGTAACCAATATTCTCCCTTCTCCAAATGAATTGTCGTTTGCAATTTCAGCGATTGCTCTTTCATATAAACTTGTTCCATTTCTTGGACCATAAAGCGCTCCTGAACTTAAATTTGCTACCCATGGCATATTTAATGATTTGGCTTGATCAGAGATGAATTTTATTGCATCAATTACTGTTACTGATGTGCCATCAACAAAGGCTGATCCTTCTGGATCTTTATAATTCAAGGAAACATAAACGATCGTTGCTTCTGGAGCAACACCGCCAAAGTCAGTTTGAGCCCCTGAAGCATCCTTCCCATTTCCTGCAGCAATTCCAAGAACATGTGTACCATGCCCTAATTCGTCAATCATATTAATATTTCCGGAAAAATACTAGGCTTGTTATAGTAAGCTCCATAGTTAAATCCTGACGGAGGTATTCCTTGCATATTTTGAGCCCAAAGAGCATGAATCCTTGAATTCGTTCCACTTGAATTTAGGAATGCCTTATTTGTATAATCAAGCTTACCATCAATTACTCCAATTACACTCCATTTCCTCTATATGGAAAAGTTGCATGAGCTTGATCTAAACCAATATAAGGACGACTTACGTCCATTTCAGGTTCTAATGGACGACCTAGTTCAATCTCCTTGACACCCATTATATTTTCTAAAACATCAATTTTGGATAAAGGGATTTTACTTGTATAAATATTACCGATTTTGGTATTTATTTTAATATTGTTCCTTTCCAATTCACTTATATTTCCATTAAACTCGAACAATATATCTACCTTTGGATCATCTTCAGCCAAATCAATATTATAAGTAGTTTTAATATGACTAAATCGATTATCTTTAGTGTTTCTTTTAAGCTTTTCCTTTTTCTGGAAAAATTTACAATGTTGAATTTGTCGTAGGTGGGGATCAACAAAGGTTTTTTGACTGAAACCATTTATTGATACAACAACAATTGCAAGAAAAAAAGCGATTTTTCTCATAATAGATTTATTTAAAAAATGAACAAAGGGTTGGTAACGACTTTATAAATTGATAAAAATCCTAATATTCACTTTCAAATACAGGAGACCAAATGCGGTATTGAAATGGAGCATCGAATTTAGGTCTTGCACTATTCTGCTTACTTGTGACCAAGCTATTTATTGAAATCACAGAATTTAAATTAGGTAATACCACTAATTGAAAAACATTTCCAGATGTAACTGTTTCTATTAATTTGCCGTCGTTGTAGTAGCTTTTATTAAAATTCAAAACGTAAATTCCAATTTCAACATTTTGAAAAACAAATGAATTACTTATATCTACACTTTGTTCATACCTCTCACTATTTGCGTCTGTTACGTTTTCTAAATAAACCCAAGATTTAGATTTCCCAAATTGACTTTCAAGAAAAGTTACCTCATTATTATTTGTTATTGATTTACTATTAAAATCTATCCTCCCGACAATGCTTCCTGTACTTAATATATCCTCATTTTTTGCGAGATAAGTTTTGTAGTCTAATCCACCACCAGGTCTAAATGTAATTGGGATTAGTAAAATAGAATTTTCTTCCAACACAAAATATTTTTCTAGAACAATGTGTGAGTTGGCAGAACTTTGAAATCGCTTGATTTGAATTTTGTATTCTCCTTCTTTTAAATCATAAAATTTAAAGAAGCCATTTGTTTGAATAACTGCTGATTTAGTAACATTTGTATTTAAATTCTTAATAATTACACTTTCATCATAATTATTAGAACTGTTTACGTATGGAGCATGTTGAACTGATCCAACTACAATGCTATTAGAATTGACAAAAGAACTATCCTCAACCTCCTTTGAAGTACAGGCTACCTGATTTGTCACTAATAAAATTACAGATAGATAATTAATAAAATTCACAAGCCATATAATTATATTCTTCTTAAAAATGCAAAGTGAGAAGGAGGATGTAATTCATTATCAGTAGCTTTACTATAAATAACATTTTTAATGTCGTTTTAGTTTCTTTTTTTTCAAAATACACATTAGTCTAACATGCCAGTGGGTGAGGCAACAATCAAATGCTGGAATGACACGCAACTAATAACGTTTTGAGTTGCGAGCATTCAGGTGCAATATGAAATTTTACTGCTTAATAGATTGGATAGATTTGTATAATATGGCAATCAATCAAAATCCAGTGGGCCTGCTCTGGCAGGATCAATCATGCGTCAAAAAAATTTTGCTATCATTATTTGTTCCTGGAGAACACATCTGTTATTGGATGTATAAGCAGAAGTTGTTTGTGAAAATATAAAATCAGTCAATCGATGAATAATATT
>JAKSDO010000188.1 GCA_022360055.1 Cytophagales bacterium | reverse complement strand
TGTAGGCCGTGACCAATTCTTGTGTATTTATTTGATTTACAGATTATTATAAAAACACATCATCGGTAACTCAGGAGAGATCTGGCTTATTCGTGGTGGCCTGGTGTTGATTGAACCAGATTTCTCACTCCGTTCGAAATGGCACTTTTTATTTAACACTGGAAAAAATATTTAGGTAGGCTTTCCCAAATCTCACAGAAATACCGATGGATCCGTTAAAAAGGTTGTATAAGTTTTGTATTTAGAGGAGATAGGAGTTATAAAAATAATCGCAATAATCATTAAATATGTAAATCGAACGCGGGTTAATTTTGTGTAAATCTAAATAAGAAATTATGCGGATCACAAGGGGTTACTGGAAGCAGAAATAACAGATTAATAATAAGAATATATTTTTTCGACTATATTGAGACGCGTTTTACTTTTTATCGCCTGGACATTATCCGCAATCGTTACTTCAAGGGCCCAGAACATAGTCGGCCTGCACAACGGACAAGAGCTGGAATTCGGAAGTTTAAAGCTCAAAGAGCCTGCATTTTCAAAAAGCTACCTGCTGGCAGACGACAGTGTCAAATATTCACTCGATCTTGTAAAGTATTACCGGGTTGGCAGTGATTATTACAAAAAGCGAATACGGCACAATGGCAGCTATGAATTTATGTATAGAGAACAGGAGGGAGCGATTGAGCTCTATTCGGTCATAAGAACGGTCCATTCGTACAATCCGAACACGGGTATTCCGTATTCATCGAGCAGCAAGCTAAACTTCTATAGCAAGGATGTCGAAGGTATAAAAAAAGTAAATGGCAAAAATCTGAAAATCGATATGTCCGAATGCGAATTATGCCTTCAGGAAGTCAAGAAAGCCAAAACGCTAAGTATGATATCGGCCATAGGCCTTACGGCGGGGCTGGGCATCTTTATCGGTACGGCAGCAACGCATCTGAGCGAAACGCCCGAACCCGGTGATTCATCGGGCATTCCCGCCGGGGCGATCATTGGGCCGGCCCTGTGCTTTACCCCATGGATTTTGAGTGGAGCTAAAAGGAAGCATTTTAGCAATGCCATCTCAATCTATAATGAAAGGCATTAGGTCAATGGCAAAGTATGACGATCTCTTGCCGGAAGCTAAAACAGAAAAAAGGAAGCCGGGAGCTTCATAGTTCATAAACGGCAGAAAGCGCCCCTGGCCGGATGCGAAATAGGGTCGAATGAATGGAAGGTATGAAATGGTAAATGCGATGCTGAATTGAAACTGAATGGTATTTGAATGGTTGCAGGTCCGTTGACCAAAGGCCGGTGCGTCTCAGTTATAATAATTTACGCTGACCGGTACAGGCATTACACAGGAAAAATAACCCTTTTCGAAAATGCTGGATAAGAGATTATACTTTTTGATTATACCGCTTTTAAGCCTGGCATCTTATGCGCAGAACGGCTATGATTATTATGTTGAGAATATCCCGGAGGCCAAGCCCGAAACCCCGCAACTGCCGGATTCCGTATCCCGGGCATTTGATGTGACAAAGACTCCGGTTTACCGGTCGACAACGGAAGGAGCCTATGACAGCATTGCCCGGATCGAAGCCTTTAGGGCCTCGATCGAAGACAGCCTTCAGAGTTACAGGTTTCTTCGGGAAATAGAGCGGAAAAGAGCAGCCTTGCTGGATACCCTTGCGACGCTTGAATTGCCCGGCGATCTTGCCCGCACCGTGGATAGTTTAAGGGCGGCTCCGTCTGCAATCCGACAGTTTCAATCAAAAATCGATCTGCAAAAATTCCAATCTGCCGACACATCGATCAACAGGTACGTGGATATGGCAAAGGAATTTGTGCTGGAACAGAAATCGGCCCTGGAGGGGAAAACCCTGTTGCCGGATGATTTCTACAATAAGCTGGAAAAGCTATCGTCCAATACGGGCAACCGCATCGACCCGGACGTTTTGGCAAAAGTCCAAAACCTGACCTCCGGATATGAGCTTGACTATCAGAAGTATCTTTCCACGAATAAGTTGCAGGAATTGGTCGATCTCGATCTTGATTTTCTCGACAACCTCGATGGATACCTGGGGCGGTTGAACGGTTATACCGGCAGGTTTGACGAATACATGGAGCGGCTAAATGTCTATATGGGCACGATGGACGTTGAAGGGTTGGTAAATCCGGGAAAATTAGACCGTTATTCACAGGCGCTTGATTTACCCGGCAACCTCCGGCCAGACGGTATGCCCGATCTGACGGGTTATAATACGGGCGAGATCGAACAATTGATCTCCGACTACGGCACACTCGATGCCGGGCAGTTGGATCAGCGGATTGACCGGTTGGCCGGTAAATATGAAGGTTTCAACGAACTGCAAAGCCAGGCATCAGCTCTCGAAGAAATGAAGTCCGGACAAATGGGGCAGTTCGATCAGTTGAAGAGCATGAGCGGTCAGAAATTCGATCAGCAGATGGCCATGAAGAAAGGCCAGGTGTTGGCCAATGATTATATTATGAACAACACGGATCTTGTAGAAACCGCCATGAAAGAGGTCAATGCTTTTAAGAAGAAGTATTCGATCGTGACCAATTCCAACTATAAGGAAGAGGATGTGGAAAAACCCGTGAAGCACGTAGCGATGGAGAAGCGGTTTTATTTCGGCGGAGATTTCCAGTTGTTGCCCGGAGAACCCTTTGGAATTGATTTTTCAGGTCTTCTGGGATATCGTATAGCGAACAGAACATCCGCAGGCCTTGCGGGAAGTATACGGTATGAGTTTAGGGAGTCGGATAATTATGTGCCGGATTTCACAGAAGAACCCGTTTACGGCGGGCGGGCATTTGTTCAATACAAAGCGATCAAATCTTATTTTATCCAGGGCGAAGCAGAAGCGGTGAATGTGTACAACACCTCCAATCGTAAAGTCTGGGAGATCAACTATCTGGCAGGCATTGGCAGATCGATAAATATCGGGAATAAGCTGCGGCTGAATATTACCTTTCTCTACCACATCAATAACAAAGGGAGCCTGGCCCACGATAAACCCTATGTGATCCGGGTGGGCTTGAGTTCCTTGTGAAAAAGTCTGCCCGGGGCCAAAGCCCCTGCACTTCCGTTCAGCTGATTTGGTGCTTTGATGGATCGAAATAGTACATACACATTTCGATGTTGTTTTCGTCGGCGGAGCTGGAACCGACCAATTTTTCAAATCCAAACTCAAAACCAAGCCTGGCGGTGACGCCGAGGCACATGGCGTCGACCAGGTCATCCGGCTGAGCCCATTTAAGCAGGCGCTTGTTTTTTGCTTTTGCAAACCGGTGATATACTCCCGGGAAGAACCGTTCGAGGATATCCAGGCGTTCATATATTCCCAGGTTGTTCTTTTCCCGCTTCCGGTGATTCAGCAATTTCCCATGATTCAGGTATTTGAAACAAAGCTCGGGGTGTGCTTCATGTATTACATGCTTGCGGTGTGGATGATCTTTAAGGTACTGATCGACCTCCGATATTTTTCCGGTGATGTTCCAGCTTT
>JAKSDO010000223.1 GCA_022360055.1 Cytophagales bacterium | reverse complement strand
TTGCAAAAATCATCCTCGCCGCAAATCCAATATTTTAAATGACGCAAGGTACTAGTCCAGAGGAGGTTCAAGATGAACAGTGAATACAATCCCTATAAGGAAGTATTGGATACTATTGAAGATGCAGCAAAGATGCTTAATCTTCCACAAAGAGAATATGCAGCCGTCAAATTTCCTGAAAGGGAATTAAAGGTTGCAATACCAGTGGAGATGGATGATGGGTCCATAGAAGTTTTTGAAGGATACAGGGTTCAGCATTCCAGCTCCAGGGGACCATGCAAGGGAGGAATAAGGTTCCACCAGGATGTTGATATGGATGAAGTGAAAGCTCTTGCTGCATGGATGACCTTCAAGTGTGCTGTTGTAAACATACCATACGGGGGTGGAAAAGGTGCTGTCAAGGTAAATCCCAGGGAGCTGACAAAAAATGAGCTTAAAAACCTCACTAGAAGATATACTGCCATGATTCTTCCATTAATAGGACCTGGGAAAGATATACCGGCTCCTGATGTTGGTACCAATTTTGAGATAATGGGGTGGATAATGGATACATACAGTATGTTCCAGGGATATACTGTGCATGGTGTAGTTACCGGCAAGCCAGTTGAAATAGGTGGGTCTCTTGGAAGAAGCAAGGCCACCGGCCGTGGTGTAATGTTTATGACACGAGAAATTCTCCATCGCCTTGGAATGCCTGTAATAGGAGCAAGGGTTGCAGTACAGGGAATGGGGAAAGTTGGTGGGACAGCTGCTAAGCTCCTGGCCAATGAGGGATGTAAAATAATTGCTGTAAGTGATGTATCAGGCGGTGTATATTGTGAAAACGGACTCGATGTTGATGATATTACAGAATTCATCTCGCAGAACAGTGGCAAATACTTGAAGGACTATAAGGCTAATGGAGTGGAACACATAACAAACGATGATCTTCTTACATGTGATGCGGATGTATTAATACCAGCAGCACTTGAAAACCAGATAACAAAAGATACGGCACTTGAAGTAAAGGCTAATGTAATAGTTGAAGGAGCCAATGGGCCCACTACCGGAGAAGCAGACAGGATACTTGAGAAGTCAGGGAAGGTAATTGTTCCTGATATATTGGCAAATGCAGGTGGTGTCATAGTGTCATACTTTGAATGGGTGCAAAATATACAATCGCTTACGTGGGATGAAGAAGAA
>JAKSDO010000280.1 GCA_022360055.1 Cytophagales bacterium | reverse complement strand
GGGGTTTAAGAAAAACGACGATAACTGGAAAGATCCCAAAGACCTGATCTGTAAATTGGCCGATATTGTCATTAAGGGAGGTAATTACCTGTTAAACGTGGGCTCCACAGCCCAAGGGATAATACCGGCGGAAAGCAAGGAAATATTGCGTACCATAGGGGAGTGGCTAAACGTTAACGGAGAAGCCATCTATAAAACATCTGCCAGCCCATGCTTTTTACGAAAGTTCTGCGTTTCATATCATCAAATATTATTGGTCAGGCATTCAAAATAAATCAATCACCAGATTAAATTAATAACCAATTGATTAGCTCAAATTAGACAATACATGCAGAAGATAAAACATGATTGAATGAAGACATCAATTTATGTACTATTTATGCCATGGTTGGAATTATTTTGACACATCCGGCACGGCAAACCTGGTATCTGTTGTGTCTTCGCTTGAATTGAGCATTTCATTAATCCAGATTTATTTACTGTGTACAAATTCTCTTATCATTCGTACATTATTGGACATTCAAAATTATTACATGATGTACTTTGCGTTACGTAATTCTATCTTAACTGTTACTGATTCAAAGATGGATGAGATCACTACCTTGTTTTTTAAGGTAGAATTGAATTAATCCGGTGTCATAAGTGCCTTTTTTATAATTTTTTGATACGGATTAAGATTCCTTTTAGGCTTCAACGTGCATGCATTGAAAACTTTTGATTGAAAGATCATCGATGTTTTGAGGCCTTTGCCCATAAGAATAAAATGTAACTCTAAAATCATAGAATAACACAATAATAGAGCTACCATGAAAAAAATTCTTGTAATAGCAATTCTGGCACTGACGAATGTTTCCATAACGTTCTCGCAAACAGATTATTTAAACGAAACCAATGAAGATTATACCAGTCGCATGCAGTGGTTCACAGATGCCAAATACGGGATGTTTATCCATTTTGGGCTGTATAGCCAACTTGGAGGTGTTTGGGAGGGAAAGGAAATAAAACGTTATGCCGGGTGGATACAGGCCAACGCCGATATCCCCGCCCAGGTTTATGCCATGCTGGCCACAACTTTCAACCCCAAAGATTTTAATGCTGATTTTATAGCCAAAACAGCAAAGGAAGCCGGGATGAAGTACATAGTGATAACTACCAAACACCATGAGGGATTTTGCCTGTGGGATAGCAAATATACTAATTTCGATGTAGCAAGCACCCCGTTTAAAGGGCGTGATATCCTTGCAGAATTGAGTGCAGCCTGTAAAAAGCATAGCTTACGGTTTGGTACTTATTACAGCATTATTGACTGGCACCACCCCTCGCAGGAACGGAATATTGATGGAGACAGCCCCCGGAGCAAATGGAGCCATATACGCATGAAATCCCGTAAAAAGGGAGAATATATCGAATACATGAAGAACCAGGTCAAAGAGCTTATTGAAAATTATGACACAGACATCCTTTGGTTTGATGGCGATTGGGTTTACTGGTGGGACATGGCATCAGGCAAAGACCTATATCAGTACATAAGGGAGCTAAAACCCGGAATAATCATCAACAACAGGGTAGCAAAGCGGGCAAATTTCAAAAAGGATTTTGGTACTCCCGAGCAGAAACACCCTGGGGAGGCATTGGAGCATAATTGGGAAGCATGTTATACCATGAACAAATCCTGGGGGTATAAGGCAAATGACACAGAATGGAAGAATGCCAAAACTGTATATGAAAAGCTAAAAGATATAAATGGCAAAGGAGGGAACCTATTGCTGAACATAGGTCCCGATGGCAATGGGAATGTTCCTGAAGAATCGGTGAAGATCTTATTGGAGGTGGGTAAGATGCTTAGAGAGGCTGAATAAAGAAAAGATGTAGGACCATCAGGATATTTAAAGTAACATTTGAAATTAAGTATAGGGAGAGACAAGTAATTGACTCCCGCAAAGAGTTTTAATAAGAATAATATGAATTATGAGTAAAACAAGGCGAATCTTTCTAAAGCAATCTGCTTTAACCACAGCAGGATTAGCATTGGGCTCACAAACTATAGGGATGCCATTTAAATCGGGTATTATGGGGAGTAATGAAAAAGTTAGAGTTGGTTTTCTGGTTGAACCCGTACATCAAAAATTAAAAGGAAATGCAGAGTTTGGAGATTTGGGGAGCAAAGAGAATTCAACAGGCAACTTAATTCGTAATTTCCTGGATTGCATTAAAGAGGGAGGAGAACCTCTTTGCAGCCTCGAAGATGGCCACCGTTCTACAAGTTTTGCTCACCTGGCTAATATTTCACTCGAGATGGGGCAGCGAATTGAATGGGATGCTGTAAACGAGCGCATAACCAATAGCAAAAAAGCAAATGACTATTTGCATTACGAATACCGTGCCCCCTGGAAACTTTAAAAGTTAAGTTTATGGATTATAACAGGCGAAAATTTATAAAAGGAATGGTAATTGTGTCAGCAGGAGTTCCTTTTTCCGGGGCATTGGCATCGGTAAGCGAAACTTTAAAGGAAAGTGGATATCCCATAAATTTTTTCACGAAACCACTCGATAAATACGGACCTGGATTTATGATGGATACGCTTAAGATGGCCGGTGATGGTTTGGACTTAACCGTTCGCCCCAAAGGGTGCGTGCTACCTGAAAAGGTTGAAACCGACCTGCCGAAGATGGTAAATATGGCCAATAAGAAAGGGTTGGGTCTAAAGATGATGATTACACGTATAAAAAATCCCGACGATCCATTTGCTTATAAAGTCTTGGCAATGCCATGTGGTTATTGTATGCAAGTGAAAATGGTTTTAGAACTTTTGATGATATGATTCCCAAGGAAAACACTAAAAACTGAAATTCCGGAGGAACACAAAAAAATAATAATGAAAACAAAAGCCTTTTATTTATTGATATTGCAAGCACTATTCGTCAGCTTATATACAAACCTTAGTGCGGAAACATACACCGTGAGTACGGTAGATGAATTTAAAGAAGCAGCAGGAGCAGCTACAGCAGGCGATGAAATACTTGTTGCTCCTGGTGTTTATCGTGATGCCTTTATACAATTCAGGATGGAAGGAACCAAAGGGCAACCCATAAAAATCAAATCGCAAATACCCGGAAAGGCCATTATATCTGGGAAATCAGCTTTTCATGTATATGAAAATAACTTAAACTTAACATATTACCGACAATCTTCAATTCTCGTACATGGTAAGCGGCTCTCTACTTTATATTCGTTTCACTATGCATATATCAAATATGCAAATCATTATCACTAACTATTGTTTATTATGAAGCAATATCTATTATCGAGTGTAACAACATTTTTATTTATGTTGCAAACAAGCTATTTATATAGCGCAACTATAACAGTGAGTAACCCAAATGAACTACAATTAGCGGTGAGTTCGGCCTTGGCCGGAGATGTCATTCTGTTAGCAGACGGGACGTACAGTAATTTTCACCTTACCATTTCCAGGTCCGGTACTTCAGGCAACTACATTACGGTTAAAGCTCAAAACGCAGGACAGGCAAAATTCAGGGGAAACGTAGGGATAGTCATAACAGGAAACTACGTTAAAATCTCCGGATTTGATTTTGAGGGAGCCACGCTCCATCCCAATTCAGCCAATTTGATCCGTCTGGCAGGTAACCATAACATTGTAGAAGACATGCTCATCAAAGGTGTTAGCAACGGAAGTTTTACCCAACACGTTTATGTGAAAGCTGATAAGGAAGCAAAATATAATACCGTAAGGCGTTGCTGGTTCGAAAGGGGGCTACAACACGGTATGGCAGTTTTCTTTGACGGAGCGCCGGTAGCTGAGGGAACTTTCAATACCGTTGAGTGGTGCTATTTCAGGGCAGAACGGGAAGGTAGTAATGGAGGTTCTGCTATCCGGCTAGGGGGTGCTGGTACTGTTAATCCTGACGGACCAGTATTAAGGAACAACGTGCGCAATAACTTATTTGACCGTTACCACGGAGAAAGCGAGACTATAGCTGTAAAAGGTAGCGAGAACAACATTACGAATAACACCATGCTGAATTGTCGTGGTTTTCTTTCTTTACGCGCAGGTCGCGATAATATCGTGAGAGATAATTTTCTTATAAATAACGACCCTAATGTTTCACCTAAATGGAATTTTATATGCATATGGGGAGATAACCATCTTATTGAAAATAACTACATTCATAATTCCATAGGTGAGAATACCTCTACATCAGGTTCAATTACTTTCATAACAGGAACCGGGGAAGTTGGTACAGCTGCTCATGAAGCACCGGAAAACGTTACAGTAAAAGACAATATCATTTATGAAGTGGACGGTGCTGGCTACGCTATTGCTTTTGGGCATAAGTACCAATATGGATCTCAGGCGGCGATAAGAACATTAATGCCGCATGATATTACGTTGACCGGGAACTATGTTTATAGCAATGACGCTACTCCACGGATATATTATCACAGGCCATGTAATAATATCACCTGGTCGGGCAATAAGGTTTGGCAGAATGCAGGAACAAACGAACCCGGAATTTCCGAGGAAAACCCGAATCTTGTGGAAGACAGCTATGGTATTTTCCGTGCCGATGGCAAAGGCCCTTCGGGTAACCCCTTGACAATGCATGAGGTTGGCCCAATCTGGATAAATAATAGTACAGATGGTAATGTTGCACTGAATAAGCCGGCCAGCCAATCGAGTACTGATTTGGACAGGGTTGCCAGCCGTGCAGTGGATGGCAGCACCAATGGGGTTTTTAATTATGGCTCAGTAACACACACTGCCAATGAAACCAATCCCTGGTGGGAGGTTGACCTGGAAGGCGTGTATAATATCACAGATATTAAGGTGTATAACAGAACAGATTGCTGTGGCGAAAGTTTGGCTAATTACCATGTATTTGTTTCAGATGTTGCCTTTACCTCAACCGACCTGAATACGACGATTAACCAGGCTGGGGTTGGTAATTTTTATCAATCGGCACAGGCAGATACACCCACCACCATTGCTGTGAATCGCAGCGGCAGGTATGTACGGGTACAGCTGGCCGGCACCAATGCTTTAAGTATTTCCGAAGTTCAGGTAATGACAGATGACATCATACCGGTAATCGGCGTAAGCGTTTATCCAACTTCGCTTTCACTGGCTAAAGGAGAAACATCAGACTTGGCGGAAACAGTAAGCCCTTCCAATGCCACGGATAGATCAGTAAGCTGGTCATCAAGCAACACTGCTGTGGCAACAGTAAATTCAAATGGTTTGATAAGGGCTGTTACCGAAGGTAGTACCACCATAACTGTAACCACAACCAATGGGTTTACAGCCACTTGTACGGTTATGGTTATAGCAGGCGGTGCCGTCACCAATGCAGCCTTGAAT
Organism: Cytophagales bacterium; assembly: GCA_022360055.1. Classification (GTDB taxonomy): domain Bacteria; phylum Bacteroidota; class Bacteroidia; order Cytophagales; family Cyclobacteriaceae; genus JAAUQL01. Next base: position 4,047 of record JAKSDO010000280.1, on the reverse strand, counting down.
AAGCCTGCCAGCCAATCGAGTACAGACTACGGAGGCGTTCCCGAGCGTGCCTTGGACGGCAATACCCACGGCGTTTACAGCGGCGGTTCGGTGACGCATACGACTAATGAGTCCCATCCCTGGTGGGAGGTTGATCTGGAAAGCGTGTATAGCATAACCGATATTAATATTTATAACCGAACGGATGATTGCTGTAGAGACCGCTTGGCTAATTACCATGTATTTGTTTCTGATGTGCCCTTTACCTCAACCGACCTGAATACGACGATTAACCAATCGGGAGTTGGTAATTTTTACCAATCGTCACAGGCAGGTACACCCACCACCATTGCTGTGAACCGCAGTGGCAGGTATGTACGGGTACAGCTGGTCGGCACCAATGTTTTAAGTATTGCTGAAGTTCAGGTAATGACAAACGTACCAGTAATTGGCGTAAGCGTTTATCCAACTTCGCTTTCATTGGTTGAAGGAGAAACATCAGGATTGATGGAAACTGTGAGTCCTTCCAATGCCACAGACAAATCAGTCAGTTGGTCATCCGACAATACTGCTGTAGCTACCGTTGACACAGATGGTTTGGTAACGGCAGTTGCCGAAGGAGAGGCTACCATAACGGTGACCACCACCGACAGAGGCTTTACCGCTACCAGTGCTGTTACGGTATCAGCTATACCCGTCACTGGTGTAAGTGCTTCGCCAACATTCCAGGTTAATATTTATCCAAACCCTTTAAATAAAGGAGACCTTAATGTTGGGCTTACTTTATCATCAAATAGTGATATAGCCCTGCGCATATTTAATATTATGGGAAATATGATTTATAGCGAAACGATAGGTAACTATGAACCCGGTAATTATATGTTTACCAGGGTTACTCATATATTGAACATACATACACCAGGCGTTTACATGATAGAAGTAACTACCAATGGGGTTGTTGAGCGGAAGAAGCTTATTTTAACCTAAACTGAGCGATTCAGAGGAGATGAGAAGTGCTAAAATGTTGAGAATAAAAAGTTTGCAAAAAACGCAGAGTTTGTCCCGATCCAAAGTCGGGAAATACCCAGAGGGTCTTGCGAGTATTTTTGGTCCCGACTTGTCGGGATTAACTCAAATTGCATTGCCTCAGGCAACCGAGATATTGGAAACATACCAGCCTGATATTCTGTGGTGGGATACCCCGGATCAAATGACAGAAGAACGTATTCAGCCTTTTCTGAAACTGGTGGGCAACTATCCCCGCTTAATTACCAACAACAGGCTGGCCCACAGTAAAAAGTATGGGGATTTCAGTACGCCTGAACAGCATATCTCGGCAACCGGTTCAGACAAGAACTTTGAGGTTTGTATGACACTGAACGATACCTGGGGGTATAAAACGAACGATACCAACTGGAAATCATCCCTTATCTATTTGCATGTATTTGACTGGCCGATTTAAACAACCTCAATAAAGTAATATATGAACTACAGAATTTTGTCAATTAAACAGAAAAGCAAAAAAATATGGGTAGCAATGGCCTTTATTTTTTTGATAGTTGCTTGTCAGCCAAAGGAATTAAGTCGATATGAAAAAATTTGGAGCTGGCCGATAGATGCAACAGCACCGGGCATCAATACGCGATTGGAAATTGACCTGGATCAGGATAGCCCAGATATGAGATGGTGGGCAGATGCCAACAAAATAGTGGAAGAGCGGCTACAATGGTGGAAAGAAGCCAAATTTGGCATGTTTGTACACTGGGGCGTGTATTCCCAATTTAGTGGGGAATGGGAAGGGAAACCCTATACAGGCTATGCAGAACACATTATGCGTAAGGCCAAAGTACCCAATAAGGTATATTTTGAAAAGGCGGTAAAGACATTCAATCCTATAAATTTTGATGCGGACGAATGGATAGACCTGGCAAAAGAAACCGGCATGAGATACTTTGTGATTACTGCCAAGCACCACGATGGTGTAGCCATGTATCCGTCTAAAGCCTACGACCATTCCATCAAGTCTTCAAAATTTAAACATGACCCGATGATGGAGCTAAAAGAAGCTTGTCAGAAAAATGACATGAAGTTTGGGTTCTACTATTCCCACGCGTTCGACTGGGAACACCCCAATGCCCCGGGTAACGACTGGGATTATGAAAACCCCGGTGGAGACAAGCATTTGTTTGGCGGGCGTGATTGGTATGAACAGAACCCTGATATGGTACCCCGGTTCAGGGAATATATTGACCAAAAAGCCATTCCTCAGCTACTGGAATTGGTTAGAAACTACGACCCGGATATTATCTGGTTCGATACACCACATAAATTGCCGCCGGAAGAAAATCTCAGAATGATCAAAGTGGTGAGGGAGGCAAAACCAGACATTGTGATCAACAGCCGCTGCGTTGCATTGTTTGATAAAGGCAACCATTACGGAGACTATAGGTCCACTGCCGACCGGCCTGCTGAGTTCGCGCCGACGGAAGGCAGCTGGGAAGGCATACCTACTACTAATGAGTCCTATGGCTATCACAAATACGACGACAGCCATAAACCGGCAGGTTTTTTTATTAAGCTTTTATCAAAAGCTGCCCACAGAGGAGGGAACCTGTTAATGAATATTGGCCCCAAAGGAGATGGCCTGATCGATACGCGCGATGTTGAAATACTGAGGGGCATTGGGCGATGGATGAAAGTAAACGGCGAAAGCATCTACAATACCGAAAGGTGCCCTTTGCCTGTTCAACATTGGGGTGAAACAACCTTGAAGGGACGTAACCTTTACCTGCATATATTCAACTGGCCGCAAGATGGAAAGTTGGTAGTAGGTGGACTAAAATCCAAGGTCAATAAAGCCACGCTAATGGCTTCAGATGCTTACGATGAATTAAACTTCAGCAGGCTGAATGATAAAGACCTGTTAGTAAAGCTGCCCAAATCAACTGTTCATCCGGATGTTTCCGTAATCAAGCTAACTCTGGATGAAGATATTGATATTGATCCTGTTCGGTTATTATCTGCTCAAAAAACCAATCGATTGCATGTGTTTGACGCTGATGAAGTTTATGAGGAAATAAAATACAGTGACGGCAAACAAAACAGAGATCATATTAATTTTGGGGGCAAAGATGACCAGCCAATTTCCTGGAATGTAAGGTTAATACAGGATACCAAATATAAAGTGAAGATTACAGCCAATAACGGATCCGGTTTCGAAGGCGCTGCAATTGAATTAAAAATAGGAGGAAAAATATGGACGAAGAATGTCGGACAGCAAGGCCTCAACGAATGGGAAATCGGCGAAGTAACACTTTCAAAAGGAGGGCACAACATCAGTATTCATCCATTACAAATGCAGGAGAAAGAACATTTGCGATTGCAATCGGTGCAGTTAGTTCCGTCAGCGTAAGCCCTTTGTTTGGGTCTGAAAACTTTAAAAAACTAAATAATGTCCGCCGGAAAACCAGTGAAATCTCAAAGTTATTCCTGGAACCTGGACTCAATTTATAAACAAATAATACAATTAAAATGATTTACAAAGTACGAAAACCAATACTGCTATTAACCTGTTGCGTTTTATTCTTATCCTGTAGCCAGGAAAAGAAAAGTAAAGCAGTTCCGGAGAGACAAAAAAATGCTTTAGAGACATTTGACGATAATAAGTTCGGAATGTTTATCCACTGGGGATTATATGCCATTCCTGCCGGAGAGTGGAAAGGGGACGAGGTGCGTGGCATTGGAGAGTGGATCATGCGGCGAAAAGAAATTCCGGTTGAAGAATACAAGCAACTGGCAAAACAGTTCAACCCAACCGGATATAATCCTGACGAATGGGCAGAATTGGCCAAAAATGCCGGCATGAAATATCTGGTCATCACATCAAAACATCACGACGGGTTTGCTATGTTCAAGTCAGATGCAACCGATTACGACATTGTTGATGCCACGCCATATGGCAAAGACCCGATGTTGGGACTGTCCAAAGCTTGCCATGAAAGGGGCGTGCAATTTGGGTTTTACTACTCGCAGGACCAGGACTGGCACGAACCCAATGCAAGGGGCAAT
>JAKSDO010000004.1 GCA_022360055.1 Cytophagales bacterium | reverse complement strand
TGGCTTGTCCTTTTTCTTTGTATGCCCAAAGAAAAAGGACGAAAAAGAAAGGGCACCAAAATCAGAGATCAGGATGCGCTCATGCAGCACGACCCTCCCTTCATAAAATGTTTTGTAAAGGATATTTATGAAGTATAAAGCCAATGAAACGAACATTTTAAAGGCCGGCCAACACATCATTCATCCTGACCCGCACTGATTTTGGAAATGCCCAACCGCACGTTCGGATGGAAGTAATTTTGTCGAGTACTTTGACCAATGGTAGAAGTCTTTGCTTTTCAGGTGATCTTGCAAATAACCGTTTATTATCCTTCCCCACAGGTTTTAGAGTTGATCCCAGATGCCTTATATTATAAAAAACTCCCACCGAAGCAGGAGTACAGGATAGATATCCTTCGGCATATAAGCCTTATTGTGATAAGATTCAAAGTCTTAAAGGTATGAATTTGTTGTAAAAAAACAACGGGATTTGGAATTTTTATAAGACTTTATTTCTAGTCTGGTTATTCATTTATATCATAAATTGTTGTAAATTGTGCTGTTTCTAACATCTAATCACAGGAATTTTTTTTCAATTATAATTTTTTTTGCAAATGACTAAAATCCTCGGACTCGACCTCGGCACCAACAGCATCGGATGGGCTGTGGTGGGAACTGAAAATAACAGAACGTTTAAATTACTGGAGAAAGGCGTTCATATTTTTCAGGAAGGGGTGAAAATTGAAAAAGGTATCGAAGGATCAAAGGCTGCTGAACGCACAGAACATCGAAGCGCCCGACGTTTGAAGTTTAGAAGGAAGCTTCGAAAATATCATACCCTGAATGTACTTATAGAGTATGATATGTGCCCTCTTGATATCAAGGAGCTAAAAAGGTGGCGAAATTTTAACAATCCTGAGTCAGGTAAAAATGAAACATTTAAGCATTACCCAAAAAGCAAGACATTTCTGGATTGGCAAATGACAAGGGATGAAAAGAATGGTGAGAAGAAGGTCAATCCCTATTACTACAGACATTTGGCAGCAAGCAAAAAACTTGATCTGGATAATCAGATGAATAGATATTTGCTTGGCAGGGCTTTTTACCATATGGGCCAGCGTAGAGGCTTTTTGAGTAATCGTTTGGATACAACCAAAGAAAGCGATGGAATAGTAAAGCAGGCCATAGATGAGATAAGCAAACACATCAAAGAGCGAACACTGGGGCAGTATTTTTATGAGAAGTATCTGATAGGTGAGAAGATTAGAAACCAATATACCCATCGGGAAGTTCACTATCTTAAGGAGTTTGAAACCGTATGTAAAGTACAGCAGTTATCTGATGAGTTGGTCAAGTCGCTCAAAAAAGCAATATTTTATCAGCGTCCGTTAAAATCTCAAAAGAGTCTTGTTGGCAAATGTCCTTTCGAACGTAATAAACCTCGTTGTGCTGTTTCTCATCCTGATTTCGAGGAATACCGCATGCTTTGTTTTGTGAATAATATAAAAATTAAAACTCCGGAAGATGAAAAACTTCGGCAACTTAATGAAGATGAAAGAAAAAAAGTGATCCAACGGTTTTATCTGAAAAGAGACCATTTTGATTTTGAAGATCTGGCAAAACAATTAGCTCCTAATAAACAATACAGATTTTATAAAGACCGGAACAAATCTCAAGAAGATTGCCTTTTCAACTATGATATGAAAACCACAGTAAGTGGTTGCCCGGTATCTGCACGATTTAGAAGTACTTTTGGCGAAGGGTGGAAAGATTTGAAGTTAAAGTATTCAAGGGAAAAGGACAATAAAGTTTCCAATATTGATATACATGATGTATGGCATGTGTTGTTTACATTTGATTCGGAACAAAAACTTAAAGAGTTTGCACAGCACAGGTTAGGCCTGAATGAAATACAAACAGAAGAATTCTTATCCATAAAATTAAAACGCGATTATGCGTCCTTAAGCCTTAAAGCTATTCATAATATATTGCCCTATTTAGGAGAAGGGCTGATCTATTCGCATGCGGTCTTCCTGGCGAAGATGAAAGACATCATTCCCGAAGAAACCTGGGAGAAGGAATCGAACAGAAAAATCATCCGGGAAGAGATCAAACATCTTATCCAATCGCAAAACCAAGAAAGGCAAATCATAGAAATCGTCAACGGGCTTATAAAAACTTGCAGAGAAAATAATTGGAACTGGAGTGCAGAAGGGGAACAGGGATTTCGTGACGACCTGATGGCAAGACTGCGTGAATTTTTCGGTGAAAACAAATGGTCATCTATTCATGGGGATGAGCAGACCAAAATAACAGACGATGCATTTGGCCTCTTTAAATCACAGATGAAAAAAGGGAATGGCAGGGGTGAATTTATTGTTGTAAGAAGGGTCGATGAGCGGATTAAGGACTTTATTACGGATCACTTCAATGTGTCTGCTGAGCAGCTCAAGAATTTATATCATCCATCAGATTTGGATTTGTATAAACCGCCAGTCAAGGGTGATGATGGCAGGGAATATCTCGGTAGCCCTATGGTGTCGTCTGTACGCAATCCGATGGCAATGCGGTCTTTGCACCAGTTGCGGTCGTTGATCAACGAACTGATTAGACAGGATATCATTGATGCTTCAACAAAGATTCATATCGAAATGGCGCGCGATCTGAAGAATGCCAACGAGCGGAAAGCGTTGCAGAGTTGGCAGCGGGATCGAGAAAGTAAGCGAAGGGAATTTTCGGTCAGAATAATGGATCATTTTAATAAGGCTGGCATCAATAATGACCCGTCTGAAGAAGATATATTAAAATATCAGTTATGGGAAGAGCAAAACCATAAATGTATATACACTGGAAAAGAAATTAACATCTCAGATTTTTTAGGTTCCAACCCGTCATATGATATCGAACATACTATTCCCAGGAGCCTGTCTTTTGACAATTCACAGGAAAATAAAACTCTCTGTGAAAATAGATTTAACAGGGAAATCAAGAAAAATAAAATTCCTTATGAATTAGCAAATCATGCCGAAATCCTTGAAAGGATTGAACATTGGAGAGAGCGGTTTCTTGAATTGGAAAAACAGATTAGTGCTCAAGTTAAAAAATCAAAAGGAGCAAGTACAAGAGATATTAAAGACCGGGCGATTCAGCGCAGACATCAACTGATAATTGAATGCAATTACTGGAAGGAAAAATATCGCAGATTTGAAATGAAAGATGTGCCGGAAGGATTTAAAAACAGCCAGTTGGTAGATACCGGTATCATTACCAGGTATGCGCGTTTGTACTTGAAAACCTTATTTGACAAGGTATATACTGTAAAAGGTAATACCGTAGCTGATTTCAGGAAGCATTGGGGCTTGCAGGATGAATATGTGAAAAAAGAACGCATCAATCATATTCATCACTGCATCGATGCCATTACCATTGCCTGTATTACCAAACAAAGCTATGAATTCCTGGCAAAAAGCTATCATGATAGTGAAGACTGCTTTACAAAAGGTAGCGACAAAAAAATTAAAATGGCTCAACCCTGGGAGTCTTTTGCTTATGATGTTAGAAAGGTTGAACAGGAAGTGCTGGTGTCCCATCATACGCCAGATGTATTACCTAAGCAGAGCAAAAAAAAGCTCCGCAAGCGCGGTAAGATAAAGTACAATAAAAAGGCACTCCCATTTATCAACAGGGTGACACTGTAAGGGGCAGTCTGCACAAGGAAACTTTTTATGGCGCCATTGCACATGATATAAAAGGTAAAGTATTAAGAGACGAGGAGAAGAGAATTATACCAAAATATGTCGTGCGCAAACCGCTGGATCGTCTGGAAGCATCGGACATCGAGAAAGTCGTAGATAAACGGGTACGCGTGATAATAAAAGAAGATCGTGGGAAGGAGGTTGCACTTAAAAAAGAAAAAGAAGCATTGAAAAGGCAATTGAACAATGCTGAGGAAAATGAAGAAGCCTTGATCCGCGAAAAAATGGATGTCTTGAATAAGAAAATAGA
>JAKSDO010000189.1 GCA_022360055.1 Cytophagales bacterium | reverse complement strand
TGCTTTAAGATCATTCTTTACTCGTTCGTACATAGCATTGATAGATGCCTGAAAAGGCAATGTATAAAACACACGACCCTTGCACCTTCGAAATAAAAAATCTGTTTTCCCTGCACCAGTACAAGCTACTACCATTGTATGTCGTTTTTCTGATGTGCTGCTTTTTTGTGATAATGGATACAGTTTATGCCGTCTTTCGAAAAATCTTAAATCGGGCTTCCTATATAATTGATCAAAATATATGTCAGTCTTATGAGACAGCGCACTGGCAAAGTGGTCGGCGGCCATCAATAACCCTCGCCATTCTGAGTAGCCTCTTTTAGGTATTTGTTGTTCACAATAGTCATAAACCTTGTCAAAATTAGCCTCGGCCTCTTCTTCACTAATATTATGTGCTTCTATGCCAAATTGAGCCAACAACTCCAAAGCATCAGATTTCCATTTATCCCACTCTTTAATATGAAGTTCAAAGGTGTCTCCTCTTGTTTCTTCCAAATCAATAATGCCCTTGTCGCCACTATCATGCTGAATTGATTTGTGATGTGCAATTACCATTTCTATGAGTTCAGAATGAATGTTTTCAGGAAACAGAGATAAAAACAAGATCGAGCCTATTTCATGTCTAAAGGGCGAATCAGGACGTTGTCTCGTGTATAGACGCTCTTGAAATATGGTGCTTGCCTTACCAATGTCATGTAAAATAGCTCCCAAGCGGGCAGTTTCTTCATCATAGCCCAGTTCTCCTGCTATTTTCACAATCACAGTTGAAACATGCAGTAGATGTTCATACAAAGTGGTTTCTTCTGGCTTTCCTTTGGCTTTAATATGTGGACAAATTATCTTTTCCATATCAGTAATTTGTGCGGACCGGAGTTCCTACCACCTTAAGATAACCGTACATTGGTTCATTGTTAGCCAAACGATTATAACCTACTAAAAAAGAAGACTCTGATTTATCAAATACTAATTCAAATCCGGCATAATCCTCTTTGTCAAACTCCTTTCGTGTGACTTCCAGCACTTCTCCTTCAGGATAGAGCAAATCTTCGTTCCGACAAAGACAGATATGTTGTCGAGCCGCTTTTTGAGCATCTTTTATATTGGTAAAAACAAGATAAATCCGTGGCTCTACAAGTACTCCTCTGCTAATTGGAGTAAAAGAAACACCTCCATTCTTATATGAACCACGTGTATATAACCTTCCCAATTCTTTTACCTTAACCGAGTTCATTCCACGAGTTTGAGTCACTTCTTTTTGTTGAGAAATTTGCTTATACCTCAATCTATGACCGACAATTTTCTTAATCTTTCCATCATCTTCTTTAAGTAATTCAGGAAAAATCTTTCGCTCAATACCAGCAACAATTGATGGTGTAAGAAACTGTTGACTATAAGTTTCCTCATCCCTTACAGCCGTCCATGGCTTTATAAATCCAAACGGCCCTGAATATTTTACTACATATATCTTTTTCATATTCCTTTTATTTAATCGCACCTAATCCTATACCAGTACTATTTCCCAGCCCCACATTCCAGGCAAATACTTTTGTTTCCGGTTTAGCCTTAATAATCACCGGGCAAACATTGGCTTTATTCTTTACGCCATTGTAATGAACCACTTTACATTTGGCTTTACAGTATTCCTTATCAAATTCAACTGAAAGTGTCTCATCCTCTAAACCGGCCTTCTTCATTTTAGAAAGTAGGGTTTCCCTCAAAAAATCAGAAACACCGATATCATCATATCTATAATGCTTTATTTTATCTCCTTCTTTGCGTTTAATAAAGATTGGACTTGCTGTATAAAATCTTTCCTTTTCAACTAGGTCTGGATCTTCTTGCAAAATCAATTCAATAACCTTAAGGCCACAGAACATTTTGGGATCAGCCTGTACACCCTTTATCAGCTTTTTAGCTAGTTCAGGGTCATGACAACTAAAGAAAAACGAACTGCCGTTTTCAAACTTTAATCCTTCTTTTGCCGTTTTACCACCTTCGAGAGTTGAGAATGAGTAAAGAGAAATCTGGCCGTGTTCTTTGTTCTGACCAATCCATTTGTGTATCTTCCCTGTCAACAAATGTTGGTGAGCATAAGGTACGATCATTCGGTCAGAAGCTATTTTAAAGTGTATTCTCATCTATATATGTTTACGTTTGTCTCTCCTTTATCTTCACTACCACACCGATCTGGTTTTCCGGAGTTTCATCGGGTGATATGCGGTTAATATAGGCTTCGAAAAGACCCGTATGTCCCAAATTGAGGAGTTTACTGATCATCCGGTTTTCACTTCGAGGCACCAAGCCTGACTTTTTATCTTTATAGTACAAAGCCACTGCCCTGGCATCATAAGGATTGTCTGGCTCTGCCTTCATGCTCAGCCCGGTGCCAGGTCTTAATTTGCCGTACACCTCGATCCCCTGGTAATATGTAAATCCTGCCAGATGAAAATCTGTGAGGTAGTTGTGTTCTACTGAAGTTTTCATATTAATGCTGTTTTACGAACGTACACAAAACTACAGTCCGGTATTGACAACTTTTGACACAACATCATATTTTTATATCATCGATCCGCTGCCTGATAAACGCTCTAAACTCGTTGGGTCCGACAATTTCAATTTCATTGAGCAGTCCCAATACAAACCTGCCTACCCCCTCGTAACTACAAACATTGGCTTCAAAAATCCATTCATTGCATCCGTTTGTGATGAGGTACTTTTCCGCCAGGGGATATTCTTCGACCAGTAGATTGGCGGCCCTCAGACTTAGTTTAAGGGTTACGGGCAAAAGCTCTTCACTACTTATTCTGAAAACATCTATATGGCCTTCCCGGTGTTTCGCGAAGTATTTCCAGGAATCTGTCAACACCTCTACCTTATCAATCCGCGATACCTTAAACAGCTTGTTGCTTTGAGTTTTCGGCTCAAATGCCCACAGTTGAATGTAATTGATGGTAAATGCAAAAGGTTCTACCAGCCTGGTACGCACTTCACTACTATGCGCTGAGCTATAATCACGCAACAGCACCTGACGTTGTTTTTCAATGGCTCCTACCAGCCTGTTGATATTGATCGCATTTTTCCCTTTTACAACTGTTTCCGCCAGGATCTTATAGTTATAAACTGTGTAGAGCTTCTTCTTCAGATTTTGCTTTATGAGGTTGTTCTCATCGATGCTTTCAATGGCATTTTTGAGAAGGTATGCCTCTTCATTTGTAAAATGGATCAGCGAACTGATATCCTTGAAATAGGGTGATGATTTATCAATTCGAAATGAGTTTTCTTCTTTTTTTATAACAAATCCGGCCTCACGAAATGTATCGATATACCGGTAAATGGTTCGTTCGGACATGTCGAATCGCTCTGCCAAATCAGTAACCGTGTAGGTGATGTTGCCTGTAAGCATTTTCATTAGACGCAGGAGTCTGTCAAACTTCGGCTGATCCATAGCTCAGGGTTGTATGGATTCCTGAACCATGACAATTCCGATTTTTCCGAATTCTAAGTCTTGAAATAAGATGATCTTGAAACTTGACCTTAACAACCTAATTGTGTGCATTACAAAAAATTTGATCCTTGATAATTCAGAGGTTAAATCCGGCAGGCTGTTACTAAAAGGTTTATATTAGTGTATGATTATTTAGTCAAAAGGTAACCCAGATTGCCTAATTTTTTATTACTGTCATCCGACTAAAAGTAAATATTGAGAAAACATAGCTCTTTTGCGTTTATT
>JAKSDO010000215.1 GCA_022360055.1 Cytophagales bacterium | reverse complement strand
TAGCCAGGTTAAGCGGATTAAGAGTTCCTGCCGGGAGAAGCGCCTGTCCCGCCCCGGCCGGAGGATTAGGGGGATTGAAAAAGCCGATAATTGCCTTAAAGGCAGCGGTTTTTGGCCCCGAATCATGAGCGCCATAAGTGTGCCGTTTGTGTCTGTGATTTGCCTCTTCCTTGTCCAGTCCTGCTCACCTGAGCCGGTGACCGAAGAAGCTTTGCAGGCCTATGTGCGAGAGCCGGGCAATGGATTAATAAAAACATCGAAGAGGGGCCGCCTTGAAGTAAGCGCTGTTTACCGCCCATCCGATTTGATCGTTGCTCAGGAACAGCGCGGTAAAGCGACAAATGAGGCGACCGTGCAAAAACTCAAGGAAAAATATGGGGATTACGCCTATTTCGTTTTGAGCATCTCCGATAATGGCAAAGATGCACTGTACAGCACAGCGGGAAGCTATCAGCAGTTTAGCGACAACCTCCAAAAGCTCAGCTTCAGAATGAACGACTACCTTCACATGACCACCTCCGCCAAAGATACTGTGTACTTGACAGATCATCATTTTTCGCGAATGCACGGCATGGGAGGCAGCACGCAGGTATTACTGGCATTCGACAGGAATCAAATAAAAAACGAGGGATGGGTCCAACTGAACCTGAAGGAAATGGGACTCGGGGCAGGCAGAGTGAATCTAAGATTTGACGTGAAAGATATTTTAAACACTCCCGGAATCGATTTTTTGAACTAAAGAAATAGAAGACAGACATGTTTACCAAACGCAAAACCGTACGAGTCATAGCATTTTTTTTGTTGATCAACTTTGTATTCGATCTGGCGCTGCCCGGCATCTCCTATGCCCTGACATCGGGACCGACCGCGCCGGAATACACCAGCTTTGAACCCGTGGATACGACGGATATGGTCAATCTGGCCACAGGGGATTTCACGTACAACATTCCCTTATTGGAGGTTCCCGGCCCTTCGGGCGGATACCCGCTATCGCTTTCTTATCATGCGGGCATTCAACCTGGAGAAGAGGCATCCTGGGTTGGCCTGGGATGGACCTTGAATCCCGGCGCAATTACGAGAATTGTAAATGGATACCCGGACGACCACAATGGCGCAAGACGAGTTGTCACAGATACATGGGCGGGGGGAGAGCGATCAGGGTTTTCCGTAGGAGCAGGCCTTGCAGGAGCAAATGTAAATTTGGCTTTTTCCCAGGACACCTATCACGGGTTTGGCGTAGGAGCCAACATAGGATTTGGATATAGATTTGGTTCAATTGGTATCGGGGTATCGCATACTATTGGTACGCATGGAGGAAGTCGTAGTGAATTCGGATTAAGCGGATTTAATGGAATGATATCCACTGATTTAAAAAGTATATCTCTAAGTGCATTTGGAGGGGAGTTATCCTCCGATTTCAATTCTGTATCATGGAAGGCCAGTATGCTTGGTATATCTATAACTTCGAATAGTTTGAAGCCATCTTTATCCATTGCTGGATTAAGTATGAGCCAGGTAAATAGCAACGTAGGGAACATTACGTCCGAGGACAATAACTTCGGGCTTACTGTTCCACTTGGGGTTGCAAATGTGTATTTAGGCTATAACTATCAACGCTATTATTCTAATGAAACGAGCGATGTGCTCACTTTCGGAGCTTTACATCCCGGTTGGAACCACCCGGATACGAATTCGTTTGATTCATATGCCTTGCTGGACCCTGATGAAGAAGGAGGCATTGTGGACAATCCGGAGGTCGAAAAAGTGCTGGGAGGCAGTATGATCTCATTTGACAGTTATAACGTTACAGGACAGGGTATCAACGGCAACATGCGACCCTATTCTTTTTTCAACGGCAGTCTGTTTCGACAAAACCTGAAAAAGCAGGGGAGTGAGGATTATCTGATTCAATATGGATTGAAAAATCAGCCCCATGGGAAGGCGAACTTCCGGTTTATCAACGACTTTTCGAATGCTGCATATTATTCATCGAACTACGATCCTGTCGAGCACCTTGAAACCGGCAACCTTCCCCGAATCAATTCAAACAATGCTTCAGGCGTTGAATTCAGCAAATCGCAGGCAAATTTTAAGACCGAAGGCTGGAATTATGATGAACAGAATCTTGCAGGGTCCAAACAAGTTAAATGGTTTACCAATCAGGACATCAAGAGCGGAGCAGCGTATTCGAATCACGGGTTTATTTCGTTGAATGATTATTCGGAGCATAAAACAGATGTTTACGAATATGATGTTTCGAATCAGGCCGGAGGCTTTATGATCACGAATGAGAGCGGTGTGACATATCATTACTCCATTCCCGTATATGCTTACGACGAGTATATCCAATCAAAAACAATTGACAATAGCCAGGGAGAGGTTACAAATACCAGAGCGCATCCCCAACCTTATGCTTATACCTGGCTGTTGACAGCCATTACAGGTCCGGATTACGTGAATCGAAATCCAGATAGTGACGGAACTATTGGCGATGACGATTGGGGATACTGGGTAGAGCTTGATTACGGTATGTGGGCCTCCAACTACAGGTGGCGCAATCCCGAATCAGGATGGCATAGGGATTTGGACGAAAACATCCGGACATACTCAAGGGGGAGAAAGGAGCTATACTATCTTGACGCGGTTAAGACACGATCTCATACGGCATTATTTGTGAAAGACATACGGGAAGACGCCAAAGGTGTTAGTACTTTTGTGGATGTTGACGATACTTTTACACCTAAAGAATATACCAATACCTGTTCATATTCTTGTTCCGGCAATGTGGATAGGGATGATGGGACAATAACTTACTATAGATATCCGGTAAGTACGATGCGCCTGTCGGAAATTGTTCTTATGAAGAACGAGGATGTTGCGGCTTTGTCAATAAACAAGGCCTCAGGCTCCGAATTCGACCATCAATTTACATTCGACTATGAAATTGCAAACAATGAATGCGGACATTGCAACTTCACGAGTAAAACGGCTTCTGTGCATAGCGGAACTAATGTGCTCGACAAATACGATTTGGAAGCGATAAAAAATAACGGCACTTTGTATGGCAAGGTATTGAGAGCCGTAGAGTTTGACAATGACCAATATGATCTATGTCCCGGGACGTCCAATAGTTTTAGTAATGACAACCTTTACACTGCAACACCCAATGTTGGTGTGAGAGAAAAGAGTGGAAAGCTCACCTTAAATTCAATTCGTTTTCTTGGAAAAGGAGCGGAATCCGTGATCCCGCCAATGAATTTCAGCTATGATGAAGAGACCCCGAAACACGGGTCAGTGACCTTGACCGATATGATGACCGAAGAAAATGGTACGGTTAAATTAAAAGCTGCCGTATCGGAGCATACGCCTTTTGAAGAAGGAGACATAATCGAATTTCAAATTGGCCAAACTCCGTATTGCGGAGTCATAATATCTATGGTATTAGACGGTTCGGACTACGAGGCAACCATCAACATCTTAGGAGAGAACATACCTGAAATTGCGGCTGGAAACATCGTTTGTCAAACCACCAAGAATCCACCCTACAACAGGAACCATAGAGATGCCTGGGGGTTTTACAAAAGTGATTTTGAAGAATTGGGAAATAAAAGCGTTAACGAATACGTTTCAAAAGTTTCACAAAAATCCGTTGATTCATGGTCATTAAGAAATGTTGAAACTTCTGTTGGTGCTACAATTAAAATTGGCTTTGAATCTGATGAATATATAAAACCTGTTCTGGCGAAGAAACATATCTTAAAGATCAAGACATTTGACCCCCTTCAAAATGATGAATTCAAACTGACATTTGTAGAGAATAACATCGATTTAAAAAGGGAATTTGAAGAGAATACCTTTATTGATTGCGATGTTTGGGGATTTTACAATTACGTAAATGGTATTCTGAATTGTTCAGGTCTTACGGACTGTGAATTGAGTACTGCCGATCAACTCTATGGAAGTTATTTTTGCAGATCCAGTGGTAAAGAGTGCTTAATTACGGAGGTTGGAGACAATTATATTAAGATATCGAGTCCTGAATTAAAAAATGAGATTAATGCAGATAAAACGATTGAAAGGACTTTGTATACACAATGCGGGGGAGGTTTTAGTTGGTATGCCAGGGACTGTCAGATCACATTTAGCGGAGACTACGATTTCTTCCTGGGAGGATTTATATCTTCCGGTTACAATCAACATGGCATTTTTGGAGGCGGCGTCAGAACAAAGTTTGTGGAGCTTGAAAATGAAACATATTCGAAGAAGACTTTATATACCTATTCCGATAATGAAGCAAGCACGGGGTATACATCTTATGAGCCATTTGATTTTTTATCGCCTTATATCATCGTTCCGGAAGGGAATCAACCTTCCGATGGGTTAATAAAGAATTTTAAAAATGCCATTCTCCAAAACTATTCCAAGGTTATTACGAACTCTCGTGAACTTCCTCCTCCGGGAGTAATATATGCTCAGGTAAAAGTCGAAGAGGAAGTACAACGTTTAGGTCGGGAATTGGTAAAAGCGCCTGTAAGCCGGGTGTATGAGTTTCAGACCTATGATGAAAATATGAATGAACGCATTGTCGACGATTGTGAGACATGCGCTGAACTTTACCCCGGTCGAACTGTAACGATGAGGGACTATTCTTCCCGGTTGGGAAGCCTGAAATCGGTGTCAACTTATGACGCTCAGGGAAATATAGTTACCAGGCAAGAAACAAATTATCTTCACCAGGGTGTAGACAACGATACTTATAGACAGGAATTGGCTTCCAGATATGGCAATCAGGGATTTACATCTGAATTATTCAACGAATTCAGAATTGTAGAAAAAGAAGATGAGGCAGGGAATCTCCAAAATTATAACATGGCCGTAATGGCTGTTAAAGAAGTATACCCATCCGTAATCACAGGAACAACTACGACGAACTATAAAACCGGAGTCACCACGGAAACCAAAAACCTTGCTTTTGATTTTTACAGCGGAGCGGTCACCCAGTCGCTCACTACCGACAGCTACGGCAATTGCTACTTGATCGAATCTGCCCCGGCCTATAAGCAATACAATGGAATGGGATTGGCCATGAACGGTGGCAAGAACATGCTTACCCAGGAAGGTGCGACCTATATCTATAAAGTCGCACCGGATTATGCGACGAGCGGAACCAAAGAGGGGCTGGTGAGCGCTTCGGCGCAAACCTGGAGCGATCAGATGGATTTTGTCGTCCTTCCCGGCGACCAGGCGGACCTTGGACTCCAGTCAGGCATATGGCGCAAAAAATCCAGCTATACCTGGAAAGGCGACGACCGGCCTCTGGAAAACGGGCTGTATCCAATGGATAATTTTGCCGGGTTCGATGCCTGGCAGAATGGGCAAACACCGTATGCCCAATGGCAAAAAAACAGCGAAGTGACCAGGATCGATGTCCATTCGCACGCCTTGGAAGCCATGGGCATCGACAGCAGCTATGCCGCCACCAAAATGGACAGCAGGCAGGAGCAGGTGCTTTCGACCGTGGTGCATGCAAGATACGATGAATTTGCCTATGCCGGAGCCGAAGACGAGCTGATCAACGATGGCGCTAATCTGTTTTGGGGAGGAGTATACATCGACCAGGGGCAAATCGACGGGAATGTTTCCCATACGGGCGACCGGTCGGTATCCGTAAACTCAGGCGGGAACAGGACACTAAGGTTTGACGTTGCGGATGCCGGAGCCTCCCATAACCATTACAGGGCAAGTGTGTGGACAAATAATGTGAATGGCCGGCTTGTCTATCGAATTGACGGCGGAACGGAAATTTCAACCGGTGTGGATGCGGCATATAAATCCGGCGACTGGTATTTGATCAATGTTGATATACCGGTGAGCGAAAACTCGGCTTTGACCGTCTACTGTACCTCGGCCTCGGGCACAAGCAACTTCGATGATTTCCGGCTGCATCCCCTGGATGCAGCGATGGCAAGCTATGTGTATAACGAATGGGGAGAGCTTTCCCACGTATTGGACGCCGGCAATTTCTATACCGAATACGTGTACAATGCCATGGGGCAGCTTACGGAAGTATGGACCGAGATCCTGGATAGCGAATACGGAGGAGCAACCTTCCCGGAGGGATATAAAGGCAAGATAAGATCCTCCAAAAATATTATTCATTATGCACGAACAAATAATTAATCATGAAACACATCAGGAACGCGTTCTGTTTTTTTACCGTATTATTTATTTCGCTCGCAGGTGATGCACTCGGAGAAAATTGCGGTACGATCAATTATACCACCGGTGACGGTTATATCGATGCTTCATTTACGTATAACGAATCCTATCTGGATTTGGAAGAGATCGTATTTATATGGACGGATCCGGATGGCATAACTACCGAATATGATATTGCTTACGACGATCCCGGGTGGCCGTCTTCCGATGGGGAAAGCATCTCGGACAGACTCACGACAAGCAAGTCAGGTACGTTTACCCTGAAAATTCATTGCAACGACCGCCCGAATCACCCGATTTGTGTTTCGGATATCGTATCGATTGTTGTCTCTCCTCCGATTCCGTTAAATACCCCCAGTCTGGAATATGCGATTTCCTGCAGAGATAATACCTGGACTTCACCCAATGATCCGTACGATCATTTTTATATAAAATTGACAAACAAACGGTTGAGCGGGGACTTATACGTGGTTTACGCAGGTGGAATCGAACTGGATAGGAACAGCAGCGGTATTTTTGAGTTTAACGACTACGATGAAGATCTCGATTTACTGACTAGCCTAAGCGCCAAAACATACAGGTCCGGCAAAGGCTATAGCAGTGCGATCAATTTCACTTTTGCAGATGGTTTTTTCAGTGTACCGGTAGTTACGGGCAATTCGAATTTATGCGACGGTTCAATTTCCCTGAATGCAAGTCCGGTATCGGGAGATGCAAATGCCACCATAGTGGAATGGAAATATCCCGATGGCAGCATCAATACCGGATCTGCCATGAACGAGCAGGCCGCAGGCACGTATTACGTCCGGGTCAAAGATAATCACGGCGTTTGTAAAAGTAATGCCAGCACCGTGACCGTATCCCAAAGTGCAGGTAGCCCTCCTTCTGTCGGTGATGAAGCGATCTGCGGTTCCGAAACGGATGGGGTAGGCACCGTGCAATTTACCGCTACAGCGGGCTTTTCCTCGTACGAGTGGGATGTATCGGGAGGCATGAGCTCGATCGTCGGTCCCCAGGATACGCATGAGTTAACGGTCAAGGCCTATGATGATGTATTGGTTCGGGTGCGGGGCACCACCACGGGAGGATGCGTATCGGGTTGGAGCGCCCAGGCTACCGGATCTTATTCTGGTATAATCTCCGTTGAGGCTGTCGCCAACGCATTGCGGGCAACTTACAAGACGCGCTATAGTCAGATCGATAATAACCTGGAAGAGGTGATTTTTATCTGGTATGACAAGGATCATAATGAAATAGAGCGGAGATCCTACTCCGACAGCGACTGGGACGGTCAGCAAAGCAGAACGATAACCGACGAATTGTCTATGGCAGGGAGAGCTCCCGATACTTACCGGGTTCGGGTGGAATCGTACGATGAGCCGAATCCGGTCGTCGGATTAGTTTGTTCGACGGATACCAGGGCGGTTACGATGCCGGAGGAATTGTTGCCCCCCGGAGCATCGCCATCACTGGAATATGCTCTTTCGTGTGAGGAAAACTATTGGCCGGGGGAAGGATCGTCAGATGGTTTCGTTCATTACTATATAAAAATATCGGGTACGCTGTCGGCCAATGATGCTTTCGAATTGTACGATGACGGGGTATTGCTTGGCAGCAATACGACCGGTGTCTTCGAATTCAATGATCAGGTAAACAATCCCTCTGATTTTGATAATTTGACGGCCAAGATCTGCCGTTCCGGCATTGGATGTGGTCCCTCGCTTTCATTTTCTGTTTCAAGCGGAAGTTTTAGCGCACCGCTGATTACGGGAAACACGAATTTATGCGATGGAACCGTGGAGTTAACTGCCTCGCCCGTGACCGGAGAAGGCGCATCAGTTGTGGAATGGAAGTACCCGGACGGGAGTATTGTGCAAGGCGCCGGTATGAATCAGCAGGTGACGGGAAATTATCTTGTGCGGGTAAAAGAATCAAATGGCATCTGCAAAAGTCCGGTAAGAACGGTCTCCATTACACAGACAACTGCAACTCCGACCGTAAACGATGAGATGATCTGTGGTTCCGAACCCGGAGGACTTGGTACGGTTACGTTCACGGCTACAAGCGGATTCAGTTCTTATCAATGGTTTCTGCAGGATCACAATTCAATAGTCGGGCAAACCGCCAATACCATTACGGTGAAATCCTACAGCGATATGACAGTTGAAGTGGAAGGTACTAGCGTAGGGGGTTGCGTTTCATCCCGAAGTCAAACGGCCAAAGGTCTTTACGAAGGGATCATAGCTGTTGGAACAGAACCCGGTAAATTAAAAGCCACTTTTCAAACAGGCTATGACAACCTGGGAGATAATCTGGAGGAAGTAGAGTTTATCTGGTACGACCCCTCGGACGGAGAGCTAGTAAGGCATGATTATTCAAGTGGAACATGGGATTATCAAGCCCGGACGATCACCGACGAGTTATCGACAACCGGCTTAATACCGGGGACCTATAAGGTACGGGCGGTTTCTTATGATCGACCCGGCAGTGTGCAGTGTACCTCCGGCACCAAGGAAGTAACCATTACCGCCGAGCAATTGCCACCGACGTCATCCCCGTCACTACAGTATGCCATAAGCTGCAGGGACAATACCTGGACTTCACCCAATGATCCGTATGAACATTATTACTTCAAAGTGACCGGACCGTTATCCGGCAACGATCAATTTGAGTTGTACGGTAACGGGAATCTGCTGGGCAGCGATACAACCGGTATCTTCGAATTTAATAATTATGCAAATGATTCCTCTGATTTTGATAATTTGACGGCCAGAATCTGTCGTTCGGGAATCGGGTGCGGGCCGGAGATTTCAATTGTCCTTTCCGATGGCAATTTCACGACGCCGTTATTATCCGGCAACTCTGAGATTTGCAATGATCCGGTTAATCTTGGCGTAAACAGCCAACCGGGCGCTTCGGTAGTGGAATGGAAACTTCCGGATAACCAGGTCATTACCTCATTAAACTTCACAGATGAAGTGGCCGGTCAGTATGCTGTGCGGGTTACGGATGAACATGGAGTTTGTAAGAGTATTGCATTGTCTTTTGAAATTACACAGACCCTTCCTCCGGACCCGGTCATCGACGCAGCACAAACATTCTGCAACTGGCAATCCATTCCGATTGAGCCGGAGAATCTGCCGGCAGGAGGTGCATTTAGACTGTACGATTCAGAAGGTGCATTGATCGAAGAAGAGTTTGGAACGATCGTTCTCGATCCTGTCAAGATGCCCCAAACCTTGGAACTGGAAATTGAATCCGTAAATCACAATGAAAGGTGCGTCAGCGCAAATAGAACGCCCGTTACCATCACCATCAAAGACGACTGCGACGAAGATATGAATTGGGTGGAAGCCACGACTTACGATCATCTCGGCAACTACGTAAGCCGTGAAAAAAACTATTTCGACCTGATGGGCAGACCTTCACAATCGCAGAGTGTCACATTCAATGCTCATCCGGTTACGGGGCAGGATGTGGTATTTGCGACGCATACCCTGACCGATGCTCTGGACCGGGAGGTCATGGTCACGCTTCCGGCGCCGTTGGTCTACTTTGACCGGGAGACTTCCGGAGACGGATTTGGCGAGATAGATTTCAGGTATGACAGATATTTCATAGCGGATGAAACAGACAAGATCTACGACTACACCAATTTCGATCCGGACAACTTGCGTTACGCCCCGGAACCGGTCGGCAGATGGGAGGAAGGTTCACTGGGTTGGTATTACAGCGAAAATAATACGCTGGAGCCCTACACACCGGAGACGGATTTTCCCTTTACCATAAATGAATATTACGACGACGGCACCGGTGAGCCCAAACGCATCGCAGGGCCGGGAGACTTTCACTTCCTGGGCTCCGGAAAAGAAACACTGGCAGGGACATTCGGCGTGACTGCCGAGTTAAGCGAGTACGCAGATCTGCACAAAACGGTATTTTCAAGACAGGAGGCGATCGGTTTAACCGGCGAAACGGTGCTCTCCATATCGATCGATGCCAACGGACAGTCGGTCATTTCGGTCATGGACAAGGGAGAAAAAGTATTGATGACCGCCGAAGGGATCGATCCCGGCGATGCAACCGCAGACAGTCAGGATTTTACCTGTACGGGCAGTACCTCGGTAGCCGCCGGAAAGACCGTGCTGTACTTTTACCTCTTGCAAGATCAGGCGGTCGCATGGTCCGGAACAGGCACCTATACCCTGACGGATATCCTGAATGACGAACCTGTAGCGCCGGTACCGGCCAACCTGCCCAAAGGCTTTTACAAGGTAAGCCTGACAGGTGATCAGGACGTCTCGGTAACCTACACCAACCGCTTTACCTCGATCAGCTACAACTTTTACGATGAGGCAGGCAGGCTGGTATCCAGTGTATCACCAAATGGCGTACTCGCCTGGCGTAACGATGAAGTGAGCTATGAAGCCATTGACAAGACCACCTACGAGTACAATCACCTGGGACGGCTGATATCAATGACCGAGCCGGATGCAGGCACCACCCGTTACCTGTACCGGAAAGACGGAAGCGTTCGGTTTAGTCAGAATGCCATGCAAGCCTTAGGCAAAATCTTTTCGTATACTCATTATGATAAATCCGGCCGTCCCGTAGAATCCGGTGCGTATGCGGGCAGCACATTGAAGTTTGATACGGATACTCCTAACGGTAATGATGGCCTGAAAGATCAGTTGGAGTATACCTATAATGAAAGCTACCGGAACGATCCCTTATGGACGCGCGATGAAGAATTGAAGGACTGGGTATTTACCGGTTACGACCTGCCGGACACGGAAGCCCTTTGGAATACGATTGGCCTGGAGGAGGCCACGGCAACGGATGAAGAGAAAAAAGACTTTACCCAGACCTTCCTGATGGGGGCCGTATCCTATACCGAAAACACCAATATGAAGACCTGGTACAGCTACGATTACCGCGGCAGGGTTACATGGATGCTGCAGGCGCCAAAAGAGGTGGCGGGCAGCGAGATTCTTCGCGTCTTTAAGATCGGTTACACGTATGACTTTTTAGGCAATGTCACGGACGTGGTCTTTGAAGCCTTTGACCCGCAGGACGGTGAAATGACCGCAATTGAGGAATTCCGTCATCATTACGAATACGACGCCAATCAGCGTCTGAGCGAGGTAAGGGCCGGAGCGAACACTGAAAATCCGTTGCCCGTACAGGCCCGTTACGAATACTATTTGCACGGTCCGCTGAAACGGGTTGAGCTCGGCGGGAACAAACAGGGTATTGATTACGTCTATACGACCCAGGGCTGGCTGAAGTCCATCAACCATCCGGACGGCAACAAAGATCCGGGGCAGGACGGCAAACCCGGCGCGCACAGTGGTTTCGAGGAGGACCTCTTTGCCATGACTCTCGAATACTTCAACGGCGACTATACCCTCGGTGGTATCGGAAGTGTGGATGCCGGGCAGGAGTACTTCAACGGCAACATCCGGAACGTCACCTGGCGCACCGGGTCCGAAAAGTACGGCGCCTCGCCGGTGATGTACCAATACACATACGACGACAAATACCAGTTGAAAGGTGCGGAATTCGGCATACCGGACTACATTTATAGATCGATGGCCTCGCAGGGCGACCGGTACAGGGTGGGTAACCTGAGCTACGACGCCAACGGCAACATCCTTGGATTGCGGCGTTATAAGGGCCTTGAAACAGGAGGCACGGTGGACGTATTGCACGACTTTTACAATCCTCACCCCGACACCGCCGGATATAGTTATGAAGCCAATACGAACAAGTTGACATCCGTTACCGGATACGCCGGTTATGCGTACAATGCCATTGGCCAGCTTGAAAAGGAAACCGCTCTACTTGACGGTCGTGAAAACAGGAATATGTACTATGATGTCACGGGTAAGATGACCGCCGTAAAAGATGATGCCGGCAATGAAAAAGTGAGCTTCGCATACGACGACCGGGGTTTTCGCCTGATGAAGAAAAAACATGCAGAACGGCCGGAAGATCCTGATGTTGAGACCTGGTACATCCGGGACGCTTCGGGCAATGTCTTATCCACCTATGAAAAAACGGGAAGTGCGGCTCCTGCATTGAAAGAGACGATGGTCTATGGCAGCGGACGCCTTGGCATGTACCGGCACGACTTTATCAAGGCCGATCCGGATGTGGACTACATCACCGGAGCCGAAGTGCGCAATGCCTATGAAGAGAAGGACTACCAGTTGCTGCCGGGCGGTTCATTGAGGCTGACTGGTGGGTTTACCTTTGAAGCCAGCGGCAGCGAAACGCTGCGTGTTTCGACCATCGATGGAGACGAGGTAATGGGTGCCTCGCAGTACGAGCTGACCGACCATCTGGGCAATGTGCGGATAGGCGTAGTGGACGAAAGCAGCGCCATAACTTTCGATGCTTCAATGGAACCGGAAAAGGCGGCCGAAGAGGAGCAATACTTTATGAACATGGGTTCCCGCTACATGGATCCGCTGTACAACCATACAGCCACAGGCACGTACAGCAGCAAGCTTAATCCGGTGGACCCGGCGCATGCCTACACGATCGGTCCGGCGATCAACCTCGGAGTAAGCCCCGGAGATACGGTGCGGATGGAAGTATTTGCCAAATACCTGCAAAGCATCACCGATATTAACGATGTAGTGACAGGTATTGGAGCTGCAATTGCTGCGAGTTTTGGGAACACCTCGCCATTGGGAGAAGGAGCCAGCCTCGTCGGAGCATTTGGCGAGGCCCTGGCAGGAGGGGCGGCCATCCCCAATACGGACAGGCAGGGAGCGCCAAAGGCCTACATCCAATACATTGTTTTTAATAAAAACATGACCATGGCCCAGCACGGACACATCATGGTAACGGATGAGGCCATGGCCAACTGGCAAAAGCTAGAACTTGAAGTGCCAATTGAAGAAAATGGTTATATTTACGTCTACGTGGCCAATGAAAGCAACGAAGGTGTGAATGTATATTTTGATGATTTGGAAGTACAGTTGATCGACGCGCCGGTGACGAGCGCCAGCGACTACTATCCCTTCGGTCTGGCGATGGCCGGCCGCAGCTACAGCAGCGAAAAATACCGCTTCGGCTACCAGGGCCAGTTCGCCGAAATGGACGAAGAAACCGGCTGGAACAGTTTTGAACTAAGAATGTATGAACCGGTGATCGGGAGGTGGTTGACGACGGATCCGGCAAGGCAGTACTTTTCTCCATACCTTTCAATGAATAATAGCCCAATTACTAATGTCGATCCCGACGGAGCTTATTCGAAATTTGGTGCATGGTGGAGAAATGGGTTTTCCATGGATGGAGTAAAAGTCGATAGTGATGGGGAATACGGCTTTTTTAGAGGAACTGGTGATGATATGGTTTATATGGTTGGTAATCATGGAACTTTTACAAGGGACATGCAAAGCTCTTTTTATGATGAATCAACATCAGTAGGAAGACTATTTCACCAACGTTTAAATTCGGATCCTTTGTTTCGAGCTGACATGGGGATTGGTGATGGGATAGAATTTGATCCCGTAACTCAATTAACATTAGGTTTTGTTGCTGTTGGCGCAGTTTCATCAGTTGGTCGTTTAGTTAGTACTTTCGAAAGTGGCCTTGCAACAAGTACTGTTGCAGAAGGTAGTGCTCCTTTGAGCAATACAATCACCTTATACTCTAGAGGTAGTGTGTTAAGAGCTCCTAAAGGAGGGATACGTGTTGGGGGTAAATTTTATAAAGGAGGACAATATTATCCTGGGCCTAGACTCTACTTTCAAAAAGGAGTAACCAACTATCAATCTGCATTATGGGTTAACTCACGATCTCCTTGGGCAACAAGATTAATGCCTGGGCCTGCTTGGTTAAGATATAGTGTAGGTGCTGGGGGGGCAGGTTTGCTAATATATAAAGGTTATAAAGATTTAACTAAGTGACATTCTATTGATGATGAGACTTGTTGATGCTTCACAATTATTCTTAGACTTAGGCGAGAATAATGCACAAATGGATATTTTTAGAGAAAATGGACAAATACTTTTGCAAGTATATCGATATTCGGATGTAAAAAGATGGGATTGCGATATTGATTTTGGGATTGGTGATGGTTATGTTTTTGAACTATTATTTAGTAAATCGAAAACAGATAATGCCGCCAACTTTGCTAGATTTCAAAATACTGAAGCCCGAACAAGTTTTCATAAATTTAATAAGATCGAACAGAATTCATTCTTTGCCTTTTTGCCTAAAAACGTACGATTAGAAAAATTTGAGAAATTTATTTCCAGTACACTTAGTGCTGTTTATGGTAATTTAGAGAATATAGATTTTCAAGTTAATGTTTATTAATCTAGTGCCGAGCAGCGTTGAGCGGTGGTAGGAAGAATAAAACAAAGCCTGGCGTAAGCCCCCCACTGGCTCAAGTCTGTGACTTGTGTCTGGGAATGAAAGGTAGAGTTTATAACTCGGTAAATTACTAACGAAGCCAAAATTGAGTACAAAATATAAAATACGAAATCAGTAGGCCTTGCATTTCATCGGCTTTGCAACAGTTGAGTGGATTGATGTTTTTACCAGGCCATTGTATAAAGATGTAATTGTAGAAAGTTTAAAGTATTGCCAGAAAAAGAAAGGGTTGATTCTTTATGCCTGGTGTTTA